>DATBEH010000127.1:0-31838 GCA_036276175.1 Lichenihabitans sp.
CGGCAACGCCGTCCACGTCATGCGCATCGCCACCGGCGAGATCGAGGAAGGCACGCCGCCCGATGACGGCAAAGACCCGGCCGCAGTGTCCATGGGCAAGAGGGGCGGAGCCGCGCGGGCTAAGGCAATGACGCCCGAGCGGAGAGCGGAGATTGCGAAGGCTGCGGCGGCGAAGCGGTGGAGGAAGTGACTCTTATGCGACGCATTGACTCTGGCTGACGGAAAAACCCGCCAACCACTTGAACCCAGAAGGCCGAATCTGCATTATGCGGGTGGGCCTAGCCCACGAGATCGCCTTTGCGGTCGCACAACCCCGGCGGAAACGTGCGGGGTTTTTGTGTGTCATGGCTTCCGCGCGACCGATTCAAAGCAGCTGTATTTTGAGCCTAAGGTGGGCCAATCAGCTTGTGGTAAGCTGCATTCGATCAGCTTGCCGTCGTCCATGAGGCGAGCGTAGGGCCGATTGCTAGCGTGGTAGCCGCCCATGCATATCGGCCAAAGAAAGAGATCGGCGATCTGGGCCATTGGCGAGCTTTTCGCCTTTGGCTTGAACTCGTAGAGAGTTTCGGCGAACTGAGACGCATCCAGCGGAGCATATTTATCCGACGTTTGTATAGCAAACGGCATTCCGGCCGCTTTAAGAGCGTCGTAGTAGTTTCTCAGCAAGCCATCCTCTCTTTTGTTGCAACGCTCTGGAGCAACGCGTAGTCGTCGATCAAATGTCCTAGCGTGTTTAGCGGCTCGCTCAACCACTACACTGAATGCGGTTTTGCATAGCAGCCAAGGGCTCTGCTGGTATATTTCCATATAACGGCGGCAGTACCCAGGTCGGTCGACTACACAAGCCAGACCGATGACAGGTGCCTCGCGCATGAATTGATAGAGAGACTCATAAAACTCCTGCTGTGCGGGCTTCCCAAGAGACCTAATCCACGCAAAGCTCTCATTCTTAGATCTGATCTCCGACGAATGGAGAGGGCCCACTATGCCCCACCGTAAGCAGAAAGCCGAATGAAGGTCGCGCGCGAGCTGCTCGTCTTCCTCGTTGATGAGGATTCCGCCATGGGCGAACCAGTCGTACCCGTGTTCAGCCCTTTTGCCGACGGAATGGCTAGGATGGCGCGTACCCGAATCGTCGAGATAGAAATTTGTGATTGCGACCATGTGTTTACGACCAGCAAGCAGATCAGCCTTTGTCGTCACTACCATGCTTGCTGGATGACAGCAAGCATGGTAGTGAAAAGGATCAGCAAGCATGGGAGCGTAGGATGCCTCGCACTCCTCAAAGTATGGGCGGCAAAGCTCGAGCAAGATATCTTTCTTCCGAAGATCGGCGCGAGATTGCTCGCAATGCGGCGCGGGCCAGGTGGGCCAAGATCTCCGACCCGAGCGGCCTTCCCAGGGTTACCCATCAGGGCAAACTGCCAATCGGCGACGTCGAAATCGAGGTTTACAACCTCGCGGATAAGCGGCGTGTCATCGCAAAGGCGGCAATGGCTCGTGCCCTTAATCTCAAATCAAAAGGCGGCAACGCCTTTTTGCGGTCGGTAACGCGTCCTGGTCTACGATCCGCAATCAGCGATTCTTTATGGGAAAAGATTGATAATCCCATATTTTTCAGCCGGTTAGATACCGATTCGGATGGCATGGGCGGAACTGCCGATGGCTATGAGGCGGAAGTCCTTATTGAGGTCTGCGACGCAATAATTGAAGCTAAAAATAAGAGACTTTTGGACTCCTCACAGCAGTTCTTGGCGATACAGGCGGAAATCATTATCCGCTCCAGTGCAAAGATGGGCATCATATACCTTGTTGATACTGCAACAGGATACATTCACGACGCTATACGCGAGGAATACCTTCAGCAGTGGAAGGAATTTGTAAGTTCTGAGTTCAGGCAGTGGGAAAAGGAATTTCCGGATCGCTTTGCTGATATGATCTATCATCTATATAATCTCAGGAGGAAAGATCCAAAGTCTTTCAGGCATCCTCAGTTCTTTGGCAAATTTACGCGAAAGTATATCTATCATCCTCTTGCTAACAGCAATGGTGCGATATTGTCGTCCTTAGACGAGCAAAACCCAGTCGTCTATGCCGGTGGCGGCAGGCGCTACAAAATGACACAGTTCCTGACCGAACTTGTGGGGTTGCCGGCTCTCCGTCAGCACCTCTGGCAGGTCATTGGCATAGGCAGCAGCGCCAGGGACAAGGCGGACTTTGACCGCCTGTTCTATCGAGCTTTCCCTGAAGCGGTGCCGCGCGGTCACCAGTATGACCTAATAGCGGACCTTACAATTGATGCTTGACGCTAAGGATGAAAGTTCATATCATGCTCGGCATGAACAAGCTCCCTCTCGCCAAGCGCGCTCAGATCCTCACCCTCCTTTGCGAAGGATCGTCCATGCGCTCGGTCGAACGGATCACGGGCGCCAGCATCAACACCGTATCAAAGCTGCTGGTCGATGCCGGCAAGGCCTGCGCCGCCTTCCATGACGACAAGGTGCGAGGCGTGAAAGCCAAGCGCATCCAGTGCGACGAGATCTGGTCCTTCACCTACGCCAAGGCGAAGAACGTGGCCGACGCGAAGGCGGCGCCGGACGGAGCTGGCGATACCTGGACCTGGACGGCCCTGGACGCGGACTCCAAGCTGATCGTCTCGCACTTCGTCGGCGGCCGGGACAGCGAGTGCGCCATGTGGTTCATGGACGACGTGGCGAAGCGCCTCGCCAATCGCGTTCAGATGACCACGGACGGCCACAAGGCCTATCTGGAAGCCATCGAGGGCGCCTTCGGCTGCGACGTGGACTATGCGCAGCTCGTGAAGATCTACGGCGCCTCGCCCGAGTCAGCGAAGGGTCGCTACAGCCCAGCCGACTGCACCGGCATCAAGAAGAACCGGATCGAGGGCAAGCCCGATTACGACCACGTGTCGACCAGCTACGTCGAGCGCGCAAACCTCACCATGCGGATGCACAATCGACGCTTCACTCGGCTGACGAACGCCTTCTCGAAGAAGTTCGAGAACCACTCCCATATGGTCGCGCTCTATGCGGTCTGGTACAACTTCGCTCGCATCCACAAGACACTCCGGGTGAGCCCGGCCATGGCGGCCGGCGTTTCCGATAAGCTCCTGTCGTGGGATGACATTGCGGAGATGGTTGAGGCGCACCACGCAAAACCGGCCGCGAAGCGTGGGCCATACAAGAAGCGCGCCTAGGGTCGTCGGCACCCGCCCTTGTCGCACACGTACTGGCCCGTTTCGCCGTACATGCGGCAGGGCCGCTTCGGCATCTGCTTCATCGCTCCGTCTCGATTCCACAGCCAAAGTGCGAGGAACTTTTGAGAGCAATCACGGAGTCCTTGCACCTGAGCAAGGGCCGGATGAGCGAAAAGCAGAGAAGCGGAACAAGCGGCGATTCGACACCAACGCATCGCAAGCCTCCCTAATTTGCGACTCGGAGTGTGCCGTCGCCGGAATCTGGCGTCAAATTTCAAACTGAGACACTGCCCACCGATCGGGTCGCTTGAACGGAGCCGTCTTGGCAGCTTAAGACTCTGGGAACCGTGCCGCCACGCCGTCGAGCAGGAAAGCATGACCGAGACGCCGAACGTCATCGACCGACCGCCGCTGATCGACGGCCTGCAGTTCTGCCGCTGGTCGCGCGCCATCTTCGAAGAAATGCACGAGGCCGGCATGACGGCGGTGCATGTGACGGTCGCCTATCACGAGAGCTTCCGCAAGACGGTCGAGCATATCGTCGACTGGAACTGGCGCTTCCGGGACCACGAGGATCTCATCCTCCCGGGGCGGACGATCGCGGATATCGACCTTGCCCGCGCGACCGGGCGGACCGCCATCGTCTTCGGGCTGCAGAATCCGCTGCCGATCGAGGACGATCTCGGTCTCGTCGAGGTGCTGCACATGCTCGGGCTTCGCGTCATGCAGCTCACCTACAACAACCAGTCGCTGCTCGGCGCTGGCTGGCAGGAGCCGCAGGACGGCGGGCTCACCCGCATGGGCCGCGCGGTCGTGCGCGAGATGAACCGGCTCGGCATGGTGATCGACCTGTCGCATGGCGGCGAGCGCACCACGCTCGACGCCATCGCCGCCTCGTCGCGCCCCATTGCCATCACCCATGCCAATCCGGCCTCCTGGCGAGCGACCGGCCGCAACCTGTCGCGCCTTGTCCTCGATGCTTTGGCGCAAGGCGGCGGCATGCTCGGCCTGTCGCTCTACCCCCATCATCTCAGGGACGGCTCCGAGACGACGCTGGCGGACTTCTGCGCCATGGCGGCCGAGACCGCGGGACTCATCGGCATCGGCAATCTCGGCATCGGCTCGGACCTCTGCCAGGACCAGCCCGACGAGGTGGTGCGCTGGATGCGGGAAGGCCGGTGGACGCGTCCCGATCCGGCGCCGGTCGCCTTTCCGCCTCAGCCCGCCTGGTTCCGCGACAACCGCGACTTTCCCCGTCTCGCCGAGGGCCTGCGGGGTGCCGGCTTCTCGTCCGACGATGTCGCGGCGGTGCTCGGCGGAAACTGGTATCGCTTCCTGGGCCAGGCCTTCCGGCCCGAACCGTCGCGTCGCGAGGTTGCATCATGAGGACCACCCTCGCCGACCTTCCGTCTCTGCCGCCGGTCGGGCTGCGCCCGCCCGACATGGTAATGCGGCTCGAGCGGATGGGCGCCATGCATGCGACCCGGCTGAGCTTCGCCCGCGCCATGCTGCGCCGCGTCGAACGGGAAGGCTGGCGCGTGACGCGGCCCGTCTGGGAGATCGACGCCCGAGGGTTCGGCCATGCGGTCTACCGGGTCGACACGCCCGAGCGTTGCTACGGCCTCGTCGCCTTCTCGCAGGAGCTTGCGCCGGAGCAGCGCACCGACCGTGTCATCGCCGAGGCCTGGGACACGACCTACGTGCTCTACGACGGCATGCCCGACGACGCCGCGATCGCCCGGCTGGCCGCGCAGGTTCCCTTGCAGGAAGCCGGCCGCTTCACCGAGACCGAGCTGATCCTGTCGCGCGCCAACAAGAGCGTTCGCCTGTTCGACGCGGTCGTCGCGATCCTGGCGGACGGGCGGCAGCCCGAGGCCCGGATGCTCGATGACGTCGGCTACCTGATGCGCACCACGGCCGTCTACGGCAACGGCAAGTTCGGCATCGCGGATCGCGACCTTCTGGCAGGGCGGCCGGAATTCGCTGGTCCGTTCCGGGCCGAGATGCTGACCGTCTGGCTGATCCGCACCTTCACGGTCGATCTCGCCGATCATTGCGCGGCGGCTCGCGACTCCCGGGCGGTGCGGCTCGCGCCCGAGTTGCGCCGGCGGCTCGGCGTCGGCAATTCCACTGGCCTCGGCATGGCGCCCTTCCTGGTCCGCCACCCGGTCCTCATCCACCATTGGATGGAGGCGCGGGAGACCGCGCTGGCGCGCGTGCGCTCGCTCGACGCGGTCGTTCCCGCGGCCTGGGCGGCGTTCCGCTCGGCGCTCCAGGAGGCGCGCGCCGAGGTCGCAGGCTGGACGACGCAGGACACCGTCGCCGCCGCCCGCGTCCATGAGCTCGACGCCGATCTCGCGGCCTTCGCCGCCCATCTGGACGTGCCGCAGCGGGACTCGTGGACCTGGGACGGCCTCTACCGATGGGCCGAGGCGCATCTCGCGGCCGAGGCGCAGGAATATGTCGTCTCGCTCCTCCTCGATCCGCATGGCGTGCTCATCGACGATCTTGCCGATCGCATGAGCGCCGACGAGCGCCTCGGCACGGCCATCGACGGCACGGCGGATTGCTCGACCCTGCGCGGCGCGATCGAAGAGAACTACGCCTGGGCGCTCGCCATCGACTATGACGTTCCCGCGGCGCAGGCGCGCTTCTGGTACGTCTCCGCCGAAAAGCTCGAGCCGCGGCTCGGCGAGCGGCGGGATGAGACGGGCGCGGAGCTCGAGCAGCCATTGGCCTTCGGGCGCGACATGGCCGGGCTTCACCGCGCCCTGAGCGAGGTGCCCGACCGGATGCTCGTGGCGCGGTTCCTGGTCCAGCGCCCCGACCTGCGCCACGTCGTGCGCCGGGTGCAGATCGCGGCCCGCCATCCCTATGCCGAGATCCGCGGCAACCTGATCGATGAGGCCATGCGGCCGATCGACCTGCTGCGCTGCAAGCTGGCCTTCTTCGGGGCGACGCGCTTCGATCCGCGCTCCGATCGGTGGCTTCGCATCTCGCTGTTCCGCGACGCGCCGCTCCCTGACGACCTGATGGGTTCGGACGCCACGGGCCGCACCGCGTGCTGACCCGGCCCATGCTCTCGGTTTCGCTCAACGAGGTGGAGCAGATCAGCCTCAAGGCGGCCCGCGGCGCCGGTGCCGGCTGGGGCGTCGCGGAGGATGTCGCCCGGGCCACGCGGTGGATGGCGGAGCGGGGCCTCGACTGGAGCGCGCCGCTGCTTCGGTTGCTCGCGTCGGGTGACGTCGCGGCGCACCTGCGGACCGCCTTTGAGATCGCCGATCTGCTGCCGGGCGCGCGATGCGAGGAACGATGGATCATCGAGGGCTGCGCGCCGGTCTGGGGTCTCGCGATCCTCTCCGCCGCGCTCTACGGCCGCGACGCGACGCTCGACCTCGCCTGGAGCGGCGGGCTCGCCCGCCAGCACGCGGCCGGTGGGATGAGCGCGGACAGACCGCTGCGCGAGCTCGGCCTATTCGTGCCGGAGCGGGTTACCGTGACAATCGGCGCCGAGGCGCCGCCGCTCGCGCATCGGGTCACGGCAACCGCGCGACGCAGCACGCTCGAGACCGCCGTCTGGCGCGAGATCGGTGCCTATGCGGCCCGCACCTATGTGGCGGCGTCGGCCCGCTCGCGCACCGCCGGGGCCGGCGGCGGCAGGGTCGACGACGACTGACCGTGGCCGGCGCGCGCCTCCCGGTTTCGGTCCGTCATCCCGGAAGCCGCGCAGCGGCTATCCGGGATCCATGTCCGGGATGACAGCGGACGATGACAAGCAGCGGTCACGCCACGCCCACCTGGCCGAGCGTGACGATCCTGGCATGCAGGTCGGCATCGATCGCGACGGACCCCCGGGCCTCCGCGTCCCGAAGGAAGGCCGCCTTGCGGGCGCCAGGAAGCCGCGCGCCCGGCTGGTCCGCGAAGGCTGCGCAGAGGCGCTCGATCCGCTCGGCGAAGACGCCGCCCGAGCTCGCCTGTGCGTCGATGGCGATGAAGAACTGGCCGGTGCGGGGCGGCCCGCCGGCCGGCCCCGAGAACGGGCTCGCGTCGATCCCGAGCGTCGCCCCCGTGGCGGCGGCGGCCATCAGCTCGACGAAGAGCCCGAGCCCGACGCCCTTGTGGCCGCCGAGGGGCGCCATCGTGCCCTTGAGCGCCAGGGCGGGATCGGTCGTCGGCTGGCCCGACGCATCGAGCGCCCAGCCGGCCGGAATGGGCTTCCCCTCCCGTGCCCGTTTCATCACCTCGCTCTTGGCGACGACGCTGGCGCTCTGGTCGATCGACAGCGCGACGCCGCCGCCCCGATCCGGCACCGCGATGGCGAAGGGGTTGGTGCCGACGACGGCCCGCCGACCGCCGGCCGGCGCGATCGAGGCGGGCGCGTTGGTGAAGCCGATGCCGATGAGGCCTGCCGCGGCCAGCCGGTCGGTATGGTGGCCGAGCAGCCCGCAATTGTAGGAATCGCGCACCGCGAGCGCCGCGATCCCCATTTCGCGCGCCAGCGGGATCAGCCGCTCGAAGCCAAGCGCGATCGCCGGATGGGCGAAGCCCGCGCCCGCATCCGCCACCAGCAGCGCCGGCTTGGCGACGTCGACGCGCGGCACGGCGCGTCCGTCGACCTTGCCGACGGCGAGATGCTCGCAATAGATCGGCACGTAGAGCAGCCCGTGCGACGGCATGCCGGAGAATTCCGCTGCCGCCGTCGCCTCCGCGACCGGGCGGGCATTCTCCGGCAATGCGCCGCTGGCCACGAGCGCACGCTGCGTGTCGGCGACGATCTCGGCCCGGCTCAGCGATATCGACGTCACGGCTGCCGCTCGGTCGGCTGCTTGGTGATGGCCAGGAAGCAGTGGACGTAGTCCATGCCATGCCCTTCCGGAGAGCCGGCCACCTCCGCCTGATAGGCCGCATAGAACCGATCGATGAGAGCCTGGCGCTCGTCGAGGCTGCGCGCCGGATCGAGCGCGCTCAGGAAGGTGCTCTCGGTCCATGACCGCAGGGTCGGGATATAGGATCGGGCGAAGCGGTCGGGGTCCCCGTGCCGACGAAAATCGGCTGCATAAGGGCATGGCGTGACGCGGGTCGAGACATGATCGAGCCGCAGGCCGGCGCGCCGCACGGGCGAGGACGGGTCGTCGAACGGCGCCGTGAACTCCTCGACCGTCCGGTAGAATTGCGGCAGCGTCCCGGCGCGATATTCGGCCGGCGTGATGGCGCCGCTCGCGGCCAGGGCCCGCCAATGCTTGGCGAAGGTGTCGAACATGTCGACGCCGCCCGTCCCGCCGAGGTAGCGGCCCTCCGGATCCTTGCAGAAATTGGCGAGCACGAGCCTGCCGTCCGGTTCGAGCTCCCGGGCGCGGGCCAGCAGGATCGTCTCCCAATCCCGCCGCGCCTGCTCGCGATAGAGGCTGCGCTCCGGCTCCGTCGCGCCGACCGCCTGGACGTGATCGGCGATCGGCCCCGGCCGGGCGCTCAGCCAATGCATGGCGGTCGCCGAGAAGCCGAAGGCGAGGCTGCCGTCCGGAAAGATCTGGCGGTGGAAGCTCGTGCCGCTGGCGAATGTGTAGAGGTTCGGCTGCCCCGCCAGGGGCGACGCGTCCGCCGAACCGATGAGGCCGTGCAGACGGCGGAACAACACCGAGAAGTCGTTGTGGGGCAGGTCCGTATAGGTCAGCGTGATCGCCCTGTCGGGCTCGGCGGCGCGCACGGCCGCGATCAGGCGCCGCATGAGATCGAGCGAGGTGCCTCCATCCGCCGCGCCGAAATCCGCCATCGCGAACGGGCGCTTGCCGGACAGGTCCATCGCGGCGAGCGCGTCGATGGCGAGCTGCCCCGCCGCGTCGATCACCGTCTTGGCGCCGATCGTGTTGTCGCTGTAATAGCCGGCGCCCCGCATGGCGATGAGGGGTTTTGCCGTCGCTGCCGTGGTCATCGATCTGTGGTTCCGTTGCGGACGAGGAGCATCGCCTCATGCGGCGAGGCCGGTCGGTCGGGATTATGATGGTGCGGGCCCGCCGATCAACGGAAATCGCCGCCGTGCCCGGCAAGGGCCGGCCAGCCTATAGCGGCAGGGCATTCGAGCGCTTGACCTGGCCGAGCGCGAAGCTCGATTCGATCGAGGCGACGCCGTCGAGACGGGTCAGCTTGTCCTTGAGGAAGTGCTCGTAGGCTTCGAGGTCGCGCACGACGATCCGCATCAGGAAGTCGCGCTGTCCCGTCATGAGGTAGCAGTCGAGCACCTCGGGCCATTGCGCGACGGCGCGCGCGAAACGGTCGAGCTCCTCCTCGCGCTGGCGTTCGAGCTTGATCGAGGCGAAGACGCTGACCGGCAGGCCGACCTGCTTCTCGCCGATGACGGCCACATAGCCCTGAATGATGCCCGCCGCCTCGAGCAGACGGACGCGCCGCGCACAAGGGGAGGGCGAGAGGCCGACCTGTTCGGCAAGCTGCAGCATCGTCAGACGCGCGTCGATCTGCAGCGCGGCGACGATTTTCCGATCGATCGCGTCGAGCGTCGATTTTGACACGGATCGTCCTCCTGAGACGGATTCGTGGCGACGATCGTCACATCTACCGGAAATCGCGACGAAGTTTGACTGCTTTCGCTCTCGGGCGCGGTCTAGGATCGGCCTGCACCCGAAAGCGATGTCATGACCGATCCGCGACTCCCCATCCTGGCCGAAATCGAACGCAAGGCGCTCTGGCTCTCGACCTGGATGATCCACCACGCCAACCATATCCGCGACAACCCGGACGGCATGAAGGTCGGCGGCCATCAGTCCTCCTCGGCCTCGCTCGCGACCGTCATGACGGCGCTCTATTGCGCCGTGCTCAGGCCCGAGGACCGGGTGGCGGTCAAGCCGCATGCGAGCCCGGTCTTTCACGCCCTGCATTATCTGTTCGGGCGGCAGCCGCTCGACCGTATGCGAAATTTCCGCGGCTATAAGGGCGTGCAATCCTATCCGTCGCGCACCAAGGACGGCGACGACATCGATTTCTCGACCGGCTCGGTGGGGCTCGGCGTGGCCCAGACGCTGTTCGCGTCCCTGGTACAGGACTATCTGCGGGCGAAGACCCCAGCCCCCGACCGGCCGGAGGGCCGCATGGTGGCGCTGATCGGCGATGCCGAGATGGACGAGGGCAATATCTTCGAGGCCCTGCTGGAGGGCTGGAAGCACGGGCTGCGCAACACCTGGTGGGTGGTCGACTACAATCGCCAGAGCCTCGATGCCGTGGTGCGGGAGGGCCTGTGGCAGCGGTTCGAAAGCCTGTTCCGCGGCTTCGGCTGGGACGTCGTGATCCTCAAGCACGGCACTTTGATGCAGCAGGCTTTCGCCGAGCCCGGCGGCGCGCATCTGCGCGACTGGATCGACCGCTGCCCGAACCAGCTCTATTCCGCCCTGACCTTCCAGGGCGGCGCGGCCTGGCGCAAACGGCTCCTCGACGATCTCGGCGATCAGGGCGCGGTCACGACGCTCGTCGAGCGCCGCTCGGACGCGGACCTGGCCCGTCTCATGGGCAACCTCGGCGGCCATGACCTGCCCTCGCTCCTCGACGCCTTCGAGGCGGCGCGGCAGCACGACCGGCCCGTCTGCTTCATCGCCTATACGATCAAGGGGCACGGCCTGCCGCTCGCCGGGCACAAGGACAACCATGCCGGTCTCATGACCCCCGCCCAGATCGAGACGCTGCGCGAGAGCATGAATATCCGCTCCGGTCACGAATGGGATCCCTTCGAGGGCATGGCCTTGCCGGAGGCGGAGGTCCGGGCCTTCCTCGACGGCGTGGCCTTCTTCGGATCCGGGTCGCGCCGCCTCGCGGGGGCGCCCGTCCCCGTGCCGGAAACCCTCGCCGTCGCGAGCCAGCCCGTCATGTCGACGCAGGCCGGGTTCGGCCTCCTCATGCACGAGGTCGCCAAGGGCGAGGGCGAATTCGCGCGTCGCGTCGTCACCGCCTCGCCCGACGTGACGGTCTCGACCAACCTCGGCGCCTGGGTGAACCGGCGCGGCCTCTTCGCGCGCGCCGAGATGGCCGACACGTTCCGCAAGGAGCGCATCCCCTCGACCTTCGTCTGGGACTTTTCGCCCTCCGGGCAGCATTTCGAGCTCGGCATCGCCGAGATGAACCTCTTCGTCATGCTCTCCGCGCTCGGCCTGTCCCATTCGGTGTTCGGGACCCGGCTGCTGCCCGTCGGCACGCTCTACGACCCCTTCATCGAGCGCGGCCTCGATGCGCTGAACTACGCCTGCTACCAGGATGCCCGCTTCATCCTGGTGGCGACGCCCTCCGGGGTGACGTTGGCGCCGGAAGGCGGCGCGCACCAGTCGATCGCGACGCCGCTGATCGGCATGGCGCAGGATGGGCTCGCCTGTTTCGAGCCGGCCTTCGTCGACGAGCTCGGCGTTCTGCTGCGCTTTGCCTTCGACTATATCCAGCGCTCGGGCGAGGCCGAGCCCGACGAGCCTACATGGCTGCGCGATGCGACCGGCGGCTCGGTCTATTTCCGCCTCTCGACCCGCGCCGTCGACCAGCCACGGCGCGCCATCGCGCCGGAGCTCGCCGCCGACATGATCGACGGCGCCTATTGGCTGCGCCGGCCGGGGCCCAATGCCGAGATCGTCGTCGCCAATACGGGCGCGGTGGCGCCGGAGGCCATCGATGCCGTTGGGCTGATGGGCGAGGACCGGCGCGACGTCGGGCTGCTCGCCGTCACCTCGGCCGACCGGCTCAACGCCGGCTGGACGGCGGCCCAGCGCGCCCGGGAGGCGGGCCATCCGCAGGCCACGAGCCATGTCGAGCGGCTTCTCGCCGACGTTCCCTCCCATTGCGGCCTCGTCACGGTGATCGACGGGCATCCGGCGACGCTGGCCTGGATGGGCGCGGTGCACGGACGCCGCACCCGATCGCTCGGCGTGGAGCATTTCGGCCAGACGGGCCGCGTCGCCGACCTCTATCGGCATTTCGGCATTGATGCCCAGGGCATCGTGGCGGCCGCCCAGGCGCTCGCGCCCGGGCGCCGCATGCGGCATCTGAGGCTGGCGCCGGTGGGCTGACCTCGGGTGCTTCCGAGGCAACGCGCCCGGCTGGTCAATCCAGATGCTCGATCCGGTCCGACGCCAGGATGGCGCGCATGAAATCGGGCAGGCCCATCCCGGCATTGACCTTCGCTTCGAACTCGCGCTCCGCGGCGCGGATGGCGACGAGCCGGCCCAGGACGTCTTCGGCCTCTTCGCGCGGCACGGCCACGACCCCGTCGCCGTCGCCGACGAGGATGTCGCCCGAGCGGACCGGCGTATCGCCGATGACGATCGGGACCCCGACCGTTCCGGGGCCGTTGCGGGCCGGCGAATTGGCGCAGACGCCGGCGCAGAAGACCGGCATGCCGACCCCGTCGAGCCCCGGGATGTCGCGGACGAGGCCGTCCGTCACGAACCCGACCATGCCCTGGTTGCGGGCCATGCCGAGGAGCAGGTCGCCGGTCACCGCCGTCCTCAGGAATGCATCGGTCGCCGCTACCATGATGTCGCCCGCCTCGGCGACGCCGAGCGTCCCGAAGAGCGCGAGGTTGTCGGCCGGCCCGGCATGGCAGGTGAGCGCCACGCCGACCATCTCGGCCTTGTCGGGGAAGAGCGGCCGGATCGTATGAGGCAGGCAGCCGCGTCCACCCATCGCGTCGACGAGATGGCCCGTGGGCACGCCCTTGAAGGCGCGCACCACCTCCGCCGACGGTCGCGGGAAGCGGCGGCGGATCGAGAGCAGCGGCGGGTCCTTGATCATGACGGGTGCTCCGGTCTTGGGACGTGTCGGAAAACGGGCGGCCTCAAAGCAGCGCCGACATGCCGCCGTCGACGAGATGATAGGAGCCGGTGATGAAGCTCGCTTCGTCGGAGAGGAGAAACGCCGCGAGCCGCGCCACTTCGATCGGCTGCCCGATGCGGTTCAGCGCATGCTTGGCGCCCCAGATGTCGAACTGCTTCTGCGGGTCGTCGGGGCTGACCATGGTGGCGACCGAGCGGGCCAGCGGCGTCTCGATCGTCCCTGGGCAGATGGCGGTGACCCGGATCTTGTCCGCCCCGTGGTCGACCGCCATGACACGCGTCAGCGAGATCACCGCGCCTTTCGAGGCCGTGTAGGCGGCCACGTCGCGCTGGGTCACCAGCGCCTGCACCGAGGACACGTTGACCACGGCGCCGCCTCCGCCGGCGATCATCAGGGGAATGACGTGTTTCGAGAGCAGGAAGACCGTCTTGAGGTTGGCGGCGATCACGCGGTCCCACTCCGGCTCCGGCGTGGTGACCACGCTGCCGTGCAGTTCGAGGCCTGTGCAATTCATGAGCCCGGTCACGCGCCCGAGGCTCGCGGCCCCGGCCGCGACGCGGCGGGCATCCGCGTCCAGCGTGAGATCGGCCGGCACCGCGTGGATGCGCTCCGCCGCGATCGTCGACAAAGCTTCGGCATTGAGGTCGCAGGCCACGACGGTCGCGCCGCAGGCGGCGAAATGCTCGGCCGAGGCGCGGCCGATGCCCGACGCCGCGCCGCTGACGACGATGATTCCGGAAAGTTCGCGCATCGATATCCTCTTTCGTTGCGTCGGGTCACGATCGGCGAGACAGCTCGCCGCTCACCACCGTCGCGTCGACAGGCAATGGGGGCCGAGGTCGCCGACCTTCGCCGCGCCCATCAGTCCCATCGCCCGGTCGATCTCGCGGCGATAGATGTCGAGCACGTGGCGGACGCCGGCCTTCCCGCCGATCGCCAATCCCCAGAGCTGAGGCCGGCCGATCAGGCAGCAGGCCGCGCCGGTCGCCAGTGCCTTGACGATGTCGCTGCCCCGCCGCACTCCGCCGTCCATCAGCACCGGAATGCGCCCGCCGACGGCGTCGAGGACGGCCGGAAGGGCGTCGAAGGCGGCGCTCGCCCCGTCGAGCTGGCGTCCACCATGGTTCGACACGATGATCCCGTCGATCCCGCGCGCCACCGCCTCGGCCGCCTCGGCCGGATGGAGCACGCCCTTGAGCAGCAACGGCCCGCGCCAGAGGCCGCGCAGCCAGTCGACGTCGGCCCAGCAAAGGCCCGGATCGAGCAGGCCCGCCATGCGGCTCGCCAGCGCGCCGATGTCCATCGTGGTGCCGAGGCCGAGGTAATTGCCGAAGGTCAGGCGCGGCAGCGTCGTGCGCATGCGCATGAGCCAGGGCATTTTCGCCGCCGCCGCGAGCGTGCCGGCGAGGCCGAAGCGGGGCGGGATGGTGAAGCCGTTGCGGATGTCGCGCTCGCGATTGCCGAGCATCTGGTTGTCGATGGTGAGCACCAGGGCGGAAAAGGTCGCGGCTTGGGCCCGTTCGACCATCGCGCGGGTAAATCCCCGATCGGTATAGACGAAGACCTGCATCCAGCGCGGGTCGGCGCCCGTCCCGGCGATGTCCTCGAGGGTGCAGACCGAGGCATGACTGGCGCAATAGGGAATGCCGGCCGCGGCCGCGGCGCGGGCGGCGGCGCGTTCTCCGTCCGGCCAGAACAGGCCGGCGAGCCCCGTCGGCGCGATGGCGAGCGGCATCGACAGCCGCCGGCCGAACAGATCGACGGAGAGGTCACGGGTCGCGGCGCCGTTCAGCGGACGCGGCAGAAGGTCGACGTCGCCGAAGGCTTCGGCGTTGCGGCGCAGCGTGCGCTCGTCCTCGGCGCCACCGTCGGCGAAGTCGAACACCGGCGCCGGCAGCACGATCCGGGCCGCCGCGCGGGTTTGCGCGATGTTGAAGAGCGACCTGAACGGATCCCGGCGCGCCGGCGTGCCGCGGTCGCGACCCGATCCCGCCGACGAAATGGCGGGAGGGGCATGGCCTTCGGCCTTCGGCGGCATGACGCTCATCGTCGAGCCCCCGTGCCGATGCGGCCCCGATAGGTCGGACCGCCACCTCCCGGCACGTGCAGGCGCACCAGCGTGCCCGCGAAGGACGGCTCGGTGCCGGTCGCCAGCACGCCGGCATTGGTGACCCACAGCGTGTCGCCGGCGAAGACGCGGTTGGTCGTAGCCGTGCCGCAGGCGATGAAGCGCTCGGGCGTCCCGTCGGGCTCGAGCACATGGATGCCGCCCGCCACCACGTCGGTGACGTAGAGGCGGCCGTCGGCACCGACCTTGAGGCCATCCGGAATCGGATTGGCACCCGGCAGCCGCCCCAGGTCCTCGAGGGCGCCGTCGGGCCGCCGTCGCCGCACCCGGCCGGTATAGGATTCATCCCACACGACGGAGCCGTCGGCCTCGACCGCGACCCCGTTCGGGAACACGGGCTCGGGGAAGTCGACGAGGATTGCGGCGCGGCCGTCCGGCTCCAGCACGAATATGCGGCTCGGGTCGGGCGCCGCGGGATTATAGGTGCCGGGATCGGTGAAGATCAGGCGGCCGTCGGCCGCGAAGACGAGGTCGTTGGGGCCGTTGAGCGGGATGCCCGAGACCTCGCTCAGCAGGATCTCGGCCTCGCCGCCTTCGCGGATGCGCTGGATGGAGGGCAACGTCATCTCGGCGGCGCGCCAGGGGC
Organism: Lichenihabitans sp.; assembly: GCA_036276175.1. GTDB lineage: Bacteria > Pseudomonadota > Alphaproteobacteria > Rhizobiales > Beijerinckiaceae > Lichenihabitans. Next base: position 15,748 of record DATBEH010000127.1, read on the forward strand.
CGGTGGTGCCGCCGTTCTGGCAGACGTAGACATAGCCGTCGCTGCCGAGCACGCAGGAATTGGGGGCACCCGCGACATAGGCAAAGCACGTCGCCCCTCCGTCGGGGCCGATCGCGGTCACCTGGCTGCGATAGCTCTCGACGAGCAGGAGGCTGCCGTCCGGCCGCACCGCCGGCCCTTCCGGCCAACCGAGGCCCATCGCGAAGGGGGCCGGAGCGCGCGAGGCGTCGTCGTGGCTCATTTCATCGCTCCCGCCGATAGGCCGCGCACGATATAACGGCGGAGGAGGATCGAGAAGATCAGGATTGGAGCGACGAGATCGCTGCCCCCGGGGCGACGGCCCTCAACCGGTCGGCATCCTGAGGCCGAGGGCGGCGATCATCGCCGGATCGAGGCGCCGGGTGTCGTCGTCCATCAGGCCCATGCCGCCGAAGAGCGTCCAGACGGCCCAGGGGAAGCCCGCGGCCTCGGCGCTCGACCTGACGTCGTGGATGTAGCGTGCCCGGTCGGCGGCGCCGGAGGCCACGTAGGTCTTGTCGGTCCGCAGCGCCCCGAACTCGCCCATCAGGATGTGCCGGGGCGGCACGCCGTTGCGCTGCCCCCAGGCGGTGATCTTGGCGAGGTAGCCTTCGATGAAGCGCCGGTCCGGCTGCGCCGCGAAATAGACGCCGAGCACGCGCTCGGTCTCGGCATAAGCCTGACGCTTGGCCTCGGGCGAGGTCTCGCTGTCGCTCGCCATGCGGCGGCGGACGGCGGCAAGCGTCTCCTCGAGCGTCCCGGCCGAGCCCGGCCAGGGCACGTCGTTCAACGCCCGATAGACCGGCTCGCGCATCCATGGCGCGCCCTGGTGCGAGAACAGGTAGGGTTCGTAGAAGTGGAAGGTGAAGAGCAGCGGCGCGAACCGCGCGACCGTCGCCGGGTCCATCTCGACGAGGCCGGCGATCATGCTGCCGCAGGCCCCCGCCGCCACCAGCGTCAGCGCGGGCGCGGCCAGCCGGGCGGCATCGAGCAGCGCCACCTGCATGTCGCGCCAGACCGTGGAAGGGCAGCTCTGCGGCGGCTCGTTGACCGGTTCGAGCGCCACGCGCGCGGCATCGAATCGGACCAGGCTGCCGGCGACCTCGGCGGCGAAGCCCTTGTAGGCAGCCCAGCCGGGCGCATCGACGTCGCCGTAGAGGCGCTCGGGGGTCCAGAAATGGGTCGCCGCGTTGGCCTGGATGTTGACGACGAGCTTGAGGCCGGCCGCGAGGACGGCTTCCACGGCTCGGGCGAGCGAGGCCATCAACCGGTCGTGATCCTTGCCCGCGAAGGACAGGAACGGCCCTGGATCGACCGGCAGGCGGATGAAGTCGAAGCCCGCCTCGCGCAGGCGGCGCAGGTCGGCCGCGCGCGGCACCGGCCGGTCGAGCTCGAACGGCGGCCAGGCATAGTCGGTGCGGGGCGCCGGATATTCGCGCGTCAGCGCGAACCAGGGCCAGGCGCTGACGCCGCGCCGCAGGTCGAGCGGTTCGGGCACCGGGGCTTGCGCCGCGGCGAGCCGGCCCGGAGCCGCCAGCGCGAGGGCCGAGCCGAGGACGGCGCGGCGCGACCAGCGGCTCACCGCGCGCCGTCTTCGGTGAGCGACCTCAGGGGTGCCGGCGCGGGGACATCCGAAAAGGCCAGGAGCTCGCGCTCGTAGGCCTTGAGGATGTGGTCCCATTCGAACTCGACGGCCGCCTGCCGGCGTGCCGCGGCCCGCAACCGTGTGACGAGATCGTCCTGTTCCAGCACCTCGCCGATCAGCCGGTCGCAATCGTCTACGGTCTTGAAGAACAGGCCGGCGTCCCCCGCCGTCCAGCGGTTGAACGGGTTGTCGTGGGCGATGACCGCGTTGCCGGCCCAGAGCGCCTCGACGAGCGACGGATTGGTGCCGCCGACCGTATGCCCGTGCAGATAGGCGCGGGCGTGGAAGCGCAGCGCCCGCAAGGTCTCCGGCACGTAGATGCCGCCGGTGAACACCACCTCGGGTCCCGCCGCGGCCTTGACGGCGCGATGATAGGGGCGGCTGTCGTCGAGCGCGCCGAGCACGACCAGCTTCATGCCGCGCGGTCGGCGCGAGAACGCTTCGACCAGGAGGGCGATATTGTTGTCGGGCTCGATGCGGGCGATCGAGACGAGATAACGGTCCGGCGCCAGGCCGAGCGCGCGGATCGGCGTGTCCGGCGCCTCGAGGACCGGATCGGCCCCATAGGGGATCATCACGGTCGCGGCGCGGGGTCGCCGCGTCGCCAGATGATCGGCGATGCCCGGATGATCGGCGACGAGGCGGTGCGAGCTCCAGGCCGCGATCCATTCGTTGACGAAGAACCAGGCCCGCACCGGCAGGCTCCATTTGGGGCGCTGCCATTCGACGCCGTCCATGTTGGTGACGATCTTGCGGCCGAAGAGGCGCAGCACGGGCAGCATGACGGCGCTGTTGTAGCCGAGCACCAGGCAGACGCCCGGCCGGCGCGCGGCATCGAGGATCGAATGCCAGTCGAATTCCAGCGTGCCGCGTGGCCCCGGCGCCGCGACCTCGACGGTGATGCGCTCGATGTCCCCGTACCGATCGACCGTGATGCGGTCGGCGACTTCGGCGACGTCCTTCTGGCAATAGACGGTGACGCTCCAGCCACGCGCCACGAGGAATAGCGCCAGCCGCTCGGCGAACGTCTCGAAGCCGCCATGCGCGGCCGGTATCCCCCGCGTTCCTAAAATCAGCAGAGACGGGTTTCCGATGGCCATGCGCGTTCATCCGCACCAATAGAGCGAGCCAGACCCTATTGTCCATTTACTACTATGGCGTATAGACCAGCCGTCGTCGGTTACAGACCGGTCGCCGCGTGTTAAACTGTTGAATGGATAGTTTTTGGCGGTGCGAGAAAACGCGCTAATGCGGATTAACTGTATTCATCAAGGTTACGAACTCTATGGCTCCGACCGAAGCTTCGTGGAAACCGTGGCGGCGATACGCGCCTCGCATCCGCAGGCGGAGATCGAGGCCGTGCTGCCGCGGCAAGGGCCGATCGTGGCGGCGCTCGCCGGCCTCGCCGACATCCGCATCGAACCGCTCCTGATCCTGCGCCGGCGCGGGCTCCGGAGGATCGCAGCGACCGCGCCCGTAGCCTTGCCGGCGGCCCTCATGCGGGCGCGGGCGCGCTTCGCGCGCAGCGATCTCGTCTACATCAACACCTCGGTGGTGGCCGACCATCTCCTGATGGCGCGGTTCTTCCCCCATCGGGCGATCGTCCATGTGCACGAGATTCCGGAAGGGCGCATCCTCCAGGGCCTGCGCGCCCTGCTGCTGTGGAGCGGAGCCACGATCGTGTTCAACTCCCGGGCGACGCGCGAGGCCTTCGCGCTGCCGCCGGAGCGCCCGAGCCATGTGATCTACAACGGCGTCGCCGGGCCGGCCGCGCCCGAACCCACGACCTATGACGGGACGCGGCCGCTGCGCGTCCTGATGCTCGGCCGGATCAGCCGCATCAAGGGCCAGGAGGTGATGGTCGAGGCCCTGTGCCGGCTGCCGTGGGAGATGGCGGAGCGGATCGAGCTCAGGATCGTCGGCAATGCCTTCGAGGACGCCGGGCGCGAAGCGGCGCTCGCGGCGTTCGTGGCCGAGCGCGGGCTCGATCGACATGTGCGCCTGTCGGCCTTCGTGGACGATCCCGCATCCCTGTTCCGCTGGGCCGACGTCGTCGCGGTGCCGTCCCGCTTGCCCGAGTCGCTCGGTCGCGTCGCCATCGAGGCCATGGCGTTCGGCCGCCCGGTGGTGGCCTCGGCGATCGGCGGCCTGAAGGAAGTCGTCGAGGATGGCCGCACCGGCTGGCTCGTACGGCCCGACGATCCGGCGGCCCTGGCGACGACGCTCGCCGAGGTCGTCCGGAATCCTGCCGCCTGGCGCGATCTCGGCGCCGCGGCGCGGCAGCGCTATGAGGCGATGTTCAGCCCCGCGGCGACGCGCGGCCAGATGGCGGCCGTGATGGCGCCGATCCTGGCGCGGTGCGGCGATCCGGCGGGACCGCGGTCCACGGCCTCCGTCGAGATGGGTCGGCCTTGATCGGCGCCCGCGCCCTGCGCCGCTTCGGCGTGATGCTCGGCGGCGAGGTCGCGCAGAGCCTGTTTCATTTCGGGCTCAACATCGTGCTCGTCCGGCTGCTGCCGGCGCGCGACTACGGCATCTTCGCCTTCGTGCTGCTGCTCGGCGGCCTGGCGCTGACCTATGTGCGCTCGCTCTGCGGCATGCCGGCGAACCTCTACGTGCCGCTGCGAGCGCCGCGACGCGGCGCCTATGCCTATGACGTCACGTTCGGCTCCGGCGCCGTGCTGCTGGCCGGCGTCATCGTGGTGGTGGTGGCGGGCGTGCTGCGTGTCTGGTTTCACACCCCGGCTGCGGCGGCCAGCGCCTTCGTCGGGCTGTGGTCGCTGCGCAGCTACGTCCGCAGCTCGCTCTTCGCCAAGCGGCAGCCGGTGCTGGCCGGGATCAGCGATCTCGCCTTCGTGGTGAGCGGCTTCGGCCTGGCGCTCGCCCTGTTGCACGGCAGCCCGGACCAGTTGCTCGATCGCGCCTTCGACACCTTGTCGGCCGCCAATTGCATCGCCCTCCTGGTCGCCTTCGCGCTGCAGAGACGACGGGTGCGCATCAGCTTCGGCCCTCGCATGCGGCAGCGCTACCAGGACCTGTCCCGCCAGCTCAGCTGGTCCGTCCTGGGTGTGACCACGGCCAACGTGCAGGCGCAGGGCCAAGTCTTCCTCATCGCCCTCGTGGCCGGCCCGGCGGCCTATGCGCCGGTCGCCGCCATGCTGATGTTCTTCGCGCCGCTTCGGCTGGCGGCCGCGGCCCTCGCCAACATGATGCAGCCGGAGCTTGCCCGCATGGTGGCCGCCGGCGAAGGGGCGCAGATCCGCCGCGTGGCGATGACATGGACGCTCGTCATGGCCGGGGTCGCCGCGCTGGCCGGGCTCGGCGTGGCGGTCGGCGTGGCGCTCGTGCCGATCGCGGTCTTCGCCGGGCAGCCGCGGCTCGTCATCGGCGTGCTGGCCTGGATCATTTCCACGATGCCGCTGCTCTATGTGGTGCCGCGGGTCCTGCTCGAAGTCAGGCGCGCCTTCCGGCTGATCACGGTCATGGCCGCCGCCAGCGCGCTCGTCGGCCTGACCGTCGGCGGCGTCCTGCTCGTCGTCTCGACGCCGATCTGGTCGCTCGTCGGCATCGCGCTCTCGGAGATCATCGTCGCCGTCTGGTGCTGGGCCGAGGTCTTCCGCTGGCAACCGGTGCACGGTGGCGCGGCCGCAGCGTCGCGCCGCGTCGCCACGCCGGTGCGCACCGCCGATGGACGGGTGGCGCCGATGCTGCGGGAGCGCAGAAACCGCCCGTGATGGAGCTTGCCGGCATCGGCGGGAGACTGTAAAACAAAACGATAGAGTGTGGTTATGTGCCGGCGCGGGGTAGGGCCACGTCCGGTCGGCCGCTCAAGGCCGGCGGATTCGGTCCCGCCTCCAGGCCGGGGACGTGGCGGACACGGTCCCGGCCTTGACGTGCATCCATGGGCATGAACCACGTGCGATCGCTGATCTCCAAGGTCGGAGAGGTGGCTGGCGACCTCGCCTTCCTCCTCCGCTTCATGATGGCCTCCACTGAATGATGGGCCTCCACTGAGCCGCTGCGGGAGCGGCTCAGGCGGCGGTCCTGCGCGGGGAGGTTGTCGGCCGGTGCCCCAGATCGTCGCGCACGAGTTCGCCGAGCAGCACCCGCGCGACGATCTCCGGATCGAGTCCGCCGGCGTTGGCCGATGCGGCGGCACCCTTGTAGCGGACGTCGACGAGGGTTGTCGGACCTTGCCGGCGCACGTCGAAGGATCCCAGGAACGTGTCGCCGTCATACACATACGCCACCCTGCCGGGCATCATTGGTGACTCCTCCAGCACGTTGTTAAGCTTGACCTATTCGGCCGCCGGGACGTCGCCCGGGCGTGCTCATACAACCCGCTTCGCTGCCCAATGTTTCATCGGCCGGGGCCTCGGCGCGTGATTCTAGAGGCCGCCGACGCAGAGATATTTCATGTCGAGATAATCCTCGATCCCGTGCCGCGACCCCTCGCGCCCCATGCCGGACTGCTTGACCCCGCCGAAGGGAGCGACCTCGGTCGTGATCAACCCCTCGTTGATGCCGACCATGCCATATTTCAGCGCCTCGGCGACCCGGAAGGTGCGGCCGAGGTCGCGCGTGTAGAAATAGGAGGCGAGGCCGAATTCGGTGTCGTTGGCCATGGCGACGGCCTCGTCCTCCGTCTCAAAGCGGAACACCGGCGCGAGCGGCCCGAAGGTCTCGTCGCGGCCCACCAGCGCGTCGGGCGCGACGCCGCTCAGCACCGTTGGCTCGAAGAAGGTCCCGCCGAGCGCGTGGCGCCGGCCGCCCGTCACGACGCGCGCGCCCTTGGCCAGCGCATCCTCGATGTGCTCCTCGACCTTGGCCACCGCCTTGGCGTCGATCAGCGGTCCCTGCTGCACGCCCGCCTCGAGCCCGTTGCCGACCTTGAGCGCGCCGGCCGCCGCCGCCAATTTCTCGACGAAGGCGTCGTGGACGCCGGCCTGCACGATGAAGCGGTTGGTGCACACGCAGGTCTGGCCGGAATTGCGGTATTTGGCGACCATGGCGCCTTCGACCGCGCGCTCGAGATCGGCATCGTCGAAGACGATGAAGGGGGCGTTGCCGCCGAGCTCCATCGACACGCGCTTGAGCGTCCTGGCGCATTGCTCGACCAGCAGCTTGCCGACCGGCGTCGAGCCCGTGAAGGTGATCTTGCGCACCGCCGGATTGCGGGTGAGCTCGCCGCCGATGGCGCTGGCGGATCCGGTCAGCACGCTCACGACGCCTTTCGGCACGCCGGCCATCTCGGCCAGCACGCCCCAGGCGAGACCCGAATAGGGCGTCTGCGTGGCCGGCTTGATCACGATGGTGCAGCCGGCCGCCAGCGCCGGCCCGAGCTTGCGCGCGATCATCGAGGAGGGAAAGTTCCAGGGCGTGATGGCGCCGACGACGCCGACCGGCTCGCGGGTGACCAGGATGCGCCGCCCCGGCCAGGGCGAGGGGATGACCTCGCCATAGACCCGTTGCGCCTCCTCGGCGAACCAGCGGATGTAGGCGGCGGAGAAGTTGACCTCGCCCTTGGCCTCGGTCAGCGACTTGCCCTGTTCCATCGTGAGCAGCCGGCCGAGCTCCGCGGCATTCGCCTCGATGAGGCCGGCCATCGCATGCAGGATCCCGGCGCGCTCCTTGGCGGGTCGCGCCCGCCAGGCCGGCAGGGCTTTCTCGGCCGCGGCGATGGCCTCCGCCGTCTCCGCTGCCCCGCAATCCGGGACCGTGCCCAGCCTCTCGCCGGTCGCCGGATCGGTGACGTCGATGGTCTTGCGGCTTTCGGCCGCGCTCCAGCGGCCGGCGATGAAGGCGCTGTCGCGCAGGAATTCGAGGTCGTGCGGCATGGGAGACTTCCGGTGTTGGTGCGAAACGGCTCGGCGGCTATGCCCCCTCTCGCGTCGTCCCCGATGAACGTTAGGGTGTGCGGGGCGTTGGCGCCGATGTCGATCCTAACCATTGAGACGGTGCTTGTCGCTCCGATCCACACCGTGCGATGAGGCACGACGGTCGTGCGACGCCCTACGGCCCCCGCAGCGAACCATCCCGATGATATGCGATAGACCTCGATCCGGCCTGTTTCCCGTGGCGGCCCTGCTCGGCGCCGGCCTGGCCGTCGCGGCGTTCCCGGCCGTCGCGGCCGAGGCGGCCCGGGAAGGGCCGTCCGAAGCCATCTTCGTCGCCGAGCTCGTGCTCCTGCTGCTCGTCGGGCGGGCGCTCGGCGAGGTCATGCAGCGGCTTCGCCAGCCGGCGGTCGTCGGACAGTTGCTTGCCGGCATCCTGCTCGGTCCCTCGGTGTTCGGCGCCGTGCTGCCGTCCCTGCATCACTGGGTCTTCCCCGACGCGCCGGCCCAGAAGGCGATGATCAACGGCGTCGCCCAGCTCGGCATCCTGATGCTGCTGCTGCTGACCGGCATGGAGACCGACGTGCCCCTGGTGCGGCGCGCCGGCCGCACGGCCCTGAGCGTCTCGGTCACCGGCATCGCGGTCCCCTTCGTCTGCGGCTTCGCGCTCGGCTTCTTCGTGCTGCCGGACGCGATCCTGCCGTCGCCCGCGCACCGCCTCGTCACGGCGCTGTTCCTCGGCACCGCCCTGTCGATCTCCTCGATCAAGATCGTCGCCATCGTGGTGCGCGAGATGAACTTCATGCGCCGCAACCTCGGCCAGGTGATCGTCGCCTCCGCCATCATCGACGACACGATCGGCTGGATCATCATCGCGGTGACCTTCGGGCTGGCGCGCCCCGGAGGCCTCGACGCCCGCTCCCTCGCGGTTTCGATCCTCGGCACGCTCGCCTTCCTCGTGTTGAGCTACACGCTCGGGCGCCGCGTCGTCTCGATCGTGATCCGCTGGGCCAACGACAATCTGCGAAGCGAATATCCGGTGATCACGGCGATCCTCGTCATCATGGGCGTGATGGCGATCATGACGGATGCCGTCGGCGTGCATACGGTGCTCGGCGCCTTCGTGGCGGGCGTGCTGGTGGGGGAATCGCCGATCCTGACCGGCCATATCGAAGGACAGCTGCGTGGCTTGATCACGGCGCTGTTCATGCCGGTGTTCTTCGCGCTGGCCGGGCTCGGCACCGACATCTCCATCCTCGCGAATCCACGGCTCCTCGCCACGACCGGCGGCCTGATCCTCGTGGCGAGCCTGGGCAAGTTCGCCGGCGCCTTCCTGGGCGGCAAGATCGGCGGCTTGAGCCGGCGCGAATGCCTGGCGCTGGCGCTCGGCATGAACGCCCGCGGCTCGACCGAGGTGATCGTCGCAACGATCGGCCTGTCGATCGGCGCGCTCAACCGCGATCTCTTCACCATGATCGTCACCATGGCGGTGTTCACCACGATGGTGATGCCGCCGACGCTGCGCTGGGCGCTGGCCCGGCTGCCGATCGGCGAGGAGGAGGCCGCCCGGCTCGAGCGCGAGGCCTTCGAGCGCGACGATTTCGTCGGCGGACTGGAACGGCTGCTGCTAGCCGCGGACGCAAGCCCCGGCGGGCGCTTCGCGGCGCGCGTCGTCGGCCTCGTCGGAGGCCTGCGAGGCCTTCCCACGACCGTCATCCAGCTCGGGGATACGGCCCCGCCCGAGGCCGTCGCAAGCACGGCCGAGAGCGTCGAGGCGAGCGCCGAGGCGGTCCGCGAGACGGTCGCCGAGGAGGCGAGCGGCACGGTCGACGTCATCACCCGCAAAGGGCGCGCCCCGACCGAGGCCGGCGGCATCGCCCAGGAGGCCGCCAAGGGCTACGACCTCACCGTCGTCGGGCGCGAGCCGGCCCTCAAGCCGGACGGCGGTTTCGCGCCGGAGATCGCCGCGATCCTGGCCGAGCTCGAGGCGCCGCGCGTCGTCGTCGTGGCGCGGGGCGTGCTGCGCGCCGATCCGTCGAACGGGCCGTTGCGCATCCTGGTGCCGGTCACCGGCTCGGAAGCCTCCCGCCGGGCGGCGGAATTCGCCTTCGCCCTGGCGCGGCAGCGCGACGCGACCGTGACGGTGCTCTATGTCTCGGCGCCCGCCAACCGCCAGGCCCGGGCCGGGGCGCCGCTGCTCGGCCGGCCGGAGACCTCGAAGGCGCTCGAACGGGGCATCTTCGCCGAGATCGAGGCCAAGGCGGCCCAGCAGAACCTGCGCCTGCGCACCCGGGTGCGGATCGCCGACGCGCCGGCCGAGGCGATCCTGCGGCAGATGCGCCGCGCCGTCCACACGCTGGTCGTTCTGGGCGTCAGTCAGCGGCCGAGCGACACCGTGCCCTTCGGCTCGACCGCCGACAGCCTGCTCGGACGATCGGAACAGACGATGGTGTTCGTCGCCTCGGAGCCCCGGGTCCGTGACGCGTCCGGCAGCGGCTCGGGACGCGAGCGCCGCGACGGTCGAGCTGCGATGATCGAGCTGCGATGATTGACTTGGCGGCCCGCTTGATCCTATAAGCGCCACGTTTTTACGAGCCTGTCAGCGCCCGCTGCCACGGGCCGTCGTCGTCTTGACCGTGACGCGGCCCGCCGGAACTCGGCGCGCGTGGCCTGTGTGGGTCGCCGTTCCACGCCGTCGAGCGCGGGTGCCCCGGTGGCGATTGAGTGGAGCAAGACCAGTGAAGCGGACTTTCCAGCCCAGCAAGATCGTGCGCAAGCGCCGCCATGGCTTCCGTGCCAGGATGGCCACCGTCGGTGGCCGCAAGATCATCGCGGCGCGGCGGAACCGGGGCCGCAAGCGCCTGTCTGCCTGATCGCCGTGACCGGCTCGCGTGAGGGCGGCTACGGACAGAATTGCTCCCCGTCCTCTCGACCTCCGCGTCGTGAAGACCATCCGATCCGAAGCGATCATGTCCGTGGGACTCCTGACCGGGAGCCCGGCGAGCCGGTCGTCGACCCTGCCGCGCCGTCCCGCGCCGATGGACGCCGCGGCTATCGCATCGGCCTGAAGGCGCGGGCCGATTTCCTGCGCGCCGCCAAGGGTCGGCGTGCCCATGGGCGCGCCATGAGCGTCCAGATCCTGCGTCGCGGGGAGGATGCCGACGCTGAGCCGCGCTTCGGCCTGACGGTCACCCGCAAGGTCGGCGGGGCCGTGGAGCGCAACCGGATCAAGCGGCGATTGCGGGCGGTTCTGATGACGCAGGACCTGCAACCGCAGGCGGGCCATGACTATGTCATCGTGGCGCGGCGGGATGCGCTCTCCTTGCCGTTCCCGGCGCTCGCCGCCGAGCTCGCCAGGGCGTTGCGGCCGGCGCGCGACGGCGACCGCAGAGCGCGCGAGGCGACGCGATCCGGCGCCCCTGCGGTCATGAAGACGCCGCATGGATCGCGGATTTGAGGCTCCCATTTCCGGATTTTTTCGAATTCGTCTTCGACCGACCGCAGCAGCGTGACGCATGATGACCCAGGACAACAAGAACGTTTACATCGCGATCGCGCTGTCCGTCGTCGTGATCATCGGCTGGAACTTCTTCTACGGCTGGCCGCAGATGGAGAAGGCGCGCCAGGCGCAGCAACAGCAGCAGGCCCAGCAGGCGCCGCAGGCACAACAGAGCCCGCCGCCGACCACGCCGCCGGCCGAAGGCGGGGCGGCGCCGACGCAACCGGGCGCCCCGCCGACCGTCGCCAATCCGGCCGCCCAGCCCGCGGCCGTCATGACCCGCGAGGCGGCCCTGGCGGCAAGCCCCCGCGTGCCGATCGATACCGGCAATATCGCCGGGTCGATCAACCTCAAGGGCGCTCGCATCGACGACGTGTCGCTCAAATCCTATCATCAGACGACCGACCCCGGCAGCCCGATCATCGAGCTGTTGTCGCCCTCGGGCTCGCCCGATCCGTTCTACGCGGAGGCGGGCTTCGTCGGTCAGCCCGGCGGCAAGACGGCGCTGCCCAACGCCGACACGGTGTGGACGGCCGATGCCGACAAGCTGACGGCGGGAAAGCCGCTCGGTCTCACCTGGGACAACGGCCAGGGGCTCGTCTTCCACCGGCAGATCACGCTCGACGACCAGTATATGTTCACCGTCAAGGACAGCGTCGAGAACAAAGGCAACGATCCGGTCACGCTCTACCCGTACGCGCTGATCTCGCGCCACGGCAAGCCGCTGACCTCCAACTATTCCGTGCTGCATGAGGGGCTCGTCGGCGAGATCGGCGACAATCGCGAGACCGAGATCACCTACGACGGGATGGAGAAGGAGACCGGCGGCTCGCGCACGCTCGACGGCACGGGCGGCTGGCTCGGCATCACCGACAAATACTGGGCCGCCGTGGTGGCGCCCGACCAGGCGAGCCAGTTCCAGGGGCGCTTCTCGGTGTCGGGCGCGGCGCAGCCGAAGAACTACCAGACCGACGCGTTGGGCACCGCCCATACGGTCGCGCCCGGCGCCTCGACCGAGGTGACCACGCATGTCTTCGCCGGCGCCAAGGAAACCGCCACCCTCGACAAGTACGAGAAGGAATACGGTATCAGGAACTTCGGCAACCTGATCGACTGGGGCTGGTTCTACTTCATCACCAAGCCACTGTTCCATGTCATCGATTTCTTCTACAAGCTGACCGGCAATTTCGGCATCGCGATCCTGATCGTGACCGTGCTGATCAAGACCATCTTCTTCCCGCTCGCCAACAAATCGTACATGTCGATGGCGAAGATGAAGAAATTGCAGCCGCAGATGGCGGCGTTGCGTGAGCGCTTCCCCGACGACAAGACGAAGCAGCAGCAGGCCACGATGGAGCTCTACAAGCGGGAGAAGGTCAATCCCGTCGCCGGCTGCCTGCCGATGCTCATCCAGGTGCCGGTGTTCTTCGCCCTCTACAAGGTGATCTTCATTACCATCGAGATGCGGCACGCGCCGTTCTTCGGCTGGATCAAGGATCTCTCGGCGCCCGACCCGACGAACATCTTCATGTTCCTGCCGCACCTGCCCTTCGCGCCGCCGGCCTTCCTGATGATCGGCATCTGGCCGATCATCATGGGCTTCTCCATGTTCTTGCAGATGAAGATGAATCCGGAACCGCCGGATCCGGTGCAGAAGACCATGTTCACCTGGATGCCGGTGATCTTCACCTTCATGCTCGGCCGCTTCCCCTCGGGCCTGGTGATCTATTGGACGTGGAACAACTCGCTCTCGGTGCTCCAACAATATCTCATCGCCCGGCGGGCCGGGGTCAAAGTGGAATTGTGGGACAACCTCGCGGGCATGTTCCGCAAGTCGAAGCAGCGGACCAGCTAGGGTCCGTGATGCCCGACGAGGACTTCACCGAGGCGGGGCGGCTGCTCTTCGCCCGCGAGTGCCTCTTCGTCGCCGGCGCGCCCACGGTCGAGGCGCTGCCGCCGATGCGCGGGCCCGAGATCGCCTTCGCGGGCCGCTCCAATGTCGGCAAGTCGTCGCTCGTCAACGCGCTGACGGGGCGCAGGACCTTGGCCCGGGTGTCCCACACGCCGGGGCGGACCCAGCAGCTCAACTTCTTCGACCTCGGCGGCAGGCTCGGCCTCGTCGACATGCCGGGCTATGGCTACGCGGCGGTGAGCAAGACGACGATCGAGGCCTGGTCGAACCTCGTCGGCCGCTTCCTCGCGGGCCGCGCATCGCTGATGCGCGTCTACCTGCTGGTCGACGGACGGCACGGGCTGAAAGACATCGATCACGCGCAGATGACGGCGTTCGACCGGGCCGCGACCTCCTATGCGGTGGTGCTGACCAAGGGCGATGCCGTCAAGGCGCGCGAGCGCGACGCGCTGATCGAGGCGACGCGGGCAGCGCTGGCGACACATCCGGCGGCTTTCCCGGAGGTGATGCTGACCTCCGCCGAGACCGGGGCAGGGGTCCCGGAGCTGCGTGCCGGCATCGCCCGCCTTCTCGCCGAGCGGACGAGCTCGACCCCCGCGACGCAAGGGATCGGATCATGACCGACGTGCCGAAGGGCAGCCCCGAGGAACAGGCTGAGATCCTGATCCAGGCGCTGCCGCACATGCTGCGCTACGACGACGAGATCGTGGTGGTGAAATACGGCGGCCATGCCATGGGCGACGAGAGCTTCGCCCGCTCCTTCGCGCGCGACATGGTGCTGCTCGAGCAATCGGGCGTCAACCCGGTGGTGGTGCACGGCGGCGGCCCGCAGATCGGCGCCATGCTGGCGAAGCTCGGCATAAGGTCGCAATTCTCGAACGGCCTGCGCGTCACCGACAAGTCGACGATCGAGATCGTCGAGATGGTGCTCTGCGGCTCGATCAACAAGCAGATCGTCGGCTTCATCAACGCCGAGGGTGGCCGCGCCATCGGGCTCTGCGGCAAGGACGGCAACATGGTCTCGGCCGTCAAGCTCGACCGCGCCGGCTCGGGGCTGGAGGACGACGTCGACCTCGGCTTCGTCGGCGAACCCTCCCGCGTCGACACCATGGTGCTCGACCAGACGCTCGGGCGCGAGCTCATCCCGGTGCTGGCGCCAGTCGCCCAGGGCGAGGACGGGGAGACCTACAACGTCAATGCCGATACTTTCGCGGGCGCCATCGCAGGCGCGCTCAAGGCCAAGCGCCTCCTGATGCTGACCGACGTGCCGGGCGTGCTCGACAAGGACAAGCAGCTCATCAAGGAACTCAGCGTCGACAAGATCCGCGACCTCATCGCCGACGGCACCATCACGGGCGGCATGATCCCCAAGGTCGAGACCTGCATCTATGCGCTCGACCAGGGCGTCGAGGGCGTCGTGATCCTCGACGGCAAGGTCAAGCATGCGGTGCTGCTCGAACTCCTGACCGACCATGGCGCCGGCACGCTGATCACCCGGTGACCGCTTCGGAGACAGGCCGCTGATGAACGACGTCGCACAGCCGACTTCAAGCGATCCGCTCGAGGCACGGTTCGCCCATGTCGACACCTGGGTGTTCGACCTCGACAACACGCTCTATCCGGCGGGCAGCCCGATCTGGCCACGCATCGACGAGCGCATCACGCGCTATCTCGCCGACCTCTTCGGCCTCGACGGGCTCTCGGCCCGAGCCCTGCAGAAGTTCTACTATCAGCATCATGGCACGACGCTGCGCGGGCTGATGGCCGACCACGCGGTCAGCGCCAAGGCCTTTCTCGATTTCGTCCACGACATCGACCGCTCGTCGCTGGCCGCCGATCCGGCGCTGGTCGAGGCCGTGGCCTCGCTCCCCGGCCGCAAGCTGATCCTGACCAACGGCTCGCGCGATCATGCCCTGCGCACCGCGGCGCAGCTCGGCTTCGCGGCGACGAGCTTCGAGGATGTGTTCGACATCATCGCCGCCGATTTCGTGCCGAAGCCCGACGCCGCGACCTACGACCGCTTCTTCGCGGCGCACGGCGTCGACCCCGCCAGGGCCGCCATGTTCGAGGACATCGCCCGCAACCTCGACGTGCCGCATGCGCGCGGCATGGTGACGGTGCTGGTCGCGCCGAAGCTCGAGGACGACCGGCATCGCGAGGCCTGGGAGCGGCTCGGCGCGGCGGCCCCCTCCATCGACTTCGTCACGGACGATATCGCGGGATTCCTGGCGAAGGTGGCGCTGGCGCGCAGAAGCGACGTTTAGCGCCACCTATTACTTGGTGGAATGTGTACGGCCATCCGTGATCTTCGTCGGCAGTTCGGTTCGCATCGCCAATCCTCGTGGAGAGGGTTGCGGCGCGGTTCGAAAATCGCGAGCGCACCCTATTTTCCCCACCTCAAGGCCAGCGGCTGCACTTCGGCCGCGAGCTCCAGCAGGCCGGCGCGGGTCGCGGGATGGAGCTGCTCCATCGGATGGCGCACGTGGTCGCTCTTGATGACGCCGCCTTCCATCATCACGGTCTTGGTGGCGCGCAGGCCGCACTGCCGGTTCTCGTAGTTGATCAGCGGCAGGATGCGGGCATATTGGGCTGCCGCTCCGGTACGGTCGCCGGCCGCATGTCTCTCGACCACGATCTTGACGAGATCCGACGCCATGGCGCTGGTCATGGTGCCGGTCGCGCCGGCGTCGAGGTCGGCCATCAGGGTGATGCCCTCCTCGCCGTCGAACGGGCCTTCGATCGCCGCGCCCCCGGCCGCGATCAGCGCCCGCAGCTTGGCGGCGGCCTGCGGCGTCTCGATCTTGAAATAGCGCACCAGCTCGACCTCGCGCGCCAGCCGCGCCAGGAACGCCACCGGGAGCGCCACGCCGCTCAGCGGCGCGTCCTGCACCATGATGGGGATGTTCCCCGCCTCGGCGATGCGCGCAAAATGCTCGATCATGCCGGTCTCGTCGGCCTTGAGCCCGGTGCCGTGATAGGGCGGCATCAGCATCACCATGGCGGCGCCGGCTTCGGCGGCCTTGGCGGCGCGCGCGGCGGCGACCCGGGTCGAGAAATGCGAGCAGGTGACGATCACCGGCACGCGCCCCGCCACATGCGAGAGGCAGAGCTCGGTCAGCGTGTCGCGCTCGGCGTCGTCGAGCAGGAACTGCTCGGAATAATTGGCCAGGATGCAGAGGCCGT
>DATBEH010000128.1:0-8649 GCA_036276175.1 Lichenihabitans sp.
CAGGCCAACTATTTCCTTGAGACGGGCGCCCGTGTCGAGTTGGATGGCAAGGATATGGCGTCGTTCGTCGTCCAGCTTGCGGCATGCAGCAGCAATAGTTAGGAGTTGTTCCTTCGTAAAGGTTGGACGCTTCTTTGCATCGGCTCCCTCGCGAGGAATATCGATCTTCTCGAAGGGGTTTCCGATGTTCAGGCCATGCTCTCGTTTGCCTTTGTTGAACATGGCGACGAGAGTGTTCCAGCGACGCCGCACGGTCGCTGTGCTCAATGGCTTGCCGGCTGGGGTTTGCTGCGCACGAAGCTTGTCGCGCAAGGCAGTAGCGTGAGCCCGCGTATACGCTTGCAGCGGGAGGTCACCGGCCATGGACAACAAGGCATCATAAGCGCGGCTGTTGTCACGAACGAATCGGCTGTCATCTCCCTTGGTGTGGTGCTCGAAATAGAGGGTCTTGGCGTCACTCATGGTGACCAGCTTCGGACCTTCGCCGTGCTCGAATAGCCGCTGAACCTCTTTGTTGAGGGGGGTAAGTGTCGAATCAGCTACGTCTTCGCGGCCGTGGTGACGAGCCTCCATATAGTCGTGGCCGTGTTCGTCCTCTTGGGCCTCAATGATGCGCCACCATCCATCGGGATTGCGCGCAGCCGCTGCGGGCTCCAAACGCAAGGCCTTCAGCCTGGCCCGAGCGGCGGCCTGGGTTTCCTTGGGGGTGAAGCTGGCTTCGGGGTTCCTGAGGCTTTCCCAGTAGGCATCTAGCTCGGCCGTCTTCCGAGCGGCCCGTGTCGCGGCCGCCACAGGGTCTTTCGTCCTCAGGCTTTCGACGTGGTCCACGGTTCCGAGCCTGTCAGAGAGGTCGCGGGGTTTCCGGCGACGGTAGTAGAGGGACCCGCCCGGCTTGGGGAAAACGTACTTTGTGGTCACGGTCATGCAGCCATCGCTAAACACCAGATAGGCCACGTGTGATACCCCCTTGTGTTACCAAGGGACCCGCGCGACCACCTTTTGGTCCAGCTAACTAGCTCAAGATGCACGTAAATTGCCAGAGGCGAATGGTGCCGCAAGAGGGATTCGAACCCCCGACCCCCTCATTACGAATGAGGTGCTCTACCAGCTGAGCTATTGCGGCTCTCGACACCGTCCAGCCCAGGCGAGGCCAAGCCGGAGAAGTCTCATATCAGAACGACGCCGCTTGGCAAGGCGGCGACCGAGCCCCAAGGCCGGCCAATCGGGCGCAGCTTCCTCCCCAATGCACAGGGGAGGATGCGCCGTGCTTCGTTTCGCTCGATTGCTCCGGCGCGAAGACTACCGGGAGGCAAGACAGTCGCATTTAGTCCCTGTCTCGCCTTGCGACGAGCCGGCTCGAAGCTCCAGGGAGCGGCGCTCGACGGAGACGCAACCCTCGGACCCGATGCGATCACCCGAGGCCGGGAGACGCAGCAGCTCGGCCGAAGCGACCGTGTCAGTCTTGCCCCACCAGCGCGTCGAGCGTTTTCGACGTACCCTGGCGCGCGAGATCGCCCGCCATGGGGTCGAAAGCAGCGCGGAAGCCGCGATGGTCGGCGAGGCCGAGCGCCGAGAACGGCGCCATGCGCAGCACGCCGGCCGGCTCGGCCCGCGCCTCGGCCCAATCGTCTGGCGTGAGCCCCGGCTCGACCACCGGGAAGTCGGTGCCGGTGTCGTCGCGGCCCTCGAGATAGCGCGCGAAACAGGCGAGCAGGAAGGCCTCGCGGCGCAGGTCGGCGCCGGCGGCGACGAGCGTCGCGATCGTCTTGCCGTGGAAGATCGGCAGCTTGGCCGCGCCGTCGCCCGCGACGCGCAGCAGCTGGTCGCCGATGGCCGGGTTGGAGAAGCGCTCGACGATCATCCCCTTGTAGCGGTCGAGCTTTAGGCCCGGCGGCGACGTCACGTGGGGGATCACGTCGCGGTCGAGAAAGGCTCCGAGCAGCGCGACCATGCGGGGGTCGCGCATGCCCTCGTGCACGAGGCGCCGGCCCATCAGCACCGACGGATAGGCGAGCAGCATGTGGCAAGCGTTGATCATCCGCCCCTTCACCGACACGTAGGCCGCAACATCGTCGCGGAACTCGACACCGATCTCCTCGAGTGGCGGCCGTCCCTGGCGGAAGCTGTCCTCGACCACCCATTGGTTGAAGCTCTCGGCCTTGGCCGGCAGGCGGTCGTCGACCCCGCTCAAGGCGTTGAGCGCTTGGCGCTCGGCCTCGGGAATCTGCGGGGCGATCCGGTCGACCATGCTGTTGGGGAAATCGACCTCACGGTCGATGTATTCTGCCAGGTCGCGGTCGCGGGCCTGCGCGAAGGACACGACGGCGCGGCGCGCGGTGTCGCCGTTGCCGCGGAGATTGTCGCACGAGGCGATGGTGAAGGCGGGCAGGCCGGCCGCCCGGCGCCGGGCCAGCGCCTCGACCAGGAAACCGAAGACCGAGCGGGGCGGCCCGGCACCGAGGTCGTGCGCGACCTCAGGCGTGTCGAGCATGAAGCGGCCGTCGGTCTCGCCGATGTTGTAGCCGCCCTCGGTGATGGTCAGGGTGACGATGCGGGTGTTGGGATGGGCCAGCCGGGCGAGCACAGCCTCGGGGTCGGCCGGCGCATGCAGGTAGTCGACCATGGCGCCGATGACGCGCGTCTTCGCGGTACCGTCGGGCGCGAATTCGCTGACCGTATAGAGGCCGTCCTGAGCCCTGTAGGCGTCGGCCTTGGCGCGGGCGGCCGGGCCGTCGGTCAGGCCGATGCCGCAGATGCCCCAGGCCTCGTTACCGGGCCGATGCAGGCAATCGTCGACATAGACGGCCTGATGGGTACGGTGGAAATTGCCGACCCCGATATGGACGATCCCCGCCCGCAAGGCGCGGCGGTCATAGGCCGGGACCGCGACCTCGCCGGGCAGGCGGGACAAGGCGGCGTGCGACAGCGCGATCATGGCGTCCTCCCTTGCGATGGTGATCTGGATAGGGCGCCGGCGCCTGCCGATCAATGGTGCCGTGGCCGGTTTGGTCGAGAGGCGGCGGCTTATGGTTTTATCGTCCGCTTGCGACCCGCCCGCACTCTGGCGGTGTCCGCTCCGAGGCACCTTGGCGTTCGGGCAAGCTCTGGTCTGTTTCGGATGGTCTTTGAGAAAATGTCTGCGTTGGATGGTGCCCGCTGGCATCCAAACACACCGACCCTTCCGGTCCGCTGGGGCGTACCCTATGTACTGGGCCGATTAGGGACCCAGGATTTATGTTTTTGCGGCGATCCGGGCTTTGATCTCCCTTTCGAGATTAGGATCGACTGGCGCCGGTGTATCGCAGTGGGCGGTGGGCGCGCCGTGGCGAGAGCCACGATTGATTTTGCTTTTTCGAATCAAAATCAAAGCTGCTAAACGTTTCCAAGTGCGAGCAAGCTCGCACGAGCTTGCTTAGCGTCCTCCCATGTTCGGTCACGTCAGGACGGCCCTAGGTCTTGCGCTGAGTAGGTAGTTCGGTCTAAACAGCTTCGAGATGAGAACCGTGATCGACAAGATGCCCGTCAAGGCCCGCCTGCTGAAGGCGGCCGCCGAGCTGTTTTACCGCGACGGCGTGGGCGCGACCGGCATCGACGCAATCACGGCCCACGCCGGCGTCGCGAAGATGAGCCTTTATAACAACTTCGCTTCCAAGGCCGAGCTGATCAGCGCCTACATCGAGGCGCGTCACGCCGAGTGGCGGAACCTCTACTGGCAGCGGCTCCAGGCGGTCGCAAGCCCGCGGGAGCGCGTCCTGGCCGTCTTCGATTCCTATGTTGATCATGCGGCCCTGGCCTATGAGCGCGGCTTCCGGGGATGCGGGCTGCTCAACGCCGCCGCCGAACTGCCGGCCGGCGATCCGGGCCGCGCCATGGTTGCGCGCCAGAAAGAGGACGTTGAGTGGCTGTTCAAGCAGCACCTGCACGATCTGCAGCCGGCCGGCGGAGCGCCCGTCGATGAACTGGCGGAGCACCTGTCGTTCCTGCTGGAAGGCGCGATGTCCCGCGCGGGCCTCGACGGGCACGATGCGCGACTTAGAACCGCGCGCCGGATCGCGGTGAGCCTGCTCGACCAGCTCTCGGATGGGCGAGCATAGCGTGCGCAATCAGTCCGCGACTCTGATCGCCTTCGTAGCGATTGCGACCTGGGCATTTCTGGCACTGCTGTCCACGCTCGCCGGTCCGATCCCGCCGTTCCAGCTGGCGGCCATGACATTCCTGCTCGGCGGACTGACCGGGGCGGCGACCTGGACGAAACGTCCCGCCGCTATCCGATCCCTGCGTCAGCCCTGGCCGGTGTGGGCGCTCGGCACAGCAGGATTGTGCATCTATCACTGTCTGTACTTTGCGGCGATCCAGACCGCGCCGCCGGTCGAGGTCAGCCTGATCGCTTATCTTTGGCCGCTGCTGATCGTTCTGTTCGCGGCCTTGCTGCCCGGTGAGCGCCTGCGTCTACATCACCTGATCGGCGCGGCGATGGGCTTCGCCGGCGCCGTGATTATTATCACCAAAGGCGGTAGCGTCGGGCTGGCCGGCGGCATCAGGCTCGGTCATGTGCTCGCGCTGGCTTGCGCCTTTGTCTGGTCGGGCTACTCGGTGCTGTCCCGCCGCTTCGGCCAGGTGCCGACTGACGTCGTGGTCGGCTACTGCCTGATCACGGCGACGGTCGCCTTCCTGCTTCATCTAGCTTTCGAGACGACCGTCTGGCCCCAGACGCCGATCCAGTGGAGCGCCATCGTCGTCCTTGGGACAATCCCACTCGGCGCAGCGTTCTACGCCTGGGATTACGGAATCAAGCACGGCGACATCATGGTGGTGGGTGCTGTCGCCTATGCCGCGCCGCCGCTGTCCGTGATCGTCCTGCTGGTCGCGGGATATGGAACATTCCACTGGTCTGTGGCGGCGGCTTGCCTGCTGATCACCGCCGGCGCGGTGATCGCAGCCAAGGACATGCTGTTTCAGCGCCAGAGTGCCCTGGTCAAAACGGCAACCGCATCTTCTTCGGTCTGACCTTCTCCGCTCCGAGGTCTAAAGTGGTCAGGCTGTAGGCTCTCTATGGCCTGGTGGAAAGAGCGTCCGGTTTCGGCATCTGAAGGGAGACCGCTCCCCACGCTTTGCGGAATTTTCGCACGAGAGCCGATTCCGTTATCGCTTGACAACGATCCCGGCGCCCGCCAAGGCGCCCCATCATGGCCGACAGCTCCATCCCCTCCCTCGACCGCTTCCGCCGCATCGTCGTCAAGGTCGGCTCTTCGCTCCTCGTCGACAGCCGGGCAGGGCGGCTGAAGCGCGCCTGGCTCGAGACGCTCGCCGACGATATCGCGGGCCTGCATCTCGCGGGCGCCGACGTCCTGGTCGTCTCGTCCGGCGCCATCGCGCTCGGCCGCACCATCCTCAAGCTGCCTGCCGGCACGCTGAAGCTCGAGGATAGCCAGGCCGCGGCCGCCGTCGGGCAGATCGCGCTCGCCCGCACCTGGGCCGAAGTCCTGGCCGAGCGCCGCATCACGGCTGGGCAGGTGCTGCTCACGCTCGGCGACACGGAGGAGCGCCGCCGCTACCTCAACGCGCGCGAGACGCTCAGCCGGCTCTTGGGGCTGCGCGCCGTCCCGGTCATCAACGAGAACGACACGGTGGCGACGAGCGAGATCCGCTACGGCGACAACGACCGCCTCGCGGCGCGCGTCGCCACCATGGCGAGCGCCGATCTCCTGGTGCTGCTCTCCGACATCGACGGGCTCTATACGGCGCCGCCCGCCGGCAACCCGGAGGCGCGGCTCATTCCGCTCGTGCCGCGCATCGATGCGACGATCGAGGCCATGGCGGGGGGGCCTGCCTCCGCCCTGTCGCGCGGCGGCATGCGCACCAAGATCGAGGCCGGCAAGATCGCCACGGCCGGCGGCACCCATATGGTGATCGCCGACGGGCGGGTGCCGAACCCGGTCGGGCGGATCGGCGCCGGCGGCCCGTGCACCTGGTTCACCACCGGCTCGAATCCGGTCGCGGCCAGGAAGATCTGGATCGCCGGGACGCTCGAGCCGCGCGGCACGATCACCATCGACGCGGGGGCGGCGCGGGCGCTCGCTCGCGGCGCGAGCCTGCTGCCGGCCGGCATGATCGGCATGTCCGGCGATTTCTCGCGCGGCGACTGCGTGCGGCTCTGCGATGCCGAGGGCCGCGAGATCGGCCGCGGGCTCGTGGCCTACGGCGCCGCCCATGCGGCGCAACTGGTCGGCCGCAACTCGCGCGAGATCGAGAGCATCCTCGGCATCACCGGCCGCGCCGAGATGATCCACCGCGACGACATGGTGCTGCGCGGCGAGTGAGCCGGCGCGCCACGATCCATCCGAGGCGCGGTCGCGAGCGCCGCGGATCATCGAGGCGCTCTGTGTGGCCTCCAGGTCATTGCTGAACGCGGCGGCATGCCCACAATGCCGGCTGCCGACCCGGAGACGAGATGCTGCCCGTGCGCCGTTCCATTCCGCTGACGATCCTGGCCGCCGTGCTGCCGCTGTCCGTGCTGGGGGCGGCGCGGCCGGCGCTGGCGTTCAAGACCGGGCCGTCCCCGGCCTTTCCGGGCTGCAAGATCTGGTTCAACGACCAGGGCCAGCCGCTGCGGACCAAGCAGAATCGGCCGATCGGCGAAGAATCGCCCTGCGGCAATCGGCCGTCGCACGAGGATTTCTTCAAGGTCGTCCCCGGCCTGCAGCAGGGCACGCTCGCCATCAAGGACGATACGCACCACCTCGTCTGCATCCTGAAGCTGGCTCCCGGTTCGACGACGCTCATCGTGCCGGAGGCCTGCGAGCGCATCGCGCCCTGAAATCGAAGCGGTTCGGGGCATGGTCGGCCGTAGCCTGGCCGGCGCCTTAGGAATCGTGAATTCCCTCGGCATCGCCGAGCTTTAGCGCGAATTCGCGCGTCCGAAAAAAATCTCAGAAAACACTTGTGCGGCGGGGCGGTTTTCCCTATCTACGGACTTGCCCAAATCGCACGTGCCTGTGGTCGTGTGTCGGTTGGCGGGGTTCGGACAAGAGGCCGATAAACCGTCAGTACCAACCGGCAGCCGGAGGCGAACCGGCGAACCCCGCCAAACGGGGGACGCGACTTAAAGCAACGACGGACCGGGCTTTTTTGGTCTCTGTCGGCCCTCCAAAGGTCGGCTTACCGAAGAGGCTTGTCTTTCTTGCCGGGTGTGCGGAAGGGATTCTCCTTTCCAATCGATGGCTATTCCGGCGGCGGATCTTTTCGTCGCCTGCATAGTCAACGGCGCAGCATCTGATCGGCGTCCTCGCCGTCCATGGCCTCACCATGGACATGCGGGTTCCCGGTCGCGGTTGGCTAGTTCCGTCGACGGTCGCGTCTCCACAGCGCGGGCGACCGACGATCTGTCTCCGCACCCTTTTGCCTCGTTTCCGGCGCCGCGCGCCAAAGGGATGCCGCCATGACCGACCGTATCATCGACTTTCTGCGCAACCGCCGCGAGGACGGGCCCTGCATGGTGCTCGACCTCGACGTGGTGCGCGACAATTACACGGCCTTCGCCCGGGCGCTGCCTGACACGCGCGTCTTCTACGCCGTCAAGGCCAATCCGGCGCCGGAGGTGCTCGATCTCCTGGCGCGGCTCGGCTCCTGCTTCGACACGGCCTCGGTGGTCGAGGTCGAGCAGGTGCTGGCCGCCGGCGCGAGCGCCGATCGCATCTCCTTCGGCAACACCATCAAGAAGGAGCGCGACATCGCCCGCGCCCATGCGCTCGGCGTCGGCCTCTTCGCGGTCGATTGCGAGGCCGAGGTCGAGAAGGTGGCGCGCGCCGCGCCGGGCGCGAAGGTGTTCTGCCGGATCCTGTGCGACGGCGCCGGGGCCGAATGGCCGCTGTCGCGCAAGTTCGGCTGCGCGCCCGAGATGGCGGTCAAGGTGCTGGAGCACGCCCATCGGCTCGGGCTCGTGGCCTATGGCCTGTCGTTCCACGTCGGCTCGCAGCAGCGCAACCCGCGCATGTGGGACGGCGCGCTCGGGGCGAGCGCCGCGATCTTCCGCGAGCTCGCGGAGCGCGGCATCGGGCTGCAGATGGTCAACCTCGGCGGTGGGTTCCCGACCCGCTACCTCAAGGACGTGCCGGCCGTGCGCCAGTACGGCCAGGCGATCTTCCGGGCGCTGCGCAAGCATTTCGGCAACCGGATCCCCGAGACGATCATCGAGCCGGGCCGCGGCATGGTGGGCAATGCCGGGATCATCGAGGCCGAAGTGGTGCTGGTGTCGCGCAAATCGGAGAACGACGCGACGCGCTGGGTCTATCTCGACATCGGCAAGTTCAACGGACTGGCCGAGACCATGGACGAGATGATCCGCTATCCGATCCGCACCGAGTTCGACGGCGAAGCGGTGGAGCCGTGTGTGGTCGCAGGGCCGACCTGCGATTCTGTGGACGTGCTCTATGAGCGCGATCCCTATTTGTTGCCGGTTAGCCTAGAGATCGGTTCGAAAGTGCTGATCGAAGGAACAGGCGCCTATACGACGACCTA
Source organism: Lichenihabitans sp. (assembly GCA_036276175.1). Lineage (GTDB taxonomy): Bacteria > Pseudomonadota > Alphaproteobacteria > Rhizobiales > Beijerinckiaceae > Lichenihabitans. The sequence continues at coordinate 8,518 of DATBEH010000128.1, forward strand.
TTCCACCATGGGCTTCAACGGGTTCCCGCCGCTGCAGTCTTTCGTGATTTGAAGCGGGTTCGTAAACCCCTCATCCCCTCGCTCCGCTCGGGCCTTCTCCCACAGGGGGAGAAGGTATGCGCCTCTTCTTTT
>DATBEH010000129.1:0-11264 GCA_036276175.1 Lichenihabitans sp.
GCGCGCTGCCCGGTCTGCCTCTACGCCGGCTCGATCGTGCCGAAGGAACTGCTGGCGCACTGCCCGCCCGGCGCGCGCATCGTCGACACCGCGCCGATGACGCTCGAGAGCATCGTCGCCGAGTTCGAGGCGGCGCATGCGGCGGGGCTCGACGTGGCGCGACTCCATTCCGGCGACCTGTCCATCTGGAGCGCGCTCGGCGAGCAGCTCCGCGCGCTCGGCCGGCTTGCCATCCCCTATACGATCACACCCGGCGTGCCCGCCTTCGCGGCGGCGGCAGCGGCGCTCGGCGCGGAGCTGACCTTGCCAGAGGTCGCGCAATCCCTAGTGCTGACACGCACGAGCGGCAGGGCGTCGGCCATGCCGCCCGCCGAGACGCTCGCCACCTTCGCGGCGACCGGGGCGACGCTCGCCATCCATCTCTCGATCCACGCGCTCGACAGGGTCGTGGCGGAGCTTTCGCCGATCCACGGGGCCGATTGCCCCGTGGCGGTCGTCTACCGCGCGTCCTGGCCCGAGGAGCGCGTCCTGCGCGGTACGCTCGGCACCATTGCGGACGTCGTCGCGGCCGAGCCGATCGAGCGCACCGCCCTGATCGTCGTCGGCCGCGTCCTCGGCGCCCGCGACTTCCGCGCCTCGGCGCTCTACGATGCCGACTATCATCGGCGATTTCGCGGCGGAGCCAGATCGAGCGACGATGGCTGACGGACACATGACCGACCCGCTGAATTTTCTGGCGAAGACCGGGCGCCTCCCGCCCTTCGAGCCCGGCACGGTGTGGCTCGTCGGCGCGGGACCGGGCGACCCGGGCCTCTTGACGCTCCATGCCATCGATGCGCTGCGGCAGGCCGACGTCATCGTCTACGACGCGCTCGTCGGCGAGGAGATCATGGGCTTCGCCAACCCGGCCGCGACGCGCGAATTCGCGGGAAAGCGCGGCGGGCTGCCCTCGCCCAGGCAGCGCGACATCACCGAACGGTTGATCGACCTCGCACGCGACGGCCGGCGCGTGCTGAGGCTAAAGGGCGGCGATCCGTTCGTCTTCGGGCGCGGCGGCGAGGAGGCCCTGGCCCTGGTCAAGGCCGGCATCGGGTTCCGCGTCGTGCCGGGCATCACGGCCGGCATCGGCGGCCTCGCCTATGCGGCGGTGCCGGCGACGACGCGCGACACCAATCACGGGGTGATCCTGGCGACCGGCCATTTCGCCACCCGGCAGGAGTCCTGCGATTGGGGCGCGCTGGCGCGCACCGGTCTGCCGATCATCCTCTACATGGGCATGACCTTTCTCGACGAGATCGCCACGGCGCTGATCGAGGGCGGCATGGCGGCGGACACGCCGGTCGCCATCGTGGCCGATGCGACGACGCCGCAGCAGCGCGTGCTGCGCACGACGCTTCGGCGCGCCAAGGCCGAAGCCGAGGCGGAAGGCTTCAGGGCGCCGGCCATTGTCGCGATCGGCGCCATCGCGGCGCTGCGCGACCTGCTGGCGCCCGGCATGGTGCCGGCACGCGGGGCGGCGCGATGACGGCGGGCCTCCTTGTCGCGGCTCCGCGCTCGGGCAGCGGCAAGACCGTCGTGACGCTCGGCCTGATGCGGGCCTTCCGTCACCGCGGCCTCGTCGTCGCCGGGCTCAAGAACGGCCCCGACTATATCGACCCTGCCTTCCATGCGGCGGCGACCGGCAGGCCCAGCGCCAATATCGACACTTGGGCGATGTCGCCCGCCCTTGCTGCTAGCCTGGCGGCCCAGGCGCGGATAGGGGCCGACCTCGTCATCGGCGAAGGCTCGATGGGCCTCTTCGACGGCGTGCCGGCATTGCCCGGGCGAAGCGGATCGTCGGCCGACATGGCGGCGCTCCTCGGCTTGCCGGCGGTGCTCGTGCACGATTGTTCCGGCCAGTCGCAGTCGGCGGCGGCGCAGCTCGCCGGCTGCGCCGCCTACGACCCGCGCCTGCGCATCGCCGGCGTCATCCTCAACCGCATCGGCAGCGAACGGCACCGTCGTCTCGTGTGGGAAGCGGTCGAGACCGCCGGGCTGAGGGTTTTCGGCGCTTTGCCGCGCGACGCGGCGCTGAGCTTGCCGGAACGCCACCTCGGCCTCGTCCAGGCCGGCGAGACGGCAGATCTCGACACGAAGCTCGACGGTTTTGCCGAGATCGTGGCGCACCACGTCGATCTCGATGCGATTCTGGCCGCGGGACAGGGGGTGTTGACTGGGCCGCTCGGCACGGTTCCCGGCCCGGCGTTGCCGCCGCCCGGCAAAAAAATCGCCGTCGCCCGCGATGCGGCCTTCTCCTTCCTCTATCCGCACGTGCTCGACGGCTGGCGGCAGGCCGGTGCCGACCTTCAGTTCTTCTCGCCGCTCGCCGACGAGCCGCCGCCCGAGGCGGCCGATGCCTGCTGGCTGCCGGGCGGCTATCCGGAGCTCCATGGCGCCCGGCTCGCGGCGGCGTCTCGGTTCATGGCCGGCCTGCGCGATCTAGCCCGGACGCGGCCGGTGCATGGCGAATGCGGCGGCTACATGGTGCTCGGCCGCAGTCTCGCCGATGCGGCCGGCACGGTCTATCCGATGGCGGGCCTGCTGTCGGTCGCGACGAGCTTCGAACGGCGCAAGATGAACCTCGGCTACCGGGACGCCCGGCTGCTCGCCGATAGCTGCCTCGGGCCGGCGGGGACACGGCTGCGGGGGCATGAGTTCCACTATGCCGCGGTCGTGGATCCCGGCGAGGATCCGCCCTTCGCCGAGGTCGTGGATGCCTATGGCTCCGCCCCCGTCCCCGCCGGCAGCCGCCGCGGAAACGTCACGGGCAGTTTTTTCCATGCCCTCGCGGAGTCGTCGTCAAAAACGATTAACGATTGTTAAGCCATTGTTAAGCTTGAGCGCGCGACTTTATCGAATGGCCGAACCTCCGGCCGAGGTGCCCGCCACATGTGCCGCTGGATCGCGTATCAGGGTGAGCCGACCTTCCTCGATGCGCTCGTGGCCGAGCCGGCCCATTCGTTGATCGCCCAGTCGATGCGCGCCACCGAGGCGAAGGTCGCAACCAACGGCGACGGGTTCGGGGTCGGCTGGTACGGCGACCGCGCCGTGCCGGGCGTCTATCGCGAGATTCGCCCCGCCTGGTCGGACGAGAACCTGCGCTCGCTCTGCCACCAGGTCCGCTCGTCGCTGTTCTTCGCGCATGTGCGGGCCTCGACCGGGCCGGCCATCGCTCGCGCCAACTGCCATCCGTTCTCCGTCGGCCGCTTCATGTTCATGCACAACGGGCAGGTCGGTCAATATTGCGCCATCAAGCGGCGGCTCGAAGCGCTGATCCCGGACGATTATTATCATGACCGGGCCGGGACGACGGATTCGGAGGCGCTGTTCCTGGCTGGCTTCGGGTTCGGGCTCGCGGCCGACCCCGTGGGCGCTCTAGCGCGCACGCTCGTTGCCGTCCACGGCCTGATGGCCCAGGCGGGCCTCACGGAGCCCCTGCGATTCACCGCCGCCCTGACCGACGGGCGCGACCTCCACGCCATCCGCTGGGCCAGCGACGGCCATGCGCCGACGCTCTATTGGCGGCAGAATGCGGGCTGCATCATCATCGTCTCGGAGCCGCTCGATGGCGAGCGGGCGCAGTGGCACGAGGTGCCGCAGGGCTGCGTGCTCACGGCGCGAGACGGGCAGTGCCTCGCGATCGCGCCCTTCGGAGAGTGCCATCAGGCCGTGGCCGCCTGAGGGGATTTATTCGCCTTGCGACCGCCGTTCGGCGCGGTTTCGTGCGATGATCGCGATGTCGCCGGCCTCGACCAGGCCGGAGCCGCGAGGGCGGAAGAATGAGCCGCGATCACGAGGTGAGCGAACGCTGGAAGCACGATGGCGTGCAGGTGGTGCCCGGTGGATCGCTCGACGGCAACACGCCGCAGACCGCCGGCATGGACCGCCAGGCTGCCATCGATTTCGCGCGGGTCGGCGCCCGCAAGCTCTGGGCCGGCACGGTGAAGATCCGTCCCGACGCCAAGACCGGCGCGCATCACCACGGCGCGCTCGAGAGCGTGATCTACGTGGTGCGGGGCAAGGCGCGCATGCGCTGGGGCGACAGGCTGGAGTTCACCGCGGAAGCCGGCCCGGGCGACTTCATCTATATCCCGCCCTACGTGCCGCACCAGGAGATCAACGCCAGCCCGAACGAGGTGCTCGACTGCGTGCTGGTGCGCAGCGACGGCGAGGCCGTGGTGGTCAATCTCGACATCACGCCCGCCGAGACGCCGACCGCCGTCGCCTGGATCGACCCGATCCACCGGGCGCCCTGATCGGGCTCAGGTCTCGAGCGGCTTCAGCCCCGCCTCGATCTCGGCACGCCGGCCTTCGAGGAAGGGCGGCAGCGCCAGCCGCCGGCCGAGCATGTCGAGCGGCTCGTCGACCGCGAAGCCCGGGCCGTCGGTGGCGATCTCGAACAGGATGCCGCCCGGTTCGCGGAAATAGAGGCTACGGAAGTAGAAGCGGTCGATCGGGCCGCTCGACGGCATGCGCAACGCCTGCAATCGGTCGGCCCAGTACCGATAGCCGGCTTCGTCCGGCGTTCGGAAGGCGACGTGATGCACCGCGCCCGCGCCCTGCCGGGCCCGCGGCAGGGCTGGCTCGACCTTCACGTGCAGTTCCCGTGCCGATTCCCCACCCCCCGCCATGGCGTAGACATGGGTCTCGGCGCCGTCGGCATAGGTCCTGACGGGTTCCATGGCCATCACCTCGCGCAGCACGCGATCGGTCGGAGCAAGTTCGGGCACGCTCAAGGTGATCGCGCCGAGCCCGAGGATCTGGTAGTCCCTGGCGACCGGGCTACCGTCCCAAGGATGATGCGGCTCCGAACCCGGGTCGGCGACGAGGCTCAGGCGCTGTCCCTCGGGATCTTCGACATCGAGCATCCACCGGTCGTCGCGCTCCACGATCCCGCCGGTTTCGACCCCGTGGCCGGCGAAATGATCGGTCCACCAGTCGAGCGCGTCCCGTCCCGGCACGCGCAGCCCCGTGCGGACGACGGCCGAGGTGCCGCGTCGCTCGCGACCCGCCGGCCAGTCGAAGAACGTCACGTCCGACCCCGGCGAGGCCAGCCCGTCGGCATAGAAGAGGTGATAGGCCGAGACATCGTCCTGATTGACCGTCTTCTTGACCAGCCGCAGGCCGAGCACCCGGGTATAGAACCGGTGGTTGCCCGGCGCGTCCGCCGTGATCGCCGTCAGGTGATGGAAGCCGGTGAGCTGCATGGGCAAGGCTCCTGCAACGACGAAGGGCGCCTTCTCTCGAAGGCACCCTTCGTATAATCTACCTTGATGCAATGACGAAATCGCACCGCGCTGGTGCTACTGCGTCACAAAGACTGAACAGGAATTCCGTTGGCCCGAGCCGCCTCGATTTCCCCCATCCTGAGCTTGTCGAAAGATGGGAATCGAGCCTCGTTCGCGCCCTCGTCCTGCGACAAGCTCAGGATGAGGGCTAGAAGGAGCTTGTGACGCAGGAGGACTAGGCGGTGCCCTAATTTGAAGGGCAGCTACATGCCAAAGAGGCCCACGTGCACCTCTTTGGCCAGGAATCTGCCTCTAGACTTTGACGAAATACCACTCGCATTCCGTCGGCAGGCGCCAATAGGCGTCCCTCGGATAGAAGTCCACTGTACCTGTTTTCGATAAGAAGCCATCATGGAACGGGTAACGCCAATCGTAGACGTCTAGGAATCCGTATCCCTTCCCGACAAGATTTCCGTCAGAGTCGGTCAGATAGAGGTACCGGGGACCATCCGAGAAAAAGCCGCCCTCTGACTCGGTGATGATCCATGTACCAGTCCGTCCTCCGATCAGACCTTCGGAAGGACAGTACCAGGTGTTGTCAGCGTCAGAGAGATAAGTCAGGTCGATTTGCGTGCCGGTGGCTTCGCCCACGCGACGCACGATCATGTCAGCTGTTCGCATCATCACCGACCTCCCTGTCTGATCCTCATCGCGGGCGCCCTACGTCGTCTCAAACTTATTTTCCAGGATCGCGATGCTCCGTCACAATAGCCGTCCTTACGGCATCCCCGGCCGATCGGATCGGCCAAAGGTGCGGCACAGCATAGAACCTTCTCCGATCGCTTCCGTCTACAGGGAACGCAAAGGCTCGCGGCGCCTTGGGGAGCCCTCGAGGTCGGACACGTGAACCTCGCCCTGCCAGACGGGCTGGTCGTCAAAGGGTTTCGGAATGGGACGACGTCGCGGAAACGGGCTGTGCCGGCGTGCCGAGATTCGATTGCGCGCGCTAACGACAAGCCTCATCGCACGTCAGGACCTCACCATGCGTATGATCATGAGGCGGTTCACTCGCCTGACGAACGCCTTCAGCAAGAAGGTCGAGAACCGTCAGGCGGCTGTCGCGGTCCACTGCGCGCATTTTAACTTCGCGGCATCCACTCGAAACACCGCGTCACACTGGCTATGCAGCCGGGTGAAGGATCGGCTATGGTCGCTGTATTGGTCGAGCAGACGTCAGTGTAGGATGGAAAATGGCCGAAGACGAAATGGCAACTGCATCTGTTGCGGAAAGCCAGGTAAGTCTCGATCCTCCTCGCTACAGCACCGAACAACAAACCGTCGAATTGAGAAGATCCCATCCCAAACGACGGGTTCCGGAAGATGCCCGGCATAGCTTTGGGTGGATGAGGGAACCCCATTTTGTTCGGACTGCATGCGGAGGCTGGAAGACAACCTACGCACCACGATCATGTATCTGCAGTCAGAGCACGGACTCCTTCATCACACCCGAAAATTCAAAGTCAAGACATTACCCCCGCGCTAGACCGCTCGTCTTACGAGCCGGATGATCAAGAGGAGCACGACCGCCCCGATGACCGCGTCGATGATCGCCGCGATGTAGCCTGTGCCGAGATGGATACCGATCGTCGGCAACAGATACCCTGCGATGATGGCGCCGACGATGCCGACGATGATGTCGCCGATCAGTCCGAACCCTCCGCCTTGAACGAGCAGGCCCGCCAGCCATCCCGCGATGCCGCCCACGATGATCCAGGCAATGATTGATCCGCCGTCCATTGTCAGCTCCTTAGAACCCATGCCCCCGCCGTTGTCCGGCTGCTGCGGAAATCCATGGGCGTCGCAAAGGTTCCGATCCTCGAGCGCAGCGGCGGCCGAAAAGTCGAAGGTGTTCGCCGTCGGCAGCGCGATCAGGCGATGATGTCCGGCGTCACCTGATCCTCGAGAAAGCTGATGCGGTCGCGCAGCACGAGCTTGCGCTTCTTGAACCGCTGGATCTGCAACTGGTCGTTCGAGCCGAGCTGGAGCAGGGCCTCGATGGCCGCGTCGAGATCGCGGTGTTCCTCGCGCAACCGGTCGATTTCGGCCTGGAACGATGCGCGCTCATCGTCGGTGAGATCCTTGGCCATCCGCACCCTGCCCCTTTCGACGCGGCATCGGGGAGGGTCGAGCCCGGCACCACGCGACGCGTGCCGCATTATCGCCTCGAACCCGGCCACCCCGCAAGACGGCGCGCCGCCCGCCAGAACCATGCAACTCTCGATCCGGTCGGCCGTTAGGCCGATGCGGAGACCGCACGCGCCGAGAGGCACGCCCCGACGGGACATTTCTCTGTCGGTCCGCGGCCCGATGTCCTCGCATCCAAGGCGCGCATGAGCCAGGATCATTACGACCTCATCGTCATCGGCAGCGGCCCCGGCGGCGGTTCGGTGGTTCATCGGCTGGCGCCGAGCGGCAAGCGCATCCTGGTCCTGGAGCGCGGCGGCTACCTGCCGCGCGAGCGACGGAACTGGGATGCGCAGGCGGTGTTCGTCGAGGCGACCTACCAGACGGACGAATGGTGGTACGGCCGCGACGGCTCGAAGTTCCACCCCGGCCTTCACTATTACGTCGGCGGCAATTCCAAGGTCTACGGCGCGGCGCTGTTCCGCATGCGCGAGCGCGACTTCGGCGAGATCCGGCACAGCGAGGGAGTGTCGCCGGCCTGGCCGCTCGACTACGAGGAGTTCGAGCCGCATTACGCGGCGGCCGAGAGGCTGTTCCACGTCCACGGCCGGCGCGGCGAGGATCCCAACGAACCCGCCTCGACCGAGCCGTTCCCCTACGAGGCCGTGTCGCACGAGCCGTTGATCGAGAGGCTCAGCGATGATTTTCGCAGGCAGGGGCTGCATCCCTTCCATCTCCCACTCGGGATACTGCTCGACGAGGCCAACGGCAGGCCGACGCCGCAGAGCATCTGCATGCGCTGCGACGCCTTCGACGGTTTCCCCTGCCTGCTCAACGGCAAGGCCGACGCGCAGGTGATCTGCATCGACCCGACGCTGGCCCGCCACGACAACGTGACGCTGCTGACCGGCGCCTACGCGAGCCGGCTCGAAACCGACGCCTCGGGCAAGTCCGTCTCCTTCGTCCATGTCGAGCGCGAAGGTCGCCAGGAGCGCTATTCGGCCGACGTCGTGGTCGTGGCCTGCGGTGCGTTGAGCTCCGCCCTTCTGCTGTTGCGCTCACGCGGACCGGGCCACGAGAACGGGCTTGCCAACGGGTCGGACCAGGTCGGGCGCAACTACATGCGCCACAACCAGTCGGTGCTCATGGCCTTCCTGAGGCATCCGAACACCACCGTGTTTCAGAAGACGCTGGCGGTGAGCGACTTCTATTTCGACAGCGACGATTGGGCGTTCCCGCTCGGCCTGATCCAGATGTGCGCCAAGACGAGCGGCGCCCAGATCCGCGGCGAGGAGGTGCCGAGCTGGCTCGACGGGGTCCTTCCCGACATGCCTTTCGACAAGCTCGCCGACCATGCCCTCGATTTCTGGTTGTCCAGCGAGGATCTCCCGCACCCGGACAACCGCATCGCCTACGACGGCGACCGGGTTATCCTCGATCTGCACGAAAACAACATGGAGGCGCACCATCGGCTCAAGAAGAAGCTCAGGCAAATCATGAGCAAAGCCGGCGCCTCGCCCTTCCTGCTCGAACGAAGCCTCTATCTCGGCAAGGACATCCCGATCGGCGGCACGGCGCATCAGGCCGGCACGCTGCGTTTCGGCACCGATCCGAGGAGCTCGGTGCTCGACACCAACTGCAAGGCGCACGAGCTCGACAACCTCTACGTCACCGACGCGGGCTTCTTCCCGTCGATCGGCTCGGTCAACCCGACGCTCACCATCATCGCCAATGCGCTGCGGGTGGCCGACCACCTGCGCGAGCGGCTGGGGATCGCCGATCTGCCGGCCGGGCAGCCGGCTGTCGGCAACAGCCATGTGCTCGGCGGGACGCGGGCGGCGGGAACGGCCGCCGCGGGAGCGGCCGCCGCGGGAGCGGCCGCATGAGCTGGCTCGATCTGGTCGCGCCGCAGCTCCTGGCCCGCATCTGTCTCGTCTGTCTTTTTCCGTTCAGCGGGATCGACAAGATCATCAATTGGGACGAGGCGCTGGCTCAGGCGAAATCGAGCGTGCTTCCCGGCGGGGCCGTCCTGGTCGTCATCGGCATGGCAATCGAATTCGTCACGCCGGTGATGATCGTCATCGGCTGGCACGACCGGCTCGCGGCCTTCGCGCTGGCGGGGTTCTGCGTCGTCACGGCGCTGCTCTACCACCGGTTCTGGGCCTTCGGCGATTTCTGGGCCAAGGCGAAAAGCCAGGGCCGCGAGCATTTCTGGGAGTTCCTGAAGAATTTCTGCGTCGCCGGCGGCCTGGGCCTGCTGATCATCGGGCAGCAATGGGCGCCGGCGAGCTCCGTCCTGCGCGATCCCTTGTCCTCGGCCCCGTTCTCGGCGACCCCATGAGCGAACCCTACGAGATCATCGACCAGCGCTTTCGGCGGCTGGTGCTGCCCAATGCGGCGCTCGAAACCCTCGGCGAAGGCTTTCGCTGGCTCGAAGGGCCGGTCTGGTTCGGCGATCACCAGACGCTGCTCGTGAGCGATCTGCCGAGCGATCGCGTGATGCGCTGGACCGCGTCGGGCGGCGTCTCGGTCTTCCGGCAGCCGTCGGGCTTCGAGAACGGCCATGCGCGCGACCGCGAGGGACGGCTGATCTCCTGCTCGCATCATGGCCGCCTCACCCGCACCGAACTCGACGGCCGGGTGACGGTGCTGGCCGACAGCTACCGTGGCAAGCCGCTCAATTCGCCCAACGACGTCGTGGTGAAGTCGGACGGCTCGATCTGGTTCAGCGATCCGCATTACGGGCTCAATACCGACTACGAGGGCGGCAAGCGGCAGGCCCGGCTTCCGCCGGGCCTCTATCGCCTGGATCCCGCGTCGGGCGACCTCGGCCTCGTCGCCGACGACTTCCAGGGTCCCAACGGCCTCGCCTTCTCGCCCGACGAGACCAGGCTTTATGTCGCCGAGACCGGCGGCCAGTTCGACCCCGAGCCCGTGCAGTATATCCGAGCGTTCGACGTCGTCGAGGAGGGGCGGCGGCTGCGCAACGGCCGGCCCTTCCACAAGGTCAGTTCCGGCGACGCCGACGGGTTCCGGCTCGACACCGAGGGCAACCTGTGGAGCAGCGCGGCCGACGGGGTGCATTGCATCGACCCGTCAGGCGACCTCCTCGGCAAGATCAAGGTGCCGAGCCTCGTCTCGAACCTCTGCTTCGGCGGTCGCAACCGGGCGCAGCTGTTCCTCTGCGCCTCGCACACGCTCTATGCGATCTACACCAATACGCGCGGGGCGCTGTGGCCGTGACGAACGCCCTCGCCATCCGCCGCCTCTCCTTCACCGCGGCCGACCTCGGGCGTGCGGGCGCCTTCTACGCCGCGCTCGGCTTCGTTCCCACCGAGACCGGCCCTGCCGATGCCGACGAGCTTGCGGCGCTGGGCCTTCCGCGGGCGCGGGCCGAGCGGTTGCGCATGCGGCTCGGGGCACAGGAGATCGAGTTCCTGGCCTTCGATCCGCCCGGCCGCACCTATCCGCCGGACAGCACCTCGAGCGACCTCTGGTTCCAGCATATCGCCATCGCGGTCGGCGACATGCGCGAAGCCCACCGGCGGCTCATGGCGGCCGGCGGCGCGACCCCGATCACCGAGGGCGGTCCGCAGCATCTGCCGCCGAACACCGGGGGCGTGACCGCTTTCAAGTTCCGCGATCCCGACGGCCATCCGCTCGAGTTCCTCGAATTTCCGCCCGGCGTCGGCGACCCCGCCTGGCAACGGCCGGAGGGCGGCTCACCCTTCCTGGGGATCGATCACACGGCGATCTCGGTCGGCGAGGTCGGTCGCAGCCGCGCCTATTATGAAGGCCTCGGGTTCCGGCAAT
>DATBEH010000130.1:0-100435 GCA_036276175.1 Lichenihabitans sp.
TGATGCGCGCCGGAGAGCTTGATGCCGAGGTGCCGTTGCACCGAGCGGAACACCACGACGTCGTCGAAATCGCGCCGCCGCAGGCGCCTGCCGATGTTCGGCGGGAAATAGAAGGTACTCGATAGGCCGGATGTTCGCCGACGTAGAGCAGCGCCCGCAGGCAATAGCAGGCCTCCTTCGGCGCAAGGCCGAACGTCTCCGCCGCCGGACGCGAGAATTCCCGCCGATAGCTGCCGACGACGAGGCGCCGGTCGCGCGTCGCGGCCGCGATTGCGGCGAGGCTCTCGAAACCGATCGCGGGCTTGCGGCGCGTCGGCGCGGCGATGACGGCGGGCTTGGCGGCGCGCTTCCGGATCAACCCCTCGAGCTCGAGGTCGCGCAGCGCTTGGCGGACCGTGATGAGGCTGACGCCGAAACGCTTGGCCATGGCGGCTTCGCGCGGCAGCGCGCTGCCCGCGGGGTGGCCGCCATCGAGGATCGCGTCGCGCAGCAGCGCATTGAGCTGCCGGTAGAGCGGGCCGTCGCCGCGCGACAAGGTGCGGGCCGGCAACCGGTCGAGGATCGCCGCGTCCGCCGCCACGGCAAGGCCCGACGGCAGGCCGGCACCCGGAGCGGTCGCCTTCGTGGTGCGGGACATTTGCCTGTTCACCTCGTCCTCCCGGCCGCCGCGATGCTTCGGCTCATCATTATGATAGCATGATGATATGCTGCTCCGGCCCGCCGGCCGTGGCAAGCCGGCGGGCTAGGACAATCGGGTGAAGCTTCCTTCCCTGCGCAGCGCTAGGGGATGCACAGAACTCGAGGGTTTTCCCTTCTCCCCTTGCGGGAGAAGGAAACACGATGCCATTCGCCCGATCGCCCCGCGATCGGCGTGAACCAAGGCTTCGCCCGGTCGCGTCCGAGGTTTCAGCCGAACAGGTTCAGCTGCGTGCCCGCCGGCACCGGCGGGCGGAACAGGTCGGTCCTGAGCCGCGTCCTCTGCTTCGCGAAGCCGAGCTTCTCGGCCGCGATCTCGAATCGCCGCCCGAGCATCCAGGCATAGGGGCCGGTTCCGGTCATCCGCTCGCCCCAGGTGCTGTCGTAGTCCTTGCCCTCGCGCATCGACTGCACGAGGCTCATCACGTGCCGCAGCCGGTCGGGGAAATGATGCAGCAGCCACTCGCGGAAGAGGTCGCGCACCTCGAGCGGCAGGCGCAGCACGACATAGCCCGCCTCGCGCGCGCCGGCCGCATGGGCGCGGCCCAGGATCGTCTCGATCTCGGCGTCGTTGATGGCCGGGATCAGCGGCGCCACCATCACGGTGACGGGGATGCCGGCTGAAGCCAGCGCCTCGATCGCCCGGAGCCGTCTCTCGGGCGCCGCGGCGCGCGGCTCCATGGTGCGGGCGAGCGAACCGTCGAGCGTCGTCACCGAGATGGCGACCTTGGCGAGCCCCTTGGCGGCCATCGGGGCGAGAAGGTCGATGTCGCGCACCACCAGCGCCGATTTGGTGACGATGCCGACCGGGTGGTCGGCCCGGGCCAGGACTTCGAGCACCTCCCGCATGATGCGGTGCTGGCGCTCGATCGGCTGGTAGGGATCGGTATTGGTGCCGATGGCGATGGTGCGCGGCCTGTAGCGGGGGGCGGCGAGCTCGCGCTCGAGCCGCTCCGCCGCGCCCTGCTTGACGAAGAGCTTCGTCTCGAAATCGAGGCCCGGCGACAGCCCCACGAAGGCGTGGGTGGGCCGCGCGAAGCAGTAGACGCAGCCGTGCTCGCAGCCCCGGTAGGGATTGATCGAGCGGTCGAAGCCGATATCGGGCGAATCGTTGCGGGTGATGAGGCCCTTCGTCCGCTCCGGCGTGACCGAGGTCACGATGGAGGGCAAGTCGCGGGCCTCGTCCCAGCCGTCCGAGACCTCGACCCGCTCCGCCGGCTCGAAACGCCCGGTCGGGTTGCCGACGGCGCCGCGCCCCTTGACGGGCGTGGCGAGGATCTCGTCGAGCCCCGGCGCCCGGACCGGCCTGCGCACCCGGCCGATACGCGGCTTCGCAGATCGCGCAGGGGCAATGTCGCCGAAGCTCAGCATCCGCGCTCTCCATCGCCTCGCATGACACGAGAACAAATAAAGAACATCGGGCAAGAGTCAAGCCGCCCCTTCTCCGTGCAGGAGAAAAGGAGCGCTCGATTTGGTCGCATCAATTCGACCGAAATGTCGCTCGGCGGCCGGACCACGGGCGGGGCAAGTCCTTGCCTCCGTCGGGGGCAGCGCGGCCGCTAGTAGGTCGCGCGGCCGCCCGAAATGTCGAAGACCGCGCCGGTCGTGAAGGAGTTCTCCTTCGAGACGAGCCACGCCACCATGGCGGCGATCTCCTCGACGGTGACGAAGCGGCCGCGCGGGATCTTCGAGAGCATATAGTCGATATGCGCCTGGGAAACCTGCTCGAGGATCTTCGTCTGGGCCGCGGCGGGCGTGATGGCGTTGACCGCGATGTCCATCGCGGCCAGTTCCTTGCCGAGGCTCTTGGTCATGGCGAGAAGCCCCGCCTTCGCGGCGCTGTAGGCCGAGGCATTGGGGTTGCCTTCCTTGCCGGCCACCGAGGCGATGTTGACGATGCGGCCGTAGCGGCGCTCGATCATGCGGCGCACCACCGCCTGGTTGACCGTGAAGGCGCCGTAGAGGTCGATGTCGACGATCCGCCGCCACTCCGCGGCCGGGAAGTCGGCGAGCGGAACGGTCGGCCCGGAGATGCCGGCGGAATGGACCAGGATGTCGATCCGCCCCTGCGTCGAGGCGGTGCGGGCGGCCGCGGCCTCGACCGCCTCGACGTCGGTGATCTCGACGGCGGCGATCTCGACGGCCCCGCCTGTTTTCCCGAGGGCGCCCCGCGCCTCCTCGAGCGCGCCCGCATTCATGTCCCACAGGCACACGCTGGCGCCGTCCTGCAGCAGCCGCTGGGCCACGGCGAAACCGATCCCCTGGGCGCCGCCGGTGACGACGGCCACCTGGTTCTCGAACCGCATCATCTGATCCTCCTTAAAGCTCGACCTGGCTGCCGAGTTCGATCACCCGCCTCGCCGGAATGCGGAAATAGTCCGTCGCGCCGACCGCGTTGCGGGTCATCAGAGCGAAGAGCTTTTCGCGCCACGGCGCAAGCCCCGGCCGCACCGACGCCACCGCCCGCTCCCGCCCGACGAAGAAGGAGGTGTCGCCGGGATCGATCGGATAGCGGTCCTTGTTGGCGGCGAGCGCGGCCGGTACGTCGGGACGCTCGGCGAAGCCGAAATGCAGGATTATGCGGCTTATGTCGAGGCCGATGTCATGCACGTCCATGCGCTGCTCAGCGCCGATGAAGGGCTGCCGCTCGGTGAGCACCGTCAGGAGCCCCACATGCTCGTGCAGCACCATGTTGTGGCGGATGTTGTCGATGAGCGCGAAGGGAATGGTATCGCGCGGCGCGGCGAGGAAAACGGCGGTGCCCTTCACCCGTGGCAGGCTCGGCACGACATCCTTGAGGAAGGCGTCGATGGTCATCGTGTCCTCGTCGGTACGTTCGAGGATCAGGCGACGACCGGCATGCCACGTCGACATCAGCGTGAACACGATCAGGCCGATCAGCAGCGGAAACCAGCCGCCATCGAAGATCTTGAGCGCGTTGGCGGCGAAAAAGGCGATATCGACGATCCCGAAGGTGCCGACGATGAGCGCTGTCTTCACGAGCCCCCAGCCCCAGGCCCGATGCGCCACCACGCCAAGCAGCAGCGTCGTCGTCACCATGGTGCCGGAGACCGCGATGCCGTAGGCCGAGGCGAGGGCGTCGGAGGAGCGGAAGCCGAGCACGAGGCCGATCACGCCGATCATCAGGATCCAGTTGATCGTCGGCACATAGACCTGGCCTTTCGCTTCGGTCGAGGTCTGGAGGACGTCGAGGCGGGGCAGGAGGGTCGTCTGCATGGCCTGCTGGGCGAGCGAGAAGGCGCCGGAGATGACCGCCTGGGACGCGATGACGGTCGCGGCCGTCGCCAGCAGGACGACGGGATAGAGCGACCAGCTCGGAAACATGCGGTAGAACGGGCTGTCGACGCCCCCGGTAGCCATGACGCTCGCGCCCTGGTCGAGGTAGTTGAGCACCAGCGCCGGGAAGACGATCGCGAACCATGAGATGCGGATCGGGCCGCGGCCGAAATGGCCCATGTCGGCGTAGAGCGCCTCGGCGCCGGTGACCGCCAGGAAGGCTGAGCCCAGAACCGCCAGCGACGCGACGCCATGCGACGCCAGGAACCCGACGGCATGGCGAGGATCGAGCGCCCAGAGCACGGCGGGGTCGCGCAGGATGTGGATCAGCCCGGCCAGCCCGATGACCGCGAACCAGGTTGCCATGACCGGGCCGAAGAGCTTGCCGATGCGGGCGCTGCCGCGCGACTGCGCGAGAAATAGCACGACCAGAATGGCGACGACGATCGGCACCACATAGGGCTCGAAGACGGGGGTCGCGACGTTGAGACCTTCGATGGCGGAGAGCACCGAGATGGCTGGCGTGATCATGCCGTCGCCGAAAAACAGCGCCGCGCCGGCGATCCCCGCCATCAAGAGGACTGCGGCAAGCCTTTTGTCGGGCTCGCAGGCGCCGGCGAGGTCGAGCAGGGCGACGATGCCGCCTTCCCCGGCATTGTCGGCGCGCATGACGAAGACGACGTATTTGGCGGTGACGATGATCGTCAGCGTCCATACGATGAGGGAGAGCAGGCCCATGACGGCCTCCGGCGCGGCGCCCTGGCCGGCCGCCTTCAGGCATTCGCGGAACGTATAGATGGGGCTCGTGCCGATATCGCCGAAGACGATGCCGAGCGCCCCGATCAAGATGGCGGACTTGGATTTGTCGGCCTGCGCCATGAACGTCCCGCTCCCCGGCGCCCGCCGATCCTTATCGTCGAGGACGATTCGGTTCCAGGCAAGTCCCGGCTCGGGCCGGATCACGCGAAGCGGCAATTTCAGCGGGTGCCCTTGGCGGCGGGATCCGCTTCTGGCAGCATCCCGGTGCCTCAAGCGCCGGCGTCACGATGATCGAACCTGCATTCTCCGTCGAGCGTATCGAGGCGTTGGAAACGCGCGCGGCCTATCAGGAGAAGGCCTGCGAGGATCTCGATGCGAGCCTCGCCGAGGCATGGCGCGAGATCGAGACCCTGAAGCGGCAGGTGGCCGATCTCAGGGACCGGCTCGCGGAGGCCGAGGCCGCGACGCCGGGGCTGCCCGAGAAGCGGCCGCCGCACTTTTGAGGAGGATCCGCCATGGCGGGCGATGTCGTTCTGGTGACGGGAGCGGGGGGCTGCATCGCGGCCTGGGTGATGAAGGAGCTCGACGAGCGCGGTGCCCGGGTCATCGGCTTCGATCTCAGCGACAGCAGACGCCGGGCGCGGCTGGCGATGGAGGAGGCGGCCGTCTCACGCATCGTCTGGGAGACCGGCGACATCGCCGACGGCGAGCGGCTGCGCGCCATCGCCGAAGCGCATGGGGTCACGGCGATCGTGCATCTGGCGGCGTTGCAGGTGCCGTTCTGCAAGGCGGATCCGGTCGCCGGCGCCAAGGTCAACGTGCTCGGCACCGTCAATGTGCTCGAGACCGCCCGTCGTCTCGGCCTCAAGCGGCTGACCTACGCGAGTTCCATCGCCATCCAGGGCATGACGCCGGACAGTCCCTGGCTGGCGACGCTCTATGGCGCCCACAAGGCCTGTTGCGAGGCCATGGCGGGGGTCTATTGGCAGGACTGGCAGGTGCCGAGCATCGGCATCAGGCCGGGTGTCGTCTACGGGCCGGCGCGCGACCAGGGCATGAGCGCGGCGCCGACCTTCGCCATGCTGGCCGCCGCGCTCGGCAAATCTTATGAGGTGCCCTTCACCGGCCCCTTCCCGTTCCTCTATGTCAGGGAAGCGGCGGCCGCTTTCGTGCGGGCCGTGGCCGAAGATCGCAGCGGCGCCGAGGTCTTCGACCTCAACGGCATCGGCTCGACCATCGAGCATGTGCTCGACCTGATCCGCGCCGCACGGCCCGATGCCGAGCTGGGCGCGCGGGGCGCGCCGTTCCCGTTCCCGGCCGAGCTCTCGGACGAGCCGTTGCGGCACGCCATCGGAGCCTATGACCGATGGGACCTCGAGGCCGGCGTCGGTGAGACGCTTGGCCTGTTCGGCGACCTTGTCGCGGCGGGCAGGCTCGGGGCGGCAGACTTGCCGTAAGGGCGCGGCCGGCAGCCTGGGTCATCCTGTCGTCGGTTGAAGCCGCTCCGAACCACCTCGCCTTGGCGAGGCGGATGACGGGTCAGCCTACGGGGGAAGGGTTGCGCTCGGCGAAGCCCGCCTGGTGCCAGTACGGATAGGCGGCGGGCCTGGCGCTGGCCGCATCGAGCCGCTTGACCTGGTCGGCCGAGAGCGTCCAACCCACGGCGCCCAAATTCTGCCGGAGCTGCTCCTCGTTGCGGGCACCGACGATGACGGTCGCGACCGTCGGCCGGCCCAGCACCCAGTTCAGCGCCACCTGCGGCACGGTCTTGCCGGTCTCATCGGCCACCGCGTCGAGCGCGTCGACGACCTTGTAGACATAGTCGTCCTCGAGCGGCGGGCCCATATCGGCGGTCTTGTGCAGACGGCTCGTCTGCGGCAGCGGCTGTCCGCGTCGGATCTTGCCGGTGAGCCGGCCCCAGCCGAGCGGGCTCCAGACGACGGCGCCGAGCCCCTCTTCGAGACCGAGCGGCATCAGCTCCCATTCGTAGTCGCGGCCGACCAGCGAATAATAGGTCTGGTTGGCGACGTAGCGCGGGAAGCCGTGCCGGTCGGCGACCGACAGCGCCTTCATGATATGCCAGCCCGAGAAGTTCGAGACGCCGATGTAGCGGATCTTGCCGGCGCGCACGAGGCTGTCGAGCGTCGACAGCACCTCCTCGGCCGGGGTTCTGGCATCAAAGCCGTGCAGCTGGAAGAGGTCGATGTAATCGGTGCCGAGGCGCTTCAGCGATCGATGCACCGCATCGATCAGGTGGTGGCGGGACGAGCCGACCTGGTTCGGCGCCTCGCCCGAGCGGAAGGTCGCCTTGGTCGAGATGATGATCGCGTCGCGCGGCCGGCCCTCGATCGCCTTGCCGAGGACCTCCTCGGCGCCGCCGGCCGAATAGACGTCGGCGCTGTCGAACATGGCG
Source organism: Lichenihabitans sp. (assembly GCA_036276175.1). Taxonomy (GTDB): domain Bacteria; phylum Pseudomonadota; class Alphaproteobacteria; order Rhizobiales; family Beijerinckiaceae; genus Lichenihabitans. Next base: position 7,166 of record DATBEH010000130.1, read on the forward strand.
ACGCCTGCCTCGAGGCAGATGTCGATGAGGCGGCGCGCCTCGGCGACGTCCGTCGAACCCCAGGCTTGGAACTGTTCGCCGCGTCCGGCGAAGGTCGCGGTGCCGAAGCTGAGCGCCGGCACGCTGAAGCCGGATGCGCCGAGGCGCCGATAATCCATGATCGTCTCCGTTGGTGCCGATCATCTGTCGGCGCGCGCTCCTCAGATAGGCGCGGCCCGGGACCGGTCAAGCCGCCCGGCTCTCCGCCTCAGCCGAGGATGCCCGGGAGGTCGAGCTGTTTTTCGCGCAAAAGCGACGCTGATCGGAGTGGCTCGCTTCGCGCCCTGCTCGTCCCGAACCTCCGGACGCGTCCGCATCGCGCTAAAAGCTGCATCATTCCCGCCGGGCTTGCGGCACAATGACGAGGCTGCGCCGACCGGGCGCGTCGGGCGACGGAGCCTCATGATCGGACACGCCTTTCCGGAGGGCACGCGCGAGGCCCTGCTGTTCCTGGCGACGGCGGGCGTCGTCGTGCCGGTCTTCACCCGGCTGCGCGTCAGCCCGGTGCTGGGCTTCCTTCTGGCCGGCATCGGCCTCGGGCCGTTCGGGCTCGGCGCGCTCGCCCACGACGGCCCCATCCTGGCCGAACTCGCCATCACCGATCCGGCGCGGATCGAAGGGGTCGCCGAATTCGGCGTGGTCTTCCTGCTGTTCATGGTCGGGCTCGAGCTCTCGTTCGAACGACTGTCGCGGTTGCGGCGCCTGGTGTTCGGCCTCGGGGCGGTGCAGGTCGCGGGCTCGGCCGGCCTCGTCGCCACGGCGGCCCTCGGGTTCGGGCTCAAGCCCGCCGCCGCCACGGTGATCGGGCTTGCGTTGGCGCTCTCGTCGACCGCCGTGGTCGTGCCCGTGCTGGCGGAGAGCGGGCGCCTGAGGTCGGCGGCCGGCCGGACCGCCTTCTCGGTGCTGCTGTTCCAGGACCTGGCCGTGGCGCCGCTGCTCTTCACCGTCGCGGCTCTGTCGGCGCCCGGCGGGCAGAGCCTCGGCTCGGAGCTCGTCTTCGCGCTCGGGCCTGCGGTGGCGGCGCTCGTCGTCGTGGTGGTGCTCGGCCGCCTCGTGCTGCGGCCGCTGTTCCACGTGGTGGCGGCGACCCGCTCGACCGAGTTCTTCATGGCCGCCTGCCTGCTGGTGGTGATCGGCGCCGGGGCGCTGACGGCGGCGAGCGGCCTCTCGATGTCGCTCGGCGCCTTCATGGCCGGCCTGCTGCTGGCCGAGACCGAGTTCCGCCGCGAGATCGAGGTGACGATCGAGCCCTTCAAGGGCCTGCTGCTGGGTCTCTTCTTCGTCTCGATCGGCGTCGGCCTCGACCTGTCGGCGCTCATCGCCCATCCGGTCGCGATCCTCCTGCTCGGCCTTGCCCTGATCGTCGCGAAGGCGGCCGTGATCTTCGGCGCCGCGCGGCTGTTCCGGCTGCCGCCCAGGATCGCGATCGAAGTCGCGCTGCTGCTCGGGCCGAGCGGGGAATTCGCGTTCGTGCTGATCGCCCAGGCTTTTGCGGGCGGGCTTGTGCCGGGGCCGGTCGCCCATCTCCTGGTCGTCGCGGTCACGCTCACCATGATGACCATTCCACTGCTGGCGCTGCTGGCCGAGCGGCTCGGCCGCCTCCCGAAGCGCCAGGTCGCCGAGAGCTTCGAGCCGCCGCCCGAGGACGAGACGGCGCGCGTGATCATCGTCGGCTTCGGCCGGGTCGGACGCCTCGTCGGCGAGATGGTCGCGGTCCACGGCCTGCCGTTCATCGCCATCGACGACGATGTCGGCCTGGTGCGGCGGGAGCGCGAGGTCGGCACGCCGATCTATTATGGCGACGCCACGCGGCGCGACTTCCTGCATCGCTGCGGCCTCGCCAATGCCAAGGGGCTCGTCGCGACCATCAACAATTCGCGTGTTACCGAACTCGTGGTCGAGGCGGCGCGCGCCGAGCGGGCCGACCTCACCATCGTGGCCCGGGCGCGTGACGCGGCCCACGCGCGAAAGCTCTACGATCTCGGCGCCAACGACGCGGTGCCCGAGACGATCGAGGCGAGCCTGCAATTGTCCGAAGCGGTGCTGGTCGATATGGGCGTCGCCATGGGTCTTGTGATCGCCTCGATCCACGAGAAGCGCGACGAGTTCCGCAAGCTCTTGAACGAGACGCCGGAGGGCGAGCCGGACCGGCGGTCGATCCGGCGTCGAGCGGGCAGGTGAAGGACTCAGGGGCTCTTGGACGTTTCGAAGGAACTCGGCACGATGGCGTCTGAATAAAATCGGACGATCGGTGTTTACGCGCCAAGGCGCAACCCGGACTCGTGGATCGCGCGGCATGAACCGGGATCAGGGTCTTGCGTCCAGTCGCACTCGTCTCGCTCGAGACCGCCGTGCCGTCCTACAGCATCGATCAGGTTGACGTGGCCGCCTTCGCCCGGTCCGTCTTCGAAGGAAGGCACGAAGATTTCCCGCGGCTCGCGAACGTGTTCGCAACGGCCGGAATTCGTACGCGCTATGCGGTTCGGCCGCTGGAGTGGTTCCAACGGCCGCGCGATTGGGCCGACCGTATGACAGCCTATGCGGATGGCGCACAGGCCCTGTTCACCTCCGTCGCGCGCAAGGCGCTGGCCGCCGCCGGACTGACGGGGCGCGACATCGACACAATTGTCACGGTGTCTTCGACCGGTATCGCGGCTCCGACGCTCGAGGCTCGCGCCTTCAAGGATCTCGGATTTCGCGAGGACGTCCGCCGTGTCCCGGTCTTCGGACTCGGCTGCGCGGGGGGCGCCGCCGGTCTGGGCCTGGCGTCCCGCCTTGCGGCCGCTGAGCCGGGCGATCGCGTCCTGCTTGTCGTGGTCGAGCTCTGCACGCTGGCGTTCCGGCTCGACAAGCCGACCAAGTCCAACATCGTGGCGAGCGCCCTGTTCGGCGACGGCACGGCGGCCTGCGTGCTGCAATCGGTCTCGGCGTCCGACGGCGGTCCGGGAGGCGTGCTTGCCACCGTCGAATCGAGCGGAGAGCATCTGTGGCCCGACACGCTCGACATCATGGGTTGGGCCATCGACCCGCAGGGCTTCGATGTGATCTTCTCTCGCACGATCCCGCCTTTCGCGCAGGCGAATGCCAGGACCGCCGCCGCGGCCGTCCTGGCCCGCAGCGACCTTCGCCTCGACGACATCGACCGTTTCGTCTTTCATCCCGGCGGCGCCAAGGTGATCACGGCGCTCGAGCGCGGCTTGTCGCTTGACCGGGGAACGCTGGCGGACGAGCGGGCGGTACTGGCCGACTACGGCAACATGTCGGCGCCGACCGTATTGTTCGTCCTCAAGCGGGCACTTGCTGCGGGCATCCATGGTCGGATCCTGATGAGCGCGATGGGGCCGGGCTTCACCCTGAACTGTGTGACCCTGCGGACCGCCGTTTGATGCTGGCGCCGCTCATCCTGGCCGCCGTGACGGCCGAGCGCCTGGCCGAGCTGGCGCTTGCCCGGCGCAACACCCGCGCCCTCAAGGCCCGAGGCGCATGGGAGGCCGCGCCTGCTCACTATCGGGTGATCGTGATCGTCCATGCGGCCTGGCTCGTCTGCCTCTGGACATGGGGACGGAACGCCGTCGCACCGGAATGGCTTGGCGCATTCCTCGCGCTTCAGGTGCTCCGGACGTGGGTTCTCGCGACGCTCGGGCGGCGGTGGACGACGCGCATTATCATCCTGCCTGGTGCGCCGTTGGTGTCGACGGGCCCATACAGGATCCTGCCGCACCCCAACTACGTCATCGTGATCGGTGAGATCGCGTCTCTGCCCCTCGCCCTCGGCCTCCCGGCGGTAGCGGCGGCTTTCACGATCCTCAACCTGTTGATCCTTTCAGTGCGGGTCCGCGCCGAGAACAAGGCCCTGGCGACGGTCCGATGAGCCGATCGGCGTCGGAGACGGGCGATGGATCGCGCCTACTTGCCGGCCCCACATTTCTCGTTGAGCGCATCGAACACATCCGGCGCGGACTTGCGGGTGATGGTCTGGTCGAAGAAGTTCGACTGTGTCGAATTGTTCGGCCCATAGGTCAGCGACACCGAGTCGGCGTACCAGCTGCCATCCCCGTTGCGTTTGAAGTCGCTGCAGGTGATCGCGTCCTTGAGCGTCACGTCCGCCGCCCGTGCGACCGGCACGATAAGAAGAGTTGCCGCGCAAATCGCGCATAGTCCGATCATCCGCATCGCGTTCCCTCGCCCGTAACCGACCATCGTCCCTCCGTTTAAGCCGGTGCGGCGACGCGGTCCACAATGCCGGCGTCGAGATTTCGTCGTCGGCGCTCCAAACGGCGATGATTTTGCCGAGATTTCGCCCGGGAGAGGATCGCTTTTCCCTTGCGTCGCGTCTTTTCGGTCATCGCGCCGTTCCCCGGCCTGGTGCACAAATCGGTTCCATGATCACGGTCTACGACAGTCGCTGCGCCATGACGGTCGTGCCAGGGGATGCCGGCACGATCCCCGCCGACGTCGTCTGGATCGACCTCAAGGATGAAACGGAGGAAGAGGCCGCCTTCGTCGAGCACCACACGGGTTTGCGCCTGCCGAGCCGCCACCGTCTCGCCGAGGTCGAGACGTCGAGCCGCCTGTCGCAGGACGGTGCGACTCTCGTCATGTCGTCCCCGGTCCTGTTCCGCGAGGACAACGGCGTCGTCACGACCCCGGTCGGTTTCGTGCTCGACCCCAAGATCCTGGTGACGCTCCGGTCGATGGACTTGCGCGCCTTCGGCGATTTCATCACCCGCATCCGCGATCACGACGTCGAGCCGCTGAAATCCGGGGTCGACGCCTTCGTCGGCCTGCTCGAGGAGATCGTCGACCGGATGGCCGACGGAATGGAGGCGGTCGGCACCGACCTCGACATGGTTTCCAAAGGGATCTTCCGCCAGTCGAGCGTTGCCACCAGATCGAAGCCGAACAAGATCGAGGCGCGGCTGCGCAATACGCTCCAGACGATCGGCCGCAGCGGCGACACGACGGGCAACGTGCGCGACAGCCTGCTCGGCCTGACCCGCATGGTCGCCTATGTGGCGGTCAACGCGGAGAAATGGGTCGCGCCGGCCGCCCATGCCCGGCTCGACACCATCCGTCAGGACATCGCCTCGCTCAACGACTACGAGAGCCACCTCACCGACAAGGTGCAGTTCCTGCTCGATTCGACGCTGGGCTTCATCAACATCGAGCAGAACCGGACCTTCAAGCTCCTGACCATCGCCTCGGTGATCGGCATCCCGCCGACCTTCGTGGTCGGGCTCTACGGCATGAACTTCAAGAACATGCCGGAATATGACTGGGCCTGGGGCTATCAATGGGGATTGCTGCTGGTGCTGTTGTCGATCGTCGTCCCCATCGTCTGGCTCAAGCGGGGCGGATGGTTCTGACGCGAACGACCGACGGATCGTTCCTCCGGCGGATCGGAACCTTCGCAGCGCGCCCTATCGCTGCTAAGGGACTCCGGAAGCTCTGCGAAGCGTGCGTCGAGGCGGCAGCCCGTCCGAGGGGAGACAAGCGATGCGATGGGAAGACGGTCCACGCTCGGACAATATCGAGGATCGCCGCGGCGATGGTGGCGGCGGAGGCGGAGGCGGGGGCGGGGGCTTCAGCCTGCCGGTCGGGACCGGCGGGCTCGGCATCGGCACCGTCATCATCCTGTGCGTCATCGGCTATTTCACCGGCATCGATCCACGCATCCTGATCGGCGGCGCGCAGGTCGTCACCGGCAACGGCGGCTCGCAATACAGTCGTCCCAGCGACGATGGCCAATATTCCGGCAACCGCCAGGCGCAGCGGCAAGCCGGCGGCCAGCAGGCCGACAATCAGCCGGCCGGCGGCAGCCAGCAGCGCCGCCCGAGCGACCAGATGGGCGATTTCGTCTCCGCCGTGCTCGGCGACACCGAGGCCGTGTGGGGCGAGGTCCTGCCCGCCCAGAAGGGCATCGACTACGTGCCGCCGCGCCTCGTGCTCTACAGCGGCGTGACGCGCTCCGGCTGCGGCCAGGCCCAGTCCGCCATGGGGCCTTTCTATTGCCCGGTCGACCGCAAGGTCTATCTCGACATGTCGTTCTTCAACGACATGAAGCGCAAGCTCGGCGGAGGCGGGGACTTCGCCTACGCCTATGTGATCGCGCACGAGATCGGCCACCACGTGCAGAACCTCCTGGGCATCCTCGGCAAGGCGCATCAGGCCATGCAGGACGGCGACGAGCAGCAGTCCAACGCCATTTCGGTGCGGCTCGAGCTGCAGGCCGACTGTTTCGCCGGCGTCTGGGCCAACCATGCCGACCAGAAGTTTCACATCCTCGAGCAGGGCGACGTCGACAAGGCCTTGTCCACGGCGGCGGCCATCGGCGACGACCGGCTGCAGAAGCAGTCGCAGGGCTATGCGGTGCCCGACAGCTTCACGCATGGGACCTCGCAGCAGCGCCAGCAATGGCTGACGGCAGGACTCAAATCCGGCAAGATCGATAGCTGCAATACGTTCGCGCAGCGATGAGGGCGGTGCGGGCCTGCGGGTGAAGCGCGCAGACCCCGCACTCGATGCCGCTTCGCGGCGCCGAGCCTCGTCGGATTTCCAGTCTCTCCTCGCGGGAGACGGCGGTCCGAAGGGCTGGGGTTGGAACCCGGCCGGAGGCAAGCTCTCCAACCCTGGGAGGCGACATGGAAGCGCATAAGGTTCTGACCTCGCGCCAGCGGCTCGAAGCGGGCGGCGCGGCGGCCGTGCTCGTCCTCTGCCTGCTGTCGATCGGCGCACCTTACGCGGTCTCCGTCATCCTCGTCGCCGTGCTGGGCGCGGCGGGCCTCGGCCTCGTGCGCCGCATGGCGGGCGTCGAGGCTCGGGCAGCCGACGCGGCGCTCGACGCCGTGATCCTGGGGATCTTCGCGGCCTCGCGCGACGACATGTTCGCCGTCTGGCAATTGCCCAACCAGTGGAGCCACCTGCTGCGCATGACGCCCGTCGGCGTCGTCGCGGCCGTGCTGATCTACCTCGGCGCGACGCTCGCCTTCGCCCTGCATAGCGGTCGGCTTCTCGCCCTGCGCGAGCGGTTGGCGATCCTCATCCTGCCGCTGTTGTTCAACATGGCGCTGAGCCTCGGCAACGGCGGCATGATGCACGACCTCGGGGCCATCCTCCTCGCGCATGCGACCTTTCCCGAGCCGATCGCCCTGGTCGTCGGCCGCACGCTGATGCTCTTCGCCTTCGGCGAGATCCTGGTCGTGCTTTTGCGCATGCTCGTCGTCGGGCGGATGATCTGGGACTGGCAGGTGCATGCGCTGATGCTCGGCGCCGCGCTCCATGCCGCCATGGGTCCGCACCTGGCCGACCTGCCGCCGCTCGTCGGCGGTCTCGGCTATCTGCCGCAGGCGATCGTCGCCGTGGCCGCCGCAGCCGCGGCCCAGGCAGGCCTGTGGGCCGTCGTCTATATCGTGACGGGGCTGACCATCGACGCATTGAACGGGACGCCCCCGACCTTCGCGGCGGCCTACGGCCAGTGGCGCAGCGGCGCCATGAAGGGGGCGATCTACGGCGGCGTCTTCATGGCCATCATCGTCCTTGGCGCCATGCTGATCCGCTTCCCCGGCGTCGCCGCCTTCGCGTCCGCCGTGCCTTACCTCGCCGGCCCGATCGGCGGCGCGCTGCTCTTCCCCCTGGCCCAGACGATCATTTCGAGCGCCGACGGCACGCCTCCCTTCTTCGGCAGGCTGAAGAAGAGCTACCGCGGCAGGCGGTCCTATGCGCGGGGCGTCGTCGTGGGGCTCGCGGTCGCGGTCTTCCTCGCGACCCACCTGCGCAACGAGATCGGCCTCGCCCGTTTCGTCGCCATGTTCGCCTTCGGGGCGATCGCCTATGCGGGCGTCGACGTCGCAGCCGACCTCCTGGCGAAGCTCCAGCATCGCCGGAGCGTCATGGAGAACTGGCAGTTCTACGGCATCGGCATCCTGTTCGGCGGTCTGGTGGCCGGCGCCATCGGCTGGTATTTCGAGGCGGCCCAGATCGACGTGGTCGCCACCAAATTCTGGAGCTATGCCGACCTCGGCTATGGCGGCGGCAGCCACCCGATCAGCAATTTCGCAACCTATCCCCTGTTCAACAAATATGGCGCGGTCGACCTTGGGCCGATCACCGGCGGCACGCGGCTGTTCTTCAACGAATCGCTCTCGGGCGTGATCAACTGGGCCATCGCGGCGCCGCTGTTCTCGATCAACTTCTTCGTGCTTGCGGCGATTTTCCAGCGTTCGCTCGCGCCGCTCAAGCAACTGGTCAGCCCGCGCGGCTTCGAGGGCCTCGTCGAGCAGGCGGTGCGGGTGCTGCGCTGGGGCCTGTGGATGGCGCCCGTCATCAACTCCTTCCTGCGCCAGTCGCCAGATCCGTCCTGGTACAACCAGGACGGCGCGGTGCGCACGGGGGCCGCCACCGTCGCCCAGATGTTCATGCCGGCCGGCGCGTTCCGCGACTGGAGCCTCACGATCTTCACCGGGCTGCTCGCCTACGACTGGCTGCGCGTGCTGATCTGGTTCGACCACATGGGTCTCAGGGTCGCGACCCTCGTCAACCTGACCTTCATCGGCGGCGACCGGCTCGACGAGGCCTCGGCCCGCTTCGCCGGCCATGCCGGACGCACCCGCATCATCCCGGAAGGCATCCGCCGCTTCGCCACCTGGGCGCCGCTGCTGATCCCCTTCTACATTCCCAAGGGGCCGGACTGGGACAAGGCCTGGACCGGGGCCGAGCAGATCCGCAACAGCTCGCCGCTCCCCGCCCATGCGGTGTGGGACATGATCGGCGTCTACACGGCGGCGGCGGTGGCGGCGGGCCTCGTCGTCTGGTGGCTGTCGCGGCACTGGAACGGACGCAGCGATACCGTCGCGCCCGTGGCACCCCGAACGCCCCGTGCCCTGCTGCGCGGCCCGCAGAACTTCGGCCTGTCGAACGGCTGCATGACGGTCGATCTCACCGCCGACGGCCGCGGCCATACCGCCGTCGCCGGCGTGGTCCGCCAGAGCTTCGCCATCGACGTGACGCGGCGCCCGAGCGACCCGCTGCAGCAGCGCGGGCCCTTCGTCTACCTGCGGGAGGCGGACGACGGCAGGCTGTGGAGCCTCGGCTACCAGCCGACGCGGGTCGTCGGCGATGATTACCGTGTCAAGCAATCGGGGCCTGACCGGATCAAGATCCGCAACACTTTCGCCAATCTCCGCGCCGAGGCCTGGATCACGCTCGCCGAAGGCAAGCCGGTGGAATTCTTCCGCCTCAGGCTCCAGAACCTCGGGCGGGCGGCGCGGCGCATCGAGGTGACGAGCTTCCGCGAGCTCGCGCTGCACGAGCCGGGCGCCTATTTCCGCGATCCCGATTTCAACGCCATGCATATCGAGAGCTGGTTCGTGCGCCCGCTCAACGCCGTGCTGGCCCGCAACCGGCTGCTGCGCGATCCATCGACCTATCGCATGTCGCACGAGACCTGTTTCCATGCGGTCAGGCTCGGGCCCGGCATGGAGCTCCTCGGCTACGAGGATTCGCGCACCCGCTTCATCGGCCCGGGCGGCCTGAAGGATCCGCGCGGCATCGGCAGCGGCGGCACCCGGCGCGCGCCTGAGGACCAGGGATCGCTCTACACCTTCGACCCCGCCGTGAGCCTCACGATCGCCGTCGATCTCGCCGTGCAGGGCGAGGCTGACCTGCTCTTCGTGACCGGCCGTGCCGCCAACGAGGCCGCGGCCGCTGCGCTTCTCGCGGCCGAGCTCGGCGTCCCGCCGATGGGCGAGGACCTGCTGCGCACGACGCTCGCCCGCAAGCGGGCGATCGAACCGGGCCCGCCTCTCCCGGCCTCGACCTGGCCGTTCCACTTCGCCGGCGAGACCTGGCCGGAGTCCGACACGCGCAAGGCGCCGCGCCTGCGTCTTTCCGAGAAGACGCCGCGGCCCTGGGCCCACATCCTGGCCAATCCGATCGGCTACGGCACGGTGGTGTCGAACGAGGGCGAGATCCATTCCTTCAACGCCAACGAGCGGCAGAACGCGCTGACCCCGTTCCGTCTCGAATCCGGCGCGACGCTGCTGCCGGGCCAGGTGATCTACGTCGTCGACCTGGAGACCGGCGAGGCCGATACGCCCGGTTTCGTGCCGTTCCGGCGCCGGGACGCAGTCTACGAGGTCGATTACAAGCTCGGCTCCGCCGTCTTCCGCTGCATGCGCGGCGACACCGAGCTCGACCTGACCGTCTTCGTCTTCACCGACGCGCCCGCCGACGTGCGCCTGCTGACGATCCGCAACCGCAGCGATCGGACGAAGTCCTACCGCGTCGTGCCCTATTTCGAGATGGCGCTCTCCGAGAGCGTCGGCGACAGCCTCGGCGGCCTCGACGTGATCCGCGACGAGGCGACCGAATCGCTGCTCTTCTCCAATCCGCACAATGATTTCCAGCGCGGCTGGGCCTTCGCGGTGACGAGCCTCACCGCCGCCTTGGCGGAGACGGTGCGCAGCCGGTTCATCGGCTCGCCCGGGCGCGACCTGACCGATCCGGTGATGGTCGAGACGGGCCTCGCCGACGGCTCGCGCGAGGACGACGGCCGGCGGATCGCCGCCTTCGCGGGCGAGATCGAGATCCCGGCCGGCGCGACCTACGACATCGCCATCGTGCTGGGCCAGACGGCGACCAAGCGCGAGGCGCTGATGGCCGCGTCCCACCTGCGCGATCCCGCCGCCGCCCGGGCGGCACTCAAGGCCACCGAGGCCTGGTGGGCGGAGCGTCTCGGCGCCGTGCAGGTCGAGACCAACGACCCGGCGTTCGATCGGCTGGTCAACCACTGGCTGCCCTATCAGGCGCTGGCGTCGCGTCTCTGGGGCCGCACCGGGCCGAACCAGCGCGGCGGCGCCTTCGGCTTCCGCGACCAGCTCCAGGACGTGCTGCCCTTCATGTTCTTCGATCCGAGCCTGACGCGGCGGCAGATCGTCATCCACGCGGGCGTGCAGTTCCCCCAGGGCGACGTGTTCAAATGGTGGCACGTGGCGCCCGACGGCCGCGTCGCCTTCGGCCAGCGCACCCGCGCCTCGGACCCGCATCTCTGGCTGCCCTATGTGGTGACACGCTATGTCGAGGCCACCGGCGACTGGTCGGTGCTCGGCGAGGAGCAGCCCTATCTCGAAGGACCGCCGATCCCGGATGGGGTGATCGACCTGCTCATCCCGCCGCGCCTGTCGCGCGAGACGGGCGACGTCTACGATCATTGCCGTCGCGCCATCGAATATGTCATGGCGCGCATGGGCAGCCACGGCCTGCCGCTGATCGGCACCGGCGACTGGAACGACGGGATCGACGCGGCCGGCCCCGCCGGGCGCGGCGAGGGCACCTGGCTCGCCTGCTTCTTCTACGACATCCTCGTGCGGTTCGTGCCGATCGCCGAGCGCCGCGGCGGCCGCGGTGCGGCCGAGCGCTACGCCAAGGAGGCCGAGCGCATCGCCAAGGCCATCGACGGCGTATGGACTGGCGACCATTTCATCTTCGATTTCGCCGACGACGGCCGGCCGCTCGATCCGCCGAGCATCATGGCGGCGGCCTGGCCGGTGCTCTCCGGCGCGGCGGGGCTCGAGCGCGGTCTCGAAGCGCTGGAGCACGGCCTCAAGTCGCTCGAGAAGGACAACCGCATCCTGCTCGTGACGCCGCCCTTCGACGAGCATTCCGACCCCTATCCGGGCCGCATCGCCGATTATCCTCCGGGCGTGCGGGAGAACGGCGGCCAGTATACCCATGGCGCGTCCTGGGCGGTCGATGCCTTCGTCAAGGTCGCCGAGCTGGCGCGGCAGGCGGGCGACGGAGACCTCGCGCGGCACGCCATGGGCCGTGCCTTTACCTGCTGGCGCAAGCTCTCGCCGCTCGGCAAGACGGAAGGCGACGAACTCGCCGTCTACGGCCTCGCGCCCCACCAGCAGCCGGCCGATATCTACGACGGGGAGAGCTATGGCGGGCGCGGCGGCTGGAGCTGGTACACGGGCTCGGCCTCGCGCATGCTCTCGGCGGCTTACGCGGTGCTGGGGCTGAAGCTCGAGAACGGCCGCGTGATCCTGCCCGACGACCTGCTCGAGCCCAAGGGCGACCTCCAGGTGCGCCGCATCTGGGTCAAGGGCCAGACCTGGGAGCCGGACGAGGACCGGGCCGAGGAGGAGGACATGGCGCCATCGGCCCGGTGAACCGACGCTGAACGGCCGGGTTCAGGGCCCGAGATCACGCGGCGTGCCGCCGCTGCGGAAAGATCGCAATGGTCGGCGATGCTCGCCGCAAGCCAAAGCATGTCGACGTCCTCGGGCGCGACGCGACCGGACGCGCTCGCCTCGTCGCCATGAGGTCAAGGGGCCTTCAGCATCTCGGTGCGGTATCGCGGAGCCAGCGCCAGAGCCGCCTGCATCCGTTCGTTCCGTGCCGCCTCGTCCATGCCGGGCGGCGGCGCGGTGCGGTTCGAGACCGGCACGCCGACCGCGACGAAGTATTCCTCTTGGCCGGCCGGCGCGCAAAGGCAGAGCATTCGCGCCGGTGCCTGAGACGCGTTGGTGAAGGCGTGCGGCGCGTTGGCGGGAGAATGTCGAGGGTGCCGCCGGACGTGGCGGCGGGCCTCCGCCGGGCGGGACATGCCTGTCGATGAGGCAATAGCGGCCGGCGGTCTCGCGGCCCGACACGAGGATCGAATAGGTATCTCCGGCGATCGATGTGGGGGACGTCGTCGGCCCCGGCATGCGTGAGCTTCCGCCGCGGATCGTCGGCCGGGATGGTCGGGGATGGCGTTTCGGTCATCGGTTCCTCGATCGTCGCAGCGTCCTGGCGTCGGACAACGTGCCTCGGCTGCCGAAGATCGCGCCCCGTCAGGAACAATGACGGCCCGGCCGGCGTCAAAGCGCCGGGGCGGGGCGCTCACGGCCGGAGATGGGCCGTCGAAAGGAATCGTCACCATGAAAGCAGCTTGTCTCGGCCTCTGCCTGAGCCTTCTCGGCGGAGTCGCCATGGCCCAGTCCGCACCGAGTGGTTCCACGCCACCGCCGCCTCCCGCTAATGCGCCGCATGCCGTGATGCCGTCGACGGGCGGCCCGACATTCGATCAAAGCCAGGCCGACCAGAATCATGCTCCGGCCGGTTCGCCCGGCGCGCAGCCAGGAGGAGGTTACGAAGGCGAGATCATCCAGACGCCGGACGGCACCTATCTGGTCGGTCCGCATCCCAACCAGATGGGCGGATCGGGAGAGGACATGGAGGATATGCCCGGCGGTCCCGAGGGTCCCGGCGGCCCTGGGCACATGATGCCGCATCCGCCGCATCCGCCGCACATGAAGCCGCCGGCGGGCAAGGCGGCCGCCTTCCGCATCAAGGGCCCAAATCTCGAGCTCGGCGTGAAATGCGCCGAGGACGAGAGCATGAAGGCCTGCGTGGACGCGCTCATGCCGCTGCTCGACAGGATCGGGCCGGCGCATCCCTGAGGACGCCCGGCGCTTGGTCCCGCGCTTGCCGGTCGCCCTTCACGGCCGGCCGGCGAACGCGAGCCGTTCGAGAACGCAGGCGACAAATCGGTCGGAGGACATCGATGACCAGCCGTGAACGCTGGCCGGGCCAATGGCGATGACGATCGAGCTCAAGCTTCTCGCCTGGACGCTGGTGCTGGCTCTCGTTCAGATCATGCTGCCCTCGCATCTGCGCAACCGGGAGACCGGCATCGCCTATAACGCCGGGCCGCGCGACGAGCCCGGGCCGCCTGTCGGCATCATGACCGGGCGGCTGCAGCGGGCCCGCGCCAATCTCTACGAGACGCTGCCGCTCTTCGGCCTCGCCATTCTCGTCGCCCATGCGGCGGGGCGCGAGGGGACGCTCACGGCCTTGGGAGCCTGGATCTATCTCATCGGCCGCATCGTCTATCTGCCGCTCTATGCCTTCGGCATTCCCTATGTGCGCTCGGCGGTGTGGCTGGTCTCCTTCATCGGCTTCCTGATGGTCCTGATCGCGGTTCTGCGACCTTGACCGTCATTCCCATAGGGCGGGGACGATCGAGGCGATCAGCAAGACCGCCATGGTCCAATTGAAGATCCGCAGGACCCTGGGATCGGCAAGGGCGCGGCGCAGCGCGCTGCCGAACAGCACCCAGCTCGACACCGAGGGCAGGTTAATGGCGCCGAAGACGAGCGCCACGATGGCAACGGTGAACGTATAGCGCTCCGGCAGCGTATAAGTCGCGACGGCGGTCAGCGCCATGATCCAGGCCTTCGGATTGATCCACTGGAAGGCGGCCGCCTGCAGGAAGGTCATCGGGCGTCCGGCCGCTGCGCCGTCCCTGATCGGCGCGGCACGGGCGAGCTTCACGGCGAGATAGACCATATAGGCGGCGCCGACCCACTTCATCGCGACGAGCAGCACGGGGAAACGGGCGAAGATGCCGGCAAGCCCCAGCCCCACGATGGCGACCATCAGCGTGAAGCCGAGGGCAACGCCGAGCGCATGCGGGATGGTGCGGCGGAACCCGAAGTTCACGCCGGAGGTCAGCAGCATCATGTTGTTCGGCCCGGGCGTGACCGAGGTCACGAAGGCGAAGACCGCGAGCGCCCAGAACAGCGTTGCCGGCATGATCGTTGGTCCTACATGGCGCCCGGTCCGCGCGAGATGGCGGCGACGCCGGTGCGGGACACTTCCACGAGCCCGACCGGGCGCATCAGCTCGACGAAGCTGTCGATCTTGGACGGGGCGCCGGTCAATTCGAAGACGAAGCTCTCGGTCGTGGCGTCGATCACCCGGCAGCGGAAGGCTTCCGAAAGGCGCAGCGCTTCGACGCGGTTCTCGCCCTTGCCGCGCACCTTGATCATGGCGAGCTCGCGCTCGACCGCGCCACCCTCGGCGGTGAGGTCGGTGACGCGGTGCACCGGCACCAGCCGCTCGAGCTGGTGGCGGATCTGCTCGATCGCCTCCGGCGTCCCGGACGTCACGATGGTGATGCGCGACAGGTGCTCGGCATGGGCCACCTCGGCGACCGTGAGGCTCTCGATATTGTAGCCTCGGCCGGAGAACAGGCCGACGACGCGGGCGAGCACGCCCGGTTCGTTGTCGACGAGCACGGAGAGCGTGTGGCTCTCGATGTTCGAAGTGGCCAGCGCCGACGAATAGGGCGATGGCGGGGAGGGGGGCAGCGTCGGGGCGTTCATCGGAGGTTGTCCTGAATCAGTTGGAGCCCCTCATCCGGCCCTTCGGACCACCTTCTCCCCAGAGGGGAGAAGGACATCCGGCGAGATTGGCGTCCTTCACCCCGCGTGCGGGGAGAAGGTGGCGCGCAGCGCCGGATGAGGGGTGAGGGGTATGACTTCGTCTTGTATCTTTCGTAAGGCTCCAGCCTGCCGTCGACCGCCGCGAGGATCGTGTCGCAGACGTTGTCGATGTCAGCCGAAACATCTTGGTTCCAGAAGCGCAGCACGCGATAGCCCTGATCTATCAAATATGCATCACGGAACTTGTCTCTTGTATTGGCGGCATGCTGTGATCCGTCGATCTCGATGATGAGCTTGCCGTCGCGATGACAGAAGTCGGCGAAAAACGGTCCGACCGGATGCTGCCTCACGAACTTGAGGCCACCAAGCCTGCGATCCCGGAGCTTGTACCAAAGCTGGCGCTCGACCTCCGTCATCGCGCGGCGTAGGGAGCGGGCGAAGGTGATCGAGGCGGTATGCTGCATAGCCGGCTTTCCCTCATCCGACCCGACTTCGTCGGGCCATCTTCTCCCGCAGGGCGGGAGAAGGGATTCGGGTGCTTGCCTCACACCAACATCTTGCCCTTCTCGTCGATGACCGAGCCCATCTCGATGCCGGCGTCGTCGCCGAGGTCGGCCAGGATCATCTCGTTATGCGCCTTGCCCGACGGGATCATCGGGAAGCAGTTCTCGGCCCGGTCGACCACGCAATCGACGATCACCGGCCCCGGCGTCTCGATCATCGTCAGGATGCAGGCGTCGAGATCGGCCGGGTCCTCGCAGCGCAGGCCCGTGCCGCCATAGGCTGCGGCCAGCTTGACGAAATCCGGCAGCGCCTCCGAATAGCTCTCGGAATAGCGGCCGCCATGCAGCAGCTCCTGCCACTGGCGCACCATCCCCATGTAGCTGTTGTTGAGGATGAAGACCTTGACCGGCAACCGGTACTGCAGCGCGGTCGACATCTCCTGCATGTTCATGAGGATCGAGGCCTCGCCGGCGATATCGACGACGAGCGCCTGCGGGTGCGCCATCTGCACCCCGATGGCCGCCGGCAGGCCATAACCCATGGTGCCGAGGCCCCCGCTCGTCATCCAGCGGTTCGGCTTCTCGAAATGATAGTGCTGCGCGGCCCACATCTGGTGCTGGCCGACCTCGGTCGTGATGTAGGTGTCGCGGTCCTTGGTCAGCTCGTAGAGACGCTGCACGGCATGCTGCGGCTTGATGGTCTTCCTCGACGGGCGGAAGGCCAGCGAGTTCCGCTGGCGCCAGCCGTCGATCCGGCCCCACCACTCGCGCAGCGCCGTGCGGTCCACCACGGGGCTCTGGCTGCGCCACAGCCGCACCATGTCCTCGAGCACGAAAGCGCAGTCACCGATGATGCCGAGGTCGACCTTGACCACCTTGTTGATGGACGAGGGGTCGATGTCGACGTGGATCTTCTTCGATCCCGGCGAGAAGGCGTCGAGCCGCCCGGTGATGCGGTCGTCGAAGCGCGCGCCGACCGCGATCATGAGGTCGCAGTCGTGCATCGCATGGTTGGCTTCGTAGGTGCCGTGCATGCCGAGCATGCCGAGCCAGCCCTTGCCCGAGGCCGGATAGGCGCCGAGCCCCATCAGGGTCGAGGTGACGGGGAAGCCGGTCAGCTGGACCAGCTCGCGCAGCAAGGTCGAGGCGTTCGGGCCGGCGTTGATGACGCCGCCGCCGGTGTAGAACACCGGCCGCTTGGCCTGAGCCATCATGGCGACCGCCTGGCGGATGCGGTCGAGATCGCCCTTGACCCTGGGCTGGTAGGTCTTGTGCACGATGTTCTGCGGCCCGACGTAGGTGCCGGCCGCGAATTGCACGTCCTTGGGGATGTCGATGACGACCGGCCCGGGCCGTCCGTGCGAGGCGACCCAGAAGGCCTCGTGCAGGATGCGCGGCAGGTCCTCGATCCGGCGCACGAGATAGTTGTGCTTGGTGCAATGCCGGGTGATGCCGGTCGTGTCGCATTCCTGGAAGGCGTCCGAGCCGATGAGATGGGTCGGCACCTGGCCGGTGATGCACACGAGCGGGATCGAATCCATCAAGGCGTCCGTGAGGCCCGTGATGGCGTTGGTGGCGCCGGGTCCGGAGGTGACGAGCAGCACGCCGACCTTGCCCGACGAGCGCGCATAGCCCTCCGCCGCATGGGCCGCGCCCTGCTCGTGGCGCACCAGCACATGGCGGACGTGGTTCTGGTGGAAGATCGCATCGTAGATCGGCAGGACGGCGCCGCCCGGATAGCCGAAGAGCGTGTCGACGCCCTGGTCCTTCAAGGCCTGCACCACCATTTCGGCGCCGCTCATCTGTCTCGACATGGGTCCGCTCCGCTGATGTCGTCTGCGTCGTGCGTCAGGAAAAAGGCAACAAAAAAGGCCCGCGAGGGGCCTTGGGCAGCGCCAGGGTCGGAAGCCGAGGTCAGTCTCGGTCCGCTCCAGGCGCTTCGGTTACGATAAGGATCTTGGACATGGCTTCGGCAGATGCCTCGGACTTCAAGTCTTGCTGGCTAGCACCGGACAGGTAGGCCGTCAAGATGCAATGACGGGCGATTTCTCCTCGCGAGAGCTACGCCGTTCCCGAGAGCTCATCGGCGATGCCTCATTTGTGGTGCGAGCAGACGGCGAGCCGCCAGGCGATCGGGGCGCCGTCCTCGTGACGATGATGGGCCGGTCCTGGCAGCGATCGGCCGTTGAGTGCCGTGACGCTGGTGCCGCAGGCGTCGCAGACATAGACGCCGGACAGGGGCGCGATCGTACCGGCAGGATGAAGATCGTCGAACTCGACGCCGTCGCGACGCTCGAGCAGCTGCCGGTATCTGTAGAAGGCCATCGCTGTCCGCTCCCTCAGCCGCGATCGCGGACGGCCGCGATCTCGCGATAGATGGCGACGAAATCGTCGGTCTGTCGGGTCGCCGGGCGGGGCTCGAACGCGATCTCCGGCGAGCGGGTGAAGCGTTCCGGATCGGCGTCGATGAGGCGCAGCACGCGGATGAGGTCGCGCGCGTCGCCGACGTCGATCACGAAGCCGTTCTCTCCCTCGACCACGTCTTCGGCCAGCGCCCCGAGACCGCTCACCACCACCCAGAGGCCGAGGGTCAGCGCCTCGCGAGACACGAGCCCGAAGCTTTCCGGCCAGGTCGACGGCGCGACGAGCACGTCGAGACCGTCGTAGAGGTCGAAGACGCCGTCCTGCGGAATCGAGCCGCGCACCGTCACGGGCGTCGTGCCCCACAATTCCTGCGCCTCGTATCCCACTTCCTCGGCATGGTCGATGACGAGAGCCTCGAGATGGGCGAAGGCGCCCTGCTGCAGCGCGATCTGCAGGAGATGGATCCCCTTATGATGCGAGCGTCCGCCGATATGGCCGATCCGCACCCTTTCGTGCCGGCCCGCTCCGGCACGATCACGCCGGCCCGGGCGGTCGCGAGCCTCGAGAAAGCGCGCCGAAAGTCCGTTCGGCGTGACGCGTATGTCGGGGACGCCGCAATGCCGATAGAGATCGGCGAAACTCGCCGAGACGGCTGTCACCGCCGCCGCCTCGTTCAGGCGGTCGGCGAGGTAGCGCTTGCGGTCGACCGTCGTCAGGGCGTCCTTGTCGGATGGCCCGTCGGTCAGTGCCCGCGGTCCGGGCAATCGCAGGAACAGATCCTCGTCGACCAGGAACTGCGAGGGCGACACCCACCAGCCGTCATGCACCGTCACCAGATAGGGGATGCCGGCGGCGTGGCAGCGCTCGACGATCGAGCCGGTGAGAAACTGGATGCAGTGAAAGTGCACGAGATCGGGCGCCCAGGCCCCGATCACGGCCGCGAAATGATCGCCTGCAGAGTCGTCCCGATAATCGAACCCGTCCGCGGACTGGCGACCGTAGCGGAACGCCGGAACCGTCCCGTAGCGTCCGACGCGGGAGGTCTCCGGCAGCGCGTCGAAATCCGTCGCATACACGGCGAGCTCGAACTCGCCGCCGTAGCGCGCGACGAGATCGTCGACATTGTCGCGCACGACGCGCGTGGCGCCCCCGAAGGTCTGCGGCGGGAAGAGCACGTTGACGATCATGAGGCGCATCTTGCGCCGTGCCGGCGGCGGAGGTTCCGGCCTGGCCATTACGGCGGCGAGGCGGCCGGCGGTCGCCTCGAGACCATAGCTCGCGATCGTCTTGGCGCGCGCCGCGCGTCCGATCGACCGGCGCAGGGCCGCATCGTCGATCAGGCGGAACAGCGCCGTCCGCCAGTCTTCCGGCGTCGTGCAGAGCAGCGCGTCATGGCCGTCGTGGAGCACGGCGCGGTATGTCGCCGTGGCGCTAACGACGGACGGCACGGCGGAGACCGCCGCCTCGAGCCATTTGATCTCGCTCTTGGCGTCGTTCATGACGCCGGGCACGAGCACCGCGAGGTTGATGTCGGCTTCCGACAGCGCCGCCCAATAGGCTTCGAGGTCCCGGCTGAAGTCGACGCGGAGGATCCGGTCGGCGAAGGGCGCCAGACCGGCGCCAAGATCGAGATAGCCGACGACGACGAGCTTGACCTTGGGTCGGGCGGCGAAAAGCTCGGTCAGCGCCGGACCGACCGTTTCGTTGAAGTTGCGGTCGTGAGCCTTCGTCCCCGAACCATAGAAAATGAGGATGTCGTCGGCGGTCGAGCAGGCCACCGGCGCCGCCGCGAGGAAGCGGGCATTGCGCTCGTCGAGGCCGTTCGGGATCACCGCACAGGCGCCCGACCGCGTCAACGGGCCGAGGTGCCCTGCGAGCGCCTCCGTCGAGGCGATGCCGGCGTCGCAAAGCGTCGCCGCGAAACGGAACAGCGGCACGCCGTAGAGCAGACCGACGTAATCCTCGAACGGGATCTGCTTCCCGTAGGTGTCGAAACTGTCCGGGTAATGCGCCGCGTCGAAGATCAGGTCGTCGATCTCGTAGACGACCGGGACGCCCATAGCGCGGGCGTGCAGGATCAGCCGGATCGTCTCCACATAGGCCGGCTCGCGGTAGACCACGAGGGCGCGCGCCCCGACGAGGGCCTCGCGAGTCTTGGCCGCATCATCGCTGTCGAACAGCCGATAGGCGATGGCGAGACGGTCGAGCTGCCTGCAGCGCTGTTCCACCCTATAGTGCCGGCATTGCGGCAGGCCGTGGTTGGCGAACAGCACGACGGGACCGTCGGGCATCGGCCGCAACGGTGCCGGCAGGTCGTCGAGCTTCTCCAGCTGATGGGTGATGCGCCCCAGGGTCGCGGTCAACCGGGCGTCCCCCTCGCCGCGCTCGCCCTTGCGGTAATGATCGAGCGCTGCCTCGGCGGCGGTCGAGAAATCCTGGCTCAGCGTGGCATCGAGCGCTTCGCTCCACGGACCGTAGCCGGCGAAGGCCGCGCGTCCGGCATAGAGTTGCGCATAGGCCCTATCGAACTCGCCCCGGCCCGCCGCGAGCTCGGCGAGCTTGGCCACGAGATAGACGGAGCGATAACCAAATCGTTCCGCCTTTCGGTAGTGGGTTTCGGCCCTGTCGAGATCGCCCAGCTCCTCCCTCCAGGCCGCCAGCGTCCAGTGCTGGCGCGCATGATCCGGACGCAGGGCAATCGCCCGTTCCATCATGCCGACGGCGAGGCGCCGCCGCGCCCGCTTCCATTGGCTGGCGGCCGCCGCTTCGAGGAACGCCGCCGCATCCTTGCCGCGAACCGGCATGTTAGCCGGGTCGTCGATGCCGGTCTCGATCGCATGGTCGAGCGCGTCCGAGCGCGTCGTACCGGCCCGGGGGCCGACGAGGCGCAGATAGGTCTCCCAGTCGAACCCTGATGGGAACACGCGGGTGCCGATGAGCGCCTCGACGAGCTCGCTTTCCGACCCGGCGCGCCCTGCCACCATGCCGACATCGAGCCAGTGCCGGTAGGCCTCGGGCGGATCGAGCATCGCCGCCTCCGGCGTGCGCCGGCGGTAAAAATCGGCATCGAAGGGATCGTCGAGCGACAGCGGCGCCAGCCGCGCGATCCCTTCGGTCTCGAACAGCTGCAGCGCCTCCGTCCGATCGCGGATGCGATCGGCCAGATCGGGATTGAGCGCGCGGAAATCCGCCGCATTGAACCGGCTGCGCCAGCGACGGCGATCTGGAACGGGTGGCTCCGCCCGAGCGGCCTTCGCGTCGAGATCGACCGGCCTGGCGGCTTCGGCGGCGGCCGGCAGTCTCTTGTAGCGACGGCCCTCGAGGCGGCCGCTCTGCAGGTAATGCGCGGCGGCGGCATCCGCGTCCGACCGGAAGATTTCGAGGTCCGGATGAAGGTCCATATAGCGCGCGGCATCGAAGTCGGCGGGAAGCTGGCCGTACCGGTCTTCGAGCAACTCCGTCTTGCTCCTATAGAGCCGTCCTTCGTCGCGGCCCCAGCGCAGGAAGTGCTCCGTGGCTCCGACGGCATCGCCCCTGAAGCGGGCAAGATCGCGATGGAGTTCGACATATCGGTTCGCGTCGAAGTTCGCCGGCAGGGGACCGTGCTCGGCCTCCAGGCGCCCGATCCTGGCGCCGAGGTCCGTCCCGTCGCGCCAGCCGGCCAGGCGACGAAGCCATGGCCGCCTCGTCTCGTCGCGTGGATCGTCCGTGCTCGCCACCCGCCTATCCCCAAAATCGGCCTGCGCGCCCCAGGGCGCGGGCTGCTTTTAAAGGAGCCCGGTTTGTGGCGCCAGTGTACTCGCGGGCAGCCTCAGGGCATCCACCGTCTTGCCAATTCCCTCGACGAGCGCCAGATCCCGCTCGCGTGCACCGGTGCCCGGGTCGGTATAGAGCTCGCGGCACTATCCGAGGCAGCGGCCAGCCTCGCCGAGGCCACCATCACGAGGCCGAGGCCGGCCGATATCGCGAGAGGATTCATGCCATTGCTCCGTTTCCGGGCCGCCGGCCTCACCGGTGCCCGCACCATCGCGTCCAACGCCGCGACGCCAGGCTTGTTCGGGCGCAGGCGGACGTCCACGCCCGCCGGGCTTGGCTCGTCCGATCACTTCGACGGCAAGCGCTTCTTCAATCCCGGCGTCGATACGGACCGCGGATTCGGCGATCTTTTGCGCTGGCGCCGGGAGAGACGGCCGGCCGCTTGGCCCCAGCCTCGGGCCGGTGAGCTTCGGCGCGCAGTGCCGCCACGCCCTTCGTCGGGCGAGATGCTGCTGACGTTCATCGGCCAGTCGACCGTGCTGATCCAGACCGAGAGCTGCACCCTGCTCACCGACCCGATCTTTTCCGACCGGGCGAGCCCGGTCGGCTTCGCCGGGCCACGGCGGATGCGGCCGCCGGGCCTCGCTCTCGCGGCGATGCCCAAGATCGACATCGTCCTCTTGAGCCACAACCACTACGACCATATGGACCTGCGGAGCCTCGCATGGCTCGATCGGCACTGGTGGCCGCTCATCGTCACCGGGCTCGGCAACGGGCGGGTGCTGCGCCGCGCCGGCCTCGAGCGCGTGGTCGAGCTCGACTGGTGGGATCGCGCCCCATCCCTCCCGGTGGACGGGATCGAGGTGACCTTCGTGCCGGCGCAGCACTGGTCGAGCCGCACGGGTTTCGACCGCCGCCGGAGCCTGTGGGGCGGCCACGTGATACGCACGCCGGCCGGCACGTTGTTCTTCGCGGGAGACAGCGGCTACGGCCCGCATTTCGCCGAGATCGGCCGGCGCTTCGCCATCGACCTGGCGCTGCTGCCGATCGGCGCCTACGAGCCGCGCTGGTTCATGCAGGCGCAGCATATGAACCCGGACGACGCCGTCATGGCCCATGCCGACCTGAAGGCGCGGCAGAGCCATGCCGTCCATTGGGGAACGTTCCGGCTAACCGACGAGGCGATCGACGCGCCGCTCGAGGCGCTTGCCGTGGCACGGGCGGCGCGCGGCTTGGAGCCGGGCGCCTTCACGGCACCGGGGATCGGCGAAACGGTTTGTTGGCGGGGCGCGGCCGGGCGCGCGTGATCAGATGAGCAGCGGATCGAGCGACGTGTCGGTCGCCGCGGCGCTCTGGGACGAATAGCTATCGAGCGCCGCCAGCAGGCTGTTGCTGGAGATCGTGCCCGGCGGCGCCGGAGTGGTGGTGCCGGTGTCGTCCGACGGACTTGCCTCGGCCGAATTCTGCGGACCGGCATCGGCCTGATGATGGTGGCCGCCGTGGTGATGCGGTTTGGCGACCGTTCCGGCCGGGTCGGTGCCGGCCAAGCTGCCGGGCTGCGGCGTGGATGTCGTCGTGCCCGCGGCCTGTTGCAGGGCCTGGATCAGGTCCGTCATCGACATCGCGACGTCACCCGAGACGGAGGGGGTGGTCACGGAGTCGGTCGCGGACGGGCTTGCGCCAGCGGAGGCCGCGACGGCGGTTGCCGCCTCGCCGGCCTGGGTGGTCGCATCGTCCGCTCCGCTCGCCGGCTGGCTCGTGCTCAATTGCGTCAGCGCCGCGAGAAAGGCGGATGTCGCCTGGGCCAGACTGCTCGGATCGATCGCGGCGGTGGCCGAGGCCGGGCTCGTCGTCAGCGCATCCGAGCTGCCGTCGGGTTCGTCCTGGCCCGCCGCCGGCCGGCGCTGCGCGAGTTGGCTGGCCGCTGCGGCGCTGTTGAGATTGGAAAGCGAGACGGACACAGGAACCCCCTGCCGGTTCGGCCATGAGAATTGCAGTCGATGAACCGTCGTCGCCTTCAGCAGCCGCCGTGTTCGCCGTCACGGTCGATGAGCGTGGTAAAGATTGCCTTAAACTTTGCCGTAATTCGAAGATCGGAAAGTATTAAAGAGACGGAGAGATAAGCCGCATTCGTCAGGTTTGTTTCTCGATTTCAATCGATGCCCGTCATTCATGATTCAATGTTGCAAAACATGTCCGCCCGCCGCCGAGCTAGCCTAGAGCGACCGCGAGAGGGCTGGCAACGGGCGCAACCGGGTCAATGGGCCGGATGAGTTCCGGGAGCACCGTCCAACCATAAGGGTCGGGGCCGCCGCGCGCCCAATCGAGCAGCTCCACCGTATGCACGATCGGGATGGCGGTGCCGGCGGCGATCTGGGTGATGCAACCGATATTGCCGGTGGCGATCGCGGTCGGTCGGGTCGCCTCGATGTTGGCGACCTTGCGGGCGCGGAGCTTCGTCGCGAGCTCCGGCTGCAGCAGATTGTAGGTGCCGGCCGAGCCGCAGCAGATATGTCCCTCCGGCACGTCCTTCACCGTGAAGCCGGCGTGTCTCAACAGCAGCTTGGGCGCCTCGGTGATCTTCTGTCCGTGTTGCATCGAGCAGGCGGAATGGTAGGCGACCGCTCCGGCGAGGGTGCGGATCGGCGGCGCGAGATCGAGCTCCGCTAGATATTCGGTGATGTCCTTGGCCAGGGCCGAGACATGCCGCGCCTTCTCCGCATAGGCGGGGTCCTCGCGCAGCATGAAGCCGTAATCCTTGATCGTCGTGCCGCAGCCCGAGGCGGTGATCAGGATGGCGTCGAGGCCGCCCGAGGCCTCCTGCCGCAACCAGGCGTCGACGTTGGCGCGGGCGTAGCGCAGCGCCTCAGCGTCGCGCCCCATGTGGTGCACGAGCGCGCCGCAGCAGCCCTCGCCTTCGGGGAGAACCACCTCGATGTTCTGCCGTCCGAGCAGGCGCACGGTCGCCGCGTTGATCGAGGGCCGCAGCACCTGCTGGGCGCAGCCGGTGAGCAGCGCGACCCGCTTCGCCGCCGGATGGGCGGGCCGGATCGCCGGCCCGGCAGGCGACGCCGCTTTCGGCAGCGGGCCGGCCGGTGCGAGGTCGAGGCTCGCTGCGAGCCTCGTGCCGAGGCCCGGCAGCCGGGCCAGAAGCGGCCGCAGCGGCTTGCCGATCCGCGCCGCCTGAAGCGCCAGGCGGAAGCGCCTTGGATGGGGCAGCACGGCGGCATAGAGCCCGCGCAGCAGGCGGTCGCCGAACGGCCGCCGATAGGTCTCCTCGATATGGCTGCGGGCATGGTCGATCAGGTGCATGTAATGCACGCCGGAGGGGCAAGTCGTCATGCACGACAGGCAGGAGAGGCAGCGGTCGATATGCGTCACGACGGCGGCCGTCGCCGGCTTGCCGCCCTCCAGCATGTCCTTGATCAGGTAGATGCGGCCACGCGGCGAATCGAGCTCATCACCGAGCAGCAGATAGGTCGGGCAGGTGGCGGTGCAGAAGCCGCAATGCACGCAGCTCCGCAGGATCTTCTCCGAGACGGCGGTGCGGCTGTCATCGAGCTGGGCGGCGCCGAAGCGGGTCTGCACTCTCGTCCTCCGGGTGGGAAAGCCGACGCGGCTTCCCCACGACCTTACCGGTTTCGCGGCCGGAAGCGAAGCCGGTCACGCGTTCTCGGGAGATGCGCGACGGTCGGCCGGTGGCCGCTCAGAGGATGATGTCGGGATTGCAGAGGGAGGGGTCGATCGGCTTCACGAACAGGAACACCATGCCAAGAGCGATGGGCCGGCCCCGCTGCACCGGTCGCGCGCCGACCATGACGACGGGATCGGAGACGATTTGCGACAGGTTCACCTCGACCGCGACACCCGCCGCCGAAAGGTTGACGATGCGGCCATCGATCCTCTTGCCCTTCGCCGTCGTCAGCGACGTCGCCGTCCGGCGCGGCACGAAGCGTTCCGTGCTCCGGGTCTGGGTGGCGTTCGGTTCGACCGGTTGCAAGACGTCGACGCGGGGCTGCGTCGGGCTCGGCGCGGGACTCCGGGTTTTGTCCCGGCTCTCGCCGCGGGAAGTCTTGGCTGGCTTGCCGAAGTCGAACATGCGCGTGACGGACCTCACTGGGTCTTGGCGAAGGATCAGGGCAGCTTCATTCCACCACGGGCTCGTTGACAATTCGTAAGCCTGGCTGCCTCAATACAGGCCATAGCGTGATCGGGGGACCCATTCGGGGGAGAAATTCATGGTGGAACGATCCCAGGTCGTCATCACGTCTTCCGATGACTGGCCGCGCGAGACATGGCAGGATCCCGGCCGCGGCGAACTCTCCTGGGTCACCCTGTTCAGCGGCGACCGGACGCCGACCGACAGCATGACCGCCGGGATCGCGGAGCTGCCGCCGGGAGGCGGCGGCCGGATCCCCCATCGGCACGAGCAGCCGGAACTCTACTATATCATCGAAGGGACAGGCCTGCTCACCATCGACGGCCGGGAGAGTGTCGTCGCAGCGGGGTCGGCCATCTTCATCCCGGGCAACGCGGCCCATTGCCTGCGCAACAACTCTTCGACGACGTTGAGATTGCTCTACGTGTTTCCGACGGATTCATTCGCGGAGGTGATCTACCGATTCGACGAGCCAGATGCTTCCGCCGCGGATCGGCCGTCGGCGCAGGGCTCGGCCGCGGCGGGCGTGGTGCAAATTTAATCAAGGCTCGAGGCGAAACTGCCTTGCGTTCAGCCAATGTTCATGCTGAAAAAGCATCCAGACAAAAAAGACCGCCCCGAAGGGCGGCCCAAGTCTAGGGAGGAAACCCCAACAAGGGCATGCAGCCAAAGGCTGCAAGCGCAATGTATGATGCGACGCAGACTTCGCAACCCCCCTCTCGCGGGGTTTTTTGCGTTTTGATGGCTGGCTTCGCTCGTCGATGCTCGTCGGCTGCGATGTCCCGCCTTCATCATCCCCTTGTTCGAAACCCGGGACGTCGCGCCATGGTCGAGCCTGTCATCCTTGTCGATCCGTTGCCGCGCACGCTCGACCTGATCATGGAGCCGTCCGTCCGTCGCAGGCTCGACCGGCTCGGCCGCGTCGTGCTGTCGCAGGACAGGCCGATGCCGGACGAGGTCATCGAGGCCCATCTCCCCGAGACGGCCCTGATCATCGGCCAGACCGCGATGCCGCGCGACCGGCTCGACCGGGCGCGGCGGCTCAGGGCCGTGATCAACGTCGAGACCAACTTCCTGCCCAACATCGACTATCAGGCTTGCCAGGAACGCGGCATCTGGGTGCTGGCGCCAGGGTCCGCCTTCGCCTCGCCGGTGGCGGAAGCCGCGCTCGGCATGGCGCTCGATCTAGCCCGCGGCATCACGGTGGCCGACCGGGCGTTCAGGGCGGGCACGGAGCGCTACGGCCTCGCCGGCAATGCCGAGACCTTCCGCTTCGCCGGGGCGCCGGTCGGCATCATCGGCCTCGGCGACCTCGGCAAGACCCTGCGCGACCTGATCCGTCCGTTCCGCAACGCGGTGAAGGTCTACGATCCCTGGCTGCCGGACGAGGTGGTGGCTCGGTACGACTGCCAGCCGGCGACGCTCGACGATTTGCTGGCGACGAGCCGCGTCGTCTTCATGTTCGCCACCGTCACCAGCGAGAACGAGGCGATGATCGGCGCGCGGGAGTTCGGGCTCATGCCGCCGGGTGCGGCCTTCCTGCTGATGAGCCGCGCGGCGGTCGTCGATTTCCCCGCCATGCTCGACGCCGTGCGGTGCGGCCACATCCGGGCCGCCACCGACGTGTTCCCGGAGGAGCCCGTGGCGGCGGACGATCCGGTCCGCCAGCTCGATGGCCTTCTGCTCTCGGCGCATCGCACCGGCGGCACGACCGACGCGCTCCTCGACATCGGCCGGCAGACCGTGGCGGATGCCGAGCTCGTCATGCGCGGCCTGCCGCCGCAGATGTGCCGGCGCGCCGACCCCTCGCTGGCGGCGCGGATGCGCTCGAAGCCGATCTCGATCACCTGAACCGGGTGAGCGGCCCGGAGGTCAGCCTTTCTTGCCGATGAAGGCGTCGATGCCGGCCCTGGCATCCTCCTCCATCATGTTGCAGGCCATGGCGTCGCCCGTATAGGCATAGGCCTCGGCTAGTCCCATGGCCGCCTGCTTGTAGAACAAGGCCTTGCCGAGCCGCACGGCGGCCGGGCTCTTCGACGCGATCTCGGCCGCATAGGCCTGCACCGCGTCGCCGAGCGCCGCATCGTCGACCACCGCGTTGACGAGACCCTTCGCCAGCGCCGTCTCGGCATCGATGAAGCGGCCGGTCATCAGCATGTCGAAGGCGGTCTTGGGCGGGATGTTGCGGGAGAGCGCGACCGCCGGCGTCGAGCAGAACAGCCCGACATTGATCCCCGAGACCGCGAACCGGGCCGCGCGCGCCGCGACGGCGAGATCGCAGGTGGCGACCAGCTGGCAGCCGGCGGCGGTCGCAACGCCCTGCACGGCGGCGATCACCGGCACCGGCAGGGCGCGGATCGACTGCATCACGCGCCCGCAGCGCGAGAAAAGGTCCTTGTAATAGGCTTCCTCGGGCCTGGCGCGCATCTGCTTCAGGTCGTGGCCCGCCGAGAAGGCCTTGCCCTCGGCGGCCAGGATCACGCAGCGGAGGTTCTCGTCCGACGCGAGGTCGTCGAGCTCGCCCTGCAGGGCGCCGAGCAGCGCCTCGGACAGGGCATTGTATTGCGCCGGCCGGTTGAGCGTCAGCGTCGTGACGCCGTCCTCATTGCGGCGCAGCAGGACGGGCGCGGTTTCCCTCGTATCCATCAGCCTGTTCCCTTCGCGACCGCGCGCTCGCGCAACAGCCGCTTCTGGATCTTTCCGGTCGAGGTGCGCGGCAGCACCTCGAAATAGATGTGGCGCGGACATTTGTAATGCGCCAGCCGCTCGCGGGCGAATCCGATGATCTCGTCGGGCGTCGGCGCGATGGCCCCCGGCGCGAGCTCGATGAAGGCCGCCGGCACCTCGCCCCATTTGTCGTCGGGCAGCCCCACCACCGCCACGGCGGCGACCGCCGGGTGGTGATGGAGCGCATCCTCGACCTCGATCGAGGAGATGTTCTCGCCGCCCGAGATGATGATGTCCTTCAGGCGGTCGCGGATCTGGATATAGCCGTCGGGATGGCGAACCGCGAGGTCGCCCGAGTGGAAATAGCCGCTGGCGAAGGCGGCCTCGGTCGCCGCCTCGTCGCGATGGTAGCCTTTCATGACGACATTGCCGCGAAACCGGATCTCGCCGAGCGCGGTTCCGTCCGAGGCGACGGGAGCGCCGCTGGCGGGATCGACCACGGCGACCTCCTCGCAGACCCCGTAGGCGAGCCCCTGCCGGGCGCGCTTGGCGGCCTGGGCCTCGGGATCGAGCGCGTTCCATTCCTCGCGCCAGTCGCACACGACCGCCGGGCCGTAGGTTTCGGTCAGGCCATAGACGTGGGTGACGTCGAAGCCCTGGCTCTGCATCTTGTGCAGCACCGCGGCGGGCGGGGGCGCGGCGGCGGTCATCACCTTGACCCGGTGGGGCAGGGGACGGCGCTCGCCCGCGCCGGCGTCGATCATGAGCTTCAGCACGATCGGCGCGCCGCAGAGATAGCCGACGCCCTCGTCGGCGATCCCGTCGTAGATGCCCTTGGCGGTGACCTTGCGCAGGCAGACGCTGGTGCCCGCCTTGGCGGCGAGCGTCCACGGGAAGCACCAGCCGTTGCAGTGGAACATCGGCAGGGTCCAGAGATAGACCGGCGCCTCGCCCATGTGCCATTCGAGCGTGTTGCCGAGCGCCAGCAGATAGGCGCCGCGATGGTGGTAGAGCACGCCCTTCGGCCGGCCCGTGGTGCCGGAGGTGTAGTTGAGGGTGATCGAGGCCCATTCATCGGCGGGAAGCGCCACCGGGAAGGCGGGGTCGCCCGAGGCCAGCAAGGCCTCGTAATCCTGAGTGCCGAGCCTCTCGCCGGGCGCCGCGGGATCGAGGATGTCGATGACGACGGGTGGATGATCGAGCCGCCCCAGCACCTCGCGCAGCACAGGCGCGAACTCGGTGTCGGTCAGCAGCGCCTTGGCCCGGCTGTGCTCCAGGATATAGGCGATGGTGCCGGCATCGAGCCGGATGTTCAGCGCGTTCAACACCGCCCCAGCCATGGGAACGCCGAAATGGGCCTCGAACAGTTCGGGCGTATTGGCCGCCAAAACCGCCACCGTGTCGCCTGGTTCGACGCCGAGCGCGCGGAGCGCCGAGGCGAGACGGCGGCAGCGCTCCAGCGTCTCGGCCCAGGTGCGGCGCTTGTTGCCATGGACGGTGGCGAGCCGGTCCGGATGGCCGAGCGCGGCACGCGCCAGGAAGGAGATCGGAGAGAGGGGGACGTAATTGGCCGGGCGGGGCGCCAGAAACGGCTCGTCGCCCTCGCATCCCGGCCTGGGCCTCATTTCCGCGGCTTTCGTCATCGTTGCGGCCCTCGGTCTGCCTCGCGGCGCATTCAAGGAAGCTTCGGCGCAAAAGTCGAGAGGTTTGGAGTGGTACGGGACAAATGGATGACCGGTCGACCGGTCTGCGATAAGATGGCCGCATGGATCGCAGCGAGATCATCACACGACTGAAAGCCGCCGAGCCGCAGCTGCGGGCGCGAGGCGTTGCCGCCCTTTATCTCTTCGGATCCTACGGCCGCGACGAGGCTGGCCCGCGCTCGGACATCGATCTGTTCGTGGATGCGGGTCACGAGCGGCTTTACGACCTCAGCAATTACATGGGCGCCTATGCGGCGCTCCGCTCCGTCTTGCCGAATTTCGATATCGGCTATTCGACACGCGACGGCCTCGCCGATCAGGTCCGCGCCGCCGTCGAACGCGAAGCTGTGCGCGTCTTCTAGTGGCGGCGAGCAAAAACCCGCTCGTTCGACTCGTCCATATCCGCGATGAAATCGATGCATTGACGGCCGCCTTCGATGGCGTGACCTACGAAGCCTTCGTGACAAGCTACGTGCTGAAACGGACGGCCGAACACGCGGTTCTCATCATCTCCGAAGCGGCGAGATCGCTCGATCAGGCGGTGACCGCGCCCTATCCGGTCATCGATTGGCGCGCCATCCGCGATGTGGGGAACATACTTCGGCACGAATATTTCAGCGTCGATCCTCGCGTTCCCTGGCGGATCGTCAATCATAGCCTGCCGGAACTGCGTCCGGTCATTCAGGCCATGATCGAAGCGCTGACGCGATAGGCCGTCACGCCGCTTCCACCCGCGCCACCGCGAGGCGGATGTCGTTGCCATCGAGCGTGTCGGCGGCGACGCCGGCCGCATCCTTGGGCAATTCGCTGTCGACCTCGAGGCGGAGGGCGAGAGTGTCGCTTTGAATCGTGGCGCGATGCGTCTGGATGGCGTGACGCAGCGCGCCATGCGCCTGGATGGCGACGCTGATCCGGTCGGTGAGCTCGAAGGCGGCTTCCTTGCGGGCGTTCTGGATGAGGCGCACGACGTCGCGCGCCCAACCCTCCGCCTGGAGCTCGTCGGTGACGGCGATGTCGAGCACGACGACCCCGCGCCCCTTGTCGAACGGCGCCGCCGCGACCCCCTCGGAGGTCCTGATCCGCATGTCGAACTGGCCGGGCTCCAACATCACGTCAGCGATCTTGATCCAGCCGTCAGCCTCCAATTTCCAATCGCCCGCGCGCTGAGCGGCAAAGATGTCTTTCATTCTCGGCCGATAGCCGGGCTCTTTGCCCAAAGCTGGGTTGACCTTGATCTCGCGGATACCATGCGCGGCAACATCGGCGGAAAGCTCGATATCTTTTACGTTCACCTCCTCCCGCACAATGCCGAGAAAGTCGCGCAAGATCTCTGCGTCCGGATGAGCCACGATCAGCTTGCCGAGCGGCAGGCGGACGCGGCGACGCTTCTCCTCGCGCACAGTCAGCACGGCCGAACAGACGTCGCGCGCAAGATCCATTCGCTGAACGAGCGGCACGTCGGCCGGCATGTTCTCCTGCTCCGGCCAGTCCGTAAGATGCACGGATGCCTCGCCCGTGAGGCTCGTGTAAATCTTCTCTGTGATCAGCGGCATCAGCGGCGCCAACGCCCGGCAGATGACGGTCAGCGCCGTGTAGAGGGTATCATAGGCCGCCTGCTTGTCACTTACCGGGACCGGGGGTCGATTTCCAGACAAAGTATTTGGCAAAGTGACTTGAGCGCCGGGATCGCTTGACCAAAAGCGCTGGCGGCGATTCCGGATGTACCAGTTGTTAAGTGCTTCAACGAACGGGTTTACCGCCTCATAGGCCCCGGGTATGTCAAATTTGTCGAGGCGAATCCTTATCTCGTCGACAGTCTCCCGCAGCTTGGCCAGGATGTAGCGGTCGAGCACGTCGGTGCTCTTAGCCGAGAGCTTCGCCTCGACGCCATCGATATTGGCGTAGAGCGTGAAGAACACGAAGGCGTTCCACAGGCGCAGGATCACCGGCCGCGTCGCCTTGCCGATATCCTTGCCGTCCTTGGCCATGGCGAGGTCGCCGCCGGCCATCAGCGGCGACGACATCATGTACCAGCGCAACGCGTCGGCGCCGTAGGTGTCGAAGACCTCCACCGGATCCGGATAGTTCTTCAGCCGCTTCGACAGCTTCTGATTGTTCTCGTCGAGCACGACGCCGTGGCAGACGCAGTTGCGGAACGGCGCCCGGTCGAACAGCGCGGTCGAGAGCACCATCATGGTGTAGAACCAGCCGCGCGTCTGCGCCACGTATTCGACGATGAAGTCGCCGGGGAAGTTCTGGTCGAAGCGCTCCTTGTTCTCGAACGGGTAGTGGAGCTGGGCGAAAGGCATCGAGCCGGACTCGAACCAGCAGTCGAGCACGTCGGGGACGCGACGCATGACGGACTTGCCGCTGGGGTCGTCCGGGTTCGGTCGCGTCAGCGCGTCGATCATCGGCCGGTGCAGGTTGTCGACCGCGACGCCGAAGTCGCGCTCGAGTTCGGCGATCGAGCCGTAGACGTCGGTGCGCGGATAGGCCGGATCGTCGCTCTGCCAGACCGGGATCGGCGCGCCCCAGAAGCGGTTGCGCGAGATGTTCCAGTCGCGCGCATTCTCGAGCCACTTGCCGAAGGCACCGTCGCGCACGTGAAACGGCGTCCAGCTGATACCCTGGTTGAGCGCGACCATGCGATCCTTGAAGCGGCTCACCGCCACGTACCAGGAGTTGATCGCCTTGTAGATCAACGGCTCGTCGGTGCGCCAGCAGTGCGGATAGGAGTGCAGCACCTGGTCGTGGCGCACGACCGTGCCGTCGCGGCGCGCCTTCAACGCCGCGATGACGCTCGGATTGCCCTCGTAGATGACGTTCTGGCCGGCGAAATCGGGCACGGCATCGGTGAAGCGGCCCGCCTCGTCGACCGGCACCACGACCGGGATGCCGGCGGCGGTGCAGGCCGCGAGATCGTCCTCGCCGAAGCCCGGCGCCATATGCACGATGCCGGTGCCGTCCTCCGCCGTGACGAAGTCGCCGCCGAGCACCCGGAAGGCGCTCTCGGCGTCCTTGAAATAGGGAAAGAGCGGCGCGTAGGTCCGCCCGACCAGCGCCTCGCCGGGAAAGCGCGCCGCGACCTCCGCTTCGGGGAACTCGCGGGCGTAGCGGGTCAAGGCCTCCTCGGCCATGATCCAATAGTCGCCGTCCCGCTTCACCGCCGCGTAGGTGAGCTTGGGGCTCACCGCGAGCGCGAGGTTCGACGGCAGGGTCCAGGGCGTCGTGGTCCAGGCCAGGAGGCGCATCGGCCCCGGATCGTCCTCGCGCGGGTCGAGCCTGAAGGCGACGGTCAGCGTCGGGTCGGTGCGCTCGCGGTAGGAATTGTCGAGCCGCGTCTCGAAGTTCGACAGCGGCGTCTGCACGGCCCAGCTGTAGGGCACGACCCGGTAGCCCTCGTAGACGAGGCCCTTGTCCCACAGCGTCTTGAAGGCCCAGATGACGCTCTCCATGAAGCTCTTGTCCATGGTGCGGTAGGCAGTCTCGAAGCTCACCCAGCGCGCGGCGCGATTGACGTACCATTCCCAGTCGTGGGCGTAGCGCTGCACCGAGAGCCGGCAGGCTTCGTTGAAGCGTTCCATGCCGTAGTCCAGGATGGCGGTGCGGCCGAAGACCTGGATCTCCTTCTCGACCTCGAGCTCGGCCGGCAGGCCGTGGCAGTCCCAGCCGAAGCGGCGCTCGACGTGGCGGCCCTTCATCGTCTGGTAGCGCGGCACGATGTCCTTGATGAAGCCCGTGGCGATGTGCCCGTAATGCGGCAGGCCATTGGCGAAGGGCGGCCCGTCGTAGAAGACGAATTCGTTCGACGACCCGTCGGGTTTCGTCTTCGGCCGCAGGGCGACCTGTTTCTCGAACGTGCCCTCGCGGGCCCACCGCCCGAGAATCTCCTGCTCGATCGCCGGGAAGCTCGGGGCTTGATCGGCATCGGGATAGGGCTTCTTAGAGACGGACATCGTCGGTGGAACCTTTGGACGAACGGTGGCGGTCATGGCGCCGGGGGCCGACCCGAGACGGGAGCCGCGGAGGCAAAATCGCTCCGACGCCCCTTAGCTCAGTCCGGCCCGCAAGGGAACCATGCCGATCGCGAAGCGGGAAGATGGGGACGGAGCGGTGCCAAATCCATGCGGGCGCGCAAACGGGGCTGGCAACAGGCCCGAGACCTGCCATGATCCTGCCCGAAGGCGCCCGCGAGACCGGGCCAGGATTTGGAGGAACCGTGAACCTTACGTCCGAACAGAAGAAGACCGTGGCGGCCGCTTTCCTGGGCTGGACGCTCGATGCCTTCGATTTCTTCCTGCTGGTCTTCGTCCTCGGCGATATCGCCAAGGAGTTCGGGGTCGGGATTCCGGATGTCGCCTACGCGCTCTTCCTCACCCTCGCGATGCGCTTCATCGGCGCCTTCATCTTCGGGCGCCTCGCCGACCGGTTCGGACGCAAGCCGATCCTGATGCTCGACATCGTCTGCTATGCGGTGGCGGGCGCCGCGGCGGCCTTCGCGCCGACCCTCACCGTCTTCCTGCTGCTGCGGGCGATCTTCGGCATCGCCATGGGCGGAGAATGGGGCCTGGGCTCGTCGCTGGCGCTCGAATCGGTGCCGCCGCAATCCCGCGGCACGGTCTCGGGAATCCTGCAATGCGGCTATCCGACCGGCTATCTGCTGGCGGCGGTCGTCTACGGCCTCACCTACGGGCATACGCTCGGCGGCTACACGATCGGCTGGCGGGCGCTATTCCTGTTCTCGATCCTGCCGGCGTTCGTGGTCCTCTACATCCGCTCGCACGTCCCCGAGTCGCCCGCCTTCGCGACGGCCCAGAGGCAGCCGAAGCCGGGCCTTCTCGAAACGCTGTCGGTGAACTGGCGCATCACGATCTACGCCGCCGTGATGATGATGCTGTTCAACCTGTTCAGCCACGGCACGCAAGATCTCTATCCGACCTTCCTCAAGCAACAGCACCATTTCGATCCCGCCACGGTGAGCTGGATCTCGATCGTGGCCAATCTCGGCGCCATCGCTGGCGGCCTGAGTTTCGGGGCCTGGTCCGAGCGCATCGGCCGCGTCAACGCGATCACCATCGCCTGCCTGATCGCGCTGCCGGCAGTAGCGCTGTGGGCCTATGGTACGACCCCGTTCTGGCTCGCGGTCGGCGCCTTCGTCATGCAGATCTCGGTGCAAGGTGCGTGGGGGGTCGTTCCGGTCCACCTGAACGAACTGTCGCCGGGCGTGATCCGTGCCACCTGGCCCGGAACGATCTATCAGATCGGCAATTTCCTGGCGTCCTACAACGGGCGCTTCCAGGCGAGCCTCGCCGAGCGGCCCGGCAGCAGCTACGCCTTCGCGCTGGCCGCCGTGGCCGTGGTGGTCGCCGTGGCACTGATCGTCGCCATCAGGTTCAGTCCGGAGCGGCGTGGCGAGGTGATGACGGTCGCGGCCTGACTGGCGCCGCGAGGCCCGCCGCCTTATAGGGGCGCGGGCGCCGCTCGAGGCGACATCGGCGGCTCCGGCGTGGCGGTCTGTGGCCGGGAGGCGCCCCAGGGGCTGAGCCGCGTTGGGGAGTCGGTCCACGGCCGCCCGCTCGCGCCGCCGCGGATGATGATCGGCAGCAGCGCCAGAATCGCGATGGCCAGCAGGGCCAGCAGCGCGCGATGGGCGGCGGCCAAATGGCGCGTGTCGAACGCCGGCCGGTCGCTCTTCGCCATCGTCGGGGCGCTGAGCGGCTTGAGCGTGGGCGCAGGACACCGGTTCTCCTGAGCACGGTGGGAGAGCGGCATGTCGGGTCTCGAAAACGAGTCCGTTCGAATTAAGTGGGAAAAATTCCCACGTCAAGCTTGCGAAGGAGCGCCGATTTGGCTAATGAAAGGTACCCGATGCCGTACGGAACCCCACCTTCCGGTCGGCCGCCGCGGGTCGTCGGGGAGGGTTCGGCCGAGGCCCTCCCCGACGCGCATTTGTCGATCGGGTCGTCAGCATATCGGCTCTGCCGTTCACAACCGACCTTGGGGAGTCGACAAGGACGCCGCTTTCGCAACGCGCCGTACGCTGGGTTCGATCTTCCGGAGAGGATACTTGACCGGAGCACGATGCCGTCCCCAACTAAATGTCGATGTTTCGGCCTATCACGCTAGGGTCACATGGTGGCCGCTCCGTCTCCCGACCGTCCCGCCGATGACGCGAAGCTGCAGGGTGCGCTTGCGCGCCTGCTGCGGCCGCTGGTCGGGCTGTTCATCCGGCGCGGGCTCACGTTCCCGGTCGTCGCGGGACTCCTGCGCGAGCTCTACGTCAACGTCGCCGAGCATGAATTCGCGCTGCCCGGCAAGGCGCAGACGGACAGCCGCGTCAGCCTGCTGACGGGCATTCACCGCAAGGAGATCAGCCGGTTGCGCGGCGCGGGGGCGCCGGTGACCACGGTGCCAGCCGGGCTCTCGCGCAGCAGCCGCATCATGGCGCGCTGGCTGGCCGACGCCGCCTTTGCCGATCCGAACGGCGGCCCGGCGGCCTTGCCGCGGCTCGCCGGTCCGGGCGTCGTGTCCTTCGAGACGCTGGTGGCGGCGGTCACGCGCGACGTGCGACCCCGCGCGGTGCTCGACGAATGGCTCGATCGCAAGCTCGTGAGGCTCGACGGGGACGACCGCGTGACGCTCTGCCAGGAGGCCTTCGTGCCGCGGGGCGGCGACGAGCAGCAGCTCTACTATTTCGGACGTAACCTGCACGACCACATCGCCGCGGCCGTCGTCAACATCAGCGAAGAGGCGCCGCAGTTCCTCGAACGCGCCGTTCACTACGACGGCCTCTCGGCGGAGCTGGCCGCCAGCCTCGAGGGACGCGCCAGGGCGCTGGCCATGGAGGCGCTGCGGCAGGCCAATCGCGAAGCGCATGCGGCCTGCGAGACGGACGCCGGTGGCGCGTGGCGCTGGAATTTCGGCATCTATGTCTATGCGGAGCCGGCGGCGGCGCCATCCTCGGGAGAGGACAGCGCGGAGTCGACATCATGAGGGTGCCGATCGTCGTCAGCCGGCGCGGGCTGATCAAGCGGGCGTTGACAGGCATCGCGGCTCTGATCGGAGCGGATGCCGAGGCCCTGGGCGCCAGTCCGCAGGATCGCGGCATCGGCGGGACGGGGGCGGCTCCCGCCGAGCGGCCGGGCGAGGACCGGGGGATCGGTGGCACCGGCGTCGTCGGCACCATAAGCCGCTTCGGCAGCATCGTGGTCAACGACCTGCGCATCGGCTATCCACCCGCCGTTGCGGTGACGATCGACGGGAGAGCCGCGAGCGCAGCGGATCTGCGCATCGGCCAGGTCGTCGCGGTCCTGGCCGCCCGCAAGGACGGCCGCCTGGCGACGCGGCACATCGCGGTGACGCACGAGGTCGTCGGTCCGGTCGAGCTGGTCGGGCCGTACAGGCTCAGGATCCTGGGCCAGATGGTCGAGGTCGCCGCAGAGACGGAAGTGGCGCGCTGGACCGACGGCGACGTCGTCGCGGTCAGCGGCCTGCGCCGTCCGGACGGTGTCATCGTCGCCTCGCTGGTCGAACCGGGGGACGCCGCCGCACTGCGCGTCACGGGCCTTGTCAAGGCCGGCCGGGACGGGACGGCGCGGATCGGCGGCTTGTCGTTCGCCGGATCTGTCGAGCCCCTCCTCGGCCGGCAGGTCTCGCTCGGCGGCCGGCTCGTCGACGGCCAGTTCGAGATCGGCAGCATCGCCGTGCCGCCCGCGGCGCCGCTGTCCCGGCGACCGGGCCGCCTATCGATCGAAGCCTATGTGATTCGCCACCAGGGCAGGCTGAGCCTGGCGTCGGGGGTCGAGATTGCCGGTGCGGAACGGGCGCTCGACATCCCGGAGGGGCAGGTGGTCCGCGCCGTCGTTACGGCCCGCGTC
This sequence comes from Lichenihabitans sp., assembly GCA_036276175.1. Lineage (GTDB taxonomy): Bacteria > Pseudomonadota > Alphaproteobacteria > Rhizobiales > Beijerinckiaceae > Lichenihabitans. Next base: position 45,443 of record DATBEH010000130.1, read on the forward strand.
GGGACCGACGGCAGCCTTCGTCTCGATGCCGCGCGGATGGAGCACGGCCCGCGCGGGCGCGGCGGGCGGCGGGCCCGCGGGCTGGAGATGAACCGCCCCGGGCGACGGGGCGGACGCGGAGGATCGAGGGGTGAAGGCGCCGAAGCGACCGGCCAGGAGTCTGGTCCGAGCACCGGCAGATCCGGTCCGCGCTCCGGTCCCGGAGCGGGCGGGCAAGGCCCCGGAGGATCCGACGGCGACAACGCACCGGGCGGCGGCTCTTCGGGCAGGGGACGTGGCCGACGCTGACCGGCATGCAAATCGTGGCCGACGCCTCGCAACCGTCGCCGGAGCGTGCTAGCCACGCCGTCATGAAAGCTCCGTTCTCGACCCTCACCATTTGCGGCCTCGAAGAGCTCGAGGCGCAAGGGACGCGCGGCGTGACCCACGTCCTGTCGATCATCGATCCCGACCTGCCGGATCCGCCGGTCTTCGGCGGCTGGGGGGCGCATCGCCGCACGGTGCTGCGCTTTCACGACGCCATCGCGCCCGACCCGGGCATCCTGCTGCCCGAGCCGAGCGACGTCGAGGCGGTGCTGGCCTTCGGGCGCGATCTCGAAGCGGATGGCGGTGACGTCGATGGTCACCTGCTGGTCCATTGTCACATGGGGATCTCGCGCTCCAGCGCGGCGATGATCATGCTGGTCGCCCAGGCCCATCCACAGGAGGCCGAGACGGCGGTGGCGGACAGGATCAGGACATTGCGTCCCGTCGCCTGGCCCAACTTGCGCATGATCGAATTCGCCGACGCCCTGCTGGGTCGCGGCGGCAGGCTCGTCGATGCCGTCGGCGGCCTCTATGCCAGGAGCCTGGCGGCCAAGCCCGAGCTTGCCGAGGTCATGACGCGGATCAACCGCCGCCAGGAGGTCGAGCTCGGCCTCAGGACCGCGGCCTGATCGGTGGCGGCGCTGGCCGCGGTCTGCGGCGTCCTCATCGTCGCCTTCGGTCTGGTCTCGACCAGCCGTGCCCCATCGGCGGCCGAGCTGGCGATCGAGGTCACGGCTTTCGTCGGCGGCATCCTGCTATGCTTCCTGGCGGTGGTCCTGTCCCGGCTGACGCGGCTCGAACGGAAGCTCGACGGCATCGCGCGGCAGCTCGACGGCGACGACGAGCTGTTCGAGGAGTGAAGCCGTTCGCCTCGTCCTAAGCCAGCCAGCCGGTGGCGGCTCCGGCGAGCAGCACGACGCCGAGCACGATCCGGTAAACCACGAAGGGCCAGGCCGAGAACCGCTCAAGGATCCGCATCAACAACGCGATGGCCGCGAAGGCCGCGACCGAGCCTATGACGAGCCCGACGGCCAGGACCGACCAGCCGTGCCCGTCGAGATGCACCTTGTGCAATTCGTAGAGCTCCTTCAGGCCGGCCAGCGTGATCGCCGGCAGGCCGAGCAGGAAGGAGAAGCGCGCCGCCTCCTCGCGCTTGAGGTCGAGGAACAGCGCCGCCGTCAGCGTCGAGCCGGAGCGGGAGACGCCGGGGATCAGCGCGCCGACCTGCGCGATGCCGACGACCAGCGCGTCGAACAGCGTCATCCCGGCCAGGACCCGGCGATGCTGGCAATAGATCTCGGCGATCGCCAGCAGGGCTCCCATTACGATGCAGGCGATGCCGATGACGGCGATGCCGCGCAGGGACGAGCCGCAGGCGTTGAGCCGCGACGAGAGCAGCAGGCCGGCGATGGCGATGGGGATGGTGGCTAGCACGATCCAGACGACGAAGCGGAAATCCCAGGTGCCGAACTCGCGCCGCGCCGCGGCGCGGATCGCGCCGGAGCCGATGGTGCTGATGTCCTTCCAGAAATAGGCCACGACCGCGGCCAGCGCCGCGAGCTGCATGGCGGCCGAGAAGGCCGAGCCGGGATCCTGCCAGCCGAGCAGCGCCGGGACGATGCGCATATGCGCGGTCGAGGAGATCGGCATCAGCTCGGTCAAGCCCTGGATGATTCCCAGAAATGCGACCTTGCCGTAGCCGAGCGCCACGAAGCCGGTATCGAGCCCTGCCGTGCAACCGCTGGCCATGAATGCTCCTTGTCGCAGAATCGCGCCGCCAACCTGTTTGGCCGGGTCGCGACCCAAGATCAACCTCCCGTCCGTCAGCCATTACGGCAGCAGCTGTCAACCATGCGGGAGCGAAGATGCATCAATCCCGAGGCGATGGCGTTAATCCAGCGGGATCGGATCGGAGGGCAATCATGAGAACGGGCTTGGGGTTCGGACCGGCGACGCGCGCAGCGGTGCTGGCGGTTGCGGCCGGCGCCATGGTGGCGGCCGGATCCGTCGGGGCCTTGGCCCAGGACGGATCCATCCGGCATCGGGGCGAGCCGGCCCATCACCTGCGGACGGCCGGATTGCGTCCCCTGACGGTGCATCGCCGTGCCCACCGGATCGCGCGCGGCCCGGTCGTCGTCGACCGGAGCTATGAGCGGGTGCCGAGCCTGTTGCGGCGCTGGAACGACCCGAACCTCGACAGTTTCGGCGGTTGGCGCCTTGGCGGCGACAATTTCTACGGCGACGGGCGCGGCGATCCGATCACGCGGGGCAATGCAACGCTCGGCCAGATCTCAGGTTACGGGCCGGCGCGCGGCGGTTACGGCGGCCCGCATTTCGACAGCGTCGGCGGCTTCCATAACGGACCCGGACCGGACGCGCAGGAAGACGCCGACTATGCCTCGGGGAGCATTTCGCAACCCGACTACGGCGGCATCGTGCCGCATTACGCAAGCGTGAGGCAGCGCGTGGCTGCGCTCAACACCGGGATTCCGAAACGGGTCGGAGCCACGCCGGTAGCCTACCGGGCACCTGCGTCAACGCCAGACGACGAACCCTATGCGCGGCCCGACGATATTTTCCCCGGCTTCGGCCTCGGCGACGACATCGGGTTCTGAGCGGAGCGCGTCAGAGCCTGCCCATCACCGCGCCGCGGAAGCCGTAGACCTCCCGCGCTCCGGCGAGGGCGACGAGGCGGACGTCGCGTGTCTGTCCCGGCTCGAAGCGCACGGCCGTGCCGGCCGGAATGTCGAGGCGGAAGCCGCGCGCCTTGCCGCGCTCGAAATCGAGCGCCGGGTTGGTTTCGAAGAAGTGGTAGTGCGATCCGACCTGGATCGGCCTGTCGCCTGTGTTGGAGACCGTCAGCGACACGGTCTCGCGATCCGCGTTCATGACGATGTCGCCGGCGGCGCAAAGCGTCTCGCCGGGCACGAGGCCGGACGCATCGCCGCGGATCGGGTTATGTACCGTCACGAGCTTGGTGCCGTCCGGGAACGTCGCCTCGACCTGGATGTCGTGGATCATCGCCGCGACCCCCTCCATCACCTGCGAGGCGTGGAGGACCTGGGCACCGGCCTCCATCAGCTCGGCGACGCTGCGGCCGTCGCGCGCCCCTTCGACCACCATATCCGTGATGAGAGCGATGGCCTCCGGATGGTTGAGCTTGACGCCGCGCTCGAGCCGTCGGCGGGCGACATTGGCCGCCATGGCGACGATGAGCTTGTCCTTCTCGCGGGGGGTGAGGTTCATGGCCAAATTCCCGTGATCACAGCCAGCAGCGGGGCAGGGGACGTCCGTGCAGGACGATGAGCACGGGCAGGATAGCGGAGCGCAGATGCGCTGGCGAGCGCGACAGCGCCCGAACCGACAGCAGGCCGTTCCAGGCGCTGGCCCCTGCGGTGAGGCCTTCCGAGCTGCCGAGGGCGGCCCGGACGGCGTCGAGTCGATCCCCGGCATCGGGCGCGACGTAGAGCAGGGTGGCCGACGCCCGCGCTCCGGCCCCGAGCGCCGCGCGGTCGAGCTGGTCGGCGATGGCGCCCTCGAAGCGCAGCGCCTCGGCGAAGACGAGGCGTCCCTCGCGACGCACCCGCCAGCGGTCCTCGACGAGGCCGTGCCGCATCGTCTCGCCCATAGCAAGGCGGCCGAAGACCAGGATCTCGCCGATCAGCAGGCTGGCATCGCCATCCATCGCGACCTTGAGACGGCGGGAGAGCCTCGCCTCGTCGAACAGGATGGTCTCCTGCGGCAGCCAACGGAGGCTGGCGCCCGCCTCGACCGCGAGGTCGATCTCGATCCGGGTCGTCGCGCCATCGCTGCGGTAGATCTTCTCGGCCGCGGTCGTCGTGAGCGTCACGTCGCTCTCGGCTCCGGCTGTGGCGCGGATCCGCACGTGGTCGCCGCCCGCCATGCCGCCGCCGGTATTGACGATGACGGCGTCGCAGCCGGACGCGTGGCTGCGCGGCATGCGCAGCCTGTAGCCGCCGGTCTCGAACGTGCGCCGGGCCTCGGTGCGCGGGCCGCTGCGGGCGAACGCCGCGCGGACCTCGCCTCGGGCGCGGTTGGCATTGGCATCGAGCCCGCCCGGGACGATCTTCAACAAGGACGGCGTATCGCGCAAAGCTCGTTCAAAGCTCTACGCACCGGTCAGGCATGCGCGCGATCAAGATCGTAGGGCTGAGCCAAAGCTTCGAGCGGAAGCTTCCAGGCCGTGCTGATCGCGCGAATCATATCCAAGGTCAGTGGACGCTGACGTCTGAGGATCTCGGAGGCGCGCGATCGTGAGCCTAGAATGTCCGCAAGTTCGCGCTGCGAACGACCCAGATGATCTATGGCGAAGGCCAGGATATCGATTGGATCGGCAGTCGGGATGTCGTAACGCTTCCGTTCATAAGCTTCGATCAGGATCGCGAGAACGTCAAACCGATCGCCGTCCGGCGTTCCAGGTTCAGGCTCGCGTTCGAAATATGGCTCGAGCTCTTGCAAGGCCCAAGCATAATCAGCCTCGTCATGGATCGGGCGAACGTGCATCATACCGTCTCCGGATCTATATTGTCGTACTCATCGTGGGTCCCGATGAACTTGATGAGTACGCGGTTGAACCTATACGCCACGTGGACGATCAGACGATATTTGTTACCGCCAATGTCGAAGATTATCCGGTTGTCGGCAACGAAGTCGACCGTCGTCCCGACCGTCGCCTTGACATCGGATGGAGTTCTCCACTCGGCCCTGTCCACGATCACATACCAAGCCTCGAGCGGCGACCGAGCCTTCGGATGTCTGGTCCAAAACTCGCGCAGCGTTCGCTTTGCGATCACCTGCATGCACGGCACCCTACGGCAGGCCCGGCGATCCCGCAATTGCGATGTTCCCGAAACGGGAACAAGCTGATGCCAAACCGTCTTGCTGCAATAGCCGAGCGACGAGACGGCGGATCATGGCTCGTCCGGTGTTGCGGCCGGACGCACGGCACCCGGTACGACCTCGAAGCGCGCGACCCCGGCCGCGTCGTCGAACAGGGCCGGGTCGGCCCCGGTCATGAAGACCTGCGCGCCGAGCTCCTCGAGCCGCTCGAACAGGGCCGCGCGGCGCAGCAGGTCGAAATGGGCGGCGATCTCATCGAGCAGGACGAGCGGCGCGATGCCGCTCATCGCATCGACGAGCCGCGCCTGCGCCAGGACGAGGCCGACCAGCAGCGCCTTCTGCTCGCCGGTCGAGGACCGCGACGCTTCGGCCGCCTTCGGGCCATGCCGCACGAACAGGTCGGAGAGATGGGGACCGATAGAGGTACGCCCGGCCGCGGCATCGCGCGCCCGTGCCTCGCGCAGCAGCGCACGGTAACGATCCTCGGCCTCGATCGCCGGCCCTTCGGCCACCATGGCCTCGATTGTGCCTTGCAGGGCGAGGTCGGCCCAGGGAAAGGGCGAGGCGTCGTCGCGCGAGGCCTCGATCAGCGCCGCGAGGCGCGCCACCGTCTCGTGCCGCGCGGCCGCCACCGCCACGCCAAGCGTCGCCACTTCGTGCTCGGCGGCCTCCGCCCAGGCGCGATCGAGACGCCCGGACTGGCGCCCCTCCTCCAGCACCCGGTTGCGGTTGCGCAAGGCCCGTTCGAGCGCGGAGACGCGCGCCGCGTGGTCCCGGTCGAGCGTCAGCACGATGCGGTCGAGAAAGCGCCGCCGGTCCGAGGCCGGGCCCATGAAGAGCCCGTCCATGGCCGGCGTCAGCCAGACGATCCTGACATGATCGGCGAAGGCGCTCGCCGAGGAGACGGGCACCCGGTCGACGCGGCACTTGCGCGCGCTTTCGCCAGGCTCGATCCCGGTGCCGAGGCGGACCGGAGGCTCGTCCGATCCGGTCTCGACCTCGACCGAGACCGCCCAGCCGCCGGCGCCTCCCTCACGGGCGCAGTCGCCGAGCTCCGCCCGGCGCAGGCCGCGGCCGGGCGTCAGGACGGACAGGGCTTCGAGGAGGTTGGTCTTGCCGGCCCCGTTCTGGCCGCTCAGCACCACGTTGGCGCGTGGCAGGGTGAGGTCGAGGCGCGCATAGGAGCGGAAATCGGTCAGCAGCAGACGACGGACGTGAGGGCGGCGCGGGTCCACCGATCGGGCTAGAGGCCGTTATGAGCCACGGACGGTGGCTCTATTTCGGCGCGACGAGCCGGATGGCAGGAGGGGCTTGCAGCCAGTACTTCGGTACTGGCAAAAGCTTCGACGCCCCAGGCGGCCGTCGCACCGTAACCCCGGAGGGGCTGGGCCATTTTCGGCCCTCGGTGCGTCGACTTGCTCGACCGTGGCTCAGCCACGCTCTTCGCAAGTCTCCTGCCGATCATCCGAAAATGGCTCCAGTAGAGCCATCGTCCGTGGTTCATAACAGCCTCTAAACCCGCATCGGCATCAGCACGTAGAGCGCCGGCGCATCCTCGTAGTCCTGCACGAGGGTCGGGGAGCCGGGATCGGCGAGCTTCAGCAGCGCCGTGTCGCCTTCGAGCTGCGCGGTGATGTCGAGCAGGTAGCGGGCGTTGAAGCCGATATCGAGCGGGGCCGCGTCGTAATCGACGTCGAGCTCCTCGGTCGCGGAGCCCGAATCGGGATTGTTGACGCTCAACGTCAGCTTGCCGTCGCCGATCGCCAGCTTGACGGCGCGGCCGCGCTCCGCCGAAAGCGTCGAGACGCGGTCGACCGCGGCCGCGAAGGGCGCCTTCTCGACCAGTAGCGACTTGTCGTTGCCGGTGGGGATGACACGGCCGTAATCCGGGAACGTGCCGTCGATCAGCTTCGAGGTCAGCACCACGTCGCCGAAGGTGAAGCGGATCTTGGTGGCGGACAGTTCGCAGACGATCGTGGCGGCGGGATCTTCGATCAGCTTTTGGATTTCGGCCACCGCCTTGCGCGGCACGATGACGCCCGGCATGCCGTCCGAGCCCTCCGGCGCCGGGATCTCGACGCGGGCCAGCCGGTGGCCGTCGGTCGAGACGACGCGCAGCATCTTGCGGCCGCCGACATCCATGGCGTGGAGATAGATGCCGTTGAGATAGTAGCGCGTCTCCTCCGTCGAGATGGCGAACTGGGTCCGGTCGATCAACTGCTTGAGATCCTTCGCCTCGAGCGTGAAGCGGTTCGGCAGGTCGCCCGTCGTGAGGTCAGGAAAATCGCTCTGCGGCAGGCATTGCAGGCGGAAGCGCGAGCGGCCCGAGCTCAGCGTGATCTGACCTGTGTCGCCGCTCATGTCGAACGTCACCTGGCTACCCTCGGGCAGCTTGCGGACGATGTCGTGGAGCACGTGCGCCGGCAGGGTCGTGCCGCCGGGCTGGGCCACGTCGGCCCGCACCGTTTCGGTGACCTCGAGGTCGAGGTCGGTCGCCTTGAGGTGCAGCGCGTCCTCGGTCGCCCGCACCAGGACGTTGGAGAGAATCGGGATCGTCGTGCGGCGCTCGACGACCCGGTGGACATGCCCGAGCGCCTTGAGCAACGAGGTGCGTTCGAGTGTGACTTTCATGGCGGCCGCCCGATCCTCGTTCATGGATGGACCTCGCCCAAACCGGCGAGGGGGTCGCGACTGTTGCCGGGTTTGCGCGGAATCGCAAGCCGCTGTCCGCGTTCGGGACATTAGGGGACGCGGAGCCAGGCCGTCTCGAATCGTAAACGGGCTCGGCGGCGCGGCCGTCATCCCGGCGATGCGCTAACCCGGCATTAACCACGTCCGTTTAAGGTTCGGGAAGGTTTTGGGCAGCGCCGGCGAGGAAGGGGCGGAAACGACGTGTCGTCTCATTTGCCTCGCCATCGCGGTCTCCCGGCGACCGTCCGGCGCGCGGGATGCGCGGTTGCGGCGCTGCTGCTCGCCGCAGTGATCGGGGCGCCGGCCAGGGCGCAGCAGGCGGCGGCCAGCGACCCGATGGCTCTCCCGCCGCTGCGCGGCGACGTCGAGGATCCCGCCGACCTGCCGAGGGTGCAGCCCGACGGCACCCTGCGACCGGCACCGGGCGAGGGCGCCACCGACCCGGCGACGCCCTTCAGCGCGCCGCCGGCGAACCCCGACGACCAGCCGGCCGACACCACGCAGCAGCGCTTCATCTTTCCGAAAGGCACGGCCAAGACCAAGGATCGCGTCAAGGTCGTCCCCAAAGGGCCTCCTCCCCTGCCGACGCTCGAAGCCTACCGGACCGCGGTGCGCCAGCGCCGCGCCGGCGTGCCGCTCGACACCTCCGGCACGCAGCTCAATGCGGCGCCGATCGTGCCGGCGCCGAGCATCGCGGCGCTCCCGGTCCCGCTGCCCAAGCTACGCACCAAGCTCGTCGACGACGGCTACGATCCGATAGGCTACGACATCGGCTCGCTGCGCCTGACACCCTATGTGGCGCAGAGCTTCGGCTACGATTCCAATCCGGACCAGACCCAGACCGGGGTCAAGCCCTCCGCCTACTCACGGACGGAGGGAGGCCTGGGGCTCGTCTCGCAATGGTCGACGAACGAGCTCAGGGCGGACCTGCGCGGCGGCTACAACGACTATTTCAGCGACCATGGCGCCAGCCGGCCCGACGCGACCGGCACCATCGACCTCAGGCTGGACGCGACCCGCGACCTCACCATCGACGCCGAACAGCGGTTCTCGATCGACACCCAGCGCCCCGGCTCGCCCGAGCTCAACGTCAACACGGTCTCGCGGCCGCTCATCGTCGGCTTCGGCACGACGCTCGGCGGCACGCAGAATTTCGGCCGGTTCTCCCTCGGCCTGCATGGCTCCTTCGATCGCGTCGCCTACGACAATGCCATGCTGTCGGACGGCACCATCGAGAACCTGGCCAACGCGAACTACAACGATTACGGGCTGCGGCTGCGGGCCGCCTACGAGCTGACGCCCGTCGTCAAGCCCTATGTCGACGTGCTCGTCGACCAACGGATCCACGACGCCACGGTGGATCTCGGCGGATTCCGCCGCGATTCCGTCGGCGTCATCGGGCAGGCCGGTTCGACCTTCGAGCTGACGCGGCTCGTCTCCGGCGATCTGTCCGCCGGCTACGGCAATCGCGCCTACGACGATCCGCGGCTCAAGCCCCTCGACGGTCCGGTGGTGAACGGCTCGATCAGCTATGCGGTGACGCCGCTGACCATCGTGAGCGTCAAGGCGGCGACGACCTTCGACGAGACGACGGTCGTCGGCGCATCGGGGTCGCAATCGCGCACCGTGTCGTTCGACATCACCCACCAGCTCCTGCGCAACCTGACTTTGAGCGGCGACGTGACCTATCTCAACACGCGCTACGTGGGCGCGCCGATCACCGAGAACACGCTCTCGGAGACGCTCAGGGCCGAATATCACCTGTCGCGTTCGCTGGTCGCCACGGCCAGCTACGAGCATCAGAAGCTCGACAGCACGTCGCCCGGATCCTCCTTCAGGCAGGACGTCTTCCTCGTCGGCCTCAGGCTGCAGCGCTGAACGTCTCGGCAGGGCAGGGCCCGCGGCTTGACCGCCGCGGGCGCCGACGATTTCCGGGCCGCCGGCTGATGCCCCGAGACGGAGGCCGCGACGCGGCTGTCGACGCGGCTTGCACGGGAAAATTTCGCCCCCTATATGCGGCGCGAACTTGCGCCCGGGCGGCGCAATCCCAATCTTCGAGAACAGAATCGGGGACCGGGCGGCGAGGGTCGAGAGGGCGTCCCTCAACCGTCCCGCCCAAGGCCGGGTGCTTTCGGGGTCCGGCGGTCTTGCGAAGGAAAGGATCTTTGATATGGCAAAAGTGATCGGCATCGACCTCGGGACGACCAACAGCTGCGTCGCCGTCATGGAGGGCTCGACGCCCAAGGTGATCGAGAATGCCGAAGGCGCGCGCACGACGCCGTCGATCGTCGCCTTTACCGAGGACGGCGAGCGCCTCGTCGGCCAGCCCGCCAAGCGCCAGGGCGTGACCAACCCCGAGCGGACCTTCTTCGCCATCAAGCGGCTGATCGGCCGCACCTTCGACGACCCGATGACCAAGAAGGACATCGGCCTCGTTCCCTACAAGATCGTCCGCGCCTCGAACGGCGACGCCTGGGTCCAGTCCGGCGACAAGCAATATTCGCCCTCGCAGATTTCCGCCTTCATCCTGCAGAAGATGAAGGAGACGGCCGAATCCTATCTCGGGCAGACCGTCACGCAGGCCGTCATCACCGTCCCGGCCTATTTCAACGATGCCCAGCGCCAAGCCACCAAGGATGCCGGCAAGATCGCCGGCCTCGAGGTCCTGCGCATCATCAACGAGCCGACCGCGGCGGCGCTGGCCTATGGCCTCGACAAGCGCGGCTCGGGCACGATCGCGGTCTACGACCTCGGCTGCGGTACCTTCGACGTGTCCATTCTCGAGATCGGGGATGGGGTGTTCGAAGTCAAGTCGACCAACGGCGACACGTTCCTCGGCGGCGAGGACTTCGACATGCGCCTCGTCGAATACCTGGCCGACGAGTTCCGCAAGGAGAACACGGTCGACCTGCGCAAGGACAAGCTCGCCCTCCAGCGGCTCAAGGAGGCGGCCGAGAAGGCCAAGATCGAGCTCTCCTCCGCCTCGCAGACCGAGATCAACCTGCCCTATATCACGGCCGACGCGACGGGGCCGAAGCACCTGACGCTCAAGCTCACGCGCGCCAAGCTCGAGGCCCTCGTCGACGACCTGATCCAGCGTACCGTCGAGCCGTGCCGCAAGGCGCTCAAGGACGCGGGACTCTCGGCCGGGGAGATCGACGAGGTGGTGCTCGTCGGCGGCATGACCCGCATGCCGAAGGTCCAGGAGGTGGTCAAGCAGTTCTTCGGCAAGGAGCCTCACAAGGGGGTCAACCCCGATGAGGTCGTGGCGATCGGCGCCGCGGTGCAGGCCGGCGTGCTGCAGGGCGACGTCAAGGACGTGCTACTGCTCGACGTGACGCCGCTCTCGCTCGGCATCGAGACGCTCGGCGGCGTGTTCACGCGGCTGATCGAGCGCAACACCACGATCCCGACCAAGAAGAGCCAGGTCTTCTCGACGGCCGAGGACAACCAGACGGCCGTCACCATCCGGGTGTTCCAGGGCGAGCGCGAGATGGCGGCCGACAACAAGATCCTCGGCCAGTTCGATCTTGTCGGCATTCCCGGCGCGCCGCGCGGCGTGCCGCAGATCGAGGTGACCTTCGACATCGACGCCAACGGCATCGTCAACGTGACCGCCAAGGACAAGGCGACCAACAAGGAGCAGCAGATCCGCATCCAGGCGTCCGGCGGCCTCTCGGACAGCGACATCGACAAGATGGTCAAGGACGCCGAGCTGCATGCCGCCGAGGACAAGAAGCGCCGCGAGCTGATCGACGCCAAGAACCAGGCCGAGGCGATGATCCACTCGACGGAGAAATCGATGACCGAGTTCGGCGACAAGGTTTCGGCCGCCGATCGCTCGACGGTCGAGAGCGCGATCACGGCGCTGCGCTCTACCCTCGAAGGCGAGGACGTGGAGGGGATCAAGTCGCGCACCAATGACCTCATGCAGGCGTCGATGAAGCTCGGCGAGGCCATGTACAAGGCCGGCGCCGGGGCTCCGGACGGCGGTGCTGCGCCGGGTGCCGACGCCCCCAATGCCTCGGAAGACGTGATCGACGCCGATTTCAAGGAAGTCGGCGAGGACGACAAGAAGCGTCGCGCCTGAGCGCGGTCTCGGCGTCGTTCCATCAGGCTCCAACGGATCGACGGAACGGCGCGGGCGATCCCCGCGCCGTTTCTTCGTCCTTGCCGCTCGCGCGGCGACGTGGCACCAAGACCCCTCGTGGGCATGGTGGACAAGTCTGTCGGTCTGGGGACGCGGCTCCGGGCGAGTTTTGAACATATGTGGACCTGGATCGGGCTTCGATGGCCAAACGCGATTTCTACGAGATCCTCGGCGTAACCCGGACCGCCTCGGACGCCGATCTCAAATCCGCCTTCCGCAAGGCGGCCCTGCAATGCCACCCCGATCGCCACCCCGGCGACAGGGATGCGGAAAGCCGGTTCAAGGACCTCAACGAAGCCTACCAGTGCTTGTCGGACGGCCAGAAGCGCGCCGCCTACGACCGCTTCGGCCATGCGGCCTTCGAGAGCGGGCACGGCGGCGGGATGGGCGAGGGCTTTTCCTCCTCCATGGCCGACATCTTCGACGATCTCTTCGGCGACATGATGGGCCGCTCGCGCAGCCGGTCCGGCGGCCGCGAGCGCGGGTCCGACCTGCGCTACAACATGGAGATCACGCTGGAGGAGGCTTTCAAGGGCAAGACCGCCACCGTCAAGATGCCGATTTCGGTCGCCTGCGAGGCCTGCACCGGCACGGGCGCCAAGCCGGGCTCGAAGCCGCGCACCTGCTCGACCTGCGCCGGCCATGGCCGGGTGCGGGCCCAGCAGGGCTTCTTCGCCATCGAGCGCACGTGTCCGGCGTGCGGTGGGCGCGGCGAGGTGATCGAGAACCCCTGCGGCGCCTGCGCCGGGACGGGCCGGGTGACGCGCGAGCGGGCGCTGTCGGTCAACGTGCCGGCCGGCGTCGAGGACGGCACCCGCATCCGCCTCGCCGGGGAGGGGGAGGCGGGCCTGCGCGGCGGTCCGGCCGGCGACCTCTACATCTTCCTCAGCGTCAAGCCGCACCAGTTCTTCCAGCGCGACGGCGCCGACCTCTATTGCCGCGTGCCGATCCCGATGGTGCAGGCCGCCCTCGGCGGCGACATCAACGTGCCGACGCTCGACGGCAGCGAGGCCAAGGTCAAGGTGCCGGAGGGCACCCAATCGGGCAAGCAGTTCCGCATCAAGTCGAAAGGCATGCCGGTCTTGCGGTCGCGAGACATGGGCGACCTCTACATCCAGGCCGTGGTCGAGACGCCGCAGAACCTGACCAAGCGGCAGCGCGACCTCCTGGCCGAGTTCGATTCCGTCTCCTCCAACAAGACCAACCCCGAGGCCGACGGGTTCTTCACCAAGATGCGCGACTTCTTCGACAACTTGAGCAACTGATTCTGGGGAGAACGAGAGCCGGCGATTGAACCTTAGCGCCGGCTTAGTGCTTTTCTCGTGACGGATTGCTGACGTAGGGCAAGACCCGGCCGGCGGGCAGGGCGGCGAGAGGGATTGGAAGCGATTTGGGCGCGAAATTGCAACTCCGACCACGGCGGGCCCGTCCGGCGCCGCCGAAGATGCCGCTCGAAGAGCGGCTCGCCGACGAGGCCCGCTTCTTCAAGACCTGGATCGACAATCCGCTCGGGACCGGGGCCGTCTCGCCTTCGGGCCGGTTCCTGGCCCGCACCATGGCCCGCTATGTCGACCTCGCCGTTCCGGGACCGGTGATCGAGCTCGGGCCCGGCACCGGCCCGGTCACCGAAGCGCTGATCGAGCGCGGGGTCGCCCGCGACCGCCTGATCCTGGTCGAGTTCGAGCCGCATTTCTGCAAGCTTCTGGCGCGGCGCTACGAGGGCGTGCGCATCGTCCAGGGCGATGCCTATCGGCTCGCGGAGACCCTGTCGGGCGTCATCGACGCGCCGGCCTCCGCCATCGTCTCGAGCCTGCCGCTGCGCACCCGGCGCGAGCGCGACCGTTTGGCGCTGCTCCGCGACGCCTTCGCCCTGCTGCATCCCGAAGCGGCCTTCGTGCAATTTACATATGGCATCGCCTCGCCCATGCCGCGCCGGTTTGGGCCCGGGCCGATCTTCCATGCCGAGGTCTCGGCCCCGATCTGGTTGAACCTGCCGCCGGCGCGCGTCTGGGTCTACCGGTTCGGCGCCGTCGCGGCGCAGCGCGGCGATGGCATGGCGGCGGAGGACTTCACCCTCAAGCTCAAGGCCGGGCGCGAGCTGCTCGGCGAGGAATGGCGCGAGCAGAGCGACCGCCTCAAGCTCGGACTGCGCCTCAAGGCCGAGAAGGCGAGAGCCGAGTTCAAGGCGCATGCGGAGAAGGTCAAGAGCGGGCTCAACCGGACCTTTCGCGATCCCGCCGGACGGCTCGACGGGATCGAGACCGGCCACCGGGCGAGGCGCTCGCTCGGTCGACGCTGACGCGGCCGGCGCCGACCCTTGTTTCCCGGCGGCGGCTGTCGCTATAAGGCCGTCTAAGGTCATCCGGCACCGACGGGCCGGGCGCAGCATCGACGAGACCGTTCATGGCCGGCCATAGTCAATTCAAGAACATCATGCACAAGAAGGGCAAGCAGGACGCGGTCCGCTCCAAGCTCTTCTCGAAGCTGGCGCGCGAGATCACGGTCGCGGCCAAGCTCGGCCTGCCCGACCCAGCCATGAACCCGCGCCTGAGGGCCGCCGTGCTGGCCGCCCGCGCCGAGAACATGCCGAAGGACAATATCGAGCGGGCGATCAAGAAGGCCGCCGGCGGCGACACGGAGACCTACGACGAGGTTCGCTACGAAGGCTATGCGCCGGGCGGCGTCGCGGTGATCATCGAGGCGCTCACCGACAACCGCAATCGCACGGCGGGCGAAGTCCGCTCCTATTTCACCAAGTCCGGCGGCGCGCTGGCCGAGACCGGCGCCGTCTCGTTCATGTTCGATCACGTCGGGCGCATCGAATATCCTGTCGCGGCGGCTTCCGAGGATGCCATGATGGAGGCGGCGATCGAGGCCGGCGCCGACGACGTCGCCTCCTCCGAGGACGGACATGAGGTGATCACCACGCTCGAGGCGCTGCGCGACGTGTCGAAAGTGCTCGAAGCGAAGTTCGGCGAGCCGCGCCGCGCCGCCCTCGTCTGGCGGCCGCAGACTTCCATCGCGGTCGACGACGACACCGGCGAGAGGATCTTGAAGCTCGTCGGATCGCTCGAAGACAACGACGACGTGCAGAACGTCTATGCCAATTTCGAGGTCTCGGATGCGCTCGTCGCCAAGATGAACGCGTGAGTTTGGCTCAAGCCTCCTCCACCATGCTGGCCGAGCATGCTCGGCATAGCATGGTCCCCCTGCTCCGCGGCGCGGAGGAGGGGGACCGCGCGAAGCGCGGTGGAGGAGGAGCTTGATCCGTCCCGTCCGCATCCTCGGCATCGATCCCGGGCTGCGCCACACCGGCTGGGGCATCGTGCTGGCCGAGGGATCGCGGCTCGCCTATGTGGCCTCCGGCGTCATCCATACGACGACCGGCGACGCGCTGAGCGAGCGGCTGCGGCTGCTCCATGTCGGGCTCTCGGCCGTGATCGAGGCGGAATGGCCGGACGAGGCGGCGGTCGAGGAGACCTTCGTCAACCGTGATCCACAATCGGCACTGAAGCTCGGGCAGGCGCGCGGCATCGCCCTCGTGGTGCCGGCGCTGGCCGGCCTGCCGGTCGCCGAATATTCGGCCAACCTCGTCAAGAAGAGCGTCGTCGGTACGGGTCATGCGGAAAAGCAGCAGGTCGCCGCCATGCTGAAGGTGCTGCTGCCGAAGAGCCACGCGGCCTCCCCCGACGCGGCCGACGCGCTGGCCGTCGCCATCACCCATGCGCATCACCGCCGCCCACCGGCACTCGTCGCGGCGCTCGCCAAGGCCGCGGTGCGCCGATGATCGGCAAGCTCACCGGCATCGTCGACAGCCGCGACGAGGACAGCCTCATCGTCGATGTCGGCGGCGTCGGCTATCTGGTGCTTTGCTCGACCCGGACCCTGGCCGACCTCAAGATGAGCGAAACGGTCTCGCTCGCCATCGAGACGCATGTGCGCGAGGACATGATCCGCCTCTACGGCTTCGCCTCCGCGACCGAGCGCGACTGGTTCCGCCTGCTGCAGACCGTGCAGGGGGTCGGCGCCAAGGTGGCGCTGGGCATCCTGGGCACCCTCTCGTCGCCCGAGCTGTCCTCGGCCATCGCGAGCGGCGACCGGACGGCGGTGGCGCGCGCTCAGGGCGTCGGGCCGAAGCTTGCGGCGCGCATCGTCGCCGAGCTCAAGGACAAGGGGCCCGAGGGCACGGCGGCCGATCTCGGCCTGCCCGGAGCGGCGGGCGCGGCGCCGTTCGGCGGTCCGGCCGCCGACGCGGTCTCGGCGCTCGTCAATCTCGGCTACGCCCGCCCGCAGGCGATCTCGGCCGTGGCGGCCGCCGTTGCCACGCTGGGTGATGAGGCCGCCACCGCGGCGCTCATCCGGGCCGGGCTCAAGCAGCTGGCGATGTAGCGGGCACCGGCCGGCCTGTCGAAGACCGTAGACGCAGCCATGGCGCCGGACTGGAGGGCTGCCTAAAGAAAGGACTCTCACATGTCACACGTCGCGATGGCACGAACGGTCGAAATCTTCACGACGCGCCTGGGCACGCTCAGCCGGCTCCTCGATCTCGCCGAGACGCAATGGCGGGAAGCGGCGCGGGATCCGGAGACGCTGCTCGCCGCACGGCTTGCCGAGGACATGCTGCCGCTGCCGTATCAGATCGTCTTCGCCTGCAACCAGCCCAACGATTTCGTCGCGTGGTGTGGAAACGCGCCGGCCCCGAAGGCCGATCCGTCGACGCTCAATGTCGTGAAGATGAAACAGCATGTCGACGCGACGATCGAGCATCTGACAGAGGCGAAGACTCGAGCCGACGACAGCCTGTTCGAGCGTGACAAGCGTATCGAGCTTCCCGGCGGGTCGTATCTCGTCCTGCGGGGCGACCTTTACGTCGAGGACTGGCTGCTGCCGAACTTCTATTTCCATCTGGTCACGGCCTACGACGTCCTCCGGCACGCGGGCGTGCAGATCGGCAAGGCCGATTACATGGCGCACCTCGCCGGGCAGGTCCGCGCGGCCACCCCGGGCTGACCTGACCG
The DNA here is from genome assembly GCA_036276175.1 of Lichenihabitans sp. Lineage (GTDB taxonomy): Bacteria > Pseudomonadota > Alphaproteobacteria > Rhizobiales > Beijerinckiaceae > Lichenihabitans. Next base: position 62,468 of record DATBEH010000130.1, read on the forward strand.
CGCTCAGGTCAAGACGAGAGCGCTTCGATCGCCGCCTCGGCTGCCGCGACGCCGGTCTCGTAGGCGCCGTGGGCGGTGGTGAATTTTTGTGGCGAGCAGGCCTCGCCGGCGAAGAACAGCCGCTCCTCGACCGGCGCCGCGAGGATCGCACGGGCCTCGCCTGCGCCCGGCATCGCATAGGCGTAGGAGCCTCGGATGAACGGCTCGGCCGCCCAGGCGCTGCTGCAGAGCGGCTTGAGCCGCGCCCTGATGTCCGCGCCGAAATGCGCCGCGAGCTCGCCGAGGGCGAAATCCACGAAAGCTTCCGGCCCTTCGGCTTCGAGGTCGCGGGCGAGCCGGCCGCCATAGAAGCAGTCGATGACCGGGCGGCCGAAGGGCCTGATGTGATAGGCGCCGGTCCTGGCACGCTCGTGCGTCCCGAGCCGGTGGGTTTCGGGCGCGAAATCCTCCGGCCTATCGAGGCGCAAGAAGAGCTTGTCGGCAAGGCCGAGCGGCAGCGCCGCCGCTGCGGCGAGCTTCTCGGGCAGGGCGGGCGTGAAGCGGATGGTCTCCGCGGCCAGCACGTCGGTCGAGACCGTGACGATGGCGGCGCGCGCCTCGAGCGTGCCCCGGCTCGTCTCGATGGCGATGCGGTCGCGGCGCGCGAAGTCGATCGCGGTGACGGCTGTCTCCAGCCTGACCGGGACGCCGGCCCCGGCCGTCGCGATCAGCCGGCCGTAGCCGGCGGGCACGCGCCAGTCGAGCATGTCGCCGGGCGCGTAGTCGGCATGGTCGCGGGCCGCGACGCGATCGAGCTCCGCGCCGCTCACGAAGGTGCTGATCGCGTCGAGCAGCCCCCGCCACCGGTCGTCCGGCGCGATGAAGTCCCCCATCGGGCGCTCGCGCGCCGAGACCTCCTCGACGCGGTCGTAGAAGGCCGCCTGCGTCCGCTGCAGGTCCTCCAACCGATCCCCGCCGAGATGCAGCCAGCGGCGCTCGTCGAGCCAGGGCGCCGGCGTGCGGTCGACCTCGAAGCCGAGCGTCTCGGCCACCGCCCTCCAGGCATTGGCGCGGGCGCCGTGCAGCCAGAAGCAGCCGAGGTCGAGCGGCACGTCCAGGCCGGGAGGGTCGATCGTATGAGCGCGGCCGCCGAGGCGTGAGCCGGCTTCGAGCACCAGCACGCTGCGGTCGCTCGCGAGCATCCGCCGGGCCGCGGCGAGGCCGGCTGCGCCCGCTCCGATCACGGCGACGTCGACGCTGTTCATGTGGATTTCGATCATCGGCATCGGCGTCTCTCGGCCAGACAATCCAGTCACCGGGACCCCGGTTTCAGCCATAGCGGCAGGCCGGCCACGACGAGGACGGCGCGGCCGCAGGCCGTTGCCATGGCCTGGTTGAGGCGCCCCTGCGCGTCGCGGAAGGCGCGGCCGAGGGCGTTGTCGGGGACGATCCCCGAGCCGACCTCGTTGGAAACGAAAATCACCGGCCCGGCCAGCTCGGGCATGAGCGCCGCAAGCCGATCGCCCTCGGAGCCGGGATCACGACCGTCGAGCATGACATTGCTGAGCCACAGCGTCAGGCAGTCGACCAGCACGATGCGATCCGCAGCGCTGGCGCGCTCCAGGACCTCGACGAGCGCGAGCGGCTCCTCGATCGTGCGCCAACCGGCATCGGCGCGATCGGCCCGGTGACGGGCGATGCGGGCCCGCATCTCGTCGTCCCAGGGGGATGCCGTGGCGACATAGACCGCGTCGAGACCGCTTGCCACGGCCTCGGCCTCGGCGAAGCGGCTCTTGCCCGAGCGGGCACCGCCGAGCACCAGCAGATGGTCATTCGTAGTCGTGCCGGACCGCATGCGCGCGAGCCCCCTAACGGCAGTTCGGATGGTGGCCTCTCTAGCGCAAGGGCGGAGGCTTGTCTGCGGCGCCTCGCGCCCGGCGAAGACCTGCCTCCCGGTCCTGCGGGTGCTGCCGGAGCACAAACCTGCTATCTCTGTGATGACCGCCGCACGGCCGCCGCCTCCGCATTGATTCCGATGTCGAAATCCATTCTCTCCCGCTTCTCCGTCGATCCCTATCTGATGGCGCTTGCGGCGATGGTCGTGGTGGCGGCCGTCCTGCCGGCGCGGGGGACGGGAGCCGTGATCGCCTCATGGGCCGTCACGGCCGCCATCTTCCTGCTGTTCTTTCTCTATGGTGCGCGCCTCGCGCCGCGCGCGGTGGTCGAGAGCATCGCCCATTGGCGCCTGCAATCGATGATCCTGATCTCGACCTTCGTGCTGTTCCCGATCGTCGGGTTCGCGCTGACCTCGGCGCTCCATCCGTGGCTTCCGCCGCAGCTGGCGGTCGGATTGATGTTCGTCTGCGTGCTGCCCTCGACGGTACAATCCTCGATCGCCTTCACCTCGATCGCGCGCGGCAATGTGCCGGCGGCGCTCTGCGGCGCCTCGATGTCGAACATCTTCGGCATGCTGATCACCCCGGCGCTCGTCGTGCTGTTGCTGAGCGTGCACGGCTCCGGCTTCAGCATGAAGACGCTCGAAGACATCGCGCTCCAGCTGCTGCTTCCCTTCTGCCTCGGTCAGCTCGCGCGTCCCTGGCTCGGCGGCGTCATCGCCCGCCACAGGGTGCTGACCTCCTCTGTCGACCGCGGCTCGATCCTCATCATCGTCTATGCGGCGTTCAGCGCCAGCGTGGTGCAGGGCGTGTGGGCGCACATGGACTATGGGAGCCTGGCGCTCATCGTCGTGCTCGACGCCCTGATGCTGGGTCTCGTGCTCGCGATCACCACGCTGGCGAGCCGCTGGCTCGCCTTCACCAAGGAGGACGAGATCGCCATCGTGTTCTGCGGGTCGAAGAAGAGCATGGCGAACGGTCTCGCGATGGCGGGAATTCTATTCCCGGGGCAGGCCATCGGCGCCATCGTGCTGCCGCTGATGATCTTCCATCAGATTCAGCTCTTCGTCTGCGCCGCGCTGGCGCAGCGCTACGCCCGGCGGCGCGTCGAGGGCGTGACCGGGCCCGTCGTCGGCCCGCTGGCCAAGGTCGCCGGCGCATGAACCCGGTCTTCGCCGACCTGCCGACCACGGTCTTCGAGCATATGTCTCGCCTGGCGCGCGAGCACGATGCCATCAATCTCGGCCAGGGCTTCCCCGACGATCCCGGCCCGCTCGACGTGCGGCGGAAGGCGGCCGAGGCGGTGGTCGACGGCTGGAACCAGTATCCGCCGATGATGGGCCTGCCGGAGCTGCGCGCCGCGGCGGCCGAGCACTACGGCCGGTTCCAAGGTCTGTCCCTGACGGCCGAGGACGTGATGGTGACCTCCGGCGCCACCGAGGCGCTGGCTGGCGCGTTGATGGCGCTGATCGAGCCCGGCGACGAGGTGGTGCTGTTCCAGCCCATGTACGACGCCTATCTGCCGCTGGTGCGCCGGGCCGGCGGCGTGCCGCGCTTCGTGACGCTGAAGCCGCCGCACTGGCAGTTCACCGACGCGGATCTCGACGGGGCCTTCTCGCCGCGCACTCGCGTCGTGCTGTTCAACAATCCGTTGAACCCCGCCGGCACGGTGTTCGGGCGGGAGGCGCTCGATCGCCTCGCCCGGTTCTGCGGCGCCTCGGGCGCGGTGGCGCTCTGCGACGAGGTCTGGGAGCATGTCCTCTTCGACGGTCGCCGGCATGTCTCGATGATGTCGATCGCCGGCATGGAGGAGCGCACCGTCAAGATCGGCTCGGCCGGCAAGATCTTCTCCCTCACCGGCTGGAAGGTCGGCCTCGTCGCCGCCGCACCGCCTCTCCTCAGGGTGCTGTCGAAGGCGCATCAGTTCCTGACCTTCACGACGCCGCCGAACCTGCAGACGGCGGTCGCTTTCGGGCTCGCCAAGCCGGCCTCCCATTTCGACGCCATGCGGGCGGGGCTCGAACGCTCGCGTGACCGTTTCGCCGCGGGCCTCGCGGCGCTGGGCTTCCGGGTGCTGCCGGCCGAGGGCACCTATTTCCTCAACGTCGATCTCGCACCCTTGGGGATTTCGGATGACGTCGCCTTCTGCGAGACGCTGGTGAAGCAGCACGGCGTGGCCGCCGTTCCGGTCTCGGCCTTCTACGCCGAGGACCACGTTCGCACCGTCATGCGGTTCTGCTTCGCCAAGCGCGACGAGACGCTCGACCGGGCGCTCGAGCGGCTCGGCGCGGTCATCGGCTCGGCCGGCTGACGGGCACGACACCGATTAGCATCGGGCGCTCGCCATGCTAGTGATGCGCGCATGAGGGCGCAGACGGGGATCATCGGGGACGAGCCGGCCGGCACGGCGGCAGTGGGGCGCGATGCGCGAGCCGCCGCCATCGTGGCGAGGCTCGGGTCCCGCTCGATCGTGCTCGTCGGCATGATGGGCGCCGGCAAGACCGTGATGGGTCGGCGCCTCGCGAGTCATCTCGGCCTCGACTTCGTCGACAGCGACCACGAGATCGAGGCCGCCGCCGGCATGACCATCGCGGATATCTTCGCCCGCCACGGCGAGCCCTATTTCCGCGATCGGGAGAACCGCGTCGTCGAGCGACTGATCACGGACGGGCCGCGCGTCGTGGCGACCGGGGGCGGCGCCTTCGTCCATCCGGGCACGCGCGCGACCATCGGTCTTCACGGCTTGTCGCTGTGGCTCAAGGCGGATTTCGACGTGCTGATGCGGCGCGTGCGCAAGCGCTCCAACCGGCCCCTGCTACGCACCCCGGATCCCGAGGGCACGCTGCGGCGCCTGATGAACGAGCGCTATCCGGTCTACGCCGAGGCGGACATCGTGGTCGTGTCGCGCGACGGGCCGCACGAGGCCACGGTGGCCGACATGCTGGCCGCCATCGAGGCGACCTTGGGCTTGCCCGACGGCCGCGCCCGCAACCCCGGATGAACGACGACGTGACGAGCCCAGACGAGCCCCATGCAACGGTCGAGGTCGACCTCGGCGCGCGCTCCTACCCGATCCTGATCGGCCCGGCCCTGCTGGAGCAGGCGGGGCGGCGTATCGCGGCCGTCGCGCCGGGGGCCGCCTGCGCCATCGTCACCGACGCCAATCTCGCGCGGACGCACCTGCCGCGGCTTGCCGCGAGCCTCGATGCGGCGGGAATCCGTCATGCGGCGATCGAGGTCGCGCCAGGCGAGGCCTCGAAGAGTTTCGCGACCTACCAGCAGGTCTGCGACGCGGTGCTCGAGGGGCGGTTCGAGCGCGGCGACATCGTGCTGGCGCTCGGCGGCGGGGTCGTCGGCGATCTCGCCGGTTTCGTCGCCGCCACGGCGCGGCGCGGCATGGGCTTCGTCCAGGTGCCGACCAGCCTCCTCGCCCAGGTCGATTCCTCGGTCGGCGGCAAGACGGGCATCAATTCCCGCCACGGCAAGAACCTCGTCGGCGCCTTCTACCAGCCGAGGCTGGTGCTGGCCGACACCGATTGCCTCGACACGCTCCCGGCGCGCGAATTCCGCGCCGGCTATGCCGAGGTCGCCAAATACGGCCTTCTCGGCGACGAGCCCTTCTTCGCCTGGCTCGAGCGCGAGCGCTTGGCGGTCTTCGCCGGAGGCGCGGCCCGGACGCAGGCCATCGCGGCAAGCTGCCGGGCCAAGGCCGCGACGGTGGCGCGCGACGAGCGCGAGGAGGGCGAGCGGGCGCTGCTCAACCTCGGCCACACGTTCGGCCATGCCTTGGAGCGCCTCGCCGGCTATGACGGGAGCCGGCTGGTCCACGGCGAGGCGGTCGCGGTCGGCATGTGCCTCGCCTTCCGTTTCTCGGCCGGGCGGGGGTTGTGCACGGCCGCCGATGCCCAACGGGTCGCGGCCCATCTCGGCGGGGCCGGCCTGCCGACGCGGATTCGCGACATCCCGGACTGGACGGCCGGCGCGGGAGAGATCCTCGACGCCATGTTCCAGGACAAGAAGGTCGTGCGCGGCAGCCTCACCCTGATCCTGGTGCGCGGCATCGGCCGGAGCTTCGTCGCCAGGGGCGTCGAGGCCGACGCGGTCCGCGCCTTCCTGGCCGACGAGCTCGCGGGAGCCTGATCCATGCATGGCAGCGGGGCCGGGGGGGCGGCCCATGGGGCGGAACTCCTGGTCGACATCGCGGTCGTGATCTGCTGCATCGGGCTCTCGGCCATGTTCGCGGCGGCCGAGACGGCGCTGACCGCGACCTCGAAGGCGCGCATGCATGCGCTCGAGAAGGGCGGCGACCGGCGTGCCGCGATCGTCTCGCGGCTGCTCGGCATGCGCGAGCGCTTCATCGGCGCCATGCTGCTCGGCAACAACGTCGCCAATGTGGGGGCCTCGGCGCTGATCACCAGCGTGCTGCTGGGCCTCGTCGGCGAGCGCGGCGTACTTTATGCCACGGTGCTGATGACGGTGCTGCTGCTCGTCTTCGCCGAGGTCCTGCCGAAGACGATCGCCATCAACTATCCGGAGCGCGCCTCGCTCGTGCTCGGGCCGATGGTCTCGCTGATGGTACGGGTCTTCGGACCGGTGCTCAAAGCCGTCGAGGTCGTCGTGCAGACGATCCTGCGGATCTTCGGCATCACGCTCGGCGAGCGGCGCTCGATGCTGAGCGGTTTCGAGGAGCTCAAGAGCGCCGTCGACCTCCTGCACCTCGAGGGCGGCGTCGAACGCTCCGACCGCGACATGGTCGGCGGCCTGCTCGACCTGCACGAGCTCGAAGTGCAGAACGTCATGATCCATCGCACCAAGATGCGCACCATCAACGCCGACCTGCCGACCATCGAGGTGGTGCGCGAGGTGCTGGCGTCGCCCCACACGCGGCTGCCGCTGTGGCGCGGCCTGCCCGACAACATCATCGGCATCCTGCACGCCAAGGAGCTGCTGCGGGCCTTGAGCGCGCTCGGCGGCGACGCGACGAAGCTCGACATCGCGGCCATCGCGTACGAGCCCTGGTTCATTCCGGCGTCGACGGGCCTGCAGGACCAGCTGCAGGAATTCCTGCGGCGCAAGTCGCATTTCGCGCTCGTCGTCGACGAATATGGCGAGGTGATGGGCCTCGTGACGCTCGAGGATATCCTCGAGGAGATCGTCGGCGACATCAGGGACGAGCACGACCTCGCCGTGCAGGGCGTGCGCGTCGGGCCGGACGGCAGCGTGATGGTCGACGGCTCGGTGCCGATCCGCGACCTCAACCGCGTGATGAACTGGGATCTGCCGGACGAGGAGGCCAACACCATCGCCGGCCTCGTCATCCACGAGGCGCAGACCATCCCGGAGGTCGGTCAGTCCTTCATCTTCCACGGTTTCCGCTTCGAGGTGCTGCGCAAGGTGCGCAATCTCCTGGCGCAGCTCAAGGTGTCGCCGGCCGACGCGACGGCCAAAACCGAATAAGGCGCAAGACCGGACCGGCTATTCGGCCTTGAGTGCGATCGTCACCGATTTGGCATAGGAGCCGCTGTCGGAGGTCAGCGCGATCGTCTGCTTCGATCCCTTGACGGTGATCACCACGGAGGCCTCGAAGCCGTTGCCGGTGATCTGGGTCGTGATGGCGTCGCCTTCGATCTTTCCCGAGACCGAGCCGCCGGCCTGGCGGTCCTTCTCCTTCCACGTGCCGGCAAGCGCGCCGCCCTGATTGACGAGGTCGGTGACGAAATCCATGCGGTAGCTGTCGGCGGCGCAGAGCAGCTCCTGATGCATGATGGTGCCGCTCGGCGTCAGCGAATATTTGACCTTGCAGCGCAGGCTTTCCGTCGTGTTGTCGGTCTTGAGGACGGTGCCGGTGCCGGTCCAGGTGCCGGGCAGCGTGGCGAAGAGATCGGCGGCCCTGGCCTGGCCACCGCACGCGACGGCGAGCAGCGTGGCGCTCCACAGCATGTGTCTTGCAGCGATCGGCATGGCAGGCAGCACCCTCTGACGCCGCGAATCAGGGTCGCGGCGCGCTCAAGCTTGCGCCGCACGACGGCCGAGCGCGATGGCCTTTTGATGACGGCGCCTTCCCGGACGCCCGGGGGCCGGAGCCCGTCTTCTCCGTCGAGCAGATCTCGATCTGTTCAAGTAGGCAGCGCTGCCGTCTCCGTCCCATAGGCCTTGCGCATCTGCGCGATATGCGCGAGCTTGGCGTGGAACGGTGCCCAGTCGTCGCCGGCCGCGATGGCGCCGAGGATGGTCTCGACCTCCGCATGCACCATGGCGCACGGCTCCGGCGCCGCGAAATAGGCATGGTCGAGCCGCAGGTTCGGGCGCGACCGCGCCGCGGCCAGCATGGTGCCGAAAGCCGCGAAGGCGTCCCCGGAATAGGCCTCGGCCGCGGGGCTGCGCGCTCTGCGCGCTGCCGAGGCCTCGCCGCCGTAGAGGTCGAAGAACGCCTGCTCGAACGGCGCCTGGCTGTCGCGCAGGAAAGTCCAGAACGTCTCGGTGAGCCGCGTGTCCGCCTCGCCGCCCTCGAGCTCCAGGCCGAGGCGGCGCATCGTCTCCTCGACGAAGGCCTGACGGAAGGTTGGTGCGAATGCGCCGAGCGCCGCCTCGATCGCGGCCTGCGGCGCGAGCGGCAGCAAGCACTCGCCGAGCCGGCAGAGGTTCCACAGCAGCACGCTGGGCTGGCGCCCATAGGCATAGCGGCCGGCATGGTCGAAATAGGCCGCGGTAAATCCCGCGTCATGCGTCGGCAGGAAGCGCCATGGGCCGTAGTCGAAGCTCTCGCCGGTGACATTGATGTTGTCGGTGTTGAGCACGCCGTGGACGAAGCCCGCCACCATCCATTGCGCCCCCATGCGGGCCGTGACGCCTCCCAGCGCCTCGAGGAAGGCGGTGGGACGCTCCGCCGCCGGCAAGGGCGCGAGCCCCGGCCAATAGGTCTCGATCACGTAGTCGAGCAGACGCCGGATATTGTCGGGTTCGTCGAGCGCCAGGAAGCGCTGGAAGGTGCCGATGCGGATGTGCGAATGGCTGAGGCGCGTGAGCACGGCCGAGCGCGTCGGGGAGGGCTCGTCGCCGCGGTCGAGATCCTCGCCGGTCTCGATCAGGCTGAAGCTCTTCGAGGTGTTGACGCCCTGCGCCTCCAGCATCTCGGTCGCCAGCACCTCGCGGATGCCGCCGTTCAGCGTCAGCCGGCCGTCGCCCATCCGCGACCAGGGCGTGCGCCCGCTGCCCTTGGTGCCAAGGTCGAGCAGGCGCCCGTCGTGAAGATCGTGCACCTGGGCGAACAGAAAGCCGCGTCCGTCGCCGAGATCCGGATTGTACACGCCGAACTGATGGCCGTGGTAGCGCAGCGCCAGCGGCTGCGGGAAGGAGCCCGGCAACGGCGCGAAGCGGCCGAAATGGTCGAGCCATTCCGCCTCCGTCAGGCCGTCGAGTCCGACCCGGGCGGCCCACCTTTCGTTGCGGAAGCGCAGCCGGCGCTCGGGAAAGCTCGCCGGCTTCACGACGTCGTAGAAGGCCTCGCCGAGCTGCGCGTGGCGGGTCGAGGGCCTGAAATCCGGCGACAGGCTCATGCCCGCCGTCGCGGCGATGGCTTCAGTCCGGGCACGTGTTGTCGCTCATGTAGTCGTGCACCTTGACCTTGCCGGAGATGATGTCGGCCTTGGCCGCATCGGCCGCCGCCTTCATGTCCGGCGTGATCAGGTCCTTGTTGTACTGGTCGAGCGCATAGCCGACGCCGTCTTCCTTCAGTCCGAGAACGAAGAGGCCCGGCTTCCAGGTGCCGGCCTTGGCATCCGCGAAGCTCTTGTAGATGGCGGTATTGACGTTCTTGAGCATCGAGGTCAGTACGTGGCCGGGGAACAGCCCGTCCTGGTCGGAATCGACGCCGATGCCGTATTTCCCGGCATCCGCCGCGGCCCGCAGCACGCCGACGCCGGTGGCACCCGCCGCCGCATAGACGACGTCCGCCCCACGGTCCATCTGCGACTTGGCGAGCTCGCCGCCCTTGACCGGATCGGTCCAGGCGGCGCCGGTCGTCCCGGTCATGTTCTGGAACACGTCGTCCTTGGCCCCCGCATATTTGACGCCCTGCACGTAGCCGCAGCCGAACTTGCGGATGAGTGGGATATCCATGCCGCCGACGAAGCCGACCTTGCCGGTCTTGGATGCCTTGGCGGCCAGCAGGCCGACCAAGAACGAGCCTTCCTCCTCCCGGAACTTGATCGATTGCACGTTCGGCGCATCCACCTCGTCGTCGACGATGGCGAACTTGGTGTTGGGATAGTCGGGCGCGACCTTCTTCAAGGCACTCGCCTGGCTGAAGCCGATGGCGATGATCGGGCTGAAGCCGTCGCGGGCGAACTTGCGCAGCGCCTGCTCGCGCTGGGCGTCGTTCTGGATCTCGAAATCGCGGAAATCGATCCCCGTGTCTTCCTTGAACTTCTCGGCGCCGTGGAAGGCGCCCTCGTTGAAGCTTTTGTCGAACTTGCCGCCGATGTCGTAGATCAGCGCCGGCTTGATGGTGGCGGCCATCCCGGCAGTGACGGCGAACGCGGCCAGCCCCATGCCGGCCAAGACGGAAACGACAACCGAACGCGCCATATCGATCTCCCCTTGCGGGCGGGTCCCCGCCGTCGATGGGTCAGCATGGCACGCGAAGCGCTGCCGCGCCAAGAGGGGACGGACGCTTTCGCAGGGCCATAGGCCCTCGGCTGCCGAGCCCGCGGGAGCGAGGGCGTCGCTACCTCTCTTCAGGTCAATTCCGACCACCGGTCGCCACCGGCATTTTTAGGCCTATCTGTCTTGCAGTCCTTGGCCCGTCGTCGGTACGACAATGTTCGCGAGGCCGGGCAAGGCCCTCGAAGGCACGGGAGGTTCGATGGCATCGGGCGCGGGGATGATGTCGGCTTCGCTTGTTGCCCAGGGTGGCGAGACCGGCGCGCTGATGGCCGCTCTCGACGCCTCCGCGTCTCCGCTGGGACCGATCGACGGCTGGTCGAGGGCGCTGCGCAACGCGGTGCAGCTGATCCTGCCGGCCCGCGCCGAAATCGTGATGTTCTGGGGGCCGCAGTATTGCGCGCTCTATAACGACGCCTACGCGCCGACGATCGGCGACAAGCATCCGCGGGCGCTCGGCAGGCCGGCGTCCGAAGGCTGGCGCGAGCTCTGGGACGATCTCGAGCCGCTTTTGCGCAAGGTGCGGGAGACGGGCGAGACCGTCTTTGCCAAGGACCGGCCGTTCTACATCGAGCGGCGCGGCGGGGTCGGCGAGGAGGTGTTCTTCGACATCTCCTACTCGCCGGTCGCGGACGACGACGGGTCGGTCGGCGGCGTGCTGTGCATCGTCAGCGAAACGACCGAGCGCGTGCGGGCGCAACGCCAGGCTCTCGCCGAGCGCAATCGGCTCTGGACGCTGTCGCGCGACCCTTTTCTCGTCGCCGACATTCGTGGCGTATGGCTCGCCGTCAGTCCGGCCTGGACCGAGATCCTGGGCTGGTCGGAAGCGGAACTCTTGGGCCACACGTCCGAATGGATGGAGCATCCGGAGGATCGCGCAAGGACGCGCGCCGAGGTCGCTCACCTCGCCACCGGAGAGGCGACGCTGCGCTTCGAGAACCGTTTCCGCACCAAGGCCGGCGCCTATCGGTGGTTCAGCAGGACGGCGGTGCCCGAAGGCGACCTGGTCTTCTGCGTCGCCCGCGACACCACGCACGAGAAGGAGAGGGCCGAGGCCCTTCGAGAGGCCGAGGAGGCCTTGCGACAGGCGCAGAAGATGGAATCGGTCGGGCAACTGACCGGCGGCGTCGCCCACGACTTCAACAACCTGCTGCAGGTCGTCACCGGCAACCTCGACATCATCCTGCGCAACCTGCCGGAGGATCCGTCGCGCGTAAGGCGTGCCGCCGACAATGCGATGACGGGCGCGCAGCGTGCCGCGACCCTGACGCAGCGACTGCTCGCCTTCTCGCGACGCCAGCCGCTGGCGCCGAGCCGCGTCGATCCGAACAAGCTCGTCGTCGGCATGTCCGAATTGCTGCATCGCACGCTGGGCGAGACGATCGAGATCGAAACCGTGCAGGCGGCCCGTGTCTGGCCGATCGAGGTCGACGCCAACCAGCTCGAAAATGCCATCCTCAATCTGGCGATCAACGCCCGCGACGCGATGCCGGACGGCGGCAAGCTGACGATCGAAACCGCCAACACGCACCTCGACCGCGGCTATGTCGCCCGCCACGCCGAGATCACGGCGGGGCAATATGTGCTGATCTCCGTCTCGGACACCGGCGATGGCATGGATGGCGATACCGTGCAGCGCGCCTTCGAGCCCTTCTTCACGACGAAGGAGGTCGGCAAGGGCACGGGCTCGGCCTCTCGATGATCTATGGCTTTGCCAAGCAGTCCGGTGGCCACATCAAGATCTATTCGGAGCCCTCGCAGGGCACGACGGTCAAGCTCTATCTGCCGCGTCACCTCGGCGCGGCCGCGCCGCACGACGACGACGCGAACCCGCAGGCACCGGAAGGCAGCCGCGAGGAGACGATCCTGGTCTGCGAGGACGATGACTATGTCCGCACCTACTCGGTCGAGACGCTTCGCGAACTCGGCTACCGGGTCCTCGAAGCTCCAGACGGTCCCTCGGCCCTGCGCCTTCTCGAGCGGCAGGACGACGGAATCGATCTTCTGTTCACCGACGTCGTGCTGCCGGGGGGCATGACGGGCGCGGTTCTGGCCAAGGCGGCGCAAAAGCTGCGACCGACGCTCAAGGTGCTCTTCACGACGGGCTACGCGCGCAACGCGATCATCCATCACGGCCGGCTCGACACGGGCGTCGAGCTCATCACCAAACCCTTCACCTTCGTCGATCTGGCGACGCGCGTGCGGGAGACGCTGGATCGGTGAAGCGGGGCGCGTCGCGATCCTACCCGCTCTGCGCGAAGCGGGACGCGACGGTCGTCGCGAGCGTCTGAAGCGTGCCGGAGGACGCGCGGCCGATCAGCATGAAGCTGTGCGGCCCCTGGGACCAGGAAACGATATTCATGTCGCCCCGCCGCTCGACCCGGCGAGCCTCGCTGCCGCCGCCCGTGGTGATGCACAGCGCCACGGGGCCGCTCCTCGGATCCAGATAGGCCAGGAAGGCGAGCGGCTTGTCATCATAGTCGTAGAGGTCGGCCCGCTTGAGCGGGAGGTCGGGCAGATCGACCCGTTCCGGCGTGAGGCTCAGGCCGAGCCGTTTCCCCAGGCTCGCCAGCTGCTGCCGCGAATCGCCCGCGCCGTCCCCCGCCTCTGCGAGCGTATCGCGGGTGTAGAGCGCGAGATATTGCGCGACCGCGCTCCGCCAGTCGTCCGATACGTCCGGGTTGCCGGCCGGGGTCGTCAGCGCCGCGCCGAGCGGCGCGACCACCAGCCGGTCGAGGCCGGCGCCGACGACCATCAGCGCCGCGGCCGCCGCGGCGATCGCGGGCCGGAAGCGAACCAGGAGAGATCGCAGCCGAAGCGGCGGGTCCGGCCGGGCGAGCGCCGCGTCGAGCATGGCATCGAGCCTGTCGGCCGGCGCTTGCGCCAGCAACGGCTCGAAAGCCTGCCGGAACGGCCGGCCGCCGGCCGTGAGACGCTCCACGCGGGCCGCGAGCTGCGCGTCCGTCGTGAGCCGCTGGCCGATGCGCACGCTCTCGGCCGGCGACAATTCTCCGTCGAGATATGCGACGAGCTCGGCATCCGACGGGGCAGCGGCATTGTTGTCCCGGGTCATCGCCGGAGCTCCTCGATGTTCGACGTCTCGCCGCGCCCGGTGCGGCGGCCGAGCGTGTCGCGCGCGGCCGCGAGCCGGCTCATGATGGTGCCGATCGGGACGCCCAGCACATCGGCGGCTTCGCGATAGGACAGGCCTTCCACATAGACCAGGAAGACCGTGTTGCGCTGGGCTTCGGGCAGGCGCTGCACCTCGCGCACGACCTGCGCGGCCATGAGCCCGTTCTCCATCTGCCGCGCCCCGTCGAAGCTGAGGCTCGTCTCGGCATCGACGAAGCCGGCCCCCTGGCGGATCTGCCGGGCCCGGACCTCGTTGAGCCAGATCGAATGCAGGATCGAGAACAGCCAGCGATCGAGCTGGGTCCCCGGCTGGAACTGGTCGGCCCGCTCGAGCGCCCGCAGGCAGGTGGCCTGGACCAGATCCTCGGCCACGTCGCGCCGGCTGCTGAGCACGAGCCCGTAGCGCCACAGGCGGGCCAAGTGGGCCCGCAGGCCGGACCGGACGAGTTCGGACGCCGCCGAGGTCATCGCGAAATGCCGACGTCGAGGCCGCGGCCGATCAGATCGCCGGCGCGGTGCGAATGGCCTCCGACAGGTCGCGATAGGGCTCGCAATCCGTGCCGCAGATCGTCTTGATCGTGCCGAGCTGGTCCTTGGCGAGATCGACCCGTCCCTTGATCACGTAGGCCTCGCCCAGATATTCGCGCACCTTGGCATAATGCGGATCGAGCGCGACCGAGCGGAGATAGTAGCCGATGCCCTCGTCGGTCCGGCCGAGCTTGCGGGTGGCGTAGCCCCGGTAGTTGAGCGCCTCGGCGGTGTTGCCGTCCTTCATGAGATCGAGCGTCTGGAGCGCCTCGTCGTAGCGGGCCGCCTTGGCGAGCGCGTAGGCGTAATCCGCGACCGCGTCGTCGGGCAGAGCCTCGCTGCGCATGCGGATGCAGGTCCTGTGCTTGACGTCCCACATCTTGCCTCTGGGGCAGGTCGTCAGGTCGTCGGGTCCGCTCTGGTCGACCGAGCGGCCGGGCAGGGGCGCCGCGCCGCCGCCGCTGCCGCCGTTGCCGCCGCTGCCGTCCGAGGAATGTCCGCCCGAGGCGAAGGCCGGCGCGGCCGCCAGCAAGGCGCCGAGGCAGAGGCTTGCGAGAAGCGGGCGGGATTGGCGGGTCGAGGAGGCGTGAAGCATGGCCGAAGCATCCCTGTCGAGTGAATGACCGGAGAACACCGCAACCCAAGAAATATTCGGAAATCGTCGAGAAAAACAGAATACGGCAGGATAACGCGCCTCGGATCCTCTCGTCACGATGGATAACGCGCTTCCTCCCTCGCGAAAGCGGGGAAGGGGGACCACGCGAAGCGTGGCGGAGGGGGAGGGTGTCCGGGCAACAGCATCCGCTCGTCCCGGCGAAAGCCGGATCCAGCCCCGTGGCGTTGCGGCGGAACCGCGAGGCCTTCGGCGTGAGCGAGGCAGCGTCGCCCCTCCACCATGCCTCGTATAATTCCGTCCCCATGGATGGGAAGGACCGGCCTCAGAGCCCGCTTGGAAATTCGTTTTCCCTCATCCTGAGCCAGCCGCGAAGCGGCTGAGTCGAAGAGCCTGCCCTGAGCTTGCCGAAGGGACGGCAGGCGCCGGCCGTGCTTCGAGACGGTCCTGGCGGACCTCCTCGGCATCAGGGACATGAGTTTCCGAACAGACTGTCACTTGGTGCCGAACATGCGGTCGCCGGCGTCGCCGAGGCCCGGCACGATATAGCCGTGCTCGTTGAGCTTCTGGTCGACCGCCGCCGTCCAGATGGTGACGTCGGGGTGGGCCGTCTTCAGCCTGTCGATCCCCTCGGGGGCGGCGAGCAGGCAGACGAAGCGGATCTCCTTGGCGCCACGCTGCTTCAGGAGGTCGATCGCCGCGACCGCCGAATTGGCGGTGGCCAGCATGGGGTCCATGACGATGGTCAGCCGCTCGTCGATGTCGGTCGGCGCCTTGAAGTAATATTCGACGGCCTTCAGCGTCTCGGGGTCGCGGTAGAGCCCGATATGGGCGACGCGGGCCGAGGGCACGAGGTCGAGCATGCCGTCGAGGAAGCCGACCCCGGCGCGCAGGATCGGCGCGAAGACGAGCTTCTTGCCGGCGATGCGCGGCGCCATCATGGTCGTGAGCGGCGTCTCGATCTCGACGAGCTCGACGGGCAGGTCGCGCGTCACCTCGTAGCAGAGCAGCATGCCGATCTCGTTCAGGAGCTGCCGAAAACCCTTCGTGGAGCGCGAGGCGTTGCGCATCAGCGTGAGCTTGTGCTGCACCAGCGGGTGGCCGACGACGATGACGTTTTCCATGAGCCCACTCCCGCGACCGCGATCCCGCGCGTCCGGCTAGCACGAAGCGGGGCAGGGCGGAAGGAGGGCGAGATGCGGCTCTAGCCCGCATTTCTCACGTCGAGAGGGAAAACGCCGACAGTCTGTTTTCCTCCGGGTTGAGAGAGAGTGCGTTGACAGAATGCGGGTTAGGCGCTGCACGATCGGGAAGCACCACAATCGGAACTCGGCAGATTCCTAAAGGGGCCGTCGTTGGCCGCCGAAGCGCGCAAACGTCGACACGATAAAGTTGTGGAGCCGCAACATTTACGAATCGGACTTTTATCGGGTCTGCGGTAGCCTTCGCGAAGGAGTGCAAGCGGAGGGAAATTTGCTCGAACGTATTCAATTGCTTCGCAATATTGGGCAGTTCGACTCGATAAGCGCTGGGGCGCAACTTCCGCTCGCCAAGTTAACGCTGATCTATGCAGAGAACGGACGAGGCAAGACCACCCTCGCATCCATATTTCGATCGCTCGGGACCGGTGCCGCCGACCTCATTCTAGAGCGCCAGAGGCTTGGCGCCGCAAACCCACCGCACGTCGTGCTGAGTATCGCTGGTAGAACCGTGCAGTTTTGTAACGGAACATGGCCGGCGCCGATGCCCGAGATCGCAATCTTCGACGATGCCTTCGTCGCGGCCAACGTCTGCTCCGGCGTCGAAATTGCAGCTGGCCATCGGCAGAACCTGCATGAGCTTATTCTCGGCGTTCAGGGTGTGGCCCTCAATACCACTCTCCAGGGACACGTTACCCGGATCGAGGAGCACATCCGCGCACTGACTCAAAGGAGCAACGCAGTCCCAACAGCGGCGCGCGGCGACCTAAACGTGGACGATTTCTGCGCTCTTGCGGAGAACCCGGATATTGGCGCCGCGATCAGCGTCGCTGAACGCAACCTCGCAGTGGGACGCTCCGCAGACGCCATCCGGCAGCGCCCGGAATTTCAGCCGCTTTCCTTGCCCGGCTTCGATGTTGCCGCGATCAACGCAATCTTAGCCCGCACGCTCCCGGATCTGGAGGCCGAGGCCGCGGCGCGCGTGAGGAATCATCTGCGCAGCCTAGGTCGCGGTGGCGAAGCATGGGTCAGCGAGGGGATGACGCGCATTCAGCCGGTCTCGGACGGTAGCGACCGTGAAATATGCCCGTTCTGTGCGCAGGGTCTCGCTGGTTCTTCGGTCTTGCAGCACTACCAAGCCTATTTCAGCGAGGCCTATGGCAACCTGAAGACCGCGATCAACGAGACCGGAGAGGGCATCAACACAACGCATGCCGGAGACATCCCCGCGGCATTCGAGCGGGCCGTTCGTGTGGCAGTCGAGAGTCGTACATTCTGGAACGCATTCACCGACGTTCGCGAGGTGAACGTCGACACCGCCGCGATCCTGCGGGCGTGGAATGCGGTCCGGGATGGAGTGTTGACAGTGCTCCGCGCAAAAGCTGCGGCGCCGCTCGACCGCGTGGAGCTGACGCAGGAAATTGTCGCTCTGATCGAAGCGTATGATGCCCATCGTGGCGCGATTGGAGCTGTGTCGGAAACCCTGCAGGCATGCAACGCCCCGATCGCAGTCATCAAAGAGCAAGCAGCCGCAGCGAACCTTGCAGCACTTACGGCGGACCTCGCAAGGCTCCAAGCTGTCCAAAGGCGATACGGCGAGCCTACTAATACCCTCTGCGCGGACTACCTCTCTGAAAAAACGGCAAAGATGGCGACCGAAACGCAGCGACGTCAAGCCAGAATGGCCCTCGACAACTATCGCCAAAGTATCTTCCCCACCTATGAAGCCACCATCAATACATATCTTCAGCGCTTCAATGCTGGGTTCCGCTTGGCCTCGGTCAGTCCTGTTAACACACGCGGCGGTTCGTCTTGCACCTATAATGTCGTCATCAACGATGTGCCGGTCGCGCTCAACGCCGGCGCGGGGCCGGCATTCCGCAATACGCTCAGCGCCGGCGACCGCAATACGCTCGCCCTCGCGTTCTTCTTCGCCTCACTCGATCAGGACTCTCAGCTCGCGCAAAAGTTCGTGGTCATCGACGATCCGATGACCAGCCTTGACGAACATCGCTCTCTGACAACCGTCCAAGAGGTGCGGCGGCTGCTCGCGCGGGTGAGCCAGGTGATTGTCCTATCCCACTCCAAGGCGTTCCTGTGCCAGCTCTGGGAAGGCGCAGACACCGCCACTCGTCAGGCGATCCTCATTCGTCGTGACGGCACAGGATCGACGCTCGCCGCCTGGGACATCAATCAGGACTGCATCACCGAACACGATCGGCGCCACGCGCTTGTTGCCGCCTACCTTCAGGCAGCGGATCCTGCCACCGAACGCCGCGTTGCGGCGGCTCTGCGACACATCCTCGAAGCATTCATGCGCGTGGCGTACCCGAGCGCATTTCCGCCTGGGACCCTGCTCGGCCAATTCGTCGGCGTCTGCCAGCAGAGGGTTGGCCAGCACAATCAGCTTCTAAGCCAGCCAGATATCGACGAATTGCGGGTGCAACTCGCCTACGCCAATCGCTTCCATCACGAGACCAACCCTGCATACGAGACCGAGGCGATCAACGATCAGGAACTGACCCATTTCAGCGGCCGGGTCTTAGCCTTCGCCAGGCGCGGGGACTGATCTCAGCGCCAATGGAAGCTCGGCAGCGGGCTATCGAGAGAGTGCGATCCGAGGTCGGTCCCATCGGGTCGTTGGTCGTTATAAAAGAGCGCTCTTAGCACGCAGCGAAGCGATCGCGCGTCGGGCTGCCCGAAGGCGGACCTCGTGAGTTTCCGCGAGGGGCATGGTAGAACGGCAAGGGGGCATATCAACCGGCGGTCTTGAGGGGGGATGGCCGCCCAGTGCGCCGACGCGTGCGGATGGCTCGTCCGTCCGGGTCGGGCCGCCCAGGAGCCGATCGCTTGCGTTCACCCGTTCCGGTCGAGAGCCGCCGCCGCATCCTGTGCGTCTTCCCGCACTACACGCCCTCCTTCGGCACCTTCTCCCATGCCTACGAGCTGATGCCGGGGGTCGGTGCCTTCATGCCGCCGCAGGGGTTGTTGCTCATCGCGGCCTATCTGCCGGTGCCTTGGGAGATGCGCTTCGTCGACGAGAACATGGGCGCGGCAAGCGAGGACGACTATGCCTGGGCGGATGCGGTCTTCGTCAGCGGCATGCATATCCAGGCGCCGCAGATCCGGGCGATCCATGCCCGGGCGAAGCGCCACGGCAAGGTGACGGCGCTCGGCGGCTCCTCGGTCTCGGCGGCGCCCGACACCTATCCGGAGTTCGACTACCTGCATGTGGGCGAGATCGGCGACGCCACCGACCGGCTGATCGCCCATCTCGACCAGAGCCTCGCGCCGCCGCCCGCCCAGGTCGTGCTCGAGACCGCCGAGCGGCTGGCGCTGACCGACTTTCCCCTGCCGGCCTTCGACGCGGTGCCGCTCAAGACCTATCTGCTCGGCTCGGTGCAGTTCTCGAGCGGTTGCCCCTACCGCTGCGAGTTCTGCGACATCCCGGCGCTCTACGGCCGCCAGCCGCGGCTGAAATCGCCCGCCCAACTGCTGGCCGAGCTCGATGCCTTCGTGGCGCAGCCGTCCCATCCGACTGTCATCTATTTCGTCGACGACAATTTCATCGCCAACCGCAAGGCGACGCGCGACATGCTGCCCCATCTCGTCGCCTGGCAGAAGCGGCACGCCTATCCGCTGCAATTCGCCTGCGAGGCGACGCTCAACCTCGCCAAGCAGACCGACATCCTGGCGCTGATGCGCGAGGCGGGGTTCTTCACCGTCTTCGTCGGCATCGAGACGCCGGAGCTCGATGCGCTGAAGCGCATCGACAAGGCGCATAACAACGCCGTGCCGATGATGGAGGCGATCCGCACGCTCAATGCCCACGGGCTCGAGGTCACCTCAGGCATCATCCTGGGGCTCGACACCGAGACCGAGCACTCCGAGCAGCGGATGATCGAGTTCATCGAGGCCTCGCAGGTCCCGGTGCTGACCATGAACCTGCTGCAGGCGCTGCCCAAGACGCCGCTGTGGGACCGGCTCGCGCGGGAGGGCCGGCTCGTCGACGACCCGAGCCTCGAATCCAACGTCAGGTTCCTGCGACCGCACGACGCCGTCGTCGCCTCCTGGCGCCGCATCATCGCCCATGCCTATGCGCCGGAGAACATCTTCGCCCGTTTCGTCCATCAGCTCGACGCGACCTACCGGCACCGGATGCCCTTGCCGGCGAGAGGCAGGCTGACCCGCGCCAACCTGCGCCGCGCTTTCCACATGGGCCGCAGCATCGTCTGGCAGCTCGGGGTGAAGTCCGACTATCGCCGCATATTCTGGCGGGCCGCCTGGCAGGCGCTGCGGCGCGGGCAGATCGAGGCCATCTTCAACATGGGCTTCGTCTGCCACCATCTCATCCGCTTCACCCGCGAGGCGCTCAACGGCGAGCATACGGCGTCCTTCTATGACGCCAAGGCGCGCGACGAGAGCGCCGGCCGATCAGGCGAGGCTCGGCTCTCGGCCTGACAGCTTGTTTGAAAACCCACGACCCTCATGTTGAGGAGGTCCGTCAGGACCGTCTCGAAGCACCGCCCATGCCTGCCGTCCTTCGACTCGACGGCTGCGCCGTCGGCTCAGGATGAGGACGTTAAAGTCAAGGGGGGCTGAGAGTCATAAGCCCGCCGGCCGAAAGGCCTCGGCCGTCGGATGCTCTCACGGCTCCTCCGCAGCGCGGGCCTTGAAGCCCATGGTGCCGGCCTTCGCGTCATAGAGCACCGCATAGGAGAAGAAGGGGAGCGTGCCGGCCGAGAGCCGCGCCTCGCCATTGCCGCCGCGCAGAGGCAGCACATGGACCCTGGTCGGCCAGCCCCGGTCGACCGAGAAGGGGATCGTCATCGTCTCACTGCCGAGCTTCAGCTCGAACCGGGCCGGCGTGCCGGCGCGCCACGTCGTCGGCTTGGTCACATCGGACGAGTGGGAGAAGAAGCCCTGCGCGCCGCTGTCGAGCATCGTCAGTCCGCACAGGCGCTCCTTCGAGGCTTGGTTGACGAGACAGCCGGGGAGTGCCCCGTCCCGCCATCCGCTCGCGGCGCCTCCGTCTCCCCCGGCCGACAGCGGGTCGAGCTGGATGGAGGTGAAGCCGGCGGTGTCGTCGGCCGTCGGGTTGATGATCAGGTGGCCGGGCGCCGTGCTGCCCGGTCGCGGCAGGATGACGATCCAGCGGCCGTCGCCGATCGTGCCGAGCGGGTTGTCGGCGCTCTCCTGGACGCCGGTGGCCCGGCGCATCGACACGCCGACGATGGCCGGAAAGCCCTGGCCCGCGATGCCGTCGCCGGCGATGCGGTAGTCCGCCTGGCTTACCCGGGAGGCCGGGCAATGCGGCTGCCGCTCGACGCAATCGACGCCGTTCACGAGCTGGAACAGGATCGGCCCGGCCGTCGTCGCGCCGCCCACTCCGATGGTCGCCTTGGCCAGCACGCCGCGCAGCCGCGCGCCGCCGCTGAACGGATAGTTGCGGCTCTCCTCGGTCGCCTCGTATTGCGAGGGCGACAGGGCCGAGGCGAGGACGCGCAGGCCGAAGGAGCCGGTGTCGAGCGCCGCCTCGACCGGCGGTCCGCCGCCGACCGTGACCGGCACCGAATAGCGCATGTCGCCGTTCGGCAGGACAATCTGCTGGATCGGCACGTCGACCCGAGCCGCGCCGTCGGCGCGCGCCAGCCCCAGACCGAGGCCGAGCAGGACCGAGGCCGTGGCGAGGAGTCTGGCTGGCCATGTCATCGTCGCGCGTCTCCGGCAAGAGCTTCGCGACGATAATGAACGGAGGCGCCTGTCGGATGCATGAACGCCCTTCGCTGCGGCGGGTGGGGGCGCGAGCGGCGCACGGGCATCCTTGCCGAGCTGCGCCCTACTGGAGATCCTGGTCCGTGGCGCCGACAGCCACCGCGACCGTGGCGATGACGCCGGCCACGAGGGCGGCGAAGAGGCCGGCATGGGCCGAGGCGAATGACATCACGATGTGCCCTCCTGTTCGCGATGGGGCTGGTCCGGCGGCGACCATGGATCGCGGCCGGTAAGGATGGGATGAACGTATCGCCTCCGTTTGCACCGATCGAGCCGTCTCAGCCCGCGAGCCAGCCGCCGTCGACCACGAGATTGGCGCCGGTGATGAACGTCGCCCGGTCGCTGGCGAGGAAGACAGCGGCGTTGGCGACGTCCTGCGGGCGGCCGAGCCGTGGCCAGGGCGTGCGCCGCCTGGCATTGTCGAGCAGCGCCGGATCCATCGCCAGGCCGGGCTTGCCGGTGACGATCTTGCCGGGCGAGATGGAATTGCAGACGATGAGGTCCCGGGCGTAATCGACCGCGATCTGCCGGGTGATGTAGATGGCGCCGGCCTTGCTGACCCCATAGGCGCAGTCGCGCGGCGCGGTGACGATGCCCTGCTGCGAGCCGAGGTTGATCACCCGCCCGCGCACCTCGGCGATCGGCTCCTGGCCGATCATCTGCGCGATGGCGCGCTTGCAGCCGAGATAGAGCCCGGTCATATTGACGCTCATCACCTCCGCCCACTGCGCCTCGCTCGTGTCGAGCAGCGCGGTTCCCGAATAGGTCGCCGCATTGTTGACCATGATGTCGAGCCGCCCCCCGCGCTCGACCGTCTCCCGCACCACGGCGTCCATGTCGGCTGAGGACGCGACGTCGGTCTTTCGGAAGAAGCCTTGCCCGCCTGCCTCGGCGATCAGCGTGGCGGTGGGCGCGCCGCCTTCGAGGACCTCGTCGGTGACGTCGGCCACGCAGACCGTGGCGCCCTCGGCCGCGAAGCTCATGGCGATGGCGCGGCCGATCCCCGAGCTCGCGCCCGTCACGATCGCGATCCTGCCCTCGAGCATGCCCATGTCGTGTCTCCGATTCGGTCTCGGGGCGGTTTCGCCCTCGCGGACGTCAATAACGCCACGCGGTCCCACAGACACGCAGAAGTGCGGTCCGACATGAAGATTCTCATGGTCGGCGTCGTCCTGATCCTGGCCATCATGGGGGCGGCTGGCGTGGCCGTCTGGACCCACCTGCCGAAATCCGAGTGCGTCCAGAACTGCTGCGACAACCAGAGCTGCACCACGCCGGCCGCGCCGAAGCCCTGATGCCATCGAGCGCGCCTCGTCCCGATGTGGCCCTCGCCGTGCGGCTCTTCGACGACCTCGCCGGAGCCACCCGGCGCGGGCGCGGCATCGAGCGCGACAGCTACGGCCCCGGCGAGCAGGCCGCCCACGATCTCGTGCGGGCCGAGGCGGAGCGGCTCGGGCTCGAGGTCGCGGTCGACGCCATCGGCAACCTCGGCCTGACGCTGCCGGGCCGGGACCGCTCGGCGCCTTCGGTGATCATCGGCTCGCATCTCGATTCGGTGCCGCAGGGCGGCAACTTCGACGGCGCCGCGGGAGTCGTAGCCGGCCTCGCGGTCCTCGCCGGATGGCGGCATGCCGGCTGGCAGGCGTCCTTCGACGTCACCGTCATGGCGATCCGGGCCGAGGAATCGGCCTGGTTCGACATCCCCTACCTCGGCAGCGCCGGCGCCTTCGGCCTGCTCGATCCCGACTGCCTCGGCGTACGGCGCTCCGATTCGGGCGAGACGCTCGAGACCGTGCTCGCTCGCCAGGGCTTCGACGCCGGGGCGATCCGCGAGCGGCGCCGGCTCATCGATCCCGGCCGCCTTCGCGCCTATCTGGAGCTCCACATCGAGCAGGGACCGGTGCTGGTCGAGGAGGGCGTTCCGGTCGCGGTCGTCACCGGGATCAGGGGGTGCCGGCGCCTGCGCAATGCGCGCTGCCAAGGGGCCTACGGCCATTCCGGCGCCTTGCCTCGCGCCTACCGGCAGGATGCGGTGGCGGCCACTATCGCGCTCCTGGCCCGGCTCGACGCCGACTGGCGGGCCGCGGAGGCCGGAGGCGCCGACCTCGTCGTGACGACGGGCGAGTTCTCGACCGATCCCGCCCGGCACGGCCCCAGCAAGGTGGCGGGCGAGACGCGCTTCGTGATCGACATCCGGTCGGTCTCGGACGAGACCATGACCGGCGTCGAGACCCGCGCCCGACAGCACGCCTCCGCGATCAAGGCCGAGTACCGCGTGCGCTTCGATCTCGGTGACGCGAGCTACTCGCCGCCGGCCGCGATGGACGGCGCGCTGCGCGCGGCCCTCGCGGCGCGGGTCGCGGCGCTCGGGACGAGGCCCTTCGCCATGGCGAGCGGCGCCGGCCATGATGCGGCGGTCTTCGCCGCGATGGGCGTGCGCTCCGCCATGCTGTTCGTCCGCAATCGCAACGGCAGCCACAACCCGGAGGAGGCGATGGAGATGGAGGATTTCGCCCTCGGGGCACGGGTCCTGTCCGACACGTTGATGGGCCTGTCGTGACGCTGCTCGTCACCGGCGCCGCCGGCTTCGTGATGAGCGTCTTCGCCCGCCACTGGCTCGAGACGCACCCGCAGGAGCGCGTCGTGGCCTTCGACCGAGCGCCGCTCGATGCCGCCGCGCGCCGATACTTCGCGCCCGTCGCGTCGCGGCTCGACCTGATCGAGGCCGACATCGCCCGGCCCGTGACCTGGTCCGGGGCGCTCGATCGGTTCGGCATCACCGGCATCGTGCATGGCGCGACGGTGACGCCCATATCGCGCGGCAGCAGCGCCGAAGCGAAGCGCGAGCCCGAGGCCGAGCGGCCGGTCGAGATCCTCGACGTCAACCTCATGGGCACCGTGCACCTGCTCGATTGGGCGCGGCGGCAGCCGGGTGTGCGGCGCTTCGTCTACGTGAGCTCGGGCGGGGTCTATCGCGACCACGGCCCCGACCGCCCGGACACGCCGCTGCCGGAGGACGGCTATGTCGGCCCCCGCAAGCTCTACGGCATCTCCAAATGGGCGGCCGAGATGGTGGCCGAGCGCTACGCCGAGCTGTTTGGGCTCGCCGTCCTCTCCGTGCGGCTGTCGTCGGTCTACGGCACGATGGATCGGGCGACGGCGAGCCGCACGTTCCGCCACGTCCCGAACCGCATCGCCCAATGGGCGGTCGAGCGGCGCGATCCGCTTCGATGTCACGGCATCGATGCCGTCGGCGACTACATCCACGCCGAGGACGTGGCCGCGGCGCTCGCCGCCTTGCTCGACCTGCCGCGGCCGCGCTTCGGAACGTATAATGTTGCGCTCGGCGAGACGGCGACGATGGGCGACATGCTGCGCTGGGCGGCCGAAAAGGCGCCCGGCTTCCGGTCAGAAGAGGCGTCTGCGGAAGTGGCCGACCTCGTTCAGGATGCCGCGCTGCGCGACGGCATGTGGGGCGCCTACGACATCAGCCGCATCATCGCCGAGACCGGCTGGCGGCCGCGGCCGATGCGCGAGGCCTTCCAGGCCTATATGGACTGGATCGCCGCGCAGGACCGAGAGCCCTGAGAGCCCTCGGGCGCGATGATCCGTTACAGCGTCGCGATCTCCGCGAAACCGCGGTGCTCGAGCGCCTCTCGAAGCGCCCGCCCCGGTCGTCGCGCCGAGGTGAAGAGGGCGGTCGCACGGCCGCCATCCGCATGGTCCTGCGGCGCCAGGCCGAGATCCGCCAGCACGCTCTCCAGGCGGCGGGCGATGGCCGGCGCCGGGTCGATGTAGGTCACGGGCCACGGCGCCAGCCGTTCGAAGGCGTCGAGCAGAAGCGGATAATGGGTGCAGGCCAGCACCACCGCATCGGTGCGCCGCCCGCCCGCGTCGACGAAGGCCGGCGCGATCTCGGACAGGATGTCGTCGTCGCGGACCGGCTCGCCCCGCATGGCTGCTTCGGCGAGGGCGGCGAGGCGCGGCGCGCCGACGAGCGCGACGTCGCAATCGGCCGCGAAGCTGCGGACGAGGTTCCGCGTGTAGTCCCGCGCGACGGTCCCCGGCGTCCCCAGCACGCTGATGCGCTTCGAGCGCGAGGCGGCGGCGGCCGGCTTGATCGCCGGTACGGTGCCCACGAAAGGAATACCCGGCCAGCGCCCGCGCAGTGGCGGCAGCACCAAGGTCGAGGCGGTGTGGCAGGCGATGACGACCGCCTGGGGGCGATGACGGAGCACCAGCGTCTCCATCAGCGTCATGACGCGCGCGACGAGATCCGCCTCGCTCAGGCCCCCGTAGGGAAAGACGGCATCGTCTGCTGCGTAGAGATAGTCCGCCTCGGCCCATAGGCGGCGGATCTCCGCGAAGACCGTCAACCCGCCGAGGCCTGAGTCGAAGACCAGGATGCGGGCCGGGGATGCGGCGGCCTCGGCGGCGGGAGGTGGCGATGCGGCGACGGCGGTGGTCATTGCGATGGCGTTCTACTTGGGCGGCCGCCATTCCACCAGATCGGCGTTAAGGGAAGGTGGCGGACGCCGCCGCCCGTCAGCCGATGCGAGCCAGCGCGATGCCGGCCACGATGGTGAGCCCGGCGATCGATCGCCAGACGGTGAGCGGCTCCCGCAGGATGACGACGGAGATCGAGGCCGCGAAGAGCACGCTGCTTTCGCGCAGCGCGGCGACGAGCCCGATCGGCGCCCGCGTCATGGCCCAGATGACGATCCAGTAGGCGGCGAGCGACATCGCTCCGCCCGCGAGTCCTGGACGCCAGACCGGCGCCAGCGCGCGGAGCCCGGCCACGCCGCGCCGCGCCAGCAGGACGAGGAGCATCAAGACGCCGTCGAGAAAGAACAGCCATGCCGCATAGCCGTGCGGCGAGCCGTTGGTCCGCGAGCCGATGCCGTCGGTGATGGTGTAGCTGGCGATGAAGGCGGAGGTGCCGAGCGCGAAAGCGATCGACCTGCCGCCGATCCGCGTCACGCTGCGGCCGCCGCCGAACGCCATGAGGCAGATGCCGGCCGAGAGGACGAGCAGGCCAGCCGCGGCCAGCGGATCGAGCGCCTCGCCGAGCAGCGGCACGGTGACGAGCGACACGAGCAGCGGGGCGGAGCCGCGCGCGATCGGGTAGACCTGCCCGAGATCGCCGGTCCTGTAGGCCTCGATGAGAAAGAGATTGTAGCCGATGTGGAGGGCGGCCGAGGTCAAGAGCCACGGCCGGGCGGCCGCGTGCGGACTCTCGACGAACGGCAGCGTCGCCGCCGAAACGATGGCGCCGCCGAGCGCGATCAGCGTGATCGAGGCGTATCGGTCGCGTCCGGTCTTGACGACGGCATTCCAGCCCGCGTGCATGGCCGCCGCCAGAAGCACAGCGCAAAATACCGTTGCCGACACCGCGTTCTCCTCCGGCGGCCCGATCGCGCCCGGACCGCGATGGCGACGGGCGGACCGAGCCGGCCCGACGCCACTGCATGATCGAATCCCGTAAGATAGACCGATCCGGGGCTCGGAACCGACGGTTTTATCGGGCAGGCCGAGCGGCTTCCGGGCTGCTCAGGCGACCGGAGCCTTGGCGGCGCGACGGGGCTTTTTGGCCGCCGTGTCACCGGCCTGCTGCGTGGCGGCGGACGATGCCTCCGTCGGTTCGGCCGTGGCGGAAGGCGCCTTGCGGCCCAGCCCGAGCGTCTTGGCCAGGCTCGACCTTGCGCTGGCATAGGCCGGGGCGACCATTGGATAGTCTTTCGGAAGGGCCCATTTGGCCCGGTACTCCTGCGGCGAGAGGCCGTGCTCGGAATGCAGGTGGCGTTTCAGCGACTTGAAGCGCTTGCCGTCCTCGAGGCAGACGATGAAGTCGTCGGTCACCGATTTCTTGATCGGCACCTTGGGCTGCTGCGGTTCCTTGACCGGTTCGGACTTCGGACCGTTGACGATCGACCCCAAAGACCCATGCACGGATTGCAAAAGTTGAGGGAGCTCGCCGGCCGGTACCGAATTGTTGCGGACATAGGCCGAAACGATTTCCGCGGCCATTTCCATCAAATTCAGATCTTGATCTGAGTCAGTCATCTATGCGCCTCCTTTACGACTCCGACCTAGCAAACGAACTTAGCTTAAGCAAGCCGGAGAAAAACCGAATCCGGGCGACTGCCGAAGGTTGGCTTGAGCTTTCTCGGCACACTCACCTGCTTGCATGAGCCAGGACATTACTTCGATGATCGAACGCCTCGCGCATCGGGCGGCGGCGGAGGTCCGGCAGGCTCTGCGCGAGCCGACACCCGGTAGTTCGCCAGGTTCCCAAGGTCTCGATAGGCTGCCGGACAATCGACGATCATGCGACCCGGCGATGCTTCGATTGCCGCCCGCATCCGCGCTGGGCGAGAGTCGCGGCGTGGCAAGACTTGCCGCCGCGGCAGGTAGCCAAAGGCCTTTCGCGCCGATTATCTGTTCCGTCCGGCGCGCGGGTTCGCTGCCGTGAGGCCGGATGCCGGCGCTCCACTAAGCAAGCTTTCACAAGCTTGCTTACACTTAGAATGTTGAGCAGCATTGATTTCGCTTGCAAAAACAAAATCAATCGTGGCCTTCGCCACGCAAGGCTGCTTAGCGTCAGAAAGCTGTGCAAAAGCTTCGATCGAAGCGTCCATGCCCGGAGCGTCTTCCGACGCGGCGCCAATCTTGGGCGGAGCGCGCGTGCCGGCGTGGCACTGCTGCCGCAATCCACCTCAAAATCGCCCGTCGGAGGAGCGGACGGCTTGCCTTCGCCCGGCGGTCGGCAGAGCCTTGCCGGATTGCTTCATCGCTGGACCGATGAGGCCCTGCACGTTCGATGGTTTGGCGCACGCACGCACGAGCCGGAGTTCGAGCGGGACAAGCCGGCCTTCAGGATGGGACCATCCGGTGCCGGTGCCGAACAGGGAGGTTGCCCCATGCCGATCTGGCAGATCGCGCTCATCGCCGTCCTGGCCGCCTGGTGCCTGCAGGGGCTCGGGACCTATATCCAGATGCGCCACTACACCGCCGTAATGGGCGAGGTGACGCGGCTCTGGGCCGACGGCTTCGTCGGCGCCGGCAATGCCCGAGCCACATTGGGGCGTGGGGTGATCCTGCTGCTCGTGGTGAGCCCGGACCGGATCGTGCGCCGGCTGATGGTCATGCAGGGGCGCAGCGTCTTCGCGCGATTCGCCCGCGTGCCGGACGTCGAAGGACGCGCCTTCGACGGCTTGGACGCCGCCTCGTCGTTTTCGGACGAGGCCCGCCGAAAGGCCCTGTCCATTGCCGTGCAGCAGATCGAGAAAGCGGCGGCCCGCGGGCCTGTTGCGTAGAGCAGGCGACAGGTCCGTGTGAGGGACGGCGGCACGGCGCCTTCCAAGAAGAGGGGGAGGGGACGATGGGGCTGATGATGATGGCCATGCAGGCGGCCGACCTGGCGTCGCATGGGGCGACGTTCGTCGCGCTGCATGACGGCGGGGCCGGGGCTTTTCATACCGTTGCGGCGCATGCGGGCGGCTCGCTCGCGCCGGCGGCGGGCGATGCGCTCCATCATCCGCTGCTCCTGGCGCAGCAGGCGACGCCGGCCGACGCCCCGGCAACCGCGGCCGACGCCCTGAGCAAGTACAAGGCCGACGTGAAGAACCTCAAGCCCAATGCCGGGCAGCTCGGCTGGCTCGGCACCGTCGGCATCCATTTCATCGGCATGTTCCAGCAGGGCGGCGAGGTCTTCATCGGCTTCGTCACCGGCATCATTCCGACGCTGGTCGTGCTGATGACCGCCTTCTACGCGCTGACCGGCCTCATCGGCGAGGAGCGGGTACATGGCTTCGCGCAGGCCATGGGCCGCGTCGCGCTGACGCGATACACCGTCCTGCCGGTACTGGCCGTGTTCTTCCTGACCAATCCGATGGCCTATACGTTCGGGACGTTCCTGGAGGAGAAGCACAAGCCCGCCTTCTACGATTCGGCCGTCTCCTTCGTGCATCCGATCCTGGGGCTCTTCCCCCACGCCAACGCGGGCGAATATTTCGTCTGGGGCGGCGTTCTCGTGGCGCTCCTCGACCTCGAGAAGCGCGGCATCATCCCCGAGGGCTATCACGTCAAGCTGGCGATCTGGTACTTCATCGTCGGGGTGATCGTGATCCTGCTCAAGGGCATCGTCACCGAGCGCATCACCGCATTCATGAGCCGCCGCCAGGGCGTCGAACTCTAGCCAGAGACCGGAGGAGTACGCCATGGCGCTCGACGAACAGAAGTTCAAGGCGGTGCGGATCAGCCAGGGCCCCAACGGCTGGGGCGGCCCGCTCGTCATCAAGCCCGACAGCCAGCGCGACAAGATCGTCGCGGTCACAGGGGGCGGTATTCCGCCCGTGGCGCGCCGCATCGCCGAGATGACCGGGGGCATCGCGGTCGATGGCTTCCGCCAGCCGCCGCCCGAAAGCGAGATGGCCTGCGTCGTCGTCGATTGCGGCGGCACGGCGCGCTGCGGCGTCTATCCGAGAAAACGCATCCCGACCGTGAACCTGACGCCGGTCGGCCAATCCGGTCCGCTGGCGCAATTCATCACCGAGGACATCTACGTCTCGGGCGTGAAGGAGCAAAACATCGCCTTTGCGGACGGCTCGGCCGCCCCGACCGCGGCCGGCGTGGCCCAGGCGGTACCGGCTCCCGCCAAGCCGGCCCTCGTGCCGGAGACGGGCGGCGGCGGCTTCATCGACCTCATCGCCAATATCGGCCGGGTGATGGGCCGCGTCGTCGGCATCTTCTTCAACGCCGGGCGTCGCACGATCGACCAGGTGGTGCGCAACGTCTTGCCCTTCATGGCCTTCGTGACCATGCTGATCGGCATCATCCTCTACACCGGGATCGGCGACCTGATCGCCAAGCCGATGGGACCCCTCGCCAACAACATCGGCGGCCTCTTGGTCATCTCCGTCATCTGCGGCCTGCCGTTCCTCTCCCCGATTCTCGGGCCGGGCGCCGTCATTGCCCAGGTGATCGGCGTCGCCATCATCGGTCCGCAGATCCAGAACGGCACGATCTCGCCCGCCATGAGCCTGCCCGCTTTGTTCGCCTACAATACCCAGGTCGGATGCGACTTCGTTCCGGTCGGCCTGGCGCTCGGCGAAGCCAAGCCCAAGACGATCGAGATCGGCGTGCCCGCCGTTCTGCTCTCCCGTCAGGTGATGGGGCCGGTGTCGGTCGTGATCGCCTGGCTGTTCTCGCTCTTCGTGATGTGACCGGCGGCCCCAGGGATGGCGATATTCTATCGAACGACGATCACCGCGGTTGGCCCGGAGGTCGCAGAGCTTCTCGACGGCGGCATCCTGATCCTGTTCGCCGAGGGTGCTCCGCCGGAACTGGCGGAACTCTCGGCGCTGCATCGCGTCCTCGAAGGGCCGGCCGCCGAGGCGCCGCCGGTCGGTGCCGCGATCACGATCGGGTCCGTGACCGCGACCCTGACCGCGGTCGGCGAGCATGCCTGGACGAAGGTCGCCGATATCGGCCACGTGGTGATCAACTTCGATGGTGCGACGCTGAGCGGCCGGTCCGGTGAGCTGTCGGCCTCCGCCGTGCCGACGGCGGAGCTGATCGAGGCCGTGCAGCCCGGTGCTTCGATCACGATATCGGGCTGAAACACCGCCCGACCTTCCCTCCCGTCATCCGGCGAAGGCCAGCCTGCCCGGTCCGCAGACGAAAACCTGTGCCCTTTTCGGAAGGGAGCGGCTATTCCTGTCCCCTCCCGGCAGGAGCACCCGGGAGGACGGAGCCGACCAACCTTGAGTTGAGCCTATAGGAGGAAGCGGTCAACATGATCGAGCGCCCGGCCACGGTTCGCGTCAAGGAGGGGCTGCATGCGCGCCCGGCGACGCAATTCGTGAAGCTCGCCCGCTCCTTCGCATCCTCTCTAGAGGTGCGGCGCGGCGCGCGGGGCGCCGATGCCAAGAGCTCGGTCAAGCTGATGCTGCTCGGCCTCAAGGAAGGGGAGGACGTGACCGTCCGGGCCGACGGAGCCGATGCCGAGGTCGCGGTCGAGGCCCTGGTGAGCTTCATCGAGACGCCCGAGGCCGGCGCCGAATTGGGCGGCGCGGCGCCGACCCTGCCCGCCGGCGCGCCATCGGGCATGGCCGCGGCACCGCCAGGCGGCCGGGCGGCTGCAGGCGTGGCGGCCAGTGAAGGCACGGCCATCGGCCTCGCCTTCGGGTTCTTTCCCGAAACGCTCGCGGCGCCTCGTCGCGCGCTGTCGCCGGCCGCCATCGACGGCGAGGTCGAGGTCCTCCGCCGCGCTTTCGCGGCGACGGTCGCGGCGCTGGTTGACCGCGGCGCGAAGCCGGAAGCGGCGCCGCAGGACCGGCAGATCATCGACGCGCTGATCGAGGTCGCCGGGGACGACGAGCTCGTGGGTGCGATCGACGCCCGGGTCCGCGGCGGACAGGATGCGGTCACCGCCACGCTCGAAGCCGGGGCGCGGCTCGCGGCACGGTTCGAGGCGATCGACGGCGACTATCTGCGGGCACGGGCCGAAGACGTGCGCGGTCTCGTGCGGACGCTGGCCCTGACCCTTCTCGGCCGCTCCGACGCCAACCTCGCCGACCCCCCGGCCGGGTCCATCCTCGTGGCGGGAGAGATATCGGCCTGGGAGTTCGCCAGGCTGCCGCTGGCGCGGCTCGCCGGCATCGTCTGCGCCAGCGGCGCCGCGACATCGCATGTCGCCATCATGGCGCGCACGCACGGCATCCCGGCCGTGCTCGGCTCGGGCGCGTCCCTCGCCGCGCTCGCGGCGGCGCGAACGATCGCGCTCGACGGTACCACCGGCGAGGTCTGGCTCGATCCCGACGCGGCGACGGAAGCCTCGATCCGCGACCGCATCGCCGCGGAGGAGCGCGAGCGCGATGGCCTCGACGCCTACCGCGCGCGCAAGCCCGTGACCCGGGACGGACGGTCGATCGAGGTGGCTGCCAATCTCGGCTCGCTCGGCGAGATCGCGCCGGCGCTCGCAGCCGGCGCCATGGGGGTCGGGCTATTCCGCACCGAGCTCCTGTTCATGGAGCGCAAGACCCTGCCGTCCGAAGACGAGCAAGCCGCCATCTACGACGAGCTCGCCCGGGCCTTCGCGCCGCATCCCGTCATCGTGCGCACGCTCGATATCGGCGGCGACAAGCCGGTGGCGGGGATCGAGGTCGGGCACGAGGAGAACCCGTTCCTCGGCTGGCGCGGCGTGCGCCTCTGCCTGGACCGGCCTGACGTGTTCAAGCCGCAGCTGAAAGCCCTGCTGCGCGCCGCGGTCCACGGCAACATCAAGATCATGGTCCCCATGATCACCGAGACCGGCGAGGTCCTGCGCGTCAAGGCGCTGCTGGCCGAATGCCGGGCCGAGCTCGACGCCGCGGGCGTCGCCATCGGTGATCCCGACCTCGGCATCATGATGGAGACGCCGGCCGCGGCGCTGCTCGCCGCCGACCTCGCCAGGCACGTCGCCTTCTTCTCGATCGGCACCAACGACCTCAGCCAATACGTGATGGCGGCCGACCGGCTGAATCCGCGGGTCGCCGGTCTCAACCGCGCCGATCATCCGGCGGTGCTGCGCGCCGTGGCGCTCATCTGCGAAGCCGCCCGGGCGCGAGGCATTCCGGTCGGGCTCTGCGGCGAGGCCGCCGCCCGGCCCGACCTCATCCCGCTGTTTCTCCGGATGGGCGTCACGGAACTCTCCATGAGCCCGGCCGCGATCCTGCGCGCCAGGAAGGCGGTGATCGAGACCGATCTCGAGATCTCGCCGGCGTGAGGACCACGGCGGCGCTTCGGCACATCCTTTGACCTCCGAGGTCGCGGGCGTCATATCGGAGGCGTGACGCGGCCTCCGACCCCAGACCTTCCCCGCATCTTCGACCGGCGGCTGCTGCGTCGGCGCCTCGAACGCGCGCGGGCAGGGGGCGGCGAGCACATCCTCATGCCGCGGGTCACGGAGGAGCTCGTCGCGCGGCTGTCGACGGTCCGGCGCGAGTTCCGCGAGGTGGTCGACCTCGGCACGCCGCATCCTCTCGCGGCGCAGGCACTGCGGGCGGCACTGCCAGAGGCCTGGCTGGTGCGGGCGGCGCCCATCGTCGAAGCGGGTCTCACAGGCGGCTGTCACCAGGTCGTGGCGGACGACGAGGCGCAGCCGTTCCGGGCCGGGAGCTTCGGCCTCGCCGTCTCCCTGCTGTCGCTGCAGGCCGTCAACGATCTGCCCGGGGTGCTCGTGCAGATCCGCCGCATGCTCAAGGCGGACGGACTGTTCCTCGCCTGCCTGCTGGGAGGGCAGAGCCTGACCGAATTGCGCCAGGCGCTGTTCGAGGCGGAAGCCGAGATGACGGGCGGCGCCAGCCCACGGGTCGCGCCCTTCTCCGATCTGCGCGACCTCGGCGGCCTGTTGCAGCGGGCCGGCTTCGCCCTTCCGGTGACGGACGTCGATACGGTCGTCGCCCGCTACGCGAGTCCCTTCGGCCTTTTCGCCGACCTGCGCGCCATGGGCGCCACTAACGCCCTGGTGCAGCGGTCGCGCTGCCCGATGCGGCGCGGCCTGTTGATGCGCGCCGCCGAGGTCTACGCGCGCCGCTTCGCCGATCCCGACGGCCGGGTGCGGGCCACGTTCGGCATCGTGTGGCTGTCGGGATGGGCGCCGCACGAAAGCCAGCAGAAACCGCTGAGGCCGGGCTCCGCGCGCGCCTCGCTGGCGGAGGCGCTGAAGCCCGGCGGACGCCCGGACCGTTAAGGTGCGGCTGTCTTGGGGCCGCCGGTCGAAACCCCGACCTTGGCAGGCCTGAGCACGCGATCGCCGATCGTATAGCCCGTCTCGACCACCTGGACGACCGTGCCGCTCGGCACGGAGGGGTCGGGCAGTTCGAACAGCGCCTCGTGCCGGTTGGGGTCGAAGCGGGCACCCGTCGTCTCGATCGGCTTGATGCCGAACCGCGCCAGCCGCGACACGAAATCGCGTTCGGTCAGCTCGATGCCCTCGACGAAGCTTTTCGCCCCGCCCTGGAACTCGGCGCGGGCCTCGGCCGGAAGACTCGCTTGCGCCCGCTGCAGGTTGTCGGCGACCGCCACCATGTCGCGGGCGAAGGAGGAGACGCCATAGGCCTTGGCGTCCGCGACCTCCTTTTCGGTGCGGCGGCGCAGGTTCTCCATCTCGGCCATGGTCCGCAGCACGCGGTCCTTCAACGCGGCGACCTCCACCCTGAGGGCGTCGACGGCAGGCTCGGCGTCGGGCGCCGCGGTCTCCGGCGCAGCCTCGACGGCAGCGTCGGGCTCCGGCGCTTGAGCCTCGGGGAAAACGGGTTCGGCGGGATCCGGCATGAAAACTACTCTGGGCTGGAGCGTCCGCGACCGCGATGCTCCTCGGGGGAAAGATTGTGTCGGCGAGACGGCGTTGACGGCTTGGGTGTCGAGTCCCGCTTGCGGCGGCTTGCGGGACGGTGCCCATATCTGGTTCTATTGGCCGAAAATCAACCCTCGAACGTCGCTCTCCTGGGCGATCAGGCCACGTCCCAGGGGTTCACGATGGTCAAACCGTATCCGTCGAAATCCGGAACGTTGCGGGTCACGACGGCGGCCCCGCGTGAGCGAGCGATGGCGCCGATCATGAGGTCGATCGTTGCGATTGGACGGCCGGAGCGACGGCGGGTGGCGAGGATGGCCGCATGGGCTGAGGCTGCCGCCGCATCGAAGGTCCACACCCGCCCGTCGAAATCTTCGGTGAAGACAGCCCGGGCCGCTGCTTCGAGATCCGCCTTGCGCCGACCCGCTGGCATGATCGCCAATCCGGCCAGGATTTCCGCCTGACAGACGGTGGTGGTGAAGAGGACGTCGGGCGCCTGCGCGGCGACCCAGGTCGAGATTTCGACGGCGGGCCGCGCCGCCATCATGGCGAACAAAACATTCGTATCGAGCAGGAACATCAATCGAACCGAGGCGGCTCGCGGGCCAATTCACGCGGAGGAAGATCGAGCTCGACCCCGCCGAGGACAGCAAACCGTGCGTGAATTCGGTCATAGAGGTTCCGCTCGGCGGGTCGGCGAGGAGCGTTCAAGGCCTGCTGCAGGATGCGCCGCGCCTCGGCCTCCATCGAATGGCCGCTTACGGCGGCGCGGACTCGCAGCCTTTCCTTGAGGCCCGGGTCCAGGTTGCGAATCGTGATACTCGCCGATGCGGTCATGCTATCATTGTAATCAATGATAGCATGAGAGGCAAGCATCGAAGATCGCGAGGGTCGGCGACCGGACAGATCGGCCGTTCCCGCCTCACTCCTTGCCGGCGCCCGAAAAAATCTCGGTCAGCCGCCGCCTGATCGCGGTCTCGCGAACCGGATCGGCGATCTTGGCGCCGGTCAGGTCCGTCACGTAGAAACTGTCGACCGCCTTCTCGCCGAAGGTCGCCACATGCGCCGAGACGATGTTGAGGCGGAGATCCGCCAGCGCTCGCGTCAGATCGTAGAGGAGGCCCGGGCGGTCGAAGCCGCTGACCTGCACCAGCGTGTGCCGGCGCGAGGCCGAATTGTCGAACTTGATCTTGGGTGCCAGCTCGAAGGCGGAGCGGCCCTTCGGCACGCCGTCCTTGGCGGCGACGATGTCGGAGAGACGGATCTCGCCGCGCAACGCCCGCTCGATGCCGTTGGCAATGCGGCCAGCGCGCCGCATCTCGTCCTCGTCCCGGTCGAAGGCGCGCGACACGCAGACGGTGTCGAGCGCCAAGCCGTCGGTCGTCGTGTAGATATGCGCGTCGACGATATTGGCGCCGGAGGTGGCGCAGGCTCCCGCGATGATCGACAGGAGCCGTGGATGGTCGGGCGCCGCGATGGTCAATTCGGTGATGCCCCGGAAGGCGTCGGTCGCGAATTCGGTGGCGAGCGGCTTCTTCTCCCGTTGCATCCGCACGAGCAGCGTCGCATCGCGCACCTTCTGCTCGAGATCGACACGCATCCAGTAGGGTGGGTAGTGCCGCCCGGCGTAGAGCTCGAACTCCGTCTCGTCCCAGGCGTCGAGCGCCTTGCGCAGGTCGGCCTTGGCGGCCCGCACATGCGCGTCCCGGTCGGAGAAGAATTCGGCGCCGCCGAGCATCACCTCGGTCTCGTGGTAGAGCGTGCGCAGGAGCTGTCCCTTCCAGCCGTTCCAGACGCCGGGGCCGACCGCCTTGATGTCGCAGATGGTGAGGATCATCAGGTATTTGAGACGCTCGAGCGTGCCCACCACATCGGCGAAGGTCTCGATCGTGCGCGGATCGTTGAGGTCGCGGCTCTGGGCGGTGTTCGACATGACGAGATGGTCCTCGATCAGCCACACCAGAAGATCGGTCTCGTCGGCCGAGAGGCCGAAGCGCGGGCCGAGCCGGCGGGCCACGGCCGCTCCGGCGATCGAATGGTCCTCATGCCGGCCCTTGGCGACGTCATGCAGGAAGACGGCCAGGTAGAGTACCTCCCGACGCTCCAGCGAGGGCATCACCTCGTTGGCCAGCGGATGCTCTTCGCGGCTGCGCCCGGCGTCGATCTCGCTGAGGATGCCGACCGCCCGCAGCAGGTGCTCGTCGACCGTGTAGTGATGATACATGTTGAACTGCATCATCGCCACGATGCGACCGAATTCGGGGATGAA
Organism: Lichenihabitans sp.; assembly: GCA_036276175.1. Lineage (GTDB taxonomy): Bacteria > Pseudomonadota > Alphaproteobacteria > Rhizobiales > Beijerinckiaceae > Lichenihabitans. The sequence goes on from DATBEH010000130.1 coordinate 99,858, forward strand.
ACGGCCGAGGACGCCGGCCTCGTTCATCCGCCGCAGCACCGTTTCGGGCGCGTTGCGCGAGGTCAGGATCTCCATGAACAGGCGGTTGGCTTCGGGGTTCTCCCGCAGCGCCGTATCGATTCGGCGCAGCGAGAGCGTCACGAGCCGCGTCGCATCCGGGTGGATCGGCAGGCCGTGGCGCCCGGCGATGAAGAACAGGCGGATGAGGTTGACCGGATCGCGCTCGAAGGCATCGCGCCGCGCCACCGTGATGCGGTCGACCTCGATGGCGAAGTCGGTCGTGCCGGGGATGGCCTTGGTCTTGCGCCACAGGCCGCCGACGATCCGGTCGAGAGTGGCCGGGGACTTCGCCTCGCGCTCCTCGAGCGCCGCGCAGACGATGGCGGTGAGGTCGCCGACGCTCTTGGCGACCAGGAAATAGTGCTTCATGAAGCGTTCGACGGGCGACAGGCCCGAATGGCTGCCATAGCCGAGCCGCGTCGCGATCAGGCGCTGATAGTCGAAGCTGAGCCGTTCCTCGGCGCGGCCGGAGACGATGTGGAGTTCCCAGCGCACCCGCCAGAGGAACTCCTCGCAGC
>DATBEH010000131.1:0-21218 GCA_036276175.1 Lichenihabitans sp.
ATCATGGCGGGATCAATCGGCGAGGTGCACTCTGCGTTAATCGCCGTGAGGTAGCGTCATCGCCACCTGTGACGTAGGTCGACCGGTGCAGCCATGCGGATCCCATATTTAATGACCAAGCTTACCTTCCGGAAAGCTAGCTGTCGTGATGGAGCGGTAGCGGTGGAGTTCGCTTTCCTAGCCCCGATTCTCATTGTGATGCTGTTCGGAATAATGGAGTTCGGACTGATATTCTACACGTTCCTATCGGCACAATCGTCGGCTCGAGATATAACGCGGCGGCTGTCGTTGAATCAGATCACGCCGTCGCAAGCTGCGGGCATAGCAGTTTCAGAGTTACCGTCCTGGTCATCCGCCCACGCAACTGTCTCCGTGAACCAGAGTACGCCCAATGACCCATCCACCAATCAATTCACGGTCGCCATAACCATTCCGGCTATCTATGCGACACCGACGAATGTTCTGAAATGGGCCTACTCGTCGGCCACTTTGGTTGCGTCGGTAACGCTGCAGCAGGAACCGTCTTCATGAGCAGGCTCCGATCACGCGCCTTTTCCGAAGTTGCAGCGGCATCGATTGAACGTCGGCGATAGGCGGAATGCTCGGACGAGGACAGCCGCATTTCCATACCGAAGCGGCGGGTGAGTAGCTGTTCAGCTACCCCGGCCCCTGCCCGAAGGCGGCCCGCAGGTCGTGCTCGGCATCGCGCAGATGGGCGCGCATCGCCTGGGCCGCCGCGCGGCCGTCGCCCTTCCGGACGCTTTCGACGATGAGCCGGTGGGCCGACAGCGTGGCCTCGTGGGTCTGCCCGCGCAACGCCCGACCCCGGGTCGACATGCGAAACGATTCCGCCAGCGGAACCGCCATGGCTTCGAGCAGCAGCGTCAGCATGCGGTTGCCGCTGGCGAGGGCCAAAGCCTCATGGAAGCCGACATCGCAGCGGTTGAAGCGGCTTTCGGCCGCGATCCTGTCCGGGCCGGTCCCGATCTCCTCGACCGCCTCGATCATCCCGGCCAGAGCGGCTTCTATGGCGGCGAGGCCCGCACGGTTGGCGCGTCGGGCGGCGAGCGTCGCCGACTGCACCTCGAGCGCCTGGCGCACCTCCATCAGGTCGAAGAAGGTCTTGGCGTCGTGCCGGGCCGCGATCGAGAAGAAGTCGCTGAAGGCCGCGCCGTCGGGCTGTCGGACGATGGCCCGTCGTCCGCGGGACGAATCGATGAGCCCACGCCCTGCCAGCATCTTCACGGCCTCGCGCACCGTCAGGCGGCTCACGCCGTACGTACCGGCGATATCGGCTTCGCTGGGCAGGCGAGCACCGGGCGCAAGCTCGTTGCGGATCGTCTGCGTCAGCCCGGTGACGACGCGCTCGAGGAGCGGCGGCGCGGTGCCCTCTTGCACAGCCTCTAGTGAACCCATCGATGAAACATATCAGATAAGTTTCACGGTGCAAGCGAGGCGCGCGGAGGGCGACCGGGTGCAGCTTCCTCCCTCGCGCAGCGGGCTAGGGGATGCGCGGATCTCGGGGGTTTTCCCTTCTCCCCTTGCGGGAGAAGGTGCCCGAACGCTGGCAAGTTTACGCAGCCAGCGTAGACTTGGCTGCCAGTGAGGGCGGATGAGGGGTGCCTCCGGGGGAGCGACCCCTCATCCGGCTTTCGCGTGTCCCGCGAAACCCACCTTCTCCCGCAAAGGGAGAAGGAAACACCATGCCATTCGCCGGATGTGTGAATCGCCTAGCGCTGTGCAAGGGAGGATGCTCCCCGGCATGGCGCGGTCCTCGAAAACCCAGAATTCAAGTCGATGATTGCCCTAAATCGAGGCGCCCCTTTACAGATTTGTCTGACTTCTTCTATAATCCGCCGCAAGACACGCGCCAGCAACGGGCGCCGCCGGCGGGAGGACAGGATGAGCAAGGCTTCGAGGATTTCGGTCGCGACGGTGGCGGCCTTTGCGACATGGGCGGGGCTGGCCACGGCGGCGCACGCGACCGACCCGACCGCGAAGTGGTGCGAGGGCGTCAGGATCGCGGCCTTCCCGGGTGGCCCGCAGGGCGGCGTCTTCGCCAACAACGTCTACAACGGCTTCCGCCAGGCGGAGCTCGATCTCGGTCCCAAGGTCACCTACTATTTCTCGAACTGGGATCCGAACACGATGCTGACCCAGATCAAGCAGGCCATCGCCACCAAGGTCGACGGCATCGCGACCTATGGCTTCGGCGGCGACCCGGCGACCGATCCGCTGGTCGACCAGACCTTCGCTCAGGGCGGCATCTTCACGACGCTGAATACCTCCCTGCCCGACGCCCAGAAGAAATACGGCCCGAAGGGACTGGGCTTCGTCGGCGCGCCCAACTACGACGCGGGCCACGCCCTCGCCGAGGAGGCGATCAAGCGCGCCGGCCTCAAGAGCGGCGACGAAGCCTTCGTCTGGGGACTCAAGGGCCAGGGCGGCGACCGCGGCCGGCGCACCGTCGGCGTCATCGACGCGCTCGAGAAGGCAGGCGTCAAGGTGATCTACCAGGAGATCGACTCCGCCACCAACGCCGACCCCAATGCCGGGGTGGCGACCTTCGTCGGCGTCATGAAGAAGAACCCGGACGTCAAGCTCGTGGTCACCGATCACGGCGGCCTCACCTCCAACGTGCCGGTCTATGCCAAGGCGGCCTCGATCGCGCCCGGCAAGGTGTTCTTCGCCGGCTTCGACATGTCGCCCAACACCGCCCAGGCGATCCAGGACGGCTACCAGAACCTCGTCATCGACCAGCAGCCCTACCTGCAGGGCTATCTGCCGATCCTGAACATCTGCCTGACCAAGAAATTCGGCTTCTCGGGCCTCGACATCAACACGGCCGGCGCCTTCGTGGACAAGAGCAACGTCGCCGCCGTGGCACCGCTCGCCGCCAAGGAAATCCGCTGAGGATGGCTGAATCCCCCGCCGCCGAGATGCCGGTCATCGAGCTGCGCAACGTCTCGAAGACCTTCGGCGAGGTGCGCTCGCTGACGGGGGTCGATTTCGCGGTCAATCGCGGCGAGATCGTCGGTCTCCTCGGCGACAACGGCGCCGGCAAGTCGACGCTGGTCAAGACGGTGATGGGCTACCACCGGCCGGACCTTGGCGGCGAGATCTTCTTCCATGGCAAACGCATCGAGGACTGGTCGGTGTCGCGCGCCCGGGCCTTGGGCATCGAGACCGTCTACCAGGAGCGCGCGCTCTGCGAGAAGCAGCCGATCTGGCGCAACATGTTCATGGGGCGGGAGCCGCGCACCCGCTTCGGCCTCATCGACGTGAAGCGCATGCGCGAGGAATCGGCCCGGCTGATGAGCCAGCACATGGGCTTCACCTCGGCGGCCGTGCATCCGGACAATGTCGTCACCACCATGTCGGGCGGCGAGAAGCAGGGCGTCGCCATCACCCGGGCACTCTATTTCGATGCCGAGCTCGTGATCCTCGACGAGCCCACCATGGGCCTGTCGCTGAGCGAGACGCGCAAGACGCTCGACTTCATCGAGAACATCAAGACGATCGGCAAGTCGGCGATCTTCATCGACCACAACATCTTTCACGTCTATCCGGTGGTCGACCGGCTCTATGTGCTGGACCGCGGGCGCGTCGCCGGCATGTTCCGCAAGGACGAGGTGACCATGGAGGAGCTCATCGAGCGCCTCTACCGCGTCGCCCGCTCCGGCTCGCTGCACTGAGGAACCGCGGATGACCGCCGACGCGCTGAACGCCGCCCCCAAGGATCCTCCGAAGAATAACCGGGTCAGGCCGCCCTCGCTGCTGCGGCGCTACGGCTCGCAGATGGGCATCATCGGTGTCGGCATCGCCATGTGGCTGGCCTTCGTCATCGCCGCGCCGATGGTGTTCCTCGATGTCGACATCTACAAGGCCTTCGCCGAGACGACGCCGCTCTTCGCCATCATCGCGCTCGGCCTGACCTTCGTGGTCATCACCGGCGAGATCGACCTCTCCTTCCCGTCCATCATGGCGCTCGGCACGGCCGTCTTCTGCCTCGCCGACCAGTCCGGCCTGCCGCAGCCGCTCGCCGTCCTCGCGGGTTTTCTCACGGGCGCGGCCTGCGGCTGGCTCAACGGCGCCTTGATCTCACGCCTCAACATCCCCTCGCTCGTCATCACCATCGGCACCTCCTTCCTCTACCGGGGGATCGAGCTCGTGATGATGAACGGCACCGGCGTGCCGTTGACCGCTGACAAGTTCCCGGTGCTGCAGGCCGTGTTCAACTCGCATCCCTTCGGTTTTCCGGTCGAGACGATGTGGGCGATCCTCTTCGCAGTGATCTGCTGGGTGCTGCTCAACCGCACGCGCTTCGGCGCCCACGTGTTCCTCGTCGGCGACAATGCGACGAGCGCCCGCCTCATGGGCATCAACGCCATCAGCGTGAAGACCCGCGCCTTCATGCTGGTCGGCGTGCTGGCGGTCTTCGCCGGCCTGATGACCTCCTTCGTGGGCTACTACTTCTGGCCGACGACCGGCGACGGCTTCCTGCTCAACACCATCGCCTCGGTGTTCCTCGGCGGCACCTCGGTCTTCGGCGGCACGGGGTCGATCGTCGGCACGCTGGTGGCCTCCTACATCATCGGCGCCATCAATGCGGGCATCGTCTCGGCCGGCATCAACGCCTTCTACACGCAGCTCTGCTTCGGTCTCGTCATCGTGCTATCGGTCGTGCTGCAGACCATCATCGAGCGCCGCATCCGGCGCCAGTCGATCGCCGGACGGTAATCCAGATGAAGATCACCGGGATCCGCACGGTCGTCGTCAATGCCGAGATGCGCAACTGGGTTTTCGTGCGCGTCGACACCGACGTGGCCGGCCTCTACGGCTGGGGCGAGGCGACGCTCGAATGGAAGACGCGCGCCGTGGTCGGCGCCGTCGAGGACCTCGTGCCGCTCCTCGTCGGGCGCGACCCGCGCGACATCGAGCAGGCGGTGCGGGTCATGCGCAAGCAGAGCTTCTGGCGGCTCGGCGCCATCGGCATGAGCGCCGTCTCGGGCATCGAGATCGCGCTCTGGGACATTTTTGGCAAGCATCTCGGGGTCCCGGTGTGGCGGCTGCTCGGCGGCAAGGTGCGCGACAAGGTGCGGGTCTATACCCACCTCGGGCTCGGCGACATGCGCGCCGTCTACGAGACGACCGATGCGGCGCCGCTCGTCGAGCGCGCCCGCGAGGTCGTCGCGCGCGGCTACACGGCCTTCAAGGCGGTGTTCATCCCCTATACGCACATGCACGCGCCGCTGCCGGAGGTCGACAAGGTCGCCCGCATGATGGAGGCGCTGCGCTCGGCCGTCGGGCCGTCGGTCGAGGTGATGGTCGACTTCCACGGCCGGCCGGGAAGCGCCTCGGCGGCACTCAACTACATCCGGGCGCTGGCGCCGGGCCGCCCGATGTTCGTCGAGGAGCCCGTGCCGCCGGGCGATACCGCGGCGCTCAAGGCCATCGCCGCCACCGCGGGCGTGCCGATCGCGACCGGGGAGCGCCTCGTCGAGCGGAGCGAGTTCGACGAGCTGATCCGGGCCCGCGCCGTCGACATCCTGCAGCCCGACATCTGCCATTGCGGCGGCCTGCTCGAAGCCAAGAAGATCGCCGCGATGGCCGAGACGGCTTCGGCGGGCGTGGCGCCGCACAATCCGCTCGGGCCGATCGCCGGCGTCGCGGCGCTGCATTTCGCCGTCTCGACTCCGAACCACGTGATCCAGGAGGAGATGGTCGGCGCCGTACCCTGGTATTTCGAGGTCGTGCGCGGGCCGATCCGCATGGTCGACGGCTGCTGGCAGGTGCCGGAGGCGCCCGGCCTCGGCATCGAGGTCGACGAGGCCGCCTGCGCGCGCCATCCCTTCGCGCCGGAGGTCATCCACACGCAGGGCGCCGTGCTCGACGACGGCACCATCGTGGATTGGTGAGCGCCATGGCGGATCGCCTCGCCGGCAAGGTCGCCATCGTGACGGGAGCGGGCCGCGGCATCGGCGAAGCCATCGCCCGCGCTTTCGCCCGCGAGGGTGCGGCCGTAGCCATCGCCGAGAAGGATCCGATGACCGGCGCGGCGGTGGCGCAGGATCTGGCGAGCCAGGGCGGCCGCGCGATCTTCGTCGAGACCGACGTGACCGACGCGGAATCGATCGCCCGCGCCGTCGAGGTTACGACCGGAGACCTCGGCCCGATCGATGTCCTGGTCAACAATGCCGGCATCAACGTCTTCCACGCGCCGCTCGATACGACGGACGCAGAATGGTCGCGCTGCATGGCGGTCGACCTCGACGGCGTGTGGCGGATGAGCCGGGCGGTGCTGCCCGGCATGCGGGACCGGGGCGGCGGGGCGATCGTCAACATCGCCTCGGCCCATGCCTTCACCATCATTCCCGGCTGCTTCCCCTATCCGGTCGCCAAGCACGGGCTGCTCGGGTTGACGCGCGCCCTCGGCATCGATTTCGCGGCACACAACATCCGCATCAACGCCATCGCGCCGGGCTATATCGAGACGCAGATCGCGCGCGACTACTGGAACACCTTCCCGGATCCCGAGGCCGAGCGGCGGCGCACCTATGACCTTCATCCGCCAAAGCGCATCGGGCGGCCCGAGGAGGTCGCCATGACGGCTTTGTTCCTGGCGTCCGACGAGGCGCCCTTCATCAACGCCGCCTGCATCGTCATCGACGGCGGCCGCTCGGTGCTCTACCACGATTGAAGGTTTCCGGCTGGCCGAAGCGCTCGTCTACCCCTCATCCGCCCCGGATCAAGTCCGGGGCACCTTCTCCCGCAAGGGGAGAAGGAAATCCGGCGTGGTGTGCGCCTTCTCCCCTCGCTGGCAAGTTTACGCAGCCAGCGTAAACTTGGCTGCGTGCGGGAGAAGGTGGATTTCGCGAACGCGAAAGCCGGATGAGGGGTGACCGATCGAACACGCCCCTCGACCAGCCTCCGCTATTTTCCGCCGTCGACGCTCAAGACCTGCCCGCTCACCCAGCCGGCGAGGTCGGAGGCGAAGAACAGCACCGCATGGGCGATGTCGGTCGGCGCGCCGAGCCGCTTCAGGGCGATGCTCTCGAGCAAGCGCGCCTGGCCGGTGGCGCCCATCGCCTCCCATTGCCGCTCGGTCGTGGGGTTCGAGCGCACGAAGCCCGGCGCGACATTGTTGACGGTGATGCCGAACGGGCCCAGCTCGTGCGCGAGCTGGCGCGTCAGGCCGATCTGCCCGGCCTTGGCGCTGGCATAGGCCTGGATGCCGGTGAGGCTGATGCCGAGGCCCGCGCCCGATGAGATGTTGACGATGCGGCCCCAGCCGTTGGCCTTCATGCCCGACGCCACCGCCTGGGCCATGAGAAAGGCGCCGGTGAGGTTGACGTCGAAGATCGCCTGCCAGTCATGCAGGCTGATCTCTTCCAGCGGACGGCCGACCTGCCCGAGCACGCCGCCGGCATTGTTGACCAGGATGTCGACCGCGCGGCCGGCCGCATCGAACTCGGCCATCAGGGCCGCGACGGCGGCGGCATCGGTCACGTCGAGGTGGCGCGCCGTGCAGCGCGGGCCGGCCTGCGCCGTGGTGACGGGCAGATCGTCGTTGCGGATGTCGCAGGCGATCACCTCCGCCCCGGCTCTCGCCAAGGCCACCGCGACGGCGCGGCCGAAGCCGTGGCCCGCGCCGGTCACCAGCGCCGTGCGGCCGTCGAGCGCGATCCTCATGGCCGGTCTCCCTCCGCGAGCGCCGCAAGCTGATCGAGATTCTGGCCCGCGAGAGCGCGCCGGCCCTCTTCGACCTCGTGGATGCGGGTGACGATCCCTTCCGTGACCGGCGTCGGCACGCCGTGGCGACTCCCGGCCTCGACGATCGGGCCGAGCTGGGCGTCGACCTCGGTGCGGCGCCTGCGCACGGCGAGGTCGCGCCAGATGCCCGAATGTGACTTGGCCGATTTGCGATTGAAGGCCACCATCGCGTCGAAGGAGCGCCGCGTCTCCTCCGCCGAAGCCTCGGGCAGGAAGGCCGTGGGATCGAAGCCGTTGAAGGCCTCGAGCCTGATGCCTTCGGCCCGCGAAACGGCGACGACCTCGTGCGCCAGGCGCGTCAGCACCGGACGGTAGCGCTCCGTCGCCAGTACGTCGGCGATGCTGTCGTCGGTCAGCGCCGTGGCGAAGAGCTGCGCCCCATAGATCAGCTTCGACCAGAGATAGCCCCAGATGTTGGGGGTCGCGGTCGCCGCCGCATCGAAGGTTTGGAAAAGCCGGTGGATCGACGCTATTCGATCGCTCATGGCGCCGTCGAGCTCGCCCACGACGACCGCGCCGCGCCCGCCGTAGAGCACCACGCCAGGCTCCAGATAATCGGCGCCGAAATTGACGAAACAGCCGATCGTGCGCTCGGCGCCGATGCGGGCCGCGATCACCCTCTCGTTGAGCCCGTTCTGGGCCGAGACCACCACACCGTCGGGCGCCACATGCGGGGCCAACGCCGCGATGGCGCTCTCCGTATGATGCGCCTTCACGGCCAGGATCGAGCGCCGGAAGGTGCCCGTCACCTCCTCGGCCAGTCGCGCACGCGCCGCGACATGGTGCGGCGCCACGGGGCCGGTGATGGTCAGACCGCGGGCGTTGATGGCCGCGACGTGGTCGGCGGCCGCATCGACGAAGAGCACGTCCTCGCCCGCGCGGACGAAAGCCGCTCCGAGCGAGCCGCCGATGGCGCCCGCACCCCAAATGAGGATGGGATCGCTCATGACCACGGCCCTTCGAGAAGCTCGCGCGTCTCGGCGACCGCGACCTCCCACAGCGCCAGCATGTCGGCGTCGGGCTTCTCGTAATGGCCGCCGAAATTGCCGTCGCCGAGCAGCGCGCGGACCGCCGCCGGCCCCTTCACTCGTAGACGGTCGAAGTCGACCATGGGTTTCCGCTGGCTCGGCTGGATCACGCCGGCGAGCCGCGTCCAGGGAAAGTTCTCCATCCAGGAGGCGTGGCTCGCGACCGTGTCGATCTCTTGCACCTTGGCGAAGGTCTTGGGGGCATTCCACCAGTTGTGGAATTTCACCGCCATGTCGGCGTGGTCAGCCATCCACTCGATGGCGAGGCTCGCGGCCGGCTGGTTGCCGCCGTGCCCGTTGACGATCAGGATGCGCCGGAACCCCTGGCGCCGCAGGCTGTCGAGGATGTCGCGCACCAGGGCCACGTAGGTCTCGACCCTGAGGCTGACCGAGCCCGGATAGGCCAGGAAATAGGGGGTGATCCCATACGGCACGACGGGAAAGACCGGCACGCCGAGCGGCTTCGCGGCCTCGGTCGCGACCCGCTCCGACAGGATGGAATCGACCGAGAGGCTCAGGCCCCCGTGCTGCTCGGTGCTGCCGAGCGGCAGGACGGCGCGGTCATCGGTTTTGAGATAGGCCTCGACCTGAGACCAGTTCATGTCGCGGATGGTCATCCCGAAGGGCTACACCCGGCAGCCCCCGGTTCGCAATCCCCGGCTCCTCCTTGCGATACCCATCCGCTCGTCCACGAACCATCCGACGATCGGCTCTCCCGCTCATCCCGCACTGGCGACCGGTGATTCTTGCGACACCTTTTCCACTCATCCCCGCGCAAGCGGAGATCCAGAGATCTTCTGGGGTCCGCATGGAGCCAGCTGTACCGGAGGTCGTGCTGAATCCCCGCTTGCGTGGGGATGAACGGCAGATGTCGAGCGAGACGAACGTGGGGACTTGCCGCGTTGACGCCGGGAACCCGCGGGCGATAGCCTGGACCCGTGGCACGCCCGAGAGATCCCGATGGCCGACCTCCCTGAACTCCGTGCCGGCCGAATGCGTCGCGAGGAGGGTTTCTGTCGTCCGGTCGAGGACATCGAGATTCCCTTCGCCGTGCTGGAAGGGCCGGAGCCCGGCCCCTGCCTTCTCGTCACCGCCGGCGTGCACGGGTCGGAATTCTGCTCGATCGAGGCCGCCCTGCGAATGATGCGCCTCGATCCGGCGACGATCCGCGGCACGCTCCTCGTCCTGCCGATCCTCAATGTCGAGGGTTTCAAGGCCCGCAGCATCTACGTCATGCCGCAGGACGGCAAGAACCTGAACCGCATGTTCCCGGGCCGGCCCGATGGCACCGCGAGCGAGCGGCTCGCGCACTGGCTCGTCGCGCGCGTCTATCCGCAGGCCGACGCCTATCTCGACCTGCACGGCGGCGATCTCAGCGAGAGCCTGGTGCCCTTCTCGCTGTTCCCAAAAGGCAGCGACGCCTCCAAGACCCTGGCGGCCGTGTTCGGCCTGCCGGTCGCGGTCGAGGCCGGCGGCGAGGGCTACACGATCAATGCCGCGGGCAAGCTCGGCGTGGCGAGCGTGCTGGCCGAGGTCGGCGGCAACGGGCTCTGGGACGAAGCCCTGGTCACCCGGATGACCGACGGAATCGTCCGCGTCATGCGCCATCTCGGCATGATCGCGCGGGATGCGCCTTCACCGCCGCAGCCCGAACCGCGGGTGGTGACCATGTGGGTGCCCCAGGCTCCCGTCGACGGCCTTTGGTATCCGGCCAAGGACCTGTCGGACCCGGTCGAGGCGGGCGAGGCGCTGGGCGAGATTCGCGACGTCTTCGGCACGGCCCTCGCCACCGTGCGGTCCGAGACGACGGGATTCATCCTCTACCGACTGACGAGCCTGTCGGTGAACCGAGGCGAAGCGCTGCTCGGCGTCGGCACGCCGCTCCTCAGTGCTGCTGCGGTCTAGAATGACCAGCCGCTACCCCTCATCCGGCCTGCCAAAGGCAGGCCACCTTCTCCCGCAAGGGGAGAAGGGAAACGCAAGTTCTGCGAGATTGGCGCCCTTCTCCCCTTGCGGGAGAAGGTGCCTTGAGCGTGAGCGAAAGGCGGATGAGGGGTGGGCACGCCGGCTTTGCAGGGCGAGAGCCGCGTGACCCGCTATCTCGCCAACCGGCTCGTCCAGCTTCTGCTCGTGCTCACCGGCATCAGCGTCATTGTCTTCTTCACCATGCACGTGCTGCCCGGCGACGTCGCCACCATGCTGCTCGGCGAACGCGCCACCCAGGCCCAGCTCATCGACCTGCGCCACCAGCTCGGCCTCGACCAGCCGGTCGTGGTGCAATATCTCGATTTCGTCAGGCAGATGCTGCACGGCGATTTCGGCACCTCGCTGCGCTCGAGCCGTCCGGCTCTGTCGGATGTCTGGGTCGCCTTCCCGGTGACCCTGCAGCTGTCGCTCGCCTCGCTCGCCATCGCGACGGCGCTTGGCGTGCCGATCGGCGTCGTGGCCGCGACGCGGCCCGGCGGGATCCTGGACAATGTGCTGATGACCGCGACCCTGTTCGGCGTCTCCATGCCGATCTTCTGGCTCGGGCTGATGCTGCTCCTGGTGTTCGGCGGCTGGCTCGGCTGGCTGCCGATCGGCGGCTTGATGCCGACGGGCGTCGACGTGCCGCGCGTCACCGGCATGACGGTGCTCGACAGCCTTCTGAGCGGCCGGCCCGATCTCTTCGTCGAGAGCGTGACCTATCTGATCCTGCCCGCAGTCACCCTCGCCACCGTTCCGCTCGCCATGATCGCGCGGATCACCCGCTCCGAGATGCTGGCCATGGCGAGCCTCGATCACGTGCGCACCGCCCGCGCCAAGGGCATGCCGGAGCGGCGCGTCATCCTGCGCCATATCCTGCGCAATGCGATGATCCCGGTCATCACCGTGATCGGCCTGCAGCTCGGCCTGCTGCTGTCGGGCGCCGTGCTGACCGAGACGATCTTCGCCCTGCCGGGCCTCGGACGGCTGATGGTCGACAGCATCCTGTCGCGCGACTATCCGGTCGTGCAGGCCGGCGCGCTCTTCGTGGCGCTGGTCTTCGTCGTCGTGAACCTCGCCGTCGACCTCACCTACGGCCTGCTCGATCCGCGGATCCGCCGCGCATGAGCACCGGCACCGCCCTGGTGGGCGCGCCGCTGCGTCGCCCGGCCGGCGGCCTGCGTGCGCTGCGCCGGACCTCGGCCAAGGTCGGGCTCGCCCTGACGCTGCTCTTTCTGCTGATCATGCTCGTGGCGCCGCTCGTGGCGCCCTACGACCCCTACGACCAGGACCTGTCGAGCGCGCTCTCGCCGCCTTCGGCCGTGCACTGGCTCGGCGCCGACCAGTATGGGCGCGACATGCTGAGCCGGGTGATCTACGGCACCCGTACCGCCTTCCTGGCGGTGCTGGTCGCCGATGGCCTGGCGCTCGTCGTCGGCTGCGCGATGGGCCTCGTGGCCGGCTTCTTCGGAGGTTGGGCCGAAGCCGTGATCATGCGCCTCGTCGACATGCTGCTGGCCTTTCCCTACCTGCTGCTGGCGCTGATCATCGTGGCGGCGCTGGGGCCGGGCCTGACCAATTCGATGATCGCCATCGGAATCGTCTACACGCCGCAATATGCCCGGCTGATCCGCGGCCAGGTGCTGGCGGTCCGCCAGGCCGATTATGTCAGGGCGGCACGGGCGCTCGGCGCCTCGCGGCTGCGGCAGATGCTGCGCCACGTGCTGCCGAACAGCTTCCCGCCGATCCTGGTCATGGCGACGCTGCAGGCCGGCTCGGTGGTGGTCGAGACCGCCGGCCTGTCCTTCCTCGGCCTCGGCGCGCAGCCGCCCTCGCCCGATTGGGGGGCGCTGCTCGCCGACGGGCAGAGCTATTTCCTCACGGCCTGGTGGATCGCGACCTTTCCGGGCCTCGCCATCTTTCTGCTGGTTCTCGGCTTCAACCTCCTCGGCGACGCCTTGCGCGACCATTTCGACCCGCGGCGCGGCGCATGAGCCAACCGCTCCTCGAGGTGCGCGACCTCCGCGTCGAATTCGCCGGCGACGCCGGCCCGGTCGAGGCGGTGTCGGGCGTATCCTTCGAGGTGCGGCGCGGCGAGACTTTGGTGATCGTCGGCGAATCTGGCTCCGGCAAGTCGGTGACGAGCCTCGCCGTCATGGGGCTGATCCCGACGCCGCCCGGGCGCATCGCCGGCGGCGAGATCCTGTTCCACGCCCGTGACGGCAAGGTCCGCGATCTCGCCAAGGAAGGCCCGCGCGCCCTGCAGCGGCTGCGCGGCGCCGAGATCGCAATGATCTTCCAGGAGCCGATGAGCGCGCTGAACCCGGTCTATACGGTCGGCGAGCAGATCGTCGAGACGCTGCGCCTGCACGAACCGCTCGGCCGCAGGGCGGCGCGCGCCCGCGCCATCGACATGCTCGAGGCGCTCGGCGTGCCGGATCCGGGCCGCCGCGTCGATGCCTATCCGCACGAGCTCTCGGGCGGGCTGCGCCAGCGCGCCATGATCGCCATGGCGCTCTCCTGCCGCCCCTCGCTACTGATCGCCGACGAGCCGACGACGGCGCTGGACGTCACCGTGCAGGCCCAGATCCTGGCGCTGATCCGCAAGCTGCAGGGCGAGCTCTCGATGGGGGTGATCTTCATCACCCACAATCTCGGCGTCGCGGCCGAGATCGCCGACCGCATCCTCGTCATGTATGCGGGGCAGACGGTCGAGGCGGCGGCGACGCGCGACATCTTCGAGCGCACCCGCATGCCCTATACGAAAGGCCTGCTCGGCTCGATCCCGCGGCTCGGCATGGACCGCGACGCCGGGCCCCTGCCGATCATTCCGGGCAGCGTGCCGCGCCTCGGCAACCTGCCACGGGGCTGCGCCTTCCATCCGCGCTGCGCCCATATGCGGCCGCAGGTCTGCACCGATCGTCGCCCCGATCTGGACAAGGTCGAGGCCGGCCATGTGGTGCGCTGCGCCCGCTGGCGCGAGCTCGAGCTGACATGAGCGCGCTCCTCGAGGTGACGGGCCTCAAGCGGCATTTCCCCATGCCCGGCCGCCTGCTGCGCGCCGGGCCGATGCTGAAAGCCGTCGACGGCGTCTCCTTCTCGGTCGAGCCCGGCGAGGTCCTGGGGCTCGTCGGCGAATCGGGCTCGGGCAAGAGCACGATCGGCAATCTGGCGCTGCGGCTCGACCAGCCGACGGCCGGCCGCATCGCCTTCGACGGACAGGATATCACGCAGAGGCGGGAGTCCGAGCTTCGGGCCTTCCGACGCCGGGCGCAACCGATCTTCCAGGACCCCTACGGCTCGCTCGATCCGCGCATGACGGTCGAGCAGATCATCGGCGAGGCGCTGGTCATACACAGGTTGGCGCGCGGCCGGCGGGCGTTGCGCGACCGGGTGGTCGAGTTGCTGGACTTGGTCGGGTTGGATGGCGACCACCTCGGCCGCTTTCCGCACCAGTTCTCGGGCGGCCAGCGCCAGCGCATCGGCATCGCCCGGGCCATGGCGGTCAAGCCCGACCTCATCGTCGCCGACGAGGCGGTCTCGGCCCTCGACGTCTCGATCCAGGCGCAGATCGTCAACCTGTTGCGCGACCTGCAGCGCCGCCTCGGCCTCGCGATGATCTTCATCTCGCACGACCTCGCGGTCGTCGACTATATCTCGGACCGGGTCGCCGTGCTCTACCTCGGCCACATCATGGAGATCGGTCCCGCGCGGGAGCTGGTGAGCCGGCCCAAGCACCCCTATACCGAGGCGCTGCTCTCGGCGGTGCCCGAGCCCGAGCCCGGCCGGGTGCAAAAGCGCATCATCCTCGAAGGCGACCTGCCGAGCCCGACCGCGCCGCCCTCGGGCTGCGTGTTCCGCACCCGCTGCCCTTACGCGATCCCCGCCTGCGCCGACGCCATCCCGCCCTTCCGCGACGTGGGACCGGGGCATCGCAGCGCCTGCATCCGGACGGAGGTGCTGTAGGCCAGCGATCGCGACGGGCGCCCGAGCCTGCATGGGCGACGACGACTGCGCCCATCGCGCGAATGGTCCACCCATCATGGAACCGTCGCGAAAGTGACCTACGTCTCAGGATTGTCTAGCCGATGGCCTCTCCGAACACGATCACGCCCAGACACGGAGGCGAGCCCTGCACTACTTCCAAGCCCTGGCCACCGATTATGACGGCACGATCGCCCATGACGGCGTCGTCGACGACGCGACGGTCGACGCGCTCCATCGCCTCAAGACGTCGGGCCGACGCCTGATCCTCGCGACCGGCCGCGAACTGCCCGACTTGCAGCGGGTCTTCCCGCGCCTCGACCTGTTCGATCGCGTGGTAGCGGAAAACGGAGCGCTCCTCTACACGCCGTCGAGCAAGGAGGCGCGGCCGCTCGGGCCGCAACCTCCGCCGGCCTTCGTCGAGCGCCTCCGCTCGCTCGGCGTCGAACCCCTCTCGGTCGGCCAGGTCATCGTTGCGACCTGGGAGCCGAACGAGACAATCGTCCTCGAAACCATCCGCGATCTCGGGCTCGACCTGCAGATCATCTTCAACAAGGGCGCCGTGATGGTCCTGCCGAACGGCGTCAACAAGGCCTCCGGCCTCGGGGCCGCGTTGGAGGACCTCGGGCTGAGCGCGCATAACGTGGTGGCGAGCGGCGACGCGGAAAACGATCTCGCCTTCATGCGGACCTGCGGTTGCGCGGTCGCGGTGGGCAATGCGCTGCCGGCCGTGAAGGAGGCCGCCGATGTGGTGACCGCGGCGCCGCGCGGCGCGGGCATCGCCGAGATCGTCGAGCGCTGGCTCGCGCGCGAAGGCGACCTTCTCGCCGCCGCGGTCGCGCGACACTCCGTGTCGATCGGCACCCGTGTGAGCGACGGCCGGGAGGTCACCCTGCGGCCCGATCGCGGCAGCGTGCTCATCACCGGCGCCTCCGGCGGCGGCAAATCGACCCTGGCAACGGCCCTGATGGAGCAACTCGCGGATGCCGACTTCCAGCTCTGCCTGTTCGATCCCGAGGGCGATTACGACAATTTCGGCGCGACCGTCGTTTTTGGCGACGCCGAGACGCACGTCGTGCCCGAGGCGGTGCTCGACGCGGTGCGCAAGCTCGGCACCAACGTGACCGCCAACCTCCTCGGCTCCAGCGTCGAGGATCGTCCGACGATCTTGGCCCGCCTGTTGCCGGCCGTTCTCGACATCCGCGCGCGCTACGGACGGCCGCACTGGATCCTGATCGACGAGGCCCATCACATGCTGCCGCGCGGACAGGATGCGGGCGCCGGGGTGAACCTCGATGCCCAGGTGCCGACCATCTTCGTCACGGTCCATCCCGACACGCTCGCCACGACCGCGCTGCGCAGTGTCGGCACGGTGCTCCTCATCGGCCGCGACAGCCTTGGCCTCGTCGAGGCCCTGAGCCGGGAGCTCGGGCTGCCCTGCCCCACCCTTCCCGAGCGCGCACCAGAGGTCGGGGAAGCGATCTGCTGGGCCTGCCGCGGCGACGAGCCGCCGGTGCTGATCCGCACCCGAAAGCCGAAAGGGGCGGTGAAGCGGCACACCCGCAAATATGCTCAAGGGACGCTCGGCGACGACCGCAGCTTCTTCTTCCGGGGGCCTGACGGACGTCTCAACATCCGCGCCCACAACTTGGCGATGTTCCTCGACATCGGCGAGGGCGTCGACTCCGAGACCTATTCTTTCCACCTCGAGAACGGTGATTTCGAGCACTGGATGCGCACCTGCATCAAGGATGACGACCTCGCCGACGACGTTGCGAACGTGGCCGCCAACCCTCGCCTCGACATCGAGGAGGCCCGGAAGCTGGTACGGGCCGCCGTCGAAGAGCGCTACACGGCGCCGGCCATGCCGGGGTAGGCCTGGCTGCCGGAGTGACCGCACCGCCCCCTCGGGTCGCGTGTGTCGCCCGGGATCTTTTGCGCCATGGCAGCCCCTGCGCTGTCGGTTTCGTCCCGCCTCGACCGTCTTTCAGATAACGTCGGCGGTCCGGACACGGACCCGGCGGGCCTGTGGCCGCGAAGGCCCCTCCGCCCGCGACGCGGACGGATCGTCAGGGGGAGCCGAAGGATGGACCACAAGACCTACCGCTGGATTGTCGTCGCGGCCGGGGGACTCCTGGGATGCGTGGCGATCGGCGCGATGTTCGCGCTTCCGGTCTTCCTCACGCCGATGTCGAGGGACACCGGCTGGTCGCGCACGGGCATCTCGAGCGCCATGACGATCGGCTTTCTCGCCATGGCCTTCGCGAGCATGGGCTGGGGCACCCTGGCGGACCGGTTCGGCCCCCGGATCATCGTCCTCGTCGGCTCGCTTTTGCTGGCCCTGAGCATGGCGCTGGCAAGCCGGTGCCGGTCGCTGATCGAGTTCCAGCTGGTCTTCGGGCTCCTGGTCGGGATCGCGGCGGCGGCGATCTTCGCGCCGATGATGGCGACCGTGACCGGCTGGTTCGACACGCACCGCAGCCTCGCCGTATCGCTGGTCTCGGCCGGGATGGGGATGGCTCCGCTGACGATGTCCCCGCTCGCCGCATGGCTCGTCTCCCGGTACGACTGGCGGACCGCCTATCTCCTGATCGCGATCGTCGTCCTCGTCCTCATGGTTCCGGCCACGATGCTGGTGCGGCGTCCGCCGGCCCTCGCGGTAAAGAGCCATGCGATCGAGCCCGGCGTCGAACCGGACATGACCGTCGGCGAGGCGCTCCGGTCGCCGCAGTTCATCGTTCTCATGCTCACGAACTTCTGCTGCTGCGCGACCCATTCGGGGCCGATCTTCCATACCGTCAGCTACGCGATGTCCTGCGGGATCCCGGCGATGACGGCCGTCTCCATCTACAGCCTCGAAGGTCTCGCCGGCATGGGCGGCCGCGTCGCGTTCGGGATCCTCGGCGACAAGCTCGGTGCCAAGCGGGTGCTCGTCGCGGGCCTGCTCGTGCAGGCCTTGGGGGCGCTCGCCTATGTGTTCGTCCGGCAGCTTGGCGAGTTCTATGCCGTGGCCGCGCTGTTCGGCTTCACCTATGCAGGCGTGATGCCGCTCTACGCCGTGATCGCCCGCGAGAATTTTCCGCTGCGCATGATGGGGACGATCATCGGCGGAACCGCCATGGCCGGCAGCCTGGGAATGGCGGCCGGGCCGCTCGCCGGGGGATGGATCTACGACACCTATGCGACCTATGGATGGCTCTATATCGCCTCCTTCGGCATCGGGATCGGAGCCTTTCTGATCGCCGCGACGTTCAGGCCTTTCCCGAAGCTCCGGCCGGCGACGACGGCGCAACCGGCCTGAGGCGGCGAGCACCGCCGTGCGGGCAAGGATCGGCGCCGCGCCACCGGACGTCCGCCCTCATCGTGAGTAAAATTTCGTATCCGTATACCTGAGCGCAATCTTGTTGATCTTACGGCGTGGGTACTCTACGACAGAATAGCAGTCCCGGCCGCTAATTCGAACGATGGTGGAATAAGGAATGGCGCTTTTGGAAGAGGTTTTCAGACTCTCGGGAGTTCCGACCCATACGTTCGTAGAGCCGGTACGCTATGACGCGATTAAGGTTGCCATGCGCACACCTGGTCGATGCATTGTCCTGGAGGGACCTTCCGGTATTGGAAAGACAACAACAATCACTAGGGTCATGCAGCAACTCGGTAAGGAAACGAGCATTCTTTCTCTGAGCGCTCGCCGCAAAGGCGACCTCGAGTTTATCGAAGCTCTTCCCAGCATAGAGAAAATTGGGACAGTTGTCATCGATGATTTTCACAGACTTAGTGATAATCTGAAGGCGAGTTTGTCCGATTATATGAAAATACTTGCAGACACGAACGACGAACACTCTCAGTTGATCTTGATTGGTATAAATAAGGCAGGCGATCAACTAATCAAGTTTGCTCACGATCTCGGCATGCGTATAGACGTTTTTAAAATGGAGGCCAATCCCGTTGAAAAAATTGAGGAGTTGATAAATAAAGGTGAACGGACCCTGAACATCGAGTTGCGCGACAAGATCTCGATTGCGGAACGAGCACAAGGCAGTTTCCACATTGCTCAGGTTCTCTGCCACCAGATGTGCATCGAAGCCGGCGTCACTGAGACACAGACGGAGCCGGTTACTGTCGAATACGCGGTCGACGTGGTGATCGAGCGCATCATGACCGACCTGCAACGACAATTTCTGCAGCCAGCAATTGAGTTTGCACGTGGCTCCAAGCTTAGGCGAGAGGGTCGCGCGCCATATCTTCACATTCTAAAATGGCTGTCGGAGAGTGAAGACTGGTCACTGGATCTCCAGGACTCCTTGCGTGCAAATCCAGGACACAAAAGCAGCATCGGACAAGTTCTGGAAAAAGGGTACCTGGCAACACTTCTGCGCGAGAAAGAGAACGTGCTCGGTTCGCATTTTCACTATGAGTCATCGACGAGAGTACTAAGCGTTGAAGACCCAAAATTGATCTTCTTTCTCCGCAACTTGGTCTGGCGCCAGTTCTCTCGAAACGTTGGTTTCTCGGCCAGCTACTTTAAGGGAGATTACGACATCGCTCTCTCCTTTGCCGGTAAGAATCGCCAAACCGCCAAGCGGTTGTTCGAGATTCTTATGGAGCGAGAGGTCGCAGTTTTCTATGATGAGAATGAGCAACATCGGATAATCGCAAAGGAAATTGAGGCGTATCTCGCTCATATCTATAGATCTGCAGCTGCGTATGTAGTTCCGTTACTTTCTTCGGATTACCCTAGCCGGATCTGGACAAAATTCGAGAGCGACCAGTTTAGATCCCGTTTTGGGCAGGAGGCCGTCATTTCCATCCGCTACACGGATGTCATGCCCGGTTTTTTCTCAGAAGACCATCGCTACGGTAGCTTGTCGTTCGATCCTTCGAAAGACCAGGAGGCGCAGCTCCAAACAATCGCCGAAACAATCTGCAGACGATTGGAAGAGGATCGCGAAAAGGAGGAAAAAGCGGTCGCGACGGAGGCGACGGCTGCTTAATACCGACGCAAAGAGCCGCGTCGATTCTCCAATAGAGCCAACCCGGCGCTGGAGACAATTTTCCGTCCCGGGCGGCTCGATTTATCCCGAACGACTATTCAACATCCGCCGCTCCCTACTCAACCGACACATTCTCCATGCCGAAGAACATCTGCGTCGGGTTGAGCTCGTAGTCCTTGACCTTCTTGCTCATCGCGCGGATCTGCAGCGTCGAGTTGACGAAGATCCAGGGCGCGTCGTCGAGCACGATCTTTTGGGCCTTCTCGTAGAGCGGGGTGCGCTTGGCGGGGTCGGATTCGACCAGCGCCTGGGCCAGCAGCGCCTGATAGTCGGGGTTGTTGTAGCGCGACCAGTTGACCACCGGGAAATTGGCGTAGCTCCACAGCTCGCCCAAGAAGTTGTCCGGGTCGCCGTTGTCGCCGGTCCAGCCCTCCATCATCATCCCGTCGGTCTTGCCGGCCCGCACCAGGGTGAAATAGGAACCGACCTCGAGCTGGCGGACGCTGACCGTGAGGCCGACCTTGCTGAGATAGCCCTGGATGGCGATGGCGAGGTTGGGGCCGGCCGGGTTGTAGCCGCGCGGCGAATTATAGGTCAGGAGCTCGACCGGCGTGCCGGGCTTGACGCCGGCCTCCTCGAGCAACGCCTTGGCCTTGGCAGGATCGTAGGGGTAGCCCTTGAGCGACTTGTCGAAGCCCCATTGCGCCTCGGGGAGCGGCGAGGTCATCGGCACCGCGAGGCCGGCGAAGAGCGCCTTGTCGATGGCGTCCTTGTCGACCGCGTAGTTCAGCGCCTGGCGCACGCGCTTGTCCTTGAACAGCGGCGCGTCGACCGGCAGCGCCACGCCCGAGACGGCGAGGCCCGGCTGGGTCAGGAGCACGAGGCTCGGGTCGCTCTTGATCGCCGGCACCGACTGGGTGGAGAGATCGGCGAGGATCTGGATCTCGCCGCGCTTCAGCGCCAGCACCGCGGCCTGCGGGTCGGGCAGCTCCTTGAAGATCAGGTGGTCGATCTTGGGCTTGCCGCCCCAGTAATCCGGGTTGGCGTCGAGGATGAGCTGGTCGCGCTGCCGCCATTCCTTGAGCACGTAGGGGCCGCTGCCGACGGGCTTGGAGCGCAGGTCCTTGCCGAGCTTGGCCGCCGCGGTGGGGCTGACGAGGCCGTTCCACACCATGGCCAGGCTGTTCAGGAAGGCGGCGGAGGGCTTCTTGAACTTGAACTCCACCGTGTCGTCGTCGACGGCCTTGTAGCTCGCCACGTCGCCATAGGTGAACTCGATATAGCCTTCGACCGGACCGGTATTGTAGATATATTGCGGGTTCGCTTTGTTGAGCAGGCGGTCGACGTTCCAGATCACCGCCTTGGCGTCGAGCGGCGTGCCGTCGGAGAACTTGACGCCCTTGCGCAGCTTGAACGTATAGGTGAGGCCGTCGGGGGACGTCGTCCAGCTCTCGGCGATGCCCGGCGCCACGTC
>DATBEH010000132.1:0-26778 GCA_036276175.1 Lichenihabitans sp.
GTTCGATCCGCCTTGCGACGTGATCGAGCCGCTCCGCCTCACCTCGTGCCTGGTGCTGAGCTCGCCCCATTCGGGCAGCCTCTATCCTTCGAGGTTCCTGCAAAGCGCGCGGCTCGACGCCGCCAGCCTGCGCCGCTCGGAGGACGCCTTCGTCGACGAGCTCTTCCTTCCCGCCGTCGGTCTCGGCATGCCGCTGCTGCGGGCCCGCTTCCCGCGCTCCTATCTGGACGCCAATCGCGAGCCCTACGAGCTCGATCCGCGCATGTTCGAGGGACGTCTGCCACCCTATGCCAACACGCGCTCCGTCCGGGTCGCCGGCGGTCTCGGCACCATCGCGCGGGTGGTCGGCGACGCGCAGGAGATCTACGCGGGCCGGCTGCGCGTCGAGGATGGCCTGCGCCGCATCGAGGAGC
Organism: Lichenihabitans sp.; assembly: GCA_036276175.1. GTDB lineage: Bacteria > Pseudomonadota > Alphaproteobacteria > Rhizobiales > Beijerinckiaceae > Lichenihabitans. The sequence continues at coordinate 414 of DATBEH010000132.1, forward strand.
TGCACAAGCCCTATCACGCAGCCCTGCGGATGCTGACCGATCGGGCGGTGCGGCGCTTCGGCCGGACCCTGCTGGTCGACTGCCATTCGATGCCGTCCTGCTCGCCGGCGCCCGGCCATGCCGCCAGGGACGAGCGGGCCAAGGCGGATGTCGTGCTGGGCGATCGCTATGGCACGAGCTGCGACCGGCTCTTCGCCGACGCCGCCGAATACGAGCTGCGCCGCTCCGGCTACGCGGTCGAGCGCAACAAGCCCTATGCGGGCGGCTACATCACCGAACACTACGGGCAGCCGGGCGCCGGGCGCCACGCCCTGCAGATCGAGATCAACCGCGCCCTCTACATGGACGAGCGCAGCCTGCGGAAGCTTGCGGATTTCGCCACCGTCGCCGGCCATCTGCGCAGCGTGGTCAAAGTCCTCGCGGGGCTGCTGGAGGCCGGCACCGCGGGCGAGCGCGAGGCCGCGGAATAACGGGCGCCGCGGACCCGAGCGGCTGGCGGTGGATGCCCCGTGTGGCTGATGGCGGCCGCGGAGCCATTCTCGCAAAAAAAAGAGGCCGCCGGTGTTGCCACAGGCGGCCCAAGTCTAGGGAGGAAACGCCCAAGGAGGGCATGCGGCAACGAATTGCCGCAACGCAATATTGGCATTTGCGTCGCACCAAAACAAGCTCTTCCGCGCGAATTTTGCAAAATGCGTCAAGCTGCCGCATGATTTTGCAAGAAGGCGTCCGCCACGCCATGGATCGATGACGATCCTATCGCACCGCGGCCGATCGCGGGCCGGATGGATGAGGGCCGGCCACTGGCGACGCCACCGTGACCGCGCTAGAAGCGGGGCGGAGCGGCCGCGAGCCGATCCGGTCGAGACCCTCCGGGAGCCAGCATGACGGCCGTCGATTTCGAGAATTTCGTCGCGGAGCTGGCGACCGTCGCGGGCGAAGCCATCCTGCCGTTCTTCCGCACCGCCATCCACGCGCACGACAAGAGCATGGGCGGAGCCTTCGATCCCGTCACCGAGGCCGACCGGGCGGCCGAGACGGCGATGCGCCACCGCATCCTCTCGACCTTCCCGGCGCATGGCATCATCGGCGAGGAGTTCGACGACCACCAGCCGGAGGCGGACTACGTCTGGGTGCTCGATCCGATCGACGGCACCAAGAGCTTCATCTCGGGCTTCCCGACCTGGGGGATCCTGGTGGCGCTGCAGCATAACGGCACGCCGGTCTATGGCATCATGCACCAGCCTTTCACCCGCGAGCGCTTCTTCGGCGACGGCGCGCGGGCCACCTGGACCGGGATCAATCCGCTCGGCACCATGATCCAGCACGCGCTCAAGACCAGGTCCTGCGCGACGCTCGGCGACGCCACGGTGATGACCACGAGCCCGGGCCTGCTCGACGACGCCCAACGCCAGGCCTTCGGACGCGTGGCGGAGGCGGCGAAGCTCTGCCGCTACGGCGGCGACTGCTACAGCTATTGCATGGTGGCGTCGGGCCACGTCGACCTGGTGATCGAGGCGGGGTTGAAGCCCTACGACATCGCCGCGCTGATCCCGATCGTCGAAGGCGCGGGCGGCATCGTCACGACCTGGGACGGCGGCCGGGCGGCGGGGGGCGGCGCCGTCGTCGCCGCGGGCGACAGGCGGATCCACGCGGCGGCGCTGGCGATGCTGGCGGGTTGACGACGGTGGAGACGGCCAGCGGACAGGACACCGCCCTGCGGATCGCGGAGCTCGAAAGCCGCAACCGGGAGCTTGCCAGGCGGCTCGCCGGCGTCGAGGCCGATTTCAAGCGCCGCGCCGGGGCCGCCGCGCGCGGCGTGCCGAGCGCGCTGCAGATCCTCAGGCGGATCAAGACGCGGGTGCTGATGCGCACTCTCGGTCGCGGCCTGCCCCAACAGGCCCAGTGGGTGCTCGACACCGGGCTCTTCGACGCCACGGCCTACAAGGCGCTCGCCGGCCTGACCGGCCTGAGCGACCTCCAGGCCGCCGCCCATTACGCCACGGTCGGCGAGAAGACGGGCCTGCGGCCCAATGCCGAGTTCGACCCGGCCATCTATGCCGAGAGCTATCCCGAGCTCGCCGGCAACGAGATGGGCCTGCTGGTCCACTATACCCGCTATGGCCGGGCGGAGGGACGGCTGCCGGCCTTCGACCCGCATCTCCACGTCCACGACGGGGGCCGCACCTGGGACAAGGCCAAGCCGACGATGCTCGTCGTCTGCCACGAGGCCTCGCGCACCGGTGCGCCGATCCTCGGCTGGAACCTCGTGCGGGCCTTCGCCGACACCTACAACGTCGTCGCGGTGCTGCTGCGTGGCGGCGAGCTCGTGGAGACCTTCGCGACCGATGCCGCGGCGCTCGCCGGACCGTTCCGGCCGAACGCCGTGATCCCGCGGGCCATGGCGCGGCTGGCGGCCGAACTCGACAAGCGCTTCGCGATCGATATCGCCATCGCCAACAGCATGGAATGCCACCCCATGCTGCACGGCCTCGCCGATGTCGGCATCCCCTGCGTGGCGCTGGTGCACGAGTTCCCGGCCAACATCTATCCGCCCGGAACCATGACGGCGGGCCTGATGATGGCGACGCAGGTGGTCTTCGACGCCGACGTGCAGCGGCAGGCGGCGCTCGATGCCTGGCCGGGCGTCACCAGACGGAACCAGCACGTGTTCCACCAGGGCGCCTCCGAGGTGCCGCGCGACCCGAAGGCGAGCAAAGGCGACTCCGCCGAGGCGGCGGCCAAGCGGGCTGCCCTGCGAGAAATCGTCAAGGGCGCCGACGGTGCGCGGCCCGTGGTGCTGGGCCTCGGCACGATCTCGATGCGCAAGGGCGTCGATCTCTTCGTCGCGGTGGCCCAGGCGGTCGCGGCACGGCTCGGCCCGAACGCCGTGCGTTTCGTGTGGATCGGCAACGAACCGAAGCCCCATCCCGACGGCAATTACTGCGACTGGCTCGCCGACCAGGTGAAACGCGCCGGCCTCGGCAAGACGGTGACCTTCCTCGATCCGGTCGACGATCTCGACGGCGCCTATGCGGCGGCCGACGTGGTCCTGTCGCCGTCGCGGCTCGATCCCTTCCCCAACGTCGCCATGGATGCGGCGCTGGCGGGCCTGCCGGTCGTCTGCTTCGACCGGGCCAACGGCTTCGCCGAATTCCTCACCGGTGACGAGCGGACCGGCTCGCTCGCGGTGCCCTATCTCGATGTCGCGGCGGCTGCGGAGCAGGTCCTCGCGCTGCTGGCCGACGCACCCCTGCGGCGGGACATCGGCGGGGCGTTGCAGGAGCGGGCGCGCCGCGACTTCGCCATGGCGCGCTACGTCGAGCGGCTCGGTCCCGTCATCGCCGAAGCCAAAGCCATCAAGGCGCAGGAGAAACGCGACGTCGCCTTCCTCGCCGCCGACGACACGTTCGCGGCCGAGGTCTGGCTCAACCCGCATGAATCGATGTCGCGCGAGGCGGCGATCCGCTTCCACGTGCGCAAATCGGCATCGGGCCAGGAGCGCGCCCAATATTGCCGCCGGCCGGCGCTGGGCTTCGTGCCGCAGACCTATTCCGACCATCATCCGGAGCTCGATGCAGCGCCGTTCGAGAACCCGCTGGCCCATTGGGTGCGGGCCGGCAGGCCGGCCGGGCCGTGGTCGCATCCGGTGACCGTGCCGACGGCCTCGACGCCGCGGGCGCCGGCGGGGGCGGCGAGAACCGCGCTCCACATCCACCTGCATTATCCCGAGCTGGCGCAGGGCATCCTCGACGCCCTCGCCGCCAATGCGACGCGGCCCGATCTCTTCGTCAGCACCACCTCCGACGACAAGGTCCGCGACCTCGAGCGCCGGTTCGCCGGCTATCGGGTCGCTCCGGTCGTCGCCGCGGCCTGCCCCAACCGCGGGCGCGACATCGGGCCGATGCTGACGCTCTTCGCCGAAAGGCTGCAGGCCTATGACGTGGTGGGCCATTTCCACGGCAAGCGCAGCCTGGCGCTGACCTCGGTCGGGCTCAGCACGGATCTCGGCGTGCAGTGGCACGAGTTCCTGCTGCAGACCCTGCTGGGCGCCAAGTTCCCGATGGTCGACATCATCCTGGGTCGGTTCGCGGCCGACCCCAAGCTCGGCCTCGTCTTCCCCGAAGATCCGAACCTGACGGGCTGGAGCCTCGACCGCGACCTCGCGATCACGCTCGCCCATCGCATGGACCCGGCGATGAGCGTGCCGCGCTCCATCGATTTTCCCATCGGGACCATGTTCTGGATGCGGCCGGCGGCCCTGAAGCCGCTGTTCGACCTGAAGCTCGGCTGGGACGATTACCCGGAAGAGCCTGTGCCGATCGACGGCACGATGTTGCATGCGCTCGAACGCCTGCTGCCGGTGATCTGCCATCATGCGGGCTTCACCCATGAGACCACCCATGTGCCCGGGGTGGGCCGGTAGGACGTCGCAGCAGGGCGCTGGCGCGGGATTCCGATCGCCCTCTGCATGCCGCGGCCTCTGCCGCCAGGACTGGTCGCCGCCACCCGCCCTGTCGCCTGCCTTTTCCTAGTTTCAAAGTATTCCAAACTGCGATTTCATAGCGGTTCTAAAGAACAGGCGCTTGCAGATTGGTGAAGTTCCAATCTGCTTTCATCATCCGCTCCAGATGCGATTTGTTCTTGATCATCCCTCCAGGCCACTCTATTACGGGATATCAATCCAAGTCTTGAAGGAGCGGGCATCGTGCTGGTGGCCTATCTGATCATGTTGCGCGAGGGCATCGAGGCGGCGCTGATCGTCGGCATCGTGGCCGGCTATCTGAAACAGACCGGCCGTTCGCAGTTCATGCCCCACGTCTGGCTCGGCGTGGCGTTGGCCGCTATTATCTGCGTCGCGCTCGGCGCAGCCCTGACCGTCACCCGGACGGAATTCCCGCAAAAGCAGCAGGAATTCTTCGCCGGGGTCGTGGCCGTCGTCGCGACCGGCATCCTGACCTCGATGATCTTCTGGATGAAGAAGGCCGCGCGCTCGATCAAGGCCGAACTCCACGACTCGATCGACAGCGCGCTGCGCCCCGGCGACAACCAGGGTCGGGCGCTTGTCGCCATGGCGTTTTTCGCGGTCGTTCGCGAGGGTGTCGAGACGGTGTTCTTCCTGCTCGCCACCTTCCAGCAGAGCGTCGGTCCGGCGGTGCCGATCGGCGCCATCCTCGGCCTCGCCTCGGCCATCGGGATCGGCGCCGCCATCACCTATGGCGGCTATCGGCTCGACCTGCGCCGCTTCTTCCGGTGGACGAGCATTCTGATCGTCTTCGTGGCGGCCGGGCTCCTCGCCGGCGGCCTCAGGGCCTTCCACGAGGCGGGCGTGTGGAACGGGCTGCAGGGAACGGCTTTCGATCTCAGCAACGTCCTGCCCGGCGACAGCGTCCTCGGCACGCTGCTGACCGGCTTCTTCGGCTACCAGGACATGCCGACGGTCGGCGAGGTGCTGATCTATCTGGCCTTCCTGGTGCCGGTGCTGCTGCTCCTGCTGCGCCCTGCCCGGCCGCAGATCCGCACCGCCAGCCCCGCCTGACCCTTCCCGCAAGAGACCAAGACGATGATCCTGTTTGCCCGCCCGACGACGAGCGCCTCCCTCGGCGGACTCGCGCTTCTTCTCGCCTGCGGCCTCGCCGGCACGGCGCGTGCCGAGGACCCCGCCCCCGTCGCGGTGACCATCACCGACAAGGGCTGCGAGCCGGCTTCGCTCACCATCCCACCCGGCAAGTCCGTGTTCAAGATCAAGAACGCGAGCCGCCGCGTGGTCGAATGGGAGATCCTCAAGGGCGTCAACGTCGTCGAGGAGCGCGAGAACATCATCCCCGGCTTCGTGCAGACCGTGACGACGACGCTCGAGGCGGGCCGCTACGACATCACCTGCGGCCTGCTGTCGAACCCCAAGGGCACCCTGACGGTGGCGGCTGCCGCCAAGGGCGCCGACGCGGCCCCAACAGCACCGATCTCGCCGATGGATCTCGTCGGCCCGCTCGCCGAATACAAGGCCTATGTCACCCGCGAGGTCGAGGCGCTGGCGGCGGAGACCAGGACCTTCACCGATGCCGTCAAGGCGGGCAAGCTCGACGAGGCCAGGGCGCTCTACGCCCCGACCCGCCAGCACTACGAGCGGATCGAGCCCATCGCCGAGCTGTTCAGCGATCTCGACACCAGCGTGGACAGCCGCGAGGACGATTTCGAGCTGAAGGCCAAGGATCCGAAGTTCACCGGCTTCCACCGCATCGAGAAGGGTCTCTTCGCGGACAGGTCGACGGCCGGACTCGAGCCCCTCGCCGACAAGCTGATGGCGGACGCCAGCGACCTCAAGTCCCGCATCGCGGGGCTGACCATCACGCCGAAGAGCATGGTGGGCGGCGCCGCCAGTCTCATCGAGGAGGTAGCCTCCAAGAAGGTCAGCGGCGAGGAAGACCGCTACAGCCGCACCGACCTGTGGGACTTCCAGGCCAATCTCGACGGCGCGCAGAAGATCGTCGACCTGCTCGATCCGCTGGTCGTCAAGCGCAACCCCGAGCTCGTCGCACGCGTCGGGGAGAATTTCGCCAAGGTCGACGCGATCCTGGCGAAGTATCGCACCTCCGAAGGCGGCGGCTATGTCTCCTACGACAAGCTCGAGACCGCCGACCGCAACCGGCTGAAAGGCCCGATCACGGTCCTGGCCGAGGATCTCTCGACCTTGCGCGGCACCTTGGGCATCGACTGAGGGACCCTCATGGCAACCGACGAACGATGGCCCTCCGGCTGCCCGGCTCATGCCCTGCTGGCGGCGCGCGACGCCGCCCCGTCCTGCCCGGGCCGCCGCGGCCTCCTGCTCGGTCTCGCTGGCTCGACGCTGGCCCTCGGCGCCGGCCCGGCAGCGAGCGCCGAGATGCCGGTCCATGCCGGCGGGGACGGGACGCAGGATCGCCAGCCGTTCTACGGCGCGCATCAGTCGGGCATCGTCAATCCCGAGCCGGCCGCGGCGCTCGTCGTCTCCTTCGACGTTTTGGCCGACGGCCGCCCGGAGTTGGTGCGGCTGATGCGGCTCCTGACCGAGCGCTTCGCCTTCCTGACGCAGGGCGGCGAGGTGACGGTCGTCGACCCGAAGCTGCCGCCCCCCGATTCGGGCCTGCTCGGCCCGAAGGTCTTCCCCGACAACCTCACCATGACGGTGGCGCTCGGCGCCTCGCTGTTCGACGACAGGTTCGGGCTCAAGGGGCAGAAGCCGAAGCGTCTCGTCGCCATGACCGAGTTCCCCAACGATGGGCTCGACGCCGCCTGCTGCCACGGCGACCTGCTGGTGCAGATCTGCTCGAACACCGCCGAGACCAATATCCACGCGCTCCGCGACCTCATGAAGCACACCCCCGACTCGCTGGCGATCCGCTGGAAGCAGGAGGGATTCCTGCCGCCCCACACGGTCAAGGCGCTCGGCAAGGACACGGTGCGCAACCTACTCGGCTTCAAGGACGGCACCGCCAACCTCGACGCCGCCGATCGCGCTCTGATGGAGAGGATCGTCTGGGTCGGCAAAGGCGCGGACGAGCCCGCCTGGACGCAGGGCGGCAGCTACCAGGTGGTGCGCCTCATCCGCACGCTCGTCGAGCGCTGGGACCGCACGCCGCTTCGCGAGCAGGAGACGATCATCGGCCGCGACAAGGCGAGCGGTGCGCCGCTCGGCCTGACGCAGGAGCGCGACGACCCGAACTACGCCGGCGACCCGACCGGCAAGCGCGTCCCGCTCGACGCCCATATCCGCCGGGCCAACCCGCGCACCCCTGAGACCGCAGCGAATCTCATCCTGCGGCGCCCCTTCAACTATTCGAACGGCCTGACCAAGGCCGGCCAGCTCGACATGGGGCTGCTCTTCGTCTGCTTCCAGAACGATCTCGATGCCGGCTTCCTAACCGTCCAGGCCCGGCTCAACGGCGAGCCGCTCGAGGAATATATCAAGCCCGTCGGCGGCGGCTATTTCTTCGCCCTGCCCGGCGCACCCGCGGCCGGGCACTATCTCGGGCAGCCGCTCCTCGAGGGGACGGTGTAGTCGGACGCCGCGGCCGCTTTCGGAGCCGTCGACGCGATCCACTCCCCGCCAATTCTGGCTGCAACTTTCCTGTTGTCAACTTCCAAGATGCGTCCGCTCAGGTTGAAGTTTACCGAGGAACATTGTACCGTATGGCTAATGGACTCTGGCACTGGGCGTTCATAATCTCGGGGCTACCGGAGACCTGAGCGTACAGTGCGACGGCGCGGCGCAAGTCTCGCAGTGGCGAACCGGACCGCAAGGCACCTTCGCAGAGGACAGACCCGACCTGTCCGGCAGAAAGCAAGTCGTTTCCTACACCTTTCGGGGGTCCTGTTGGGCGGCTGGCAGCTTTTATTTAACGGGCGAGGCGGGACGGGGTTCGCGCCTCTTGCCGAAAAGCCGAAAAACCTTAGGCTTTCCCGGATGGGAGGGTAGATGCGGGCTTCATGCAAAAACACGCCAGTTTGGCGCGGCGCCGGCGGACCAGCCGAAAGGCTCAGCTGCTCGCACTGTCTCTGGCACTGGGCGTTCATAATCTCGGGGCTACCGGAGACCTGAGCGTACAGTGCGACGGCGCGGCGCAAGTCTCGCAGTGGCGAACCGGACCGCAAGGCACCTTCGCAGAGGACAGACCAATTGTCGGATGGGTAGGAGACCAACAGGACCACAGGCAAGGTGACAGGGGACTTAGCCTTTCGAGTGCGTCGGCAGAAAACCTTGCAGACGGCTTGGCTTGCAATTCATCGCAATGCGCGACGGTCCAAATCGCGAGAAACTCAGGACGAGATCAAAGCATTCGAGCTGAGAGCCCACACTAATCTTGCCCGTATTGCTGAACAGCTACAGAGAAAGAAATTCAAGTTTCCACCGTCCAAGGGCGTCCCGATCCGCAAGGGTAAAGCCCGGAAGGACGGTATCCGTCCTCTGGTAGTTGCGAAAGTTGAGGGGCGGATCGTACAGCGGGCGGTGCACGACGTGCTCGTCACCGTTCCTGCTCTTAAGCCTTATGTGCGAACCCCTTACAGTTTTGGTGGTATTAAAAAAGCCAAAGAGGATATGCTCTCGGCAGTACCAGCGGCAGTTCAGGCGGTGTTGGTGGCTATCGCTGATGGTGCACAATACTATATTCGTTCAGACATTACCGGATTCTTCACTAAGATACCTAAAAGCACCGTTACGGCCCTTGTATCAAAGGCTGTGGGGCCAGCTGAGTCGGAATTCATGGAATTATTCTCACAAGCTATTACAGTTGAATTAGAAAATATGGAGAAACTTGCACAGCATAAGGATGCCTTCCCTTTGTATGATGTAGGGGTCGCACAAGGCAATTCTCTATCCCCGCTGCTCGGCAACATTCTTCTAGCTGATTTCGATCATGCACTGAACGCCACCGTTGGCGTTCGTTGTCTGCGTTACATTGATGACTTTATCATCCTTGCTCCAGATAAAGCCACAGCTGAAACAAAATATAAGGAAGCTCTTAGCTTACTGAGCAAATGGAAGATGACAGTCTCGAACCATAAAATGGCGCAAGGCCTCGTCACAGAAAAATTCGAATTTCTGGGTATACAATTCGCCAACGGTTTTCTGCGACCGTCTACTAAATCTCGCGATCGCCATATCGGCGCAGTGCGTGATCTGTTTTCGGACAGCCGCGCCGCCATCATAGAGTGCCGAAAAACTGACAAACTTGATCCTCGGCTAACATACCTACACACAATGAGCAAGTTGACTGGGACGATGGTAGGCTGGGGTCGGCACTATTGGTTCTGTCGAGACGATGCATGCTTTCGGCAGCTAGATGAAGAAATCGAGAAACTCTATGCCGAGTATCGCGGCTTCGTTGGAAGCGAGTTTCGCAGGCTTTCAACCTCCAAGCAGAAATGGCGATTGCTTGGCTTGCCCCAACACCATCATATGGAGCGTCGGCCCTTCCTATGGCCTAAGAAGGGGCTGCCATATGTCTCCCCTGGCAGTGTGCCCCTTGCCCGTGAGCCGATCGTTTCCGTTGAGATCGACACCGATATCCCACCTTGGGAATGAAACCGCCGTCGCATCAGCGCCGCAAGAACGGCGCCATGCCCTGGCGGGCGAGCTCGTCCGCCCGCTCGTTCTCGGGATGGCCGGCATGGCCCTTGAGCCAGTGCCAGCGCACCTTGTGCGCCGTCGCCGCGGCATCGAGCTCCTGCCAGAGCTCGATGTTCTTGACGGGCTTGCGGTCCGCGGTGCGCCAGCCGTTGCGCTTCCACCCCGAGATCCAGCCGGTGACGCCGCCGCGCACATATTGCGAATCGGTATAGAGATCGACCTCGCAGCTCCGCGTCAGCGCCTCGAGCGCCTTGATGGCGGCGGTGAGCTCCATGCGGTTGTTGGTCGTGGCCGGAGCGCCGCCGAACAGCTCCTTCTCGCGGCTGCCGGCGCGCAGGATGGCGCCCCAGCCGCCGGGGCCCGGATTGCCCGAGCAGGCGCCGTCCGTCCAGATGATGACCGGATCGCTCATCGCAGCCCGTAGTCCCGCGCCGAGGCGACGCCCTGGTGGAAGCGCAGCTTGCGCAGATATTCGAGCGGATCCTTGGGTTTCACCAAGGCGCCCGGCGGCACGTCGAGCCAGTCGACGAGCCGCGTCAGCATGAAGCGCAACGCGGCGCCGCGCGACAGCACCGGCAGGGCGTCAACTTCGGCCGCGTCGAGCGGGCGCACCGCCCGATAGGCCTCGATCATCGCGGCGCCCTTGGCGATTTCGTAGCGGTCCTCGGCGTCGAAGCACCAGGCATTGAGGCAGATCGCGAGGTCATAGGAGAGCGCATCCGTGCAGGCGAAATAGAAATCGATCAGACCGGAGAGGCGATCGCCGAGAAAGAAGACGTTGTCGACGAAGAGATCGGCATGGATCACGCCCTGCGGCAGCGTCTCGGGCCAGCGCTCGTGCAGAAAGGCGAGTTCCGTCTCGGTCGCGGCCACAAGGCCGGGGGCGACATCGTCGGCGTGCGACCCGGCCGTCGCGAAGAGCCGCGGCCAGGCCTCGATCGAGAGCGCGTTCGGCCGCCGCATCGTGAAATCGGCGCCGGCGAGGTGCAGCTCCGCCAGCGCGCGGCCGAGCTGCCGGCAATGGCCCACGCCCGGCGCCGCGATCCACACTCCGTCGAGAAAGGTGACGATGACGGCCGGCCGGCCGGCGAGGCGGCCGAGCGCCTGCCCGGCCCGGCTCCGGACCGGCTGCGGGCAGTTGATGCCGCGCGCCGCGAGATGCTCCATGAGGCCGAGGAAGAAGGGCAGGTCCGTCTCGGCGACGCGCTTCTCGTAGAGCGTCAGGATGAAATGCCCGCGCTCGGTCACGAGCAGGTAGTTGGAATTCTCGACCCCCTCGGCGATCCCCTTGAGCGAGAGCAGCGCGCCGAGATCGTAGCCGCCGAGGAAGTCTTCGAGGTCGGGCGCGGTGACTGCGGTATAGACGGCCATCGGGTCTCAGCGTCTCGGGCGGGCTTGCCTAAGCAGCCTTGCGTGGTGAAAGCCACGGTTGATTTCGCTTTTTCAAAGCGAATCAAAGCTGCTTGACCTCTAAGTATAAGCAGGTTCGATAGAACCTGCTTAGCGCGCGCATCGTCGGCGCGGACGCCCGGTGGGCGCCGGGGCCGTGTTAGCCGCAGCCCCGCCGCCGGTCAAACGGCACGCTCCGGGCCTGCGATGCCGATCGTGCCACCTCGCCTCGTCGACGGAACGCTACATCGTCGCGCCGATCTGCCAGGGGACGAATTCGGCGTCGCCGTAGCCGAGCGCCTCGGACTTCGACGGCTCGCCCGAGGCGACGGCGAGGATCTTGGCGAAAATCTCCTTGCCCTTGTCCTCTATCGACACGCCGTCGAGCACGTCGCCGCAATTGATGTCCATGTCGTCCTGCATGCGGCGGTAGGTGTCGGAGTTGGTGGCGAGCTTGATCGAGGGCACCGGCTTGCAGCCGTAGGCCGAGCCGCGCCCGGTCGTGAAGCACAGGATGTTGGCGCCCCCCGCCACCTGCCCGGTGGCCGAGACCGGGTCGTAGCCCGGCGTATCCATGAACACGAAGCCCTTGGCCGTCACCGGCTCGGCATAATGATAGACGCCGGCGAGGGTCGAGGTGCCGCCCTTGGCGGCGGCGCCGAGCGATTTCTCCAGGATGGTGGTCAGCCCGCCCGCCTTGTTGCCGGGCGAGGGATTGTTGTTCATCTCGCCGCCGTTGCGCCTGGTGTAGGCCTCCCACCAGTGGATGGTGTCGACGAGCTTCTCGCCGATCTCGCGCGTCGCGGCGCGGCGGGTGAGCAGATGCTCGGCGCCGTAGATCTCGGGCGTCTCGGACAGGATCGCCGTGCCGCCGTGCCTGACCAGCTGGTCGGCGGCGGACCCCAGCGCCGGATTGGCGGTGATGCCCGAATAGCCGTCGGACCCGCCGCATTGCAGCGCCAGCGTGAGCTCGGACGCCGGAATGGTCTCGCGCCGCGCCGCATTGGCGGCCGGCATCATGGCGCGCAGCCGCGCGACGCCCTGCTCGACCGTCTTCCTGGTGCCGCCGGTGTCCTGGATGGTCATGGTCTGGAAGTGATCCGACTCGCCCAAGCCATATTCGGCCTTCATCCGGCCGATCTGGAAGACCTCGCAGCCGAGGCCGACGAGCAGCACGCCGGCGATGTTGGGATTGGTCGCATAGCCCCACTGGGTGCGCTTGAGCGCCTCGAACCCCTCGCCCTTGTCGGCCATGCCGCAGCCGGTGCCGTGCACCAGCGCGATGACGCCGTCGATGTTGGGATAATCGCCGAGGAGCCCCGAGCGCTCGAAATCCTTGGCGATGAAGCGCGCCACCGAGGCCGAGCAGTTCACGCTGGTCAGGATGGCGAGGTAGTTGCGGGTTCCGGCCCGCCCGTTCGCCCGGCGGAAACCCTGGAAGGTGGCCTGCTGGTCGAGCGGCAGCACCTCCTCGGCGCGCGCGCCCTGCGCGAACTGGTAGTCGCGGTCGAAGTCCTGGCCCATGGCCATATTGTGCTCGTGCACCCAGTCGCCGGGCGCGATCGGCTGGGTGGCGAAGCCGATGATCTGGCCGAATTTCAGCACCGGCGCGCCGAGGGCGATCGGCACCGAGGCCATCTTGTGGCCCTTGGGCACGCGGGCCGTGGGCACGATCCCCGCGCTCGTCGGCTTGCCGAGGTCGAGCACGTCGACCGCGACGACGACATTGTCCTGCGGCTGGAGGCGAAGGGTGCGGGCGGAGGAATTTCCGCCGACCGGCGGCGTCACGGCGATGGTCATGGGCGGGACCTTCAGGGCTTCGGGCGCGGCGAGGAGGCGATCACCGAGACCTGCAGGCCGCTCCCTCGTCTCGACGCCGTCCGGCGTCGTTCCGACCTATATGCGGCGGTTCGCTCCGGCTCGCAAGCCGGATCGCCCGTCCCGGCTATTGGGCGTCGGCCGCGAACAATCGCCCCCAATCCCATCCGGCGGCGTTGGCCCCATGAAGATAGGCCGAATAGAGCCCGTCGCCCCAGAGCGGCTCGGCGTTGGTCGCCACATAGAGGCTCGGCACGAGAAGGTTGGCGAGCGCGAGCGCGATGCGCAGCCGCCGTGGCCAGCCGGGCAGGATCTCCAGCGCCAGGAGGAGGAAGGCCAGCGTGCCGAATTCGACGAGGCGCGACGTGTCCGTGCCGATCACCGCGAGGATCAGCGAAACCAGCATCGCCAGCGTCATCGGCCGCAATCTCGGATGTCCGAGCCCGACGGGCACGATGGCCCAGTAGAGCTTGTAGGCCACGACGATGCCGAGCAGCGCCCGCCCCGGATGGGCGAGCGCGAGGCCAGGCGCGGTCTCGCTTGCATCCGGGCTCGGCTTGCCGGCGGTGAGCAGCGCCTGGAAGACCTCGCCGCGCCAGGCGAACAGATAGGCCGCCACATAGAGCCCATAGAGCGTGCCGAAGACCGCGAGCCAGTCGGCGCGCTCCTCGTCCTGCGCCTTGACGACGATGGCCAGCGCGGTCAGGGCGGTCGCGGTCTCGTGCGTCGCCAGCATCAGGGCGGCCAGGACGACCTTCTCGACCATGCTGGTCCGGATCAGCAGCGCGCCGCAGCCGAGCATCAGCACGAAGACCTCGCTGTATCCGGGACCGACGAAAGCATAGGCGAGGATCGACGACGAGAGCAGCGACAACTTTTCGACGCCGGCGAGCCTGCCGCGGTCGAGAAGGGCGAGCGCCGAGGCGACGCTGCCGAAGAGCACCGCATACCAGAAGAAGACGTAGCCGTTCTTCTCGAACCCCAGGACATGGGCCAGCACCGGCAACCCGACGCGGCGGCTGGTCGAGCCGAAGGGATCGGTCAGCCAATAGTTGCTGGCCATCTCGGCATAGGTGGTGCCGTTCGAGACCAGCGCGCTGACGCCGATCAGCAGCGCCAGAAATCCGCAGACCACCAGGGCACGGCCGAGGAGCGATCGAAGATTTCGCCACGCCGGAGCGGACAAGGCGGAGACGCGATAGGCCAGCGCCAGCACCACCAGCAGGAGATAGGCTCTGGGGTAGAAATGCTTGAACACGACGGCGCCGTGCCCGACGCGCGCCGTCACGTTGCAGGCCAGGAGAAGCAGCCCGGAGGCGAAGAGCGCCGCGAGCGGTGCCGGCGAGGCGAGCCGCCGCAGCGCCTGCGCGACCGCGCCGGGCACCGACCGCCATGGCGGGCGGACCGGCACCGGCATGGCTTCGGCGGATGATACCGTCGTCCGGGTCATGGCCCACTCCGGCCTACCGCAGGTCCATCGAAGCGGCCATGCCACGCGACGCTCGAGGCCGGCCGCGACTGTATCGCAAGGTCGCGTGCCGTCGACTCATTTTCAGCTCACTTTCCGGTTGCGGACCTCGGCGACCCAGCGGTCTGCCTTGCCGATGACACGGCGCACGCCATCCGCGCTTGCCGCTGCCGCCGAAACGCGCTTATTGCCCAGGATCGGTGCAAGCTCCGCGGACCGCCATGCCAAGCCTCGCTCTCGACGCCTCGACCACCCTTCCCGCCGACGGTTTCGCCGGCGCGCTCGCCGGCCGGGTCTGGCGGCCCGAGACGCGCGGCCCGGCCGTCGTGGCGATCCGCGCCGAGGGCGTGTTCGACATCTCCCGCGCCTTCCCGACCATGCGCGATCTCTGCGAGCGCGACGATCCGGCCGAGGCCTTGCGCAGCGTCGAGGGCGAACGGGTGGCCGGACTCGGCGAGCTCCTCGCCAACACGCCCGAGGAGACCCGCAATTGCGGCGTGCCGTGGCTCCTCGCGCCCATCGACCTCCAGGCCATCAAGGCGGCGGGCGTGACCTTCGCGATCTCGATGCTGGAACGCGTCATCGAGGAGCGGGCGCGCGGCGACCTCACGGCCGCGGCCTCGATCCGCAGCGAGATCATCGGTCTCGTCGGCGAGGATTTCTCCAAGCTCAAGCCCGGCTCGCCCGAAGCGATGCGGCTCAAGGCGGTGCTGATCGAGCAAGGGGCCTGGTCGCAATATCTCGAGGTCGGCATCGGCCCGGATGCCGAGATCTTCACCAAGGCGCCGTCCATGTCGGCGGTCGGCACCGGCAGCGATGCCGGCATCCATCCGAAAAGCTCATGGAACAACCCCGAGCCGGAGGTCGTGCTGGCGGTGGCCTCGACGGGGCGGATCGTCGGTGCGACGCTCGGCAACGACGTGAACCTGCGCGATTTCGAGGGGCGCTCCGCCCTGCTGCTCAGCAAGGCCAAGGACAATAACGCGAGCTGCGCGATCGGGCCGTTCCTGCGCTTCTTCGACGCCACCTTCTCGCTCGATCACGTGCGTCATATGGAGCTGCGCCTCACCGTCGATGGGCCGGAGGGCTACCGGCTCGATGGCGCGAGCTCGATGAGCAAGATCAGCCGCGATCCGGCCGACCTCGTCGCGGAGATGATCGGCCCGAACCATCAGTATCCGGACGGGGCGGTGCTGTTCCTCGGCACGCTCTTCGCCCCGACCGAGGATCGCGACGAGCCCGGCCAGGGCTTCACCCACAAGGTCGGCGACGTCGTGACGGTGTCGGCGCCCGAGCTCGGCGGCCTGACGAACCGCATCCGCCACAGCAGCGACTGCGCCCCCTGGATTTTCGGCCTCGGCCACCTGATGCGCCATCTGGCCAGGCGCGGCCTGCTGTAGCGGACAAATTCCCCGCGCGGTGAGACCCCGGTGGCCCCTTGCGTCCGGCGCGGGAAGCCTCTTCACTGCGTGGAGCATGAGGCCGGGTTTGGGGGAGACGAGCGCATGTCGGATCGAACGAAGACGCGGATGATCATCGGCCTCGCCGTGCTGGCGATGGCGGCGACACCCCAGGCCCGCGCCGCGACGCCGGCCGATACGCTGGTCATGGCCAAGAACATCGACGACATGATCAGCCTCGATCCGGCCGAATGCTATGAGCTGACCGGCGTCGAGATCGACAGCAACCTCTACGACCGGCTGATCCGCAACGATCCGAAGGACGTGACCAAGCTCGTCGGCGGCGTCGCCGAAAGCTGGACGGTGAGCCCCGACGGCAAGACCATGACGTTCAAGCTGCGCCCGGGCCTCACCTTCACCGACGGCAAGCCGGTGACGGCCGAGGACGCCGCCTTCTCGCTCGTCCGCGTCATCAAGCTCAACAAGAACCCCGCCTTCCTGATCTCGCAGCTCGGCTGGACGGCCGAGACTGTCGACCGGATGGTCAAGGCCGTCGACCCTTCGACGCTCGAGATCACCATCGTGCCGAACTACGCGCCCTCGCTGGTCCTGGCGCTGATGTCCTCGATCGTCGGCTCGGTGGTCGAGAAGGCGGCCGTGATGACGCACGCGCAGGGCGGCGACCTCGGCAATGGCTGGCTGAAAACCCACTCGGCCGGGTCCGGCGCCTTCTCGCTGCGCGCCTGGAAGGCCAACGAGAGCGTCGTGCTCGACGCCAATCCGACCTACCGCGAAGGCGCGCCGCCGTTGAAGCGCGTCGTCATCCGCCACGTTCCCGAGCCCGCCGCGCAGCGTCTGCTGATCGAGAAGGGCGACGCCGACGTCGCCCGCGACCTCACGCCCGACCAGATCGCCAGCATCGCCGGCGACAAGGACGTCAAGATCGTCGCCTCGCCCCAGGCGACGCTTCACTACATCGGCCTCAACGTCAAGGACCCGCCGCTCGCCAATCCGAAGGTTCGCCTGGCGCTGCACTACCTGGTCGATTACGACGGCATGGCCAACTCGTTCCTGAAGGGCCAGTACCAGGTCCACCAGACCTTCTGGCCGGCGGGCTTCTGGGCCGCGCTCGACAAGACACCCTTCACCTACGACCCCGCCAAGGCCAAGCAGCTGCTGACCGAAGCGGGGTTTCCCAACGGCCTCGACCTCACGCTCGACGCCGCCAATTCGGCGCCCTACAGCAACATGGCGCAGGCGGTCCAGGCCAGCATGGCGAAAGGCGGCGTGAGGGTCACCATCATCCCCGCCGAGCAGAAGACGCTGCTGACCAAATACCGGGCGCGCCAGCATCAGATGCTGATGGTCTACTGGGGACCGGACTACATGGACCCGCACACCAATGCCGACAGCTTCGCCCGCAATACCGACAATTCCGACAATCCGCCGACGAAACCGCTGGCCTGGCGCAACAGCTGGCTGATCCCCGAGATCAGCAAGATGACCGAGGCCGCCGTCGAGGAGCGTGACACCGCCAAGCGCGAGCAGATGTACAAGGACCTGCAGCAGACGCTGCTCGACGACAGCCCCTTCGTCATCATGTTCCAGGAGGTCAAGCAGACCGCCGAGCGCGCCGACGTGCAGGGCTTCCTGGTCGGCCCCACCCAGGACGTCGTGCTCTACGGCATGACCCGGAAGTAGCGGCGCAGGGTCACCCGTGGAAGGTGAAGTCGCTCGGGTTGTGCCTGAGCGCCGCGACGCTGGTGTCGTGCAGCGTGATCGTGTCCGTGGCGCCGACGGCGATGACGGCGTCATTGCCGGCCTGGTGGGTATGGTGGAGCAGGTCGGCGACGGACGAGAAGGAGGACGCGGCGAGGCTCAGCGTGTCGTGCGAGGCGCCGCCGGCCTGGAAATCCGTGACGATGCTCTGGCCCGGATGCGCCCGGAACACGAAGGTGTCGGCCGACCCGGTTCCGGTCACGGTCGCACCGTGGCCGACCGCGACGGTATTCCCTCCGTCCGAGACGATCTGGTTCGTCGCCAGGCCCGAGAGCCGACCGGCGCGGGTCATGACCGTGTGGGAAGCGCCGTTGCGCCGGACGAAGACGTTGCCGAGCACGTCGCCGCTGTCGTCGTAGATCTGCTCCACGGTGACGTAGGGCGCCCCCCGCAGTCCGGTGTCGATGGCGAAGTTCGGCGTCGCCGTACTCTGGCCGGCCGCATTGGTGGCCACCGCGACGATGGCGTCGCCGCTCGGCGCGGGAAGGGTGGCGCTGAGCGACCATGAACCGTCGCCGTTGACCGTGGCGGCGCCGAGATCGGTCGAGCCGTCGAAGAGCTCGACGGCAGCCGAATTGTCCGAGACCGTGCCGGTGAAGGTGGCGCGGCGCGGACCGTGGAAGGCGACGCTCGTGGAGAAGGTCAGCGAGGACGGCGCGGACGGGTCCGGGGCCGGCGCCGAGTTGGCGGCCGGCGCCTGGGCCGTGGCGGCGCTCGGCGTGGCGGCGGTCGGATCGATCGTATAGCCGAGCACGTCCATGACTTGCAGGTCGAGGGCGGTCACCTGGCTGGCGACGCCGGCCGTGATGTTGCCGGCGAGACGGTCGCCGATGACCGACGCCGACCAGTCCGCGGCATCGCCCGGGTTGCCGAAGGCCTGTTCCATGGTCCGGCCGTCGACGGAGAAGTAGCCCGCCCCCTGCGTCGTCTCGTGCTGTCCGGGCGCCGCATAGCGGAACAGGTCGAGCGTCGTCAGGGTGCCGGAGCTCTGGCTCGGCAGATAGGCGGCGCGGCCCAGGACCTCCGAGATCTCGTGCTCGATGCAGGCGACGGGATTGTAGTTGCCGGCCGTCACCGAACCGTCGGCGTTGTAGGCCCAGGGCAGCGAGCTCGACAGACCGACGAAGCCGTCGGTCGCCGTCGCGGTGGCGCTGTCGAGGCCCAAGGCCTTCTGCAGCGCGGTCGACACGAAATATTGCGACGACCCGTAGGGGTTCGTCGCGGGCAGCGCCGCGACTGCGGCCTGGTCGTCGGCCGAGGTGGCATGGCTCTTCAGCGCGCCCGAGAGGGTGGCATAATCCACGTTGGCGCCATAGGACTGGTTCTGGCCCGCCGTCCCGGCCTTGATCGCGTTGTTGTTCTCCTCACCCCACGAGAAGGTGACGTTGACCGTGATGGGATTGACGATCAGGGCGTCCATATAGCTGACGGCGCTGTTGACCGCGCTCTGGAACCAGGATGGTGCCGTGGCTGCACTGTTGTCATAAGAGATGTTGATGTTCACTGTCGTCTGTCCCCGTGAACGAGTTCATGGGAACAAACTGGCTGTGTCTTGATAAGTGGCGGCTAATAAGCATGATTTATCTTAGATTAATGCTGGATTACGTAAATAATGTAATATATTTAAAGCCGGTAATGTAGATTATATGTGAACATCTAGGGCTAACTGGAGATTTATGATTTATCTCTAATTTATAAAAATTGTCGCTAAGAATGGTTCATTCTGATTTATACTAACAGGAATTGAGGATTTACGCCAACTGGTGGTGACGAATTGGTAAGCTGAAGGCCTCGACAATTTTAATCGATAACGGCGTCTTAGCGACGCCCGGCCGGCACCCGGAGCGCCTCCCCGTCGGGATCGTCGGGCGAATTAACCTTTACCTCGGGAATGTAGAGACGGCGCGCCAAAATGAGGTTAAGAAAGCATGACCATCAAGGATCGATGCGTCTTCAACTCTCCACCGTTCTACAATGCCGGTCATCCGCCATCGATAAGGAATGTTCTACGGCAGCATCGTCCGTCCGTTAACGATACGATTGTGGCCCTTTATGTTGCCGAACTGAATGCCCAGCCCGGTCGCGACGAGATTTGCGGACCGGGAGCTGAGATAAGGTCAAATTTAGCCTTCCAGAACCCGACCGAGGGGGCAGATCTCGCCGAACCGGCCGCTGATCCCCCACAGGAGCCGATATGACGCTGCCGACGATTTCGATCGCCAACCAGGGAGGCCCGACGGACAGCCTGTCGCAGGTGATGACGGGGCAGACGCAGGGCATCGCCGCGGGAGCGCAGGTCGCGCTCTACGACGACGACGTCACGACGCCGGTCGGCAACGCCACCGTCGCGGCCGACGGAAGCTGGTCGACGGACATCGTGCTGCTCTACGGCGACAATGCTCTCGTGGCGCGCACGAGCGCGGCGGACGGCCAAGCGGCGACCAGCAACACCGTCACCTATGATCTCGAGCCCGTCCTGTCGCCGCCATCGAACGCGGCGCCGCCGCTGACGGCGACCGTGCCGGCCTCTGCGCCCTCACCGCATGTGATCGGCCCGCACCGCCCGCATTCGCTGTTCGTCTTCGGTCCGGCGGCCGGGCAGACCCTGATCACCGATTTCCATCTCGGCGGACACGGCCACGACGTGATCAGCCTGCCGGCGGGCCGTTTCGCCTCGATCGCGGCCGTCCTGCACGGTCTCCACGACGTCGGCGGGGAGGCCGTGATCGCGCTCAACCCGCGCACCTCGATCACCGTCGAGGGGATCAGCGCCGCGGAGCTGCGGGCCCACCCGCAGGATTTCCGGCTGCACTGCTGATCCGGTCGCCGGCCACGCAACCGTCGCGGCGTCACCGCAGCGAGGCCCAGGCCTTGAGGAAGAAATCCGGCGCGCCGAAATTGCCCGATTTGAGCGCCAGCGCCATGGCGGGTCCGGAGCGGCTCAGCGTCCAGGGCACGCCCGGATCGATCTCGGGACCGATCGACAGCGCCCTGACCCCGAGCGCCTCGACGACCGCGCCCGACGTCTCCCCACCCGCCACGACGAGGCGCGCGACGCCGCGCCTCGGCAGGTCGCGTGCCACCGCGGCCAGCAGATCCTCGACCGCGCGACCCGCCGCCGCGCGGCCGAGCCGCGCTTGGACCGCCTCGACCGCCGCCGGATCGTCGCTCGAATAGACGAGCGGGATGGCGTCCGCAGCCTGGCCGTCGAGCCAGTCGAGGACCATGGCGGCCGTCAGCTTGCCGTCGGCGATGGCCAGCGGATCGACGCGAAACGTCGGCAGCCCGGCCTCGCTCGCCGCCGCGACCTGGCCGCGCGTCGCGGCCGAGCAGGAGCCCGCCAGGATGGCGGCCCGGCCCGCCGGCGCGTCGATGCGCTCCGCGGGCGGCGTCAGCTCGCCGATGAGGCCAAGGTCGCGATAGGCCTCTGGCAAACCC
The DNA here is from genome assembly GCA_036276175.1 of Lichenihabitans sp. Classification (GTDB taxonomy): domain Bacteria; phylum Pseudomonadota; class Alphaproteobacteria; order Rhizobiales; family Beijerinckiaceae; genus Lichenihabitans. The sequence continues at coordinate 21,811 of DATBEH010000132.1, forward strand.
ATGGCGACGCCCGAGCCTCCGGTGACGAGCCTGAGGCGCGCGGCGGCGGCCCCGATGGCGCGCAGATGCCTGTCGTTCAGCGCATCGACGACGGCGATGGCGCGGCCCGCGTTGCGCTCACGGTCGAAGGCGGTGCCGATCGCTGTCGCGCCGGCTTCGACGTCCGCATAGGCCACATGGCCGACCTCGCCCTTCATCTGGCGCCCCAGCACGCGGCGCAGGTCGCTGTCGCGCATCGGCGTCAGCGGATGGTCGCGCATGCTGCTTTCGGCGAGCGGCACATTGCCGACGAAGAGCTGCCCCATGTAGATCGAGCGGCCGTTGGCCGGAAAGGCCGGGCAGGCGATGGAGAACTCCGCCCCGAGTCGGGCCATCAGCGCCTCCGCCACAGGGCCGATATTGCCGGTGTCGGTCGAATCGAAGGTCGAGCAATATTTGAAGAAGAAGCGCTCGGCGCCCGCCGCGACGAGCCTCTCGGCCGCGTCGAGCGACTGCGCCACCGCCTCGGCGGCCGGGATCGTGCGGGACTTCAGGGCGACCACGAGCGCGTCGACGCCGCCGAGATCGAGATCCTCCTCCAGCAGGCCGGTCGTCTGCACCGTGCGCAGCCCCTCGCGGGCCAGCGTCAGCGACAGGTCGGTCGCGCCGGTGAGGTCGTCCGCGATACAGCCGAGCAGCATTGTCATCCTCCCGCAGCGGCGGCCGCCCAATCCTCTTGCGCCCAGCGCTTGAGCACAAGGGCTTCCTGCCAGCGGTCGGAGAGTTCCTCGCCGTCGACGTCGGTTATCGCATAGTCGCGCGGGCCGAGCTCGCAGAGGAAGATGCAGTCCTGGTCGGCTCCGCGGCGGGCTTGCCACGACGCGAAGCCGCGCCGCCACCAGTCGCGGAACGTATCGATCCAGACCTGGTGCTGGGGGAAATGCAGCGGCAGCTGCACCTGGCAGCGGTTGGCGATCCGGCCTTGGAAACTATCCGAGCGCTCGAGGATGCGGGCCATATAGGCCTGATAGTCGGGCGTGATCGGCTGCATCATCTCGCGGTCGACGACGTAATGCGAGAGGTCGGCGCTGAGCCGCATCGCCGGGACGGCGTCGAGAAGCAGCAGGGTCGAGAAGAGGTCGTTGGTGATGCAGTTGCGATGCGTCTCGAACTGCAACGGTACTCCTTCCTCTTCGGCAACGGCCATCCAGGCTTCGATGACCGGGACCATGTCCGCCACCGCGAGCGGCATGACCTGGCCGACGACGATGACGAAGGGGGAGCCGATGTCCTTGGCGAGGTGGAGCGCGGGGCGCAGCTCCTCGACGGACCGCGGGAAGGCGGTCAGCAGGCCTTTCAGGCCGGTGCGGCCGAAGAGCGGCAGCGCCGCGCGCGCGGCCTCGATGTCCATGGCGCCGAGATCGATGGCGAGCCCGTCGAAGCCCGCCTCGCGCACGCGCTCGAAGCGCTCCTCGACCGGCTGCTCCGGCACGCCGGGGCGGCGCAGCTCCGTCGCCCAGAGAGACTGGTAGACGCGCAGGGTCATCGGCTCAGTCGCCCACCAAGGACCTCATCCTGAGCGGGCCGCGTAGCGGGCCAGTCGAAGGATCGGCCAGGGGCAAAGCCGTGGCCCATGCTTCCAAAAGCTCAGCATGAGGGGAATTGAGGTTGCGGCTCGGCCTCACGCCCGCCTCGCGGCGCGCTCGCGCGGCGCCACCGGCTCGAGGTCGGTGTCGTCCGAGATCCAGATCGCGTCGTCGGGATAGTCGGCTTCGCTCCGCCCGGCCCAGAACGCCCGCACCACCGCCCATTGGAAGGCGAGGTACGACATGGTCGGCGGCTTGCGGCCCTTGTCGACGAAGATCTCCTGGTGAAGGCTCGGCAGCGCGTAGCAGGGCACGCCCGGGAAGGCGTGATGGGCCGTGTGGAACTGCATGTTCCAGCCCAGCCAGCGCATCAGGGCGTTGGTGCGGGTCGTGCGGGTATTCTCGGTGATCTGGTCGACATGCGGCAGGCCGAGGTGCTCGATGGTGTTCTGCAATTGGTGCACCGGCTTCATTGCCAGCATCGGCAGCAGCCAGAGTTTTGCCGCGAGCCAGCTCCCCGTCGCGACCGACACGAGCGCGACGGCGGCATAGCCGGCGAGGTGCCAGCGTGCCTCGCGGATCACCTCGGCATGACGGCTCGCCGGAATATAGGTCTCGCTGACGATGCCGAGGCTGAAGCGGATCACGCGGCGCACGCGCGTGTACCAGTAGGTCGGGCCGAGCACCCAGAGCAGGTAGGAGGCAAGCGTGTAGCGGTCGCGGCCGAGCTCGCCGTCGGCCTCCCAATCCTGCGTGTAGCGGTGATGGGCAAAATGCTGGATCTGGTCGAAATCGCGTGGATAGATCAGCACGAAGCCGAACAGGCGGCCGAAGAGCTCGTTCAGTCTCTTCGTCTTGAACACCGTCCAATGGCTGAGCTCGTGCTGGCCGGCATAGAGAAAATTGATCAGGGTTCCATGCAGCAGGAAGGCCGGCACCGCCCACCAGCTGCCCCAGGTCGCATAGAGCCACGCGCCCGTCAGCGCGAGCGCGCCGAGGTGGCTGCCAAGCTGCGCGAAGCCGCGCCGGTCCGACTTGGCGCTGAGACTTTTCAGTCGCGCCGGCGCGATCATGTCGCGACGTCCGAAGATCTCGTCCATGGTCCAGTCCTCAAGCCGTCTCGCGGCGCTGGAGCAGCATGCGCCCCACCAGCACCGTGGTCGTGACGACGATCAGCACCACCGACAGGGAGGCGATCGCCGGGTCGATATTGTCGTGCACGCCCATCCACATCATGCGCGGCAGGGTGATGGCGTTGACGCTGGTGATGAACAGCGTGACGCCGATTTCCTCCCACGACAGCACGAAACAGAGCAGCGCCGCCGTCAGCACGCCGAAGCGGATATTGGGCAGGATGATCCGAAAGGCACGCTGGAAAACGCCGGCCCCGAGGCCGCGCGCCGCGAGGTCGATGCGGCGGTCGACCTGGGCCAGGGCCACCAGGATCAGCACCACCGCGAAAGGCGCGATCATCACCACATGGGCGAGCGTCACGCCGAGCCAGGTGTCGTAGCCGACGAGGCTGCTCACCTGCGACAGGCTGGTGAGGAGGAAATAGAGGATCATCGCCGAGACGACCGGCGGCACGATCATCGGCAGCAGCACGAAGCCGACGAGGACGGCGGCGAAACGCGGCTGGACCATCCAGATGCCGAGCGCGAAGGCGAGCGCCAGCGACGTCGCGACGAGGCTTGCGACGACGCCGATGCGCAGGCTGAGCAGCATGCTGCGGCCCCAGTCCGGGTTGGCGACGAGCTCACGATAATGCACCAGCGACAGCGCTCCCCTCGGCATGGTCAGGAACCGCGCCGGCGTGAAGGAGATCGGCACGACGGACAGCAACGGCGCCAGGAGGAACAGCCCGACGAGGCCGGCGCAGACGAGCGCCAGAGGGCCGGGACGCTGGATCATCGGGCGCCCGCCAGGCCGGCGGGGCGGATGAAGCGGAACAGCGCCGCCATCATCAGGCCGACGAGCAGCACCAGGACCACGCTGACCGCCGCCCCGAGTCCCCAGTCGGGGCTCTGGAACATGCGCAAGTAGACGAGCTCGGCCACCATGATGCTGCGCCCGCCCCCGAGGATCGCCGGGGTGACGAAGAAGCCGAGCCCGAAGACGAAGGTGATCAGCGCCGCGCCGATCACGCCGGACGCCGTCATCGGCAGGAAGACCGAGCGGAAGATGCGCCAGCGCGAGGCGCCGAGCCCGCGCGCGGCGAGCAGCACACGCTCGTCGACGGCCCGCATGGCGGAGGCCAGCGGAAAGGCCGCGAAGGGGATCAGCACATGCGTCATGCCGAGCACCACGCCGAGCTCGCTGTTGGCGAGCGGCAGCGGAGCATCGATGAGCCCGGCCGCCTGCAACCAGGTGTTCAAAAGACCGCGGTTCGACAGGAGCGACAGCCAGCCGAAGGCCCGCGTCAGCACCGAGATCCAGAACGGGATGAGGATGCCGAGCTCGGCCAGCCGCCGCTGCGCCGGGCTGCCGCGCACCCAGACATAGGTGATCGCGTAAGCGGCCGCGACCGCCAGCACCGTGACGGTCGCGCAGATGCGGAAGGTGCGCGTGAGCACCGTGAGGACGAGCGGATCCGAGGCCAGCCGCTCGTACTGGCCGAGGCCGGGTTTCGGCAGCGTCACGCTCCAGGAGGCGACGCCGAGGAAGGGCAGGACATAGACCAGCGCCAGGACCGCCAGCAGAGGCGCCGTCAAGAGGAGCGCGATGACGTTGGCGCGGGATGGCATGATTGTGTGGTCTTTTCCTCGGCGACAGCTTCCCTTCTCCCGCAAGCGGGAGAAGGGATTCTCGCCTACGCCGAGATGACCTTCGTATAAGCGTCGAGCGCCGCGCCGTAGTTGTCGGCGTACCAGGGCATGTCGAGGGCGATTTGGTTCTTCATGTTGGCCGGATCGACCGGGTTGTATTTGCGCTGATCGGCGGGGATCAGCGCGTCCGTGGCCGGATTGGCCGGCCCCTGGCCGAGCATGTCGAACATCACGAGCTGCTTTTGCGGATCGGACATCGAGGCGATGAACTTCATCGCCTCCGCCTTGCCGCCCGGATTGTTCTTGATGACCGCCAGCGCCCCCGGCGAGATCAGGCCCTGGTCCCAGATGAACTTGATCTGGCCGCTCGAATCCCGGTCGAGCAGCGAGGCGCGGGTCGACCAGATGAGCCCCATCGACGCGTCGCCGTTGAGCATCACCTGCTGGCTCTCGGCGCCGCCGCCCCAGTAGGAGACGACGTTCTCCTTGAAGGCCGCGATCTTGTCGTTGGCGCGCTTGAGGTCGAGCGGATAGAGCTTGTCGGGCGCGACGCCGTCGGCGAGCAGCGCCGCCTCCCACATGCCGGCGCCCCATTTGTAGAGCGAGCGCTTGCCGGGATATTTCGCAACGTCGAAGAA
>DATBEH010000133.1:0-6077 GCA_036276175.1 Lichenihabitans sp.
TGAAGCGCTTGCGGATGTCGTCGGAGAGCTGCGACAGTTCCATGCCGAGCGCGGACTGGACGGCGGATTTCGGCGCGTCGGGCTGGCCGCCCGGCAGCGCGGCCTGTTTCACCGTATCTTCAAGGCGTCCGAGCTTGACGGTAAGGTCCTGTGGCTTGCCGTCACGGATGACGCCCACCTGCACGTCCTTGCCGACCGGCGTCATGGCGACGATCTTGGGCAGGTCGTGCGAATCCTTCACGTCCTTGCCGTCGAACTTCACGATCACGTCGCCGGTCTTGATGCCGGCGGGCTTGGCCGGCCCATTGTCGTCGACCCCCGCGACCAGCGCGCCGCGGGCCGCGCCGATGCCGAGACTCTCGGCGATCTGGTCGTCGACGCCTTGGATGCGCACGCCGAGCCAGCCGCGCCTCACCTCATGGAACTGCCTGAGCTGGTCGATGATCGGCAGGACGGTATTGGACGGCGTGGCGAAGCCGATGCCGATCGAGCCGCCCGAAGGCGACAGGATGGCCGTGTTGATGCCGATCACCTCGCCCGCCATGTCGAACAGCGGGCCGCCGGAATTGCCCTTGTTGATGGAGGCGTCGGTCTGGATGTAGTTGTCGTAGGGGCCTGAATCGATGTTGCGGTTGCGGGCCGAGACGATGCCGGCGGTCACCGTTCCGCCGAGCCCGAAGGGGTTGCCGACCGCCATCACGGCATCGCCGACGCGCATCTTGTCGCTGTCGCCGAACGGCACGAACTTCAGCGGCTTGTCGGATTTCACCTTGAGAACCGCCACGTCGACCTTGGTGTCCTTGCCCACCACTTCGGCCTTGAGCTTGGTGCCGTCGGTGAGGATCACGGTGATGTCGTTGGCGCCCTCGATGACGTGATTGTTGGTGATCACGATGCCGGACGCGTCGACGATGAAGCCGGAGCCGAGCGAATTGGAGCGATGGCCGCGCGGCGCCTCATCACCGCCGCCCTCGCCGCCGCCCGGCCCGTTGTGGCGCTGCAGCTGGTGCTTGAAGAACTGTTCGAAGAGGTCGTCGAGCGGCGTGCCGGGCGCCAGCTTCGGCATGGTCGAGGCCTGCTTCTCCTCGACCACCTGGGAGGCCGAGATATTGACCACCGCATCGGTGACGCTGGCCGCGAGGTCGGCGAGCGAATCCATGCTGCCCTTGGCGAAGGCCGGAGGCGGGCCGGCCACGCCGGGCAGCATCGGCCCGGCGGCAAGCGCCAGGCCGAGGGCCGCGGCCGCGACCCCGCGCATCAGCCGCGCCGGGACGGGCGACCGAGGGTCGGAGAAACCGTGAATGAAGCGATCGAGGCGCATGGCACATGTCCGTTGTCCCGGGACGACGCCCAGGCTGTTCCCGCAATCATACATGAGCCGCCGCCCCCGGCAATTTAACCCTCGGCCGCTTACGGCGTCGGCGCAGGCGGGGAACTGGCGGGCGCCGGGCTTCCGGCGGAAGGTGCGGCACTGGCGGGAGCCGGAGCCGCCGCGGCGGGAGAGGCGGCACTTGGCGTCGCCGACTTCAGGTCGGCCGGGGCCGGGGCGTCGGGACTCTGGAAATAGCGGAAGAAGTCCGAGCTCGGCGACAGCACGAGCCGCGTGTGGTCGGGACGCAGGCTCGACACATAGGCCTGCATGGTCCGATAGAAGCTGAAGAACACCGGATCCTTGCCATAGGCTTCGGCGAAGATGCGATTGCGCTCGGCATCGCCCGCGCCGCGCAGCATGTCGGCCTGCTTCTGCGCCTCGGCCTTGATCACCACCACGTCGCGGTTGGCCTTGGCCTGGATGGTCTGCGACTGTTCGGAGCCCTGCGCCCGGTATTCGGCCGCCTCCCGCGCCCGCTCGCTCTGCATCCGGCTGTAGATGCTCTCCGAGAGCTCGCGCGGCAGGTCGGCGCGGCGGATGCGGACATCGTTGACCGCGACGCCGAGACGCGCCCCCTCGGTGTTCACGAGGTCGCGGATCTTGACCATCAGCTGCGCGCGCTCGTCGCGCACGATCTGCGGCAAGGTCGCCTCCCCGAGAACCCGACGCAGCGCCGAGTTCAGCACCGAGGCGAGCTGGTTGTTGGCCCGGCTCACCGAACCCACCGTCTGGTAGAATTTCAGCGGGTCGTCGATGTGGTAGCGCACGAACGCGTCGACCAGGACCCGCTGGTTGTCGGAGACCAGCACCTCCTGCTGCGGCGTCTCGAGGTCGAGGATACGGTTGTCGAGATAGACGATGCTCTCGACGAGCGGTTCCTTGAAATGCAGGCCGGCATCGGTCACGACCCCGACCGGCTCGCCGAAATAGAGCACCAGCGCCTGCTCGGTCTGGTTGACCGTGTAGACGGCGGTGCTGAGGATGAAGAGCAGCACGACCACAGCCGCGACGCCGATGTAGCGCGGGGCCTTCATGGCTTGGCTCCCGGAACGCCCGCATTGGACATGGAGCCGAGCGGCAGCAGCGGCAGCACGCCGCTCCCTTTGCCCGCGTCGTCGATGATGGTCTTGTCGGCGCCGGCCAGCACCGCCTCCATGGTCTCGATATAGATGCGTTGCCGGGTGATGTCGGGCGCCTTCTTGTATTGCGCATAGACCTGGTCGAAGCGCGAGGCCTGCCCCTGCGCCTCCTGCACGGTCTGCTCCTTGTAGCCCTCGGCCTCCTGCACGGTGGCGGCGGCGCCGCCGCGCGCCTCCGGCACGACCTTGTTGGCATAGGCTTCGGCCTTGTTGCGTGCCGTCTGGAGATCCTGCTGCGCGGCGGTGACGTCGCGGAAGGCGGCGATCACCTGCTGGGGCGGATCGACCGAAAGAAGCTGGACCTGAACCACCTGGATGCCGGCGTTATAGCTGGTGAGCACCTTCTGGATGAGGTCCTTCACGGCGGGCTCGATCACGCTGCGGTCGGTGGTCAGCAGCTTCAGGAGCTGCGAGCGGCCGATGACCTCGCGCATGGCACTCTCGGCGACGGCTTTCACCGTCTCGTTGGGGTTGCGCAGGTTGAAGGCGTAGAATTCGGGATGCTGCGGATCGATCTGCCAGATCACGCGAAACTTCACGTCGGCGATATTGTCGTCGCCGGTCAGCATCAGGCTTTCCTGGGGAACGTCGGAGCCGATCTGCATGCCGGGGTGACGCGGATCCTCGGCCGAGACGGCGCCGATGTCGATCGAGTTGCGGTCGGTGACCGCCAGCTTCTCGACCGAGCCGATCGGGTAAGGCAGGTTGTAATGCCAACCGGCCGGGGTCTTGCCGGTATAGCGGCCGAAGATCGTGTTGATGCCGACCTCGTTGGGCTCGACCGTGTAGAAGCCGCTCGCCAGCCAGATCAGCACGACGGCCAGAAGGACGATGAGGATGCCGAGGCCGCCGAAGCTGCCACCGGGCAGAAAGCCGCGCAGGCGCTCCTGGACGCGACGCAGCAGGTCTTCGAGGTCGGGAGGGGTCGGGCCGCCTCCTGGGCCGGACGGCCCCTGGCCCCATGGTCCCTGGGTGGGTCGCCACGGCCCACCGCCGTTGCCGCCGCTCTGATTGGTCCAGGGCATTCGGATCCTCGTTCGCGGCGGAGCGCTGGTCCGTCGTGGCGACCCATATAGGCGAGCGGCTCGGGCGCCGCAATCGAATGCGCGTCCGGCCGCAGCAAGGCAACCGTCACCGCCGCGCGTACGTCACGAAAGCATAGGCCGCCTCGTCCCCTGCCGTCCGAGGCTGCGGCTGCCGGACGGTCTCGCGCCAGCGGCGCGGATCGATGGCGGGGAAGAAGGTGTCGGCCGCGGGCTCGAGGTCGACCTCGGTGACGACGAGCCGGTCGGCCCTCCCGATCAATGCCGCATAGAGCGTGGCGCCCCCGGCGACGATCACCTCGCCCGCGCCGTGGCGGCTCGCCAGATCCTCGGCGGAGCGGAGCGCCGCCTCGAGATCCGCGGCGCGCGCGACGCCGTCCGGCAGATCGAGAGCCGGGTCGCGCGAGACGACGACTGGAAAGCGGCCCGGCAGCGGCCGGCCGATCGAGGCCCAGGTCTTGCGGCCGAGGATCACCGGCCTGCCCATGGTGGCCGAGCGGAAGTGACGCATGTCGCCCGGCAGGCGCCAGGGCAGGCCATCGCCGCGTCCGATGGCGCCGTTGCGGGCGATGGCGGCGAGGAGCACGAGCGGCAGGCTCATGGCCGCTCCGCGGCATCGGGCAGGCCGGCAAGCCGCGTCAGGGCGTCGCCGCTCAAGCGGCATTGGGTCCAGCCGTCGAGCATGACGGCGCCCTGCGCCTTGTAGAAGTCGATCGAGGGGCGGTTCCAGTCGAGCACGCTCCAGTCGAGCCGCGCCAGGCCCTCGTCGCGGCAGCGCCGCGCGAGCGACCGCAGCAGCGCCTTGCCGATGCCGTGGCCTCGCATGGCCTCTCGGACATAGAGGTCTTCGACATAGAGGCCGTGGCGCCCCTGGAAGGTCGAGAAATTGTAGAACCACAGCGCGAAGCCGGCCGGCGCACCGTCCCATTCGGCGACGTTGGCGAAGAGCCTCGGCGCTGGGCGGAACAGCGCCTCGGCGATCAGCTCCGGCGTCGAGCGGACCTCGTGGGCGAGCTTCTCGTAGACCGCCAGTTCGACGACGAAGGCATGCACGAGCCCGGCATCCGCCGGCGCAGCGTCCCGGATGACGAGCCCGCTCAAGCCGTCGCCTCCTCGGTTCGCGTCCGGACACCGGCCGGGGCCTCGACCCGGAGCACGTGCAGGATCATGAGCGCCATCGCCATCAGCACCGGCCCCGCCAGCGAGACGGCGCCATCGGGCGCGCCCGCGGTCACGGTATTGACGAGAAGGCCGAGTGATTGGGCGAGGCCGCATCCGCCAAGCAGCAGAAGGTAGCGCGGCCGGCTCAGCCGAGTCATCAGGGCGGGCGCGAGGAGCACCAGGGCGACGCCGAGAACCGTCTGGTCGTAGTCGTAGACATAGGGACTGACGAAGAGCCCGGTCATGACGACGAGTCCGAGTTCGACGCGCGGGTCGCCCCCGCGCAGCACCCGCCGGCCGATCATGGCGAGCACCACGGTCGCCGCACCGACGTGGATGAGCAGCGCCAGCCAGGGCGGCAGCCCGAGGCTCAGCGCGAAGGCATAGAGGGACGTCATGCGGTGCAGCGGATAGGCGCCCGCGGCCATCATGCGCCCGACGTCGGGCATCGAGGCCAGGAAGGCCGCGAAGACCTCGCGTCCGAGGACGGCGAAGCTGAGCAGCGTCAGCGCCAGGGTGCCGGCGGCGGCGACCGCCAGGTTGAGCCAGCGCCGGCGCAGCGCGAGCCACATCGGCAGGATCAGCACGAGATGCGGCTTGAGGCTCAGCAGCGCGAGCGCCGTGCCACCCCACAGAGGCCGCCGGTGTAGCGCACAAATCGCGACGAGCGCCGTGAGCCCGCCCGTCAAGAGGCCGTTCTGACCGCAGCGCAGGTTGAGCGCCATGGCGACGAAGCAGGCCAGCAGCACGGGCCAGCAAGCCTCGCCGCCCAAGCGGCGCATGGCCGCCAGGTAGAGCGCCAGGCTCGCCAGCGAAAAGACCAGGAAGCCCGGGATCAGCCCGAGGGCGTGGAGCGGTGCCGCCACCAACCCATAGGCCGGCGGATACGACCAGGGCATGAACACCGGCCGGCCGCCGAGGCCCTGTTCGAGCCGCAGCATGGCGGGGGTCCGATAGGCGTCGGCCATGTGGCCCTCCGCGATCAGGCGGCCGACGAGATGCACCGCATGGAAATCGGTGATGTCCGGGCGGTTCGGCGCCGCCCCGACCGCGGCGGCGCCGGCCCATAGGCCACCGAGCAGCGTTGCCGCCAGGGCCACGCCGAACCCCGCCTTGACGAGCCGGCTCGGACGATAGCAGTCCGTCATGCCGATTCCCGTCTCACACCGCCACCGGCGCCTTGATCGCAGGCCACGGATCGTAGCCCTCGACCCCGATGTCATCGAAGGTGAAGTCGAAGAGCGACGTCACGGCGGGGTTGAGGCGCAGGCGGGGCAACGGCCGCGGGGCGCGGCCGAGCTGGGTCCTGACCTGCTCGACATGATTCGCGTAGACGTGGGCGTCGCCCAGGGTGAGGACGAA
>DATBEH010000134.1:0-4262 GCA_036276175.1 Lichenihabitans sp.
CGCATGTTGAGCCGGCGGATGAAATGCGTCGGCACTCCGATATTGTTCAGCTGCTGGAAGATGAACTCCGAGATCCGGTTGTTCAAAACTCCCTTGCCGTCGATGACCTGATGCTTTTTGGCGTTGAAGGCGGTCGCATCATCCTTGAAGTGCTGGATGAGGGTTCCGGGTTCCGGCCCCTCGTAGAGGACCTTGGCCTTGCCCTCGTATATTCGACGGCGGCGATTCATTGGGATCAACCGTGGCTTGAGGAAATCCATGTGTCGGCCGGGGCTCCTATCCTTATCCGCGCGCAGGCCGACCAGGCGTACGCACGGTGTTTGGTGTGGCGACTGGCCGCAGGACGAGGGCCGAGAGAACGTCAGCGATCTCCCGGCATCCGTCCCTAACCCTAGCGGATCGGCCGCTGCCGCACAATGACGCCGGCTTTTCATCGACGGTCGTGATGAGCGCGGGGTCGCGGCGTCGCAGGCGACGCCAGTTCATCGACGAGACCGGACACTGAAGACTCCGACACCGCACCGGCAGAGGTTGAGCTTCGGGCTTCGGTTCCTTATGTCGATCAGGTTCGCGCCACGCGGACGCCAAGGTTCCCATTATATGAACCTTTATGGCCGCTTTGCGAAGGCGGGTTTGGGAAAGACACGCATGACGACGTTCGACGATCGGGAAAGAGCCTTCGAGAATCTCTTCGCTCACGACCAGGAGCTGGCCTTCCGGGCGCAGGCGCGCCGCGACCATGCGGTCGCGCTCTGGGCGGCGGGGCATCTGGGGCACGCGGGTGCCGAAGCGGAAGCCTATGCGGCAGCGTTGCTGACCGCGGCGACCGAAGGCAACGGCGACGAGACGGTGGTGGCCAAGCTCCTGGCGGATTTCAAGGCTGGCAACGTCCACATCTCCGAGCACCAGATCCGTCGTCAGATGCAAACCGAGCTTGCCGTGGCCACGGAGCGGCTCAAGACCGAGTAGGCGCCTGCGCCGCCTCGGACCCGATCCGCCGCGAGGCCCGATGTCGTTCAATCCGCGCGATCTCAATGCCATTCTGGACCTCGAACCCATCGAGCGGACGATTTTTCGCGGCCGCTCCCCGCAGGTCGGCTGGCAGCGGGTTTTCGGCGGTCTCGTCATCGCCCAGGCGCTCGTCGCCGCCGGCCGGACGGTGGAGGGACGGCCGCCGCATTCCCTGCATGGCTATTTCCTGCTTCCCGGCGACCCGGGCGTGCCGATCGTCTACGAAGTCGATCGCCTGAGGGACGGCGGCTCCTTCACCACGCGAAGCTGCGCCGCGATCCAGCACGGCCGACCCATCTTTTCGCTCACGGCCTCCTTCCAGACCGGCGAGATCGGCCTCGATCATGCCGCCGCCATGCCGGACGTGCCGCCGCCCGAGGCGCTTCCCGACGAGGCCGAGATCATGCGGCGTCATGCCGATCGCATGCCCGCGGCCGTCCGGCGATACTTCGAGCGTCAGCGGCCGATCGAGATGCGGCCGACCGACCTCGGGCAGTTCCTGCGCGTTGGAGCGGCGGGACCGCACCCGAGGGCCCAGGCGATCTGGATGCGGATTTCCGCGCCGCTCCCCGACGATCCCTGCGTTCAGGCGGCGGCGCTCGCCTATCTGTCGGACATGACGCTGCTCGACACGGCGCTGATCGCCCACGGACGTTCGGTCTTCGATCCCGACCTTCAGGTCGCGAGCCTCGACCACGCTCTCTGGTTTCATCGCCCGGTCCGGACGGACGACTGGCTGCTCTACGCCGAGGACAGCCCCAACGCCTCCGGCGGGCGAGGCTTCACGCGCGGCCAGCTGTTCTCGCGTCACGGCCAGCTGGTCGCCTCGGTGGCCCAGGAAGGCCTGATCCGCCGACGCGCCGCACGGGACGGACGCCACCTTGCCCAGCCCGCCTAGAAAATAGGCAGAATTGGGTGGTGCTTCGGCAGCGCTGCGGCCCGCTGGCCGCCGCGCACGGCGATTTCCCGACGTTTTCACCGCAAGAGCGACTGGCATGCGGCTTGATAGAGCGGGCCGGGATGGCCTTCGGCCGTGCCGTCGGCAGGGGCCCGCGACGCGCTCGCCCGGATCGGGCATGGCGCGGCCTCGCGGCGAACACAGGACGATCCGTGATGAAAATTGTGATGGCGATCATCAAACCCTTCAAGCTCGAGGAAGTCCGCGACGCCCTGACCGCGGTGGGGGTCCACGGCCTCACGGTCACCGAGGTCAAGGGGTATGGGCGGCAGAAGGGGCACACGGAGATCTATCGCGGCGCCGAATATGCCGTGAGCTTCCTGCCCAAGCTCAAGATCGAGGTGGCGGTCGCCTCCGAGCTCCTCGACGCGGTCGTCGACGCCATCACGGCGACCGCCCGCACCGGCCAGATCGGCGACGGCAAGATCTTCGTCACGACGCTCGAGCAGGCGGTGCGCATCCGCACCGGCGAGACCGACGTCGACGCCCTCTGACATCCAACCACGCCTTTCTCACCGGAGTTCCTCAATGAATCTCGTTTCCCCCTCGCTTCGGGAGCGGTTGCCCCGCGCGGGTGTGAGCCTCGGCCTCGCGGCCGTGGCGGTGCTGGTGATCGCCGGCGCTGCCTGGGCGCAGACCACCCCGGCGCCTGCCGTTGCGGCGCCCGCCGCCGCGGCGGCGGCTCCCACGCCGGACAAGGGCGACACGGCCTGGATGCTGATCTCCTCGGCCCTGGTGCTGATGATGTCGATCCCGGGCCTCGCCCTATTCTACGGCGGCCTGGTGCGCACCAAGAACATGCTCTCGGTCCTGAGCCAGGTGTTCATGATCGTGTCGCTGGTCGGCGTGGTCTGGTGCGTCTACGGCTATTCGCTCGCCTTCGGCGACGGCGGCGGCTACATGCCCTACATCGGCGGCTTCGGCAAAGCCTTCCTGGCCGGGATCGGGCCGAGTTCGAACGTCGCGACCTTCTCGAACGGCGTCGTCATTCCCGAGCTGGCCTATATGGTCTTCCAGATGACCTTCGCCATGATCACGCCGGCGCTGATCATCGGGTCCTTCGCCGAACGGATGAAGTTCTCGGCCCTCATGGCGTTCATCCTGCTGTGGGTGACGCTGATCTACTTCCCGATCGCGCATTGGGTCTGGGCGGTTGCGGCGCCCGATGACATCGCGGCGGCCGCCAAGGCGCTCGCGGCCGCGACCGATGCGACGGCCAAGGCGGCCGCGCAGGCCAAGCTCGACGCGGTGACGTCGGGGGCAGGGTGGCTGGCCCAGGCCGGCGCGCTCGACTTCGCCGGGGGCACGGTGGTGCATATCGACGCCGGGATCGCCGGCCTGGTCGGATGCCTGCTGGTCGGCAAGCGTATCGGCTATCCGCGTGAGCCGATGCCGCCGCATTCGCTGACCATGACCATGATCGGCGCCTCGCTCCTCTGGGTCGGCTGGTTCGGCTTCAACGCCGGCTCGAACCTCGAGGCCAACGGCACGACCGCGCTCGCCTTCGTGAACACGATGGTGGCGACGGCGGCCGCGACCTTGTCCTGGCTCTTCGTCGAATGGGTCATGAAAGGCAGGCCGTCGATGCTCGGCATGGCGTCGGGCGCGGTGGCGGGCCTCGTCGCGGTGACGCCGGCCTCCGGCTTCGCCGGACCCATGGGATCAATCGTGCTGGGTCTCGTGGTCAGCCCGATCTGCTGGGTCTTCGTCGCGGTGATCAAGGAGAAGCTGCACTACGACGACGCGCTCGACGTGTTCGGCGTGCATTGCATCGGCGGGATCGTGGGCGCTATCGGCACCGGCATCCTGGTCGCGCCCTATCTGGGCGGCGTCGGCATCACCGACTACACCAACTTCGCCAACGGCAACGCCGGCACCTACGACATGGGGGCGCAGGTCATGACCCAGTGCAAGGCGGTGCTGGCGACGCTGCTCTACTCGGGCATCGGTTCGGCGATCCTCTACAAGCTCGTCGACCTCGTCATCGGCCTGCGGGTCGCGCCCGAGAAGGAGCGGGAGGGTCTCGATATCGCCGAGCACAGCGAGCGCGCCTACAACTACTGAGGGATCCGACGCCATCGGTCTCGCGATCGGGGCAGGGAGGCGGGGCCCGAGGGTCCCGCCTTTTTCATCCGGGCTTTCCGGATCCCCTCGTGACGAATTTTTGAAAGTATGGGTTGACGTGGCGGGTTGTGGGGTTCTATATCGGGGCATCGGCGGCGGCGTTGCCCTTGGGCGGCGTTTTTTGGTGTCGACACCACATATCAGGTTTGAGGCTTGGGTCGGCTGGCTC
>DATBEH010000135.1:0-13797 GCA_036276175.1 Lichenihabitans sp.
GGTTGGCGGTGTTCGACAGGTTGATCTGCGACAGGAAGCGCGGATTGAGGAACGCGACGACCGCAGCGACGACGAGGATGAGGATGAAGAGGCCGAGGTCCTTCTTGAGCATTGCCGCCGATCTCAGTTGAGGGTGCTGCCGACCGCGAGCCGCAGCACGTTGTGTTCGCTGAACTCGCTACGGTCGAGGAAGCCGCTGATCGCACCTTCGTGCATCACGGCCATGCGATCGCTGACGCCGATCACCTCTTCCATGTCGCTCGAGATCATGAGGATCGCGACGCCGGCATCGGCGAGCTCGCGCATGATCTCGTAGATCTCGTTCTTCGCGCCGACGTCGACGCCGCGGGTCGGCTCGTCGAAGATGATGACACGAGGGCGCATCGAAAGCCATTTCGCCAGGACGACCTTCTGCTGGTTGCCGCCGGACAGCGCGCTCACGGAATCGGCGACGTCGGGAACCTTGATCCTGAGACGCCGGCGCTGCTGCTCGGCGTTCTTCGTCTCGGCGCCCGCCCGCACGAGGAACGCGGACGCGTAGGAGGGAAGATCCGGGAGCGAGATGTTCTCGGTGATCGACACATCGAGCAGCAAGCCCGAGGCCTTGCGGTCCTCGGGGATCAGATAGATGCCCCGCCCGATGGCATCATGGGGCGAGGCGACCACGACGGCCTCGCCGGCCAGGTGGATCGCGCCGCCATGGAGAGGATCGATGCCGAATACGGCGCGTGCCAGCTCCGTGCGGCCCGAGCCGACGAGACCCGCAAGGCCGAGGATCTCGCCTTTGCGCACGCTCAGGCTCACCGTCTGGTCCGGGTAGGTCGAGGTGCGCATCTCGACGATGTCGAGCATGCTGGGGCCCACCGGCCCGGCGGGCGGGATGTAGAGCGACTTGAGGTCGCGGCCGATCATCAGCCGGATCATGGCATCGTGCCTGATGTGGCCGCGATCGAGCGCGCCGACCGTACGGCCGTCGCGCAGCACGACCACCCGATCGGCGCAGTGCTCGATCTCGTTCAGCCGATGCGAGATGAAGATGATGCCGACGCCGCTGGCCTTCAGGTCGGCGACGACCTTGAGAAGCCGGCTGGTCTCGGTGAGCGTCAGGCTCGAGGTCGGCTCGTCCATGATGACGAGCCGCGCGTCGAGCGACAGCGCCTTGGCGATCTCCAGAAGCTGCTGCTGCGCGATCGAGAGCTCGGCGACCGGCGTGTCGGGACGAAAGTCGACGCCCAAGCGATCGAAAAGCGGCTGCACCCGGCCATGCAGAGCCTTGCGGTCGACGAGCCGCAAGGGGCCGCCATAGAGCGGCTCGCGGCCGATGAAGACGTTCGCCGCCGCGTCGAGATTGTCGAAGAGATTGAGTTCCTGGTGGACGAAGGCGATGCCCGAGGCGATCGCGTCATTGACGGTGAGCGAGGCGCGCTCGACACCGTCGATCCGAATCGTTCCCTTGGTCGGCGCGGCGACGCCGCCCAGCACTCGCATCAGCGTCGACTTGCCGGCGCCGTTCTCGCCGATCAGCCCGATCACCTCGCCCGGCGCGACCGCAAGGCTGACGTCGTCGAGCGCCACCACGCCCGGATAGGTCTTGGTGATCGAGAGAAGCTCGAGAAAGGGGGCGACGCTCGGCAAAGTCTCGCTCGGAGTGGATCTTGAGGTCAGCCTGGTGCGAAGACCGGCGCCGAGCGCCGGTCCCACGCCCGGGTCGAGCCTACTTGGCGCCCGTACGCTGCTTCAACTCGGTCCAGAAGGCATCGACGTTGCTCTTGTCGATGATCTTGGTCGGGATGATGATCAGCGGGTTGGCGGGGATGACCGACTTGTCGCCGCCGACATACTTGGCCATCAGCTTCATGCCCTGATAACCCCATTCATAGGGCTGCTGCACGACCGTGCCGACGATCGAGCCTTCCTTGACGCCGCCGAGCGTGACCGGATCCTCGTCGAAGCCGACGATCTTGATCTTGCCGAGCTGGCCGGCTTCCTTCACGGCCTCGTAGATGCGCGGCGTGTTGTAGGAATAGAAGCCGATGAAGCAGGTCACTTCCGGATGGGCCGTCATGGCGTCTTCGACGTTATGCTTGGCGCGGGCCTGGTCGACGTCGTCGGCGCGAACGTCGACGAGCTCCACCTTGGAGCCCTTGATCGTGTCCTTGACGCCCTCGATGCGCTCACGCGCGTTGTCGGCGCTCGGCAGGCCGACGAAGCCCATGCACTTGCCGCCCTCGGGCAGCGCCTTCAGCGCCAGCTCGCCCGCCTGCTTGCCGGCATCGACGTTGCTCGAGCCGATATAGGCGATGCGCTTGGTGTTCGGCGCGTCGCTGTCGGTGGTGAACAGCGGGATTTGCGAGGCGACGTTGTTCAGCGCCTCCGTCTCGGTCTTCGGATCGACGGCGCTGACCATGATGGCGGAGACGCCGGAGGCCACGAGGTCGTCCATGAGGCGCTGCTGCGCGGCGGTCGTCGCCTGCTCGGGATATTTGAGGACGAGATCGTAGTCGGGCAGCTCGCCCTGCGCCTTCTTGATGCCCGCCTCGGCGTTCTTCCAGAAATCGGAGGCGCCGTTCACGACAAAGGCCAGGGTCTTCTTGCCCGCCGCCTGCGCGGGAACCGCCATGATCGCCGCCAGAGCCGCGACAGCGGTCATCGTACCGAGAATTCGCTTCATCGTCATCCTCCCTAGGCCCGACTGCGGGCGTGCGGCCGGCCCCTGCGCGGCGGCTCGGCCCGATCCTCGACGTATCACCGACGAGAAAGCTCGCGCTTCCTCGCGAATAATATTATTATTCCCCCGAACTAAGCGCATCGGCCGCCACGCGTCAATGATTTCTCGCGCGCCGGCCGAGCCGAACGCACCCTCCGGAGGAAACGGCGTCCCGCCGTCGGACAATGGATCCTAAGCACAGCGAAACGTCGGGCGACCTCGCCGCCATTCCCCGCCGCACCAAGGCTGCGGGCGCCCATAATGCCGTTCTGAGGGGAATCGGCTTCGCCATCGTGTCGGGCGAATTCCCCGGTGGCAGCCCGCTGCCGCCGAAGGAGGTGCTGATGCGGCGCTATGGCGTTTCGAATACGCCGTTGCGCGAGGCGCTCCAGTCGCTGGCCTCGAAAGGCCTGGTCGCGGCCAGGACCAAGGTCGGCACCTGGGTGCGCGACGAAGCCGATTGGAACATGTTCGATCCCGACATCCTCGCCTGGCGCCTGGACGTGGGGATCGACAGGGCCTTCCTGGCCAAGCTCTTCGAGATTCGCCAGACGCTCGAGCCGGCCGCGGCTGCTATCGCGGCAGGCCGCCGAACCGACGCGCAGATCGCCGAACTGCGTGCGCTCATCGATGCCATGGCGTCCGCCAGCTCCGACAGGATCGCCTTCACCGAGGCCGACGTCGCCTTCCATCTCCTGGTGCTCTCCGCGTCGGGCAACCCGTTCATGCAGTCCATCGGCGCCCTGATCCGCACGGCCCTGGCGGCGTCCTTCACCTCCTCCTCCCCGACCGACGATCCCGAGCGCGCGGTGGGCGCCGTCTCGCAGCACGCGCGGATCGCCGAGGCGATCGCGGCCGGCGACGGGCAGGAAGCGGCCGAGGCGATGATGACCGTCATCCGTCAGGGCTGGACCAACAACGGCGGGCAATTCGAGCAGCTGGCGCACCTCGCGCTCGAAAGCTTCGCGATCCCTCCATCGCAAGACGCAAGCCGTCGCGACCGTCCTCGCGCCCGACCCGACGCGCCGGAGGAACCGGCCGGCGAGGTGGCCTCGACGCAGCCGACGAGCGGGTGAGCCGAAGCCTCTCGGGTCCGCATCAAGGCCCGAATTGTTGCAGTCCATGCGGACAGTGTCGATCGAGTGCGGCCGTTCCTTGACCTACCGCCCCGAAATCGCCTCCTCGAAGAAGACTTCCGAGACGACGTTCCGCGCATCGTCTGTGATGAGGAAGCGCCCGCCGTTCGCCGGCTTCCCTTGGAAAACTCGATTGCTCATGATCTCTCTGGCGGCCTTCAGCGCGGCGCCTCGGGCCGCCGCGACACCGGAGAACTCCTCGCCCTCGGGGTCCTCGACGAGCCTGCCGTAGACTTCGAGATGCAAGAAGTAGCGTGGCATAGGCTTCTCCGGGCGCCGGGCTAACCGCGGATCTTCCGGCGAGGTTCGCGCACGCGCGGGTTCGGTCCGTTCCCCGACAAACGGTCGTCTGTCTGAAATCACACCAAGCGATCGCCGACGTTCGGCGCACCGCAACCCCCGCCAGACGCTCGTAATTATGGATTCGGTGGTCTGGCTCATCGATCGCCCCGCGGCCCTCGTGGATCCTTCCCCTCTGTGTAAAGCGAGGGTCGCGGTCACTTCGGCGGGCAGTCCATCACCCGACAGGCACGGCGTCTTTTCACCGGAGGGGAGTTTGACCGCATGGATAGCGGATCGAAGAGGGTGCGAAAGTTTTCCCAAGCGGCTCGGGCGGCGGCGGCGGAGGCCCGCAGGCGAAGGACGGCGGAGCGAGGGCCGATCGACGAGCCGGGATTGTTCGTCGTCCGTGACGAGCGATTGCAGCGTGATTTCCGCTGGGAAATCAGGAAATATGGTGGCGTCGTCGTGGAAATGAGCGCCGAGACGTTCGATTCGCCGCGCCACGCCCGGAGCTTGGGTGAGAAGGCGCTCAGACTTTTCCTCGAGACGGGTCGGGTCGATCGCCCCAGAGGAACGCCCGAGGTGTGTCGCCCCGATACCTCCTGGGACGTCATGACAAGCTGACAGGCTCACAGGATTTCGACCGGTTAGCCTGCGAGCCGCCCGCGAAGCGAGGGCGCGCAAGGCCGCGGCTCAGTTCGCCCTGCTCCCATCCAGGAACAGCCGATAGGCGGGGTTCTGGGTCTCGTCCCAGTAAGGATAGCCCAAGGCTTCGATCGAGGTCGCAAATTTCTGCCGCTCGGCTTTGGGCACCTGGATGCCGCAGAGCACGCGGCCGTAGTCGGCGCCGTGGTTGCGGTAGTGGAACAGCGAGATGTTCCAGTGCTGGCCCAATCCGTTGAGGAACTTCAGCAGCGCCCCCGGTGCCTCGGGGAACTGGAAGCGGTAGACGAGCTCGTCCGCGAGGCCGGCGACGCGCCCGCCCACCATGTAGCGCACATGGGTCTTGGCGATCTCGTTGTCGGAGAGGTCGACGACGCCGTAGCCCCCCTCCCCCAGGAGCTTCAGGATGTCGCGCTTCTCGGCCTCGCCCTCACGCAGCTCGACGCCGACGAAGATCTCGGCCGAGCCCTCCCCGGCGTAGCGATAGTTGAACTCGGTGATGGCGCGGCGGCCGAGCGTCTGGATGAACCTGCGGTAGCTGCCGGGCCGCTCCGGCACGGTCACGGCGAGAAGCATCTCGCGGCCTTCGCCGATCTCGGCCCGCTCGGCGATATGGCGCAGCCGATCGAAATTGACGTTGGCGCCGCTGTTGACCGCGACGAGCGCCCGGCCGCGCAGCGCCTCGCGCTCGGCGTAGCGCTTGAGGCCGGCCAGCGCCAGCGCGCCCGAGGGCTCGGCCGTGGCCCGCGTGTCGTCGAAGATGTCCTTGACCGCGGCGCAGATCTCGTCGGTGTCGACCGTCACGACCTCGTCGAGCAGCTCGCGGCAGAGCCGGAAGGTCTCGGCCCCGGCCTGGCGCACCGCGACGCCGTCGGCGAAGAGGCCGACGCGGTCGAGGGTGACGCGCTCGCCGGCGCGGAGCGCGGCCGCCATCGAGGCGGCGTCGTCCGGCTCGACGCCAATCACCTTCACCTCGGGCCGCAGGAACTTCACGAAGGCCACGATACCGGCCGCGAGCCCCCCGCCGCCGATCGGCACGAAGATCGCGGCGAGCGGATCGGGGTGCTGGCGCAGGATCTCCATGCCGACCGTGCCCTGGCCGGCGATGACGTCGGGATCGTCGTAGGGATGGACGAAGCTCAAGCCCTTTTCGGCCTCGATGTCGCGGGCGTGCCGGTAGGCCTCGTCGAATGTGTCGCCATGCAGGATCACCCGGGCGTCGCGCGCCTTGACGGCCGCCACCTTGATCGACGGCGTGGTGCGCG
This sequence comes from Lichenihabitans sp., assembly GCA_036276175.1. Taxonomy (GTDB): domain Bacteria; phylum Pseudomonadota; class Alphaproteobacteria; order Rhizobiales; family Beijerinckiaceae; genus Lichenihabitans. The sequence continues at coordinate 6,054 of DATBEH010000135.1, forward strand.
GCATCACCACCGTGGCCTTGAGCCCGAGCCGCTGCGCCGCCAGGGCCACGCCTTGCGCATGGTTGCCGGCCGAGGCGCAGATCACGCCGCGCTCCCGCACCCCGCGCGGCAGGTTCGACATCTTGTTGTAGGCGCCGCGCAGCTTGAAGGAGAAGACGGGCTGCAGGTCCTCCCGCTTGAGCAGCACCTGATTGCCGAGCCGGGCCGAGAGGCGCGACATGGGGTCGAGCGGACTCTCGATCGCGACATCGTAGACGCGCGCGCTCAGGATTTTGCGGGCATAGCCGGCGACATCGAGAGGCTGCGGCGCCATGGCGTCATGCGGCAGCGAGAGGTCGAGCATGGTGCGTCCCGTCAGGCCCCCGCGCCGCGGCGCACCGCCTGCGCGCAGGATATGGGCTCTGCCACTACGACGCGCGGCCGGTATTCGCAAATGCGGACCGGCCCGGGCAACCGCTTCACGCATTCGTCGGGCAGCGGCTCGAAGCCGTCGAACGCCGGATCGAAGGCCGCCGCCATTTCGTCCGAGATCGCGCAGCCGATGCGGTGCGTGCGCGCCGCCTGCTCCATGCGCGACGCGATGTTGACGACCTCGCCGCCGTGAATGCCGAACGGATCGGCGACCTCGGCACGGGCGATTCCCATGGGCTCCCGTCAGCTCCGCCGCGGCGCGCCCCACGACCAGACCAGACGCCCATGATCCCGGCGTGCATCATCGTCTCAACCTTGCCGGCTGCCGGCCACGCGGGCGGTCGGCTGCTCCCGAGGCGCCACCTGGACCAGCAGGCGGCCGATCTCGGCGGCGAGATCGGCTCGCAGATAGGGCTTGCGCAGCAGCGGCACGTCGTCCGGTATGGCGCGGCCGCCCTCGGTGTCCGTATAGCCCGAGGTCAGCAGCACCGCGAGCCCGGGCCGGAGCTTGCGGGCCTCCTCCAGAAGCTCGATGCCACCCATGCCGCCCGGCATGACGATATCTGAAAACACCAGGTCGATCGGGATGCGCTCCCTCAGGAAGACCAGCGCCTGCGCGGCGGTGGCGGCCGAGAGCGTCCGGTAGCCCAAGTCCTGCAGGCTTTCGACGGCCATGTCGCGCAGGCTCGCCTCGTCCTCGACGACGAGCACGACCTCGCCCCGCTCCGCGCTGCGCGGCAGCGGAGCCTCGCTCTTCGACCGCTCCTCACCGAGCGGTTCGGAGGACGGCGGCAGCAGGATCTCGATCGAGGTGCCCCGGCCGAGGCCGCTGTGGATCCGCACGTGGCCGCCGGCCTGCTTGGCGAAACCGTAGACCTGGCTCAAGCCGAGCCCCGTCCCCTTGCCGACATCCTTGGTCGTGAAGAAAGGCTCGAAGGCCTTCGCGAGCGTCGTCGCGTCCATCCCGGTGCCGGTATCGGCGACGACGATGCGCACATAGTCGCCCGGCGGCAGGTCCGGCGCGTCGCCGAGATCCTGCCGCGACAGCCGCACGCATTCCGTCGACAGCCCGATTCGGCCGCCGTCCGGCATGGCGTCGCGCGCGTTGACCACCAGGTTGATCAGCGCCGCCTCGAGCTGGCCGGCATCCACCCGCACCGGACAGGGCGTGGCGGCGGGCCGGTAGTCGATCTCGATGTTCTGGCTGACGGCCCGTCCGAGCAGCGGCTTCAGGTCGCCGAGGAGCTGGCTGGCGCAGATCGTCTCCGGCCGCACCACGCGCCGGCGCGAGAAGGCGAGGAGCTTGTCGGTCACGTCCGCGACGCGCCTCGCGGCGAGGAGCACGTTGCCGCCGAGCCGCCTCACCCGGTCCGGGTCGCCGGCCCGGCGCACCATCATGTCGACGTTGCCGACGATGATGGTCAGGAGGTTGTTGAAGTCATGCGCGATGCCGCCGGTCAGCTGGCCCACGGCTTCGAGCCGTTGGGCGCGGCGCAGCGCCTCCTCGGCGATTTCGCGGCGATGGATCTCGTCCTGCGCCTGAGCTAGCGCCTCCCGCTCGCGCCGCGCCAGGCGGATCGTCTCGAGCGTCACCAGCACCATCACGACCGAGGCGGGGACGATCGCGGCGATATAGAGCAGCATGCGGCGCGCCCAGGCCCGGACCACGGCGGCGAGCGAGCGCCCCGCCACGACATAGAGCGGGTAGTCCTGCACCTTGCGATAGGCGTAGACCCGCTCCGGCGTCCGCGGATCGATGCTGGAGCGGTTGCGGTAGAGCCCGGCCTCCGGGTTGGCCGCGAGCGCGGCCTCGAAGGCGTTCGGCCTGACGACCGCCGGGGGAGCGTCCTCGGCCGGCGGATAGCGGACCAGGACCTGCCCGTCGAAGCGCACCATGGTCAGCACCCGGCCGCTCTGACGGCGAGCATCGTCCTTGATCAGCGTCGCATAGAAATCGGTGAACAGGCTCGGCGAGATCGCGACGTTGATGACGCCGGCGAAGTTGCCGGCCGCATCGCGCCGCGCCCGTGCCAGGCCGAAGAACCGCCGGCCGTCGATGCGGCTCGTCTGAACCGCGCTGACGAAGCTCGGCTGCCCCAGGCCGCGCAACGCCTGGAAATAGTCGCGATCGGCCATGTCGATATCCGTCGGCACCGGATAGACCGCCGAGGCGACCATGACGCGACCGTCGCGGTCGGTGACGGCGATCGACAAGACTTGCGGCAGGTCCGCGATGACGGCCCCGAGCCGGTCATGAAGCGCGGCTTGGCGAGCGCGGATCGTCGGGTCGTCCAAGCCGCCGAGGAGATCGAGAACGCGTTCGGTGACGAGTTCCTGGGCGTCGAAGACGCGCGCCGCGTGTTCGCGCGCGACGCCGCTCGTCCACACCGCTTCCCGCCGCGCGTCGCCGAGGGCGGCCCGATAGGTGAACCAGCCGAGCGCCACGAGCAGCACGACGGGGGCCACGACCGATGCCAGCAGCAGAAGCCGCAGCAGGGCGAGCGCGCTGAGGTTCAGACCCTTCATCCCAAGCCCGGCGTAAGGTTACGCTCATGCTGGGCCAGCGGGAGGGTTTTGGCAATCCGCCCTTCGTTCAGCCTTGAGATTCCGAGCTCGGGCCTATTCTGACTGCGTCACGAACTGCTCCCGGGGGCTCGGATTCCTCGATGCCCTCATCCCGAGCCTGTCGAAGGACGACGAAATCGAGCACCGCTTGGGTCTCTCGATCCTTCGACTTGCTGCGCAAGCAGCCGCTCAAGGATGAGAGGCAATTTATGATTGTGGCACAGTAGGCCTATGCGCAGGCGAAGGTCCCGCCGTCCGTGGGCGGAAAGCAAGGCTCGCCCAGCGACTATCAACCCCGGTGACATGGAAGACCGGCTGCCCGAAACGTAAAGACACCCGGCACCCTTTCGGGCGCCGGGTGATGATTGGTCCGCCGAATCAAGGGGTACGTTATTCACATCTCATCCACATCCTGTTTCATGACTTATGCACATCAAAGCGTGGCTTGGGTCAGCCTGTCGGCGCTGGGGCCATTGCTTGCGCGGCGTCTCGACTCGATCCCTCGCCTCCACACTCTTCGGCGACACACCTTGACCCTCGGGCAGAATATGGATGTCGATCGCTCCTGCTCTGCCGCCGCGACGAGGCCGAGCCCGTCGCGCGGCCGGTCGTCGTCGACCCGATCGATCGAGCGCTCGACGGACGCTGCCGCTCATCCCGGGTCGCGACGCGCCTCTCGCCGCATCTCCTCGCGCAGCAGCGCACGCGTCTCGGCCTGGCGGTCCATCCGCTCGAGGATCGAATGCATCTCGACCGTTGCGCGCTTCGTTTCCGCGATGTCGGTCTCAAGGTCGAGGAGCCGGTCGAGGCGCAGCAGGATGTCGCGCACCGGTCCCATGTCGGCGAGTTCCGCGGTCTCGATGACGACATGCTTCGGCGGTTCGTCCTTCTTCGACTCCCTGATGTACTGCCAGGCCTGGCCGCCGACGGTCAGCAGCAGCAACAGGATCGCGCCGAACCATTCGATGAAGTCCCTGCCCTGCACGTCACCGGGTTCGACCATGCCATAGCCCCCGATCGACCTTGCCTGCCTGACCGCCCAGGTAGATGGCCATGATGATGTCGACGGCGAGATGCGCGGCATAGGTCTTCCAGCCCGGCAGGGCGGGATCGCCGAGGTAGAGGCTGAGCGACAGGCAGAACCAGGCGAAGCAGCAGAGCGTCGCGGAAAGCGCCCTGATCCGCACCGACCACGGGGCGAACCGGGCGAAGGTGCCGTTCAGGATCAGAGCCGCGAGCCGGATCGCCCCGAGGCCGACGAGCGCGACGCCCCAGCTTCGCTCGGAGGCGTAATGCGCCATCACCGAGAAGGCCTGCCGGTCGAAGGTGTCGCCCGGCTGCAGCAGGGTCTGGCCGTAGAGCAGAAGGACGAAGGAATTCGCCCATTCGGGCAGGCGCATGATGAAGTGCTGGGTGACCCCGGAGACGACGCGGAAGGCGATCATCGTCTCATCTCGCGCGCTTGGCGGCCGAGGCCGGCGTGGCCTTGCCCAAGGCGGCGTGCGCGATCGACATCAGCGCCCCCGTCTTGTCGGACGATCCCTTCGAGGAGCCGAGCCAATAGGTCAGCACCGTCGTCCAGCCCACTGTCATGGCGCCGAGGATCTGCTGGCCGCCGACCGTATCCCCACCGTGGCCGAGGAACACGAGGCAGGAGACGACGACGAAGCCCAGGACCGCGATGACCGAGACGGCCGGTGCGCCCCAGGCGATGACGGATCCGCCCTTGGCGAGGTCGGTCTCCATGGCGCGGGCGCTTTCGAGGTTCCGCTCGTCGATTTCGGCCTGGCTGATGGCGGCATTGATCAGGTCGGCATGGTCCGACTGGACCTGCGGCAGCGCCGCCTGCGCCTTGGCGGGATCGGACTGGATCGTCGCCTGGATGTCGGCGGGGGAGGACGACGGCGCGCCGACGGCCTTGGCGACGGCATCGAGGACCAGGGTCGCGACGCCGCCGACGAGCGGGCCGCCCGTCGCATAGGCCGCGGTCTCGAGCAGCTTGGCGATGAGCGGTGCGCCATACTGTTCCAGAATGGGGATCAGCGATGAGAAATCCATGATCAGTCGGCCTTTCCGGTCAGCGAAGCCCAAAACCGTGCCCAGAACCCGGGCTGCGGCCTCGAGGGCAGATTGTCGATGTGCTTGAGGGGTGGAAGCGCGACATCGGGGGACGACGTCGAGGGCGGCGCCGGGATCGACGGCTCACCGATGCGCGCGGCCGGCAGGGCGACGCTGTATGGGGTCAGGAACTGCTTGCGCTCGGCCTGGCGCCGGCTGCCGAGGGACGCGGGCTTTTGCCAGAGCAGCATGGCATCGGCGGCGCCTCCGGCGTCGCCCGCATTGAGCTTGCGCACGGTTGTCGAGCCCGCAAAGCCGGGCGCCCCGACGTTGAAGGCGAAGCTGACCAGGGCATCGAACTGGTGGTCGGCGAGCGCAGCCTTGACGGCGCCGTCGACGGCAGCCTCGAAGGGCGCGAGGTCGGCCTGGAGATAGGCGTCGGCCTCGGCCTGCGTGATCGTCATGCCGAGCTTGATGGCGGGCGGCGACGCTCGGCCGGTGTGACCGACGCCGATGGTCGGGACGCCGACACTGTCGAGATAGGCGGCAAGCCGACAGCCCTCGCGAGCGGTCAGGACCACGCGGCCGATGGCAGAGGTCTTCATCGGATCTCCATATGAAAATTGACCCCTCCCGAGGGGAATGATGGGTCAGGCTTGGACGAGGACGTCGCGGGGATCACCGCGCCGCCGCCCCGGCCGCCTGGTCGCCCGGACGGCCGCAGCCGCGACGCTCGGATCACGGTTCGCGCACGCTCCGACGCCACTGCGCCGGAAGGCTCGCCACCACCAGCACGACGCCGAGCGCGAGGACCGCGGATGGGCCGAACACGAGGGCGGCGAGGACCAGGAGGCAGTCGCGGAGAGGCATCAGTCGCCGCGGCGCAGCGCTTCGAGCGCGTAGCGCAAAGCGTCGATCACGTGGTTGTGGCGATCTTCGTCATGGATAGACCGTCCGGGTCGCCACCTGCCCGCGGCCGATCGTGGCGCTGAGCTGGTAGATGTTGAGGCTGTAGGCGGTCTGCGGCGTGCCGAAATCGGCAACCTGCTCGGCCGCCGTATAGAACCACGTCGGTGAAGGCAGTGCCGAGACGGTGCGGACCACCGCGCCGCCCGGCCCGAGGACCTCGAGGTCGTAGGCCTCGGCCTCCTCGTTGAGCGGCACGGTATCCGGGTCCCAGCTGTCGCCGGCGAAGCGGGTGCGCCGGATCCAGGTGAAGGTCACGTCGGCCGCAGGCAGGGCGCGACGGCCTTCGATCTGCGACACCGGGAAGGGCCTGAGGCCGGTTTCGGCAAAAGCCAGGTCGATCTCGCGGTAGCGCGCATCCGACACCGGATAGGGGCTCGGGCCGTAGCGCAGCGCCTGCACGAGGTTGCGGTCGTCGAGGCTCATGTCGAGCGGCACGAGATGCGCGGCGTCGAGGACGACGACACGGCTGCCGGTCGGCGCCGGGTTCTGCATGGTGCCTTCCGTCCCGAGCTGGCCCCGCAGGAGCTTCGTCAGGTTGTAGGTCCCCTGCCCGGTCAGCGCGGCGTTCTGGAACTGCAGCACCTCCCATTGCGCGGTGGCGGTGTTCTTGACCGCGATGGCGCCGGCGCCGCCGAGCACCTGGGTCTCGCTGAGCGAAGCGAGGCTCACGATGCCGTAGACGCGCATCGAAACCGTGTTGCCATAGTCCCAGCGGTCGACCGGCCCGGCATAGAGCGGGCTCGTCAGCTCGCCCAGCACGGAGGGACTGTCGAGCGTCGTGACGCAATCGAACCCGCCGCCGCCGTTACCACGATAGATGTCGATCCCGGCCCACGGCGACGCATAGGCCACGACCCGCGGCGCCCAGATCTCGGCTTCGGCGCCGGTCACCGGCGGCAGTTCCATGAACTCGATGACGGGGGGCCCGAGAGCGCGCGGGCGCGGCATCGTCGGCTGAGGCTCGGGCGCCGAGGCGACGCGCAGCAGCGACGGGTCGAAGCCGACGAGATCAAGCGCCCGATAGGTCGTGGTCGCGACCGAGCGGATGCGGAAGGGCAGCGCCGGACCAACGAGCGTGAGCGTCAGCGCGTCGCCCGCGTCGAGCCTCAGCAGCGAGGGCGGCAGCTTGATCGAGCCCGTCTCCCGCGCGGCCCAGACCTGCTGGAGGAGGCTCATGGCGACGTCGGAGGCGTAGGTCCGGTCGAGCGTCGCCGGGCTCGCGACCGAGGCGACGTTCTGGCTGTTGCCGATCGCCTTGCGGGCCTCGACCCCGGCGCTCGCATAGGCCCGGAACGGGTCCGAGAAGGCCAGGCGCAAGGTGCCGGGCAGGTCGGTGTCGGCGGCCCGCGTCAGTGCATAGCCAGGATCGGTATCGCCGTCGATGACGAGACCGTCGGCGGTGAGCGGCGTGACCCGGACATTGCCCTTGGCGAAGAACAGGATGCGGCCCTGGCTCTCGCAGGCGTCGAACTGATAGGCGTCCATCAGCCCGGCCAGGATGTCGCGCGGCGCGGCAAGCGCGTTCGTGGCATAGCCGAGCACGAGGGTCGAGGCGCTCTTGAGGCCCGAGCAGTCGAACCGCGTGAGCCCGACTGCGGCGCAGAGCTCGGCGATGATCCATTGCAGCGGCACCTGGTCGATGCGGCCGGTGAGCCAGTGGCCGAGCTCGTAGTTCGGCGTATCGTGCCAGACGGAGGTTAGGCCGGGAAAGTTCGGATAGGGTCGCGCGTCCCAGGCCCAG
>DATBEH010000136.1:0-2991 GCA_036276175.1 Lichenihabitans sp.
CACGACGGTTTCGCCGACATCGAGGCCTTCAAGGATTTCGGTCGAGGTGTCGGACGTCAGCCCGACGCGAACCTTGCGCGTCTCGACCGTGTTGGCCTTCACCACCTGCAGCGTGAGGCGATCGATCGCAGTGCGCGGCACCGCGACACCGCAGGATCGCTTGGCGTCGATGTTGGCGCGCGCGAACATGCCGACCTTCAGCGTCGGATTGTTGTTCAGGGAGATGCGGACATGCCCGAGCTGGGTGGTGCGGTCGATCTGCGGCGAGATCTGGCGCACCTTGCCGACCATGTCGGGCGCGTCGTCCCGGCTGATCCGGACGTTGGCGCCCGGATTGAGCTTGAGGAGCTGGAAGCCCGGCACTTCGGCGTCGAGCTCGATCTCGTTGTTGATGGAGATCCGGAACATCGGGCCTGACTGCGGCGAGGCCGGCGCGCCGGCCGCGGTGCGCACCTCGGTGACGAGGCCGGCCGCCGGCGCGCGCAGCGAGATCGGCCGGGCATTACCTTGGGCCGCCTGCTGCGGCGGCGCGGTCAGCCGCGCCAGCTCCTGGTTCTCTGTGACGGTGTCGCCTTCGTGGACGAAGACGTCGGTGACCTTGGAGCCTTCCTGGTCGACATTCACCTGGGCCTCGCGGCGCGGCACGATGAAGCCGGTGACGCGGACCATGTCGGAGAAGCAGGCATTGGTCGATTTCGTCACCACGACCAGCGCCTGGCCCGTCGTCTCCTTCTCCTCCGGATGGGAGCGATGCTCGAACGCGTAATAGGCGACGCCGAGCGCGACAAAGACGATCGTTCCGAGCGCAGGCTTGAGGTACTGGGAGACATTCATCGCCGGATCAATCCAGAACTTGGCACGTCATGCGCGCTTCTCGAAACATCATCCCGCTCGCCGACTTGTTGTCCGGGCATGCCGACATCAGTTGTCCATTGTCGGGGATCATGCTCTGACATCATGTGAAGCAGGTCACGCAACCGTTGCTTTGGGGCTCAGCCCAAAAGCAAATGCGTCCCGCCAGGGTGCGGGACGCATTGTAACCTCAAAAAAACATGCCACGCCACGCCCATCGCCCGGATATCACTTCGAGGCGGTGGCCTTGTTTTCCATGTTCACGACCTGCACGCGGCGGTTCACGTCCGCCATCGGCTGGTTCGGGTCCTTCAACTTGCTCTTGCCATAGCCGACGGTGACGAGGTCGGAACCGGCGATGCCGAATTTGTCGACCAGATAGCGCTTGATGGCATCGGCGCGGCGCTCGGAGAGGCCCTGATTGTATTCCTCGCCGCCGGCGGCGTCGGTATGGCCGGCGACCACGAAGGTCGAGCCCTTCAGGTTGGGATTGGTCAAGGCGCGGCCGAGCGCCTGCACCGAGGGCAGCGATTTCGCGCTGACATCGGCGGAGTTGTAGTCGAAATTGATCTCGAGATCGATCTTCGGCTTGTCCTGGACGATGGTCGCGATTTCCTCGCGCTCGGCCGATGACAGCGAGCGGGTGGCGCGGCCGCGGACGGTCTGCACGAACTTGGACTGATCGGCATTCAGCGCCGGCGAGGTCTGCGGGCCGGCCGACAGGCCGCGGGTCAGCGGCTTCTTCTCGGGCGTCAGCGCCTTGACGATCTGGTCCTCGGTGACGTCGTCGCCGGCGCGGGCGGCCACAATGCCGAACGATAGCGCGGCGCCGATGGCGGCGATCGAGAGGATGGCGGTGAGATTTCTGGACGGCTTGAACATATCGGTCCCTCCTGCGCGCGTCCCGCGCGGTTCCAAATGACTACTCAAATCGAAGCCGGCGCCGGGCACCGGTACGCACCCTCTGGTTGGTCTCTGAATTCGGCCCGCGGTTCGAGGAATGCCGCAGGAGCCTCAAATAAGCGTCATTGTACACCGTATTCAGCGAATTCCTTCACGATATTCGGGTCCATCGCCTTGGCATTGGCGAGGTCGAGATCGCCTTCCGCGATCGAGCCGTTGCGCTTCTTGGCGAGGCCCCGGCCGTACAGCGAAGAGGTCAATCGCGGGTTGATTTTCAGCGCGGCGTCGAAATCGGCGATGGCGTTCTTGTTCTGCCCGCTCTTCAGGTTCATCAGCCCGCGGCTGTCGAGCGCGTCGACGAAGTTCGGGCGCAGCCGCAGCGCCTCGTTGCAGTCCCTCAGCGCCGCCTGTAGGTCGCCGATCACGGTGCGGACCCAGCAGCGGTTGTTGTAGGCCTCGACGTCCTTCGGGTTCAGCCGCAGCGAATTGCCGAAATCCTTGACCGCGAGGTCGTAGGCGCCCTTGCTGGCGTAGACTTGGCCGCGGCGGTACAGCAGTGCCGGATCGTCCGGGTTCTTGTCCAGCTTGTCGGACAGGTCCCTGATGGTCGGGTCGTCGGCGAGCGCGGGCGGATTGCTCGGAGCCGGCGTGGGCTGGATCACCACCGGCGGGGGAGGCGACGGTGGCGGCAGGACGATCTCGGGCGGCTTCGGCGGCGGCGCTGTCGCCGCGGGCGGCAGAGGCGGCGCCGGCGGTGCCGTTGCCACCTGGGCCGGCGGCGACGCGGCAGGTGCGGGAATTACGTTCGACGGCCGCGGCGCGCCGCCGGGAATGAACGAGAAATCCTCGGCCAGCGACGAGGAAATCCACGGCACCTGCTCCTGACGCGAGGCCCGGGTGACGCCGACCCGGGTGCGGTTCAGCGTTTCCTCGGCCATCAAATCGGGGGTACGGATCTCCTTCAGGAGCTCCCGCACGAACAGGCTATGGTCGCTGCCATTGTCCGAGATCACCGACGACAGCGCGGCCGAATACATCACCAGCGTACCGTTCGGGGCGATCACCGGGGCGAGGCCTGCCGAAAAGCTGCGGAAGCGGCGCTCGAACGGATTGCGTCTGGAGGCGTCGACCAGGGCGATCTTCACCCCGGCGCCGCGGCTGTTGATGTCGCCCAGCACGGTCTCGAGGCTGAAGCCGTCGCGGCGCACGTCGGGCTCGGCCCAGATCTGCGCATCG
>DATBEH010000137.1:0-54639 GCA_036276175.1 Lichenihabitans sp.
CGGCGACCATGCGACGCGCTCCACCTACGACGAGACGCGCCTCGCCATCGGCCTCGACCGCTCCGTCCCCGAGCAATATCTGATCTATCTCGGCAAGCTGCTGCACGGCGACCTCGGCACCTCCGTCATCACGTCGAATCCGGTCCTCCTCGATCTTTTGCATTTCTTTCCCGCAACCTTCGAGCTCGCCACCGTCGCCACCGTCATCGGCGTGATCTTCGGCGTTCCGGCCGGCATCGTCGCCGGCGCCTGCAAGGGCCGCTGGCCGGACCATGTCGTGCGCGTCATCGGCCTCTTCGGCTATTCGATGCCGGTCTTCTGGATAGGCCTGATGGGCCTCTTCCTGTTCTACGGCAAGCTCGGCTGGACGGCGGGACCGGGGCGGATCGATGCCGGCTACGAGGACCTGGTCGATCCCGTCACCGGCGTCCTGCTCATCGACAGCGCCAGGGCGGGCGATTGGGACGTGTTCCGCAACGCCGCAGCCCACCTCGTCCTGCCCGCGACGCTGCTCGGCTACCTGTCGCTCGCCTATGTGGCGCGCATGACGCGCAGCTTCACCATCGCCCAGATGTCGCAGGATTACGCCACCACGGCCCTGATCAAGGGCCGCAGCTATTGGGCCACCGTGTGGCGCCACGCCTTCCCGAACATCCTGGTGCCGCTGATCACCGTGATCGGCCTGAGCTACGCGACGCTGCTCGAGGGCGCGGTGCTGACCGAGACCGTCTTCGCCTGGCCGGGACTCGGACTCTACATCACGCAATCCCTGTTCAACGCCGACATGAATGCCGTGCTCGGCGGCACCATCGTGGTCGGCGCGGTCTTCATCGGCATCAACCTCTTCAGCGACCTTCTCTACAGGGTCGTCGATCCGCGGCTGCGGGCGCCATGACGGCGACGGACGAGCTCGGCGGCTGGGTGGCGGAGGCAGCGCCGACCTCGCCCGGACAAGCGAGGCTCAGGCGCCTGGCGGGCGGCGCGCGGCACCTCGGCCGCAGCCCGCTCGCGGTGCTGGGGTTCGCCATCGTCGCGGCCCTGGTGCTCGCGGCCCTGCTGGCGCCGCTCGTCGCGCAAGGCGTCTCGCCGCTGGCGCAGAACCTCGGAGCACGGCTCGAGGCGCCGAGCGCCGCGCATTGGTTCGGCACCGACGAGCTCGGCCGCGACATCTTCGTCCGCACGGTCTACGGCGCCAGGGCGACCCTCGCGATCGTGGCGCTCGTCGGCGTCATCGTGGTGCCGATCGGGCTCATGGTCGGCACCGCCGCCGGCTATGCGGGGGGCCTCCTCGATGGCGTGCTGATGCGGCTGACCGACGTCTTCCTCGCCTTTCCGAGCCTCGTGCTGGCGCTGGCCTTCGCGGCGGCCCTCGGCCCCGGCATCGTCAATGCGGTGATCGCCATCTCGCTGACCGCCTGGCCGCCCTATGCGCGGCTGGCACGCGCCGAGACAGCCTCGATCGCAAGAAGCGATTTCATCGCCGCGGTCGTGCTGCAGGGCGCCTCGACGCCGCGCATCCTGCTGCGCCATATCGTGCCGCTCTGCCTGTCCTCCGTCATCATCCGGCTGACGCTCGACATGGCCGGCATCATCCTCATCGCGGCCGGCCTGGGCTTCCTCGGGCTCGGCGCCCAGCCGCCGACCCCCGAATGGGGCGCCATGGTCGCCGCCGGCCGCAGCGTCGTCTTCGATCATTGGTGGGTCTCGACCATCCCGGGCCTCGCCATCTTCAGCGTCAGCCTCGCCTTCAACCTCGTCGGCGACGGCCTGCGCGACGTCTTCGACCCGAAGGACGCATGACCGACGTCCCTCTCCTCAACGTTCAAGACCTCTCCGTCGCCTTCACGGCCGAGGGCGCGACGACCCGGGCGGTCGACGGCCTGTCCTTCACGCTCGGCCGCGAGCGTCTCGGCATCGTCGGCGAATCGGGCTCGGGCAAGTCGACCACCGGCCGCGCCATCCTGGGCCTCGTGCCGCGTCCGGGCGTCGTCACGGCACGGCGCCTCCGCTTCGCCGGCGAGGATCTCCTCGGCCTGTCGCGCCGGCAATGGACCCGCTATCGCGGCCGCCGCATCGCCATGATCACCCAGGACCCGAAATTCTCGCTGAACCCGGTGATGAGCGTCGAGGCCCAGGTCACCGAAGCCTATCGGCTGCACCATGGCGGCGGGGCCCGAGCCGCGCGGCGCCGGGCGCTCGACATGCTCGACGCCGTCGCCATCGCCGATCCCGACAAGGTGGCGCGCCTCTACCCGCACCAGCTCTCCGGCGGCATGGCCCAGCGGGTGATGATCGCCGCCATGCTGATCGCCGAGCCGGACCTCCTGATCGCCGACGAGGCCGTCTCGGCGCTCGACGTGACGGTGCAGAACGAGGTGCTCGGCGTGCTCGACCGGCTCGTGGCCGAGCGCGGCATGGGGCTTATCTTCATCAGCCACAATCTGACGGCGGTGGCGAGCTTCTGCGATCGGGTGCTGGTCATGTATGGCGGCCGGGTGATGGAGGACTGCGACGCCGGTTCGCTCCAGGCCGCGCGACACCCCTACACCCGCGCCCTGCTTGCCGCGGCGCCCGATCTCGATCACCCCCGCCAGACGCTGAGCGTCGTCGCGCGCGACCCCGCGTGGCTCGCGTGAGCGGCGGGCGTGCCGATCCCCTCGTCCAGGTCGACGGCCTCTCCGTCGCCTTCCGCTACGCCGGCGGTATCCTCATGGCGGTCCGCGACGCCTCGATCGCGGTCACGCCCGGCGAGACCTTCGGTATCGTGGGTGAATCTGGGTCGGGCAAGTCGACGCTGCTGCGCGCCATCGCGGGCCTGGTCCGGCCCGCCGGCGGGCGCATCGCCATCGCCGGCGAGACCGTCGGGCCGCGGCGCTCGAGGGCGCAGCGACGCGCCCTGCAATTCGTCTTCCAGGACCCCTATGGGTCGCTGCATCCGCGCCAGACCGTCGACCGGGCCTTGCGCGAGCCGCTCGCCATCCATGCGCTGCCCGATGCGGACCGCAGGATCGTCGAGGCCATGGCGGACGTCGACCTGGCCCCGGCATTCCGCTTCCGCTATCCGCATCAGCTCTCCGGTGGACAGCGGCAGCGGGTCGCCATCGCGCGGGCGCTGATCCTCGAACCAAAGATCCTGCTGCTCGACGAGCCGACCTCGGCGCTCGACGTCTCGGTCCAGGCCGAGGTGCTGAACCTCCTGGCGCGCATCCGCGCCGCCCGAAGCCTCACCGGGATCCTGGTCAGCCATGATCTCGGGGTCGTCGCGCATCTGTGCCGGCGCATCGCCGTCATGCGCCACGGGGCGGTGCTGGAGATCCTAGATGTGGAGGCCCTGCGGCGCGGCGAGGTCGTGCATCCCTATACGCGCGGCCTCATCGCCGCGAGCCGGGGTTATCGACGGCGGAGGGAGGATAACGGCGCCGGCTGGATCAAATAGCAGGTTGGATAAGACGGTTCCTCAGCTCATGCGATCGCAAGCATGGTCAACGAGGAGAGATTGCATTCTTTCCATATGTAGCTACGTTGTAGCTCTATAAATCGGAGTTCTGCAGATGGCAACCGACACCGTTGTTCGAGCCCGAATCGATGCAGCCACAAAAGACCGGGCGACGGAAGCCTTGGCCGCGATGGGCCTCTCCGTGTCCGACGCCATCCGTCTGTTGCTGGTTCGAATCGCTGCCGATAAGGAATTTCCTTTTCCCGTGAAGGTGCCGAACGCCGTCACCCGCCAAGCAATGGCTGAACTTGAGCAGGGCAGAGGGAAGCATTTTGGCTCGGCTGACGCATTGTTCGAGGATCTTGGCCTCTGACATGCTGACGCCGATTCGGTCGCGGCAATTCCGACGTGACGTCAAGCGTGTTGAAAAACGTGCAAAAGACCTCGGGAAGCTTCGCGAGCTCCTGAGTCTGCTGGTCTCAGGCGCCGAACTACCACCCCGGTACAAAGATCATTCCCTGAAGGGAAACTGGGCGGGTTATCGCGACGCCCATATCGAGCCGGATTGGCTGTTGATCTATCGGGCCGTCGACAGCGAGCTCCAGCTCGTGCGCACCGGCACGCACGCCGATCTTTTCAGCGAATGATGAGCGACCGGGCGGATGGATCGGCCGGTCGATCGATGAGCCGTATTTCGTCCTCCGGCCAGGGACCCGTCCCAATGCCCGCAGCGATGGGCCGCAGGGACCAGAGGACACTGGTAAAATACGTTTCTCAGGTTAGTATGCGGCCTTCCACGGGAGGACGACATGGATCAGACACGTCGCGGCATGATGGGACTGGCGGCCGGGCTCGCGGCCACGGGCTGGGTGGGCGAGGCTTGGGCGGCAGGCACGCCGATGCTGGCGGAGCATCCGATGGTGGCCCGCATCTGGCATGGCCGCACGCCGGCCGCCAAGGCCGACGAGTATCGGCAATATCTCTACGAGGCGGGCGTGAAGAAGATCGCCACGCTTCCGGGCAACCGGGGCGTGCAGATGATGATGACGAAGACCGCCGCCGAGGGCGAGTTCATGGTCGTCTCCTACTGGGACTCGATCGAGGCGATCAAAGGCTATGCGGGGCAGAACTACACGCAGGTGCACGACCTGCCGCGCGACAAGGAGTTCCTGATCGACCATGAGCCGCTCGTGCGGCACCTCGATCTCGCCGTGAATTTCTGGCAGGGCTGAGACCATCGGTCGGCACGTCAGCCGACGTTGCGCGGCATGGCCGCGACATCGGCCAGGGTTGCTTCGGCCGTCTCGCTCATAGGTAGTGCTGCACGACGGTCTTCATCACGGTGAATTCCTCGAGCGCCGAAAAGCCCTTTTCGCGTCCGTGACCGCTCTTCTTGACGCCGCCGAACGGCAGTTCCACGCCGCCGCCCGCGCCGTAGCAGTTGATGAACACCTGGCCGGCGCGGATCGCCTTCGCCACGCGGATCTGCCGCGCCCCATCGCGCGTCCACACTGCCGCGACGAGCCCGTAGTCGGTGGCGTTGGCGAGTGCGATCGCATCGGCCTCGTCCTCGAAGGGCATGACCGAGAGCACCGGACCGAAGACCTCGTCGCAGGCGAGCCGGTTGGACCGCGGCACCGGACCGAACAGCGTCGGCGTGACGTAGAAGCCGCCGCGCGGCAGGTCGTCCGCGAGGCTCCCCTCGGCCAAGACCGGAATGCCGGCGCGCCGTGCGTCCTCGATGAAGCCGCGCACGCGGTCGCGCTGCACCGCCGAGATCATCGGGCCGCAATCGAGGTCCATGGCGGGTGTGCCGGCGCGAACCTCGCCGAAGGTCCGCGCCACCTCGGCGACGAATTCGCCGTAGATGGCGCGCTCGACGAGCAGCCGGCTGCCGGCCGAGCAGGTCTGCCCACCGTTCTGGGTGATCGCCTTGACGATGACGGGCAGGGCCTTCTGCCGGTCGGCGTCGGCGAAGACGATCTGCGGCGACTTGCCGCCGAGCTCGAGCACGCATTTGACGTGCCGCTCCGCCGCCGCCTTCTGCACGATGGTGCCGACCTCGGGCGAGCCGGTGAAGGTCACGAAATCGATGCCCGGGTGGGCGGTCAGCGCGCCGCCCGCCTCCTCGCCGAGGCCGGTCACGACGTTGAGGGCGCCGGCCGGAAGACCGGCCTCCTCGGCGATGCCGGCGAGCATGATCGGCGTCATGCAGGCCTCCTCGGCGGGCTTGAGCACCACCGCGTTGCCCGCGGCGAGCGCCGGCGCCAGCGACCGGCCGAACATCTGCGCCGGGTAGTTCCAGGGCAGGATATGCGCCGTGACGCCGTAGGGCTCGCGCATCGCCTGGGCGTGGAAGCCGCTCTGGTACGGGATGATCTGACCGTGCAGCTTGTCGGCGGCGCCGCCGTAGAACTCGAAATAGCGCGCCGTCAGCCCGATGTCGGCCCGCGCCTGGCCGATCGGCTTGCCGGTGTCGCGCGCCTCGGCCTGGGCGAGATCCTCGGACCGCGTGGCGACGAGATCGGCCATCCTGTGAAGGACGCGGCCGCGCTCGGCGGCCGTCAGCGCCCCCCAGGCCCCCTCATAGGCCGTGCGTGCCGCCTTGACCGCGAGGTCGACGTCCTGCGCGGTGCCGCGCGCGATGGTGTCGTAGGCCTCACCCGTCGAGGGATCGACGACCGGCAGCGTGGCGCCGCCCTGAGCGTCGCGCCACTTACCCCCGATGAACAGCTTCTGCATGATCGTCGCCTCCCGTCCGCTCGGTTACGCCCGATCACGGCGTCATCACGACGCGGCCGACGATGCGGCCGTTGCGCAGGTCCTCGATCGTCTCGGTCGCCGCGCTGAGCGGCCGCCGGCTGATCGGGATCGCCGCGACGGCGCCGCGCTTGGCGAGATCGAGCAGTTCCTGCGTCTCGGCGAGGCTGCCCGTGTAGCTGCCCCGGATGGTGATCGCCTTCATCGGGATCAGCGGCAGCGACCAGGGGGCGGAGCCACCGAATAGGCCGATCAGGATCATCGTGCCGCCCTTCGACAGGGCATTGAAGGCCTGCGCCGTGGTGGCGGGGCTGCCGACGAGGTCGATCGCCGACCAGCAGCCGCCGGGGAAGGCCGCGGCGATCTGCGCCGCGGCGTCCGGCGCCGCGCCGTCGATGGCCGCGAGGGCGCCGGCAGCGAGCGCCGCCGCGCGCCGTTCCGCGCTGATGTCCACCACGACGGCGCCTCGCCCACCCATGCCCTTGAGGATGCTCAGCGCGATGAGACCGAGGCCGCCGGCGCCGATGACGAGGATCGGTTCCTCCCTGATGGCGTCGCCGAGCTTCTTCAGGGCCGAATAGGTCGTGACGCCCGAACAGGAGAGCGGCGCCGCGATCACCGGATCGAGCCCGTCGAGCGGCAGCAGATAGCGCGAGCGCGGCACGACCATGTGATCGGCGTAGCCACCGTCGCAATGGATGCCGAGGCAGCGCGGCGTCATGCAGAGGTTCTCGGCGCCGTTGCAGCAGGCCCGGCACTCCCCGCAGCCGATCCACGGATAGACGAGGCAGAGCTCGCCGACCTTGCGGTCCTTGACCTCGGGGCCGATGGCGACGATCTCGCCCGCCGTCTCGTGACCCATGGTCAGCGGCAAGGCGATGCCGCGATCCTTGAGCAGCAGGCGCTTGCCCGCGCCGAGGTCGTAGCCACCGTCCCAGATATGCAGGTCGCTGTGGCACACGCCGGCGGCGCGGACCCGGATCACCACCTCGTCGCCGGAGGGCCGTGGCGTCGGCGCCTCGACATCCTCGAGCGGCTGCCCGTAGTCGACGAGCTGGAAGCTCCTCATCCCCCATCCTCCCTCTCGCGGCGCCGATCGCCGTCTTGTCTTGGCGCCAAGTCATTCGCGGCCGCCCCGGATCCATGCGGTCGGATCGCGAGCGGTCGACGCCAAGCGCGGCCGGCACGATATGCCCCGGCATTGTAGCGATCATTTGGGCGGACGCGGAAGCCGCATCTCAGTCTATCCGCTATGATGGGATCGTGGCTGGCATGAGATCGCGCGCGTGGTCGGCCCGTCTCTACGCGGCGCGGGCGCCCGCGTCCGGCTGCCCGAGAGCTTCGGCGCGCTGTCGCAACGCGATCTCGAGATCCATGAGCTTGCGCAGCATCGCCCTCGCGTCGCCGCTCTCCTGTCCGGCCTCGGTCAGCTCCGTCACGAGCCGCATCTGTGTCTCGATCAGGAAGACCACGTTCCGGAGGCTGCGCTCGGTCGCCGTCCGTTCATCCTCAGGCTTCGGCATGGCGCCCTCCGACCGGGATTTTCCACGATCCGAGCCTAGCCGGATCGGTTTAATTTTCGCTTTCGTCCCGGCCGTCTTCGAGGATGGCCCGGATGCGCGTCGCCAGATCGTCGACCGCGAAGGGCTTGGTCATCATCGTCATGCCGGCTTCGAGATGGCCGGCCCCGAAGGCAGCGTTCTCGGCATAGCCCGTGATGAACAGCACCTTGAGGTTCGGCCGCTCGATGCGCCCGTGCTCGGCAAGCTGGCGGCCGTTCATGCCCGGCAGGCCGACATCGGTGACGAGCAGGTCGATCCGGCGCGGGGATTGCAGCATGCGCAGGCCGGCCGGACCGTCGGCCGCCTCGATGGCGAGATAGCCGAGCTCGTTCAGCACCTCGAGGACCAGGCTCCGCACGGTGACGTCGTCCTCGACGACGAGCACCGTCTCGCCCGCGCCGAGCAGCGGCGCGGCGCCGTCCGGTGCCGGTTCGCTCGGCGCGTCGCGACCGCGGAACCGGGGCAGGAAGATCCTGACGGTCGTTCCCCGACCGACCTCCGAATCAATGCTGATATGGCCGTCCGACTGCTTGGCGAAGCCGTAAATCATCGACAGGCCGAGCCCGGTCCCCTGGCCGATCGGCTTGGTGGTGAAGAACGGGTCGAAGGCCCGCGCGATCACGTCCGGGGGCATGCCGGTGCCCGTGTCGGTGACCGCGACGACCACATATTGGCCGAGGCTTATGCCAGGCTCCCGCCTCGCGAAGGCGGCGTCGACGACGACATTCGCGGTGGTGATGGTGAGGCGGCCACCGTCCGGCATGGCATCGCGGCCGTTGATGGCAAGGTTCAGCAGTGCGTTTTCCAGCTGGTGCGGATCGCACAGCGTCAGCCAGATCTCGTCGGCGACGCCGGTCTCGAGCGCGACGCCTTCGCCGAGCGTGCGGCGCAGCAGGTCGTCCATGGCGACGACGAGCGTGTTGACGTCGACGGCCTTGGCTTCGAGCGGCTGACGCCGCGAGAAGGCGAGCAGCCGATGGGTCAGGGCGGCGGCGCGGTTGGCCGAGGCCATGGCGAGGCCGACGTAGCGCGCGATCGCCTCCGTCCTGCCCTGGCCGAGGCGCTTCTCCATCAGCGCCAGGGAGCCGATGATGCCGGTCAGGAGATTATTGAAATCATGCGCGATGCCGCCGGTGAGCTGGCCGATCGCCTCCATCTTCTGCGCCTGAAGCAACTGCTCCTCGGCGTTGCGCTGGGCCGTGACGTCGCGCCCGATGCCGATGAGAAGCTGCGTGTCGTCGTCCTCGATGGGGAGCGGCGCCAGCACCCATTCCGCCGTGCGCGCCCCGCCCTGGTCCTCGACCGTCAGCTCGTATTGCACCGGCTGCCCCGTCTCGGCGCAGCGCCAGCAGACCTCGGCCATGCTCTCGCCGCGCCGCGTCGTTCCCGAGACGGGCTCGCCACGCAACCCCTGCGTCGGCCGGCCGAAGAAGCGTCCGGCGGCAGCATTGAGCGCGTCGAGGGTGGCTCCCCCGTCGGGATCGACCCGGATCAGCGAGATCGGCGCCGGGGCGTTCTCGAACAGCGTCCGGAAGCGCACCTCGCTGGCGGTCAGCTCCTGCGTGCGCTGGCTCACGCGGTTCTCGAGCGTCACGTTGAGGTCCTGCAGCGCCGCCTCGGCCCGCGCCCGCTCGAGCGCCTCCCAGAGCCGCGCCGCAACCTCCCCGGCGAGTGCGATCTCTTCCGCCAGCCAGCGATGGTCATGCCGGTGACCGAGCACGAGGGCGCCCCGCAACGTGCCGTCGCGGATCAGCGGCACCGCCGCAAGCGCCCGCAGGCCCGCCATGATGGGCGGCGGGATGGCGCGGGCCTCGCGGGCCGCGAGCGGATCGAATGTGGTCGTCAGTCCGCGCGACAGGTCCGTCACGTGCTCGTCGCCCAGGTTGTCGAGCGGAAAGCGGCCCATCAGCGGCGGTATGGTGCCGTCCGACCAACCGGTGCTGAAGACGATTTCGTCGCCCGCGACGATCTCGCCGTAGCCGACGCGTCCGAGCCTGAGATGCTGGCCCAGCGATTCGGCGACGGTCTCCATGATCTCGCCGAGATCCTCGAGCTCCCGCAAGCGGTCGCCGAGAACGAGCAGGAAACCTTGCCGGGCCTGGTTTCGCTTCAGGATGGCGGCGGCCTGGGCGCGCTCGGTCGCATCGAAGCAGCGCGCCGCGGCCTCTTCGGCGAGAGCGACTTCCGGCGGCTTGAAGCCGACGGGATCGCGGGTCTCCACGACGAAGACGGCGCGCAATCGTCCTTCGCGCACCAGCGGGACGACGATCCCCGCCTCGGGCCGCTCCCCGTCCGGCACGATTTCGATGGTGCGCCCCTCGCGCAATCCGGCTGCCCGCCTGCCCGCCAGGCGATCGATGGCGAGCGTTCCCGCCCGAGGCGGCAGCGTGCCGTCCGACCAGCCCGAGGCGAAGGCGGCCTCCTCATGCGCAGGGTCGATCTCGCCGTAGCCGACCCGGCTCGCGCCGAGCTCGCGGCCGATCGCCGCCGTCGCTATGGCGACGATCTCCTCGGCGCTCTTGGCGGCGCGGAACTGGTCGGTCAGCGCCAGCAGGAGCGCCTGGCGCCATTCGAGCGCCCTTCGCTCGGCGACCGTGTCGCTTCGGGTCGTCTCGACGGCGATGCAGAAGACGCCGTCGAGGTCGGAGCCCACCGGTGCTGCATGAAGGTCGAACCTGCGGCCATGCCGCGGGACTCCCTCCCGCTCGGTCAGGAGGAGACGGCCCCGCAGATGCAGGCGTTCGCCCGACCGCACGCGCTCGACCAGAACCCGGTCGAGCCCGGACAGCACAACGCCGGTCTCGGGCAGAGGCCGCCCGAGCAACGCCCCGCGGTCGTTGCCGCCCAGATCGGCGAAGGCGTCGTTGCAGATCAGTATCGCGTCGCGTCCCCACAGGACGAGGGTCGGCAGCGGCGAGATCAGCATGGCGTCGATGATCCCGCTCATCCGCTCCGGCCAGGTCGCCGAGGCGCCCAGCGGCGTCTGCGACCAGTCGAAGCGCTCGATCCTGCGGCGCAGGTTATCGTCCTCGACCGGCGAGGGAGGACGCGGCACGACGCTCCTGGAGGTGGCTTGCGCCGTCATCGGCCGTCGCGCCGAAACCGCGGCACGGCGTTTCGGGCAACGTCATGCGCGATCTTGTCCAGGCCGACGGTTCCTCTGGCAAGGGGGAGGTGCTGCACGCTGGCGCTCGCTTCGACATGTCCGATAGGCTCGGCCAAGGCCCGGATCGAAGGCGCGGGAGCCGAGCGGCGTCGCGGCCCTGTGGCGGCGCACCGACGCAATGACTACCACCAACGCGACGACGCAGCAAAGATGGGGTCGTCGCGCTATCGCCGACTGCGGTCGTGGGCGCGCGCTTTCACGACGGAGCCCGCGCCCTGGTACCACCACCCCGGCTCGAACGGGGGTCCTCTAGATCCACAATCTAGCGCTCTAACCAACTGAGCTATGGCGGCCCGCGCAGGCGACGCAATACCTATGTGCAAATGTCCCGAAAGGCAAGATCCGCCACCCCTCGGGATCAGCTCCGGCGGCCGCCGTCGCGGCCCGCGAAGCTTCCCATCGCGTCGATGGCGAGCTTGTGCGCCAGGGCGGTCAATTCATGGCTTTGCGACGCGAAGGCGCTCATCTGGCGCTGCAAGTGGGACCGGTTGAGGTCCGCTGCCTGCGCCAGCGATCGGACGCCGAAGAGCGAGGTCAGGAACGATATGTTCGCCTCTGCCGTGCTACGCATCGCCTCGGCGATCTTGGCATTGAGCTCGGCGAGCGTGACGACGGCATCCTGCGAGGTGGCCGAGGCCTCGACCAGGGCCTCCGAGGCCGCGGCGCCCGCCGCATCGGCCTGCGCTCCAGCCGCCTCGATCGCGGCCTCGGCATCCCGGCTCGCATCGCCGGCGGCATGGATCGCCTCGTGCCGGGCGGCATCGATCGTCCGGTGGACGGACTCCGCCACCGTCGCGCCTGCATCGAGGCCTTGTTGGACGGTCTGTTCCACGGATCCGATCGTCGCTCGGGCGGCGTCCGGCAGGCTCCGAACGGCCGGCGCACCCGGTTCCAGGCCCGGTTGCGCGTCGACCGGCGATGCCGCGTCGACGGACGGCGCCCCTGGCTGCGGCGCGTCAGCGGCGTTTCGCGACTCCTTCGAGCTCGTCGGAGGCATGGCGTCCCGGGCGTGGACGGCCGCATCTACCAGCGTCGCGGCCCGGCGGCCGGCGTTCTGCATGGAGGCGACCGAGACGGACGGCAAGGCCGTCGTGGATTCGAGCGCGTGGGTGGCCGGCTGTCGCCGACCGGGGCCTCGGGCCATGGCGTTGCTCCTTCGAAGAAAGCGGTCGGAGGGATCGCGATCCTGCGTCGTCCGGCCGTCTCGAGATCAGTCCTGTTGCGTCGTGGAATTGACCGTCGAGGTCGCCGACTGGACGGCGCCCTGGGCGGCGCTCTGGACGATCGTCCCGAGCTCCTTGGCCTGATCCTGGATGGTCGTCATCTGGCTGCGCGCATAATCGGTCTGCAACGACAGGACCTCCTGCAGGTCCTTGGCGCGGACGAGCTTCTGCGCCAGGTCGAAGGCGCTGCGCACGTTCTGCTCGGCGAACCCCATGGCCTTGGTGCCGATGCTCTTGGCGTTGCTCTGGACGGAATTGGCGGCCGTGTCCGCCTGGCCCGCGGCGCGCTGGGCGGCATTGACGAAGCCTTCGAAGGCCTTGCGGGCCTGGTCGACGCTCTTCTCCGCCAGATCGCGCATTTCGGTCGGGATTTCATAGTTCGGCGTATTCATGGTGCTCTCTCCTTGGCTAGGCAGCCTGTGGCTTGTCGCCACGATCGATTTTTCTTGTCTCGCGAAAATCAATGCTGCTGAACGTTGCAGGTATAAGCAAGCCCACCAGCTCGCTTGGGCGAGTGTGACGCTCCCGGTGCGGCCGGGCGCCCCTGGTGCCCGCGACGAGTGTCGCCACGGCCGGCCTTGATCTTAACCTATTCGTGATGCGACGCAACATATTTGTGCAATGCACAATAGCAAATGCGGTGAAAAAGGGCGTCCGCCCGCCGGCCATGATGCTCTGCGTGATGGACCTTGCCTGCGCAAATGCTTAATCTTGCATTAAGATCCCGCCAGGTCCCGGCCGCACGAGCCATGCCCGTCCGGCAGAGTGCGTGCGGGCGGGACGAGTGCGGCGCGACGGGCCGCCCGGACGGTGACGATGAGTGAGTCCATGACGGTGAACGACGCGAGCCGCGCTATTCTCGAGGGCGCTTTCGCTCATCCGGCGTTCGTCGCTTCGCGCCGCAGGGGGGCTGCCGCCATCCTTCTGGCCGGCGCGCCGCTGCGGATCCTGTGGGCGAATGCCGCCGCCGGCGCCGTGTTCGAGGCGCAGGGCTACGACGATCTCGGTGCGCGGTTGCTGCGATCCGATCGCGGCTCCGCACGCCGGCTCGAACAGCTGGCCGCGGCTCTGGTGCCGGGGGCGGCGCCGCGCCTGGAGCGGTTGCGCTTCATGTGGGCCTTCTCGCCCCACAGCGTTACCGTCCTCTGCGCCCGGCCGCATGGCTTCGACGAAACCCCGGCCCTGGTGCTGGCGGCCGCAAGCCCCGGCCATGCGGAAGAGCCGTGGCACGAGGAGGTCGGCGGCACGCCCGCGCCGTCCGCCACCGCGCGGCGTCCGGCTCCGATTGGCAGCGCCGGACCCAGCGTAGACGAGGACGAGATCGAGCGAGCGCGGCAAAGGCTCGCCGCCGCGGGCGGAACGGACCAGGTGCGTTTCGTCTGGCGGACGGATGCCGCCGGCGTCGTCAGCGAGATCGATCAGGCGCGGCTGGAGCGCCTTGGCCTCGGCTGGCGCCCGCAGGGGCTTGCTCTCGCGAGCAGTGCCGCGCGGTTCGATCCGGCAGGCGCGGAGGCTCTCGATCGCGCGATGGCCCGACGCACCACCTTCACCGGCCTCGACCTCGACGCGCCGCTGACCGACCAGGCTTCGGCAGGGCACGGTCTCCGGGTGCCGATCGGCCTCGGCGGTTCGCCGGTGTTCGAATCCGGAGGGCGGTTTGCCGGCTACAGAGGGTTCGGCCGCCTCGACCTGCAGCGTCTCCACGCGGCCCCGGAGCCGATCGATCCCCCGGCGCCCTCAGCCTCGGACGCCGCGGCGGGCGAGGTCGACGACACCGTCGCCGCGACGGAGGCGGTTGCCGGCGTGGATCCGTCCCGGCCGGACGGCCTCGCCTCGGGACCGCGTCCGAAGCCTCCGATCGAGCCCGCGACCGCGCAGGCCGATGCCGAACCGGCGCCGTCACCCGAGACAGCGGAGCCGCCGGTCCGTGCGGCCAATGTCGTGCATCTGCGGCCTCTGGGGCATGCCGGTCGCGCGAGCGTCCAACGACAGGAGGGAGCGGGCGGCCATACCGACGCCGATGGCCCGGACGCCGCGCGGGGCCTGAGCGACAGCGAGCAGGTCAATTTCCAGGAGATCGGCCGTACGTTGTCGGCGGCGATCGGCGCGATCTCGCCCGCCGATGCCGCCGCCCCTCCCGGGAGGCCTTCGTCGTCCGAAGGGTCGCCGCGCTCGGACGATCCCATGGCCCGGGCGGCGCTCCTGGTGGAGACGATGGCGACGGGGCTCCTCGTGGTGCGCCATCCACGGGTGCTCTTCGCCAATGACGCGCTCTTGGCCGAGCTTCGCTACGACAGCCACCGGGCGCTGGCGGATGCGCTTGGCCTGTTCTTCGCCGGCACCCCCCCGCTCGCCGCCGCCGAGAGCGTGGCGATGCGCCTGCCGGGCGCAGTCGATGCGGGCATGGACTTCGTCGCCACCGGCCGCGCCATCGATTGGGACGGCGAAACCGCCATCTTGTGGACCCTGCGTCCGGCCGAAGCCGCCTCCCCGCGCCAGGCCGACCCTGCTCCGAACGACGCCGGTCTGCGGGCCATGCTCGACGCGGTCGCGGATGCGGTCGCCTGCATCGACGGGAGCGGGCGCGTGCTCATGATGAACCGGCGGGCCGCCGCCTGGTTCGGGCCGGACGAGCGGAGCGACGGCGACCTCGCGGCTCTCCTGGCGCCGGAGAGCCGGACCGGCTTTACGGCAAGACTGGCCGAGCTTGGCGGCGCATCCGGAGACGATGTCCGTTCCCGTGCCGACCACGTGGCCCGGACGCCGAACGGCGGCATGGCGCCCATCGGCCTGACCCTGACGCGCCTCGGCCCGGAGCGCTTCGCCGCCGTCTGGCACGATCTCTCGGCCGAGCGGGAGGTCGAATGGGAAATGTCGCGGTTGAAAAGCCAGACCGAACGCGTCAACGGGCAGCAGCCGGAATTCCTCGCCAAGATCAGCCACGAGATCAGGACGCCGCTGAACGCCATCCTGGGATTCGCGGAAATCATGATCGACGAGCGCTTCGGGCCGCTCGGCAACATACGCTACAAGGACTACCTGCAGGACATCCACGCCTCCGGCGTCCACGTGATGAAGCTGATCAGCGACCTGCTCGACCTGTCGCGCATCGAGACGGGACGGCTCGACCTCGACCTCGGCGCCATCGACGTCAACAAGATCGTCGCCGAATGCGTCGCCGAGCGGCAGGCCGATGCGAATCGCCGGCGCGTCATCGTGCGCAGTTCGCTCGCGCCCCGCCTGCCGATGGTGATGGCGGACGAGCCCTCGGCCCGTCAGATTATCGCCAACATCCTCTCGAACGCGGTCAAGTTCAACGAGCCCGGCGGACAGGTGATCGTGTCGAGCGCCGTCAACGAGAAGGGAATCGTCACCGTAAGGCTTCGCGACACGGGCATCGGCATGACGGATGCGGAGATCGCCACAGCACTCGAGCCGTTCCGGCAACTGGCGCCATCCCGGAGCCCGGGAGGAACCGGCCTCGGACTGCCGCTCACGCGGGCGCTCGCCATCGCCAACGGCGCCGCCCTGTCGATCCGCAGCCAGCCCGGCGAGGGTACGATGGTCGAGGTGACCTTCCAGCCGTCGGTCATGCCCGCGGCGCGCGTTCCGGCGTGATCGGGCGGGCGCGCGCTGTCCCGCGCCGAGGTGTCTCGTCGAGGACCCGCGAAGCGGCGGCGGCGCCCCCGTCCGTGCCCGCGTTTCGGCCGGTTACCTGCCCGCTATTTGGCCGGGACCGCGACGGTGATGTAGGGAGTCTTCACCGCGTCGAGCCCGGTCGGGCCGGCGACGGCATGCTCGACGGCCGGGACGCTCCGCAGGAAAGCCACGAGAGCCTCCATGTCGCCGGCGCTCAAGGCCGCATAGGCCCGCCAGGGCATCATCGGCGCCAGATCGCGTCCGTCCGGCCGCACTCCGGTGCGCAGCGCCTTGACGATATCCTCGTCGCCCCAGGCCCCGATGCCGGTCGCCTTGTCGGGCGTGATATTGGCCGGATAGAACACGCCGAGGTTGGGGATCAGCCAGCCGATGTCGGAGCCCGCCAGATATTTGGCCGGATCGGGGTGGCCGACGAGGCTGCCCGTGGTGTGGCATCCACCGCAATCCATGATCGTAGCGAGATATTTGCCCCGCTCCAGTGGCGTCTCTGCCCGGGCGGACGTCATGGCCGCACCAGCGCAGATCAGCAGCGCCGCGAGGCGCACCCCGATTCTGATCACGTCATCCCCCCTCAGTATTCGTCGGCCGGTTCGGCGACGTCGAGCCAGGATGACGCAAGCACCGGCGCCGGACAAGCCATTGCCCGTCGTCGCGCCTGTTCCATGGCTCGGACGTCAGGCCGGCGGCCTATCGGACGGCCCGGAGACACCCTCCATGATGGTCCGGAACCTCGCGTCGCGCTCGGCCGGATCGGGCCACGCCGTCGCCAGCGCTCCGCAGGCTTCCACCACATAGGAGGCCGACACCGTGCCCATGGCGGCGCATTCCGCGAGAGGGCGACCGGCCACGAGCCCCGCCAGGAAGCCGCCGCAGTAGCCGTCGCCGGCGCCCGTGGTATCGACGACCCGCGCCGGGAAAGCCGGAACGTGGGTCAGCGCGCCGGTCCGGCAATCGCAGACGAGCGAGCCTTGCTGGCCGAGCTTCGCGCCCATGTGACAGGCATGGGCCGCCGCCTGGTCGCGCAGCCAGGCCTGCAGGTCCGGCGGGTTCCAGATGCGTCCGATCTCGGCCTCGCTCGGTAGAAACGCGGTCACGGCATCAAGAAAGCCGAGATCGGCATAGAGCCGACGGTCGATGAATTCGTCGGAGAGGAGATCGAGCGTCACCATCGGCCTGCCGGGCAGCGCATGGAGGCGGCGTGCGTTCTCGATCGAGCCGGCAGGGGTTTGCGGGGCGACGTGGAAGCCCCGGGCCAGGGCATAGGCGGCGGGCAGCGGACCGCGTCCCCGGTCCATCTCCTCGGCCGTGGAGGAGGTCAGCTTGGGAACCTGCTGCTTGGCGGTCGCGCTCTCGTGCAGCAGCCAGAGCTGCAGGCCGTTCCCCTCGACCGCGCCGATCCCTTCGGTGTCGAGGTCCCGCTCCTCGATCGCGGCCCGAACGGTGTCGAGAAACGGCCGGCCGGTGGCCGAATGGATGCCGACGTCCGAGGCCCAGATCCGCGCGCCGACCGCGGAATAGAGCGCGCCGCCGCCCATCACGTCCGGGCGGCAGCTATGGTCCGCCAGCACGATGTCGTCCATGGTGAGCCAGCCGACCGTGACGACATCCATCACGAGGCCTCGCCGAGCAGTGCCCGCCGGCGCGCCGTCAGCCAGGGCCGCAGCCCCGACATGTAGACGAGGGCCCTGGCGAGATGGACCACGTCGTCGAGATGAGCGCGGGGCTCGCCGCGGTCGAAATGGCGATTGAACCCCGGAAAGCCGAGCAGGAGAATATTCGGCGTCTTGAGCATGACGCCGACGTCGTCGCTGCGGGACGAATAGGCGTTGTTGGATTGCTGGATGCGGACGCCGAAGCCGCCGACCAGGGCCGCCGCATGGCGGGCCAGGGCATAGAGGTCGGGCGGCGTCACGGCCCCGCGTGCGAAGCTCGAGAATTCGGCCAGCACGGCGCCGGCGCCGAGTCTCGTCGAATTGACGACGCCGCCCCGCGCGTCCGCATCGGGGTCGCCGCCGCCCTGCTGGACGTCCGCCACGATCGCCAGTTCGGGAACCGGCAAGAGGCTGATCAGGCGGCTGCCACCCCGCCCGATCATCTGGTTGCCGGGTGCGACCGGCCCTTCCTCCTCGTCCGGAAAGGCCAGCATGGCCTCGACGCCGGCACGGGCCAGCACGGGTGCCGCGACCGCAAGGGCCGCGACCCCGCCCGCATTGTCCATCGACCCCGTGAACAGGCCGGACGCGGCGTCCTCGCGGTAGGACGAGACCGGCACGACCCGGTCGCCGGGCCGCAGCGGCGGCGCGGCGGGCTCAGGATGGAAGCAGGGCGTGCCCGCGTGAGACTCGAGTCGTCCTTCGGCCGCGACGACGAAGGTGTTCCGGCCGAGGTCGTAACGGTAGGCGCGTGCGGCGCGCTCGCCGTCCTTGATCATATGCGAGCAGAAGGCCACCAGCGGATAGCGCCCGTCCGCCGCCGGCAGGACGAGGTAGCTGATCGTATCGAGGTGAGCGAAGTACCACAGCGGCTTGGCGGGCTCGGGCGAGCCGGTGAGGATGACCGGACTGCCGGTCCGGCCGAAATCTCCGTGAAGATGCAGGCGCCCACCGCCGAGCGCGCCATCGTCGTCGAGCAGGCGCCGGAGCACCGGCACCCGCATGGCGCCGGCCAGCGTCGAGGGCGCGGGCGTATCGACCAGGGCCGAGAGGTAGCGGCGCACGCGCTCGCGCGTGACGTGCCGTTCGACATCCGCGTGCAGCGCGCGCAGCGCCCGGTCGAGGCCGTCGAGATCCGTCACGGCCGGCCCGATCGGCTCATGATGAACACCGCCACGATGATGAGCGCGCCCTTGAACAATTGCTGCACGAAGGGATCGACGCCGGTCAGGTTCAGGATATTGGCCAGCACGCCGATGATCAGCGTGCCGAGGAACGTGCCGGCGACCGATCCCCTGCCGCCGAACAGCGAGGTCCCGCCGACCACCACGGCCGCGATCGCGTCGAGCTCGTAGCCCTGTCCGGCGATGGGCGTGCCGATGCTGAGCTGGGACGCATAGACGAGGCCGGCCAGTCCCGACATCAGGCCCGAGATCACGTAGACGGCCGTCGTGTAGAGCCGCACCGGCACGCCGGAGAGGCGCGCGGCGTCCTCGTTCGAGCCGATCGCATAGACCGATCGTCCGAACGGCGTCAGCCCCAGGACGAAGCCGCTCACGACGAGCGCGGCCAGCAGGATCAGGGCCGGGATCGGGATGCCGCCGAGATAGCCGTTGCCGAGCGCGTAGAACTGCTCGCTGATGATCGGGACCGGCGTTCCGCCCGTATAGATGAAGGCGAGCCCCCGGACGAAGGACAGCATGCCGAGCGTCATGATGAAGGCCGGCAGGCCCGCGTAGGCGACCCCGATGCCGTTCACGAGGCCGGCGAGGGCCGAGGCCGCAAGGCCGAGCGGGATCGCCACCGCCATTCCGCGGCTGTCCATCGACCCCGCGAAGAGCACCACCGCGATGCCGAGAATGGAGCCGACCGACAGGTCGATGCCGCGCGTCAGGATCACGAAGGTCATGCCGATGGCGAGGATCCCCACGATCGAGACCTGCCGCAGCACGTTGAGCAGGTTCGGCACGGTGAGGAAGCGCGGCGAGAGAAACGTCGCCGCGACGACGAGCAGCACCAGGGCGGCCAGCACGCCGACCCGCTGCCAGCCGCGCGTCAGCGTCGCCAGATGACGGCGCGGGTTCGATGCCGGCGTTCCGTCAGGCGGCAAGGGCGGCAGCCTTCATGATGGTGCTTTCGCTGGCCTCCTCGCGCGACAGGGTCGCGGCGACACGGCCGCGGCGCAGGACGACCACCCGATCGGCCAGGCGCAATACCTCCTCCATCTCGGACGAGATCAGAAGCACTGCCATCCCACCGGCGACGAGCCTCTCGATCAGCGCGTAGATCTCCTGCTTGGCGCCGATATCGACGCCGCGCGTCGGCTCGTCCAGGATCAGGATGCGCGGGCCGACCGTCAGCGCACGGCCGATCAGCACCTTCTGCTGGTTGCCCCCGCTCAGGGTGCGGATCTCGACGCCGGAGCCGGCGAGGCGCACATCGAGGCTCTTGATCATGTCGCGAACGTAGCGCGCTTCGGCGCCGAGGCGGAGAAGTCCCGCGCTCGCAAAGCGGCGCAGGTTCGAGATCGTGAGATTTTCGCGAACGGGGCGATTCGGGAGAAGGCCCTGCGACTTACGGTCCTCCGTCACGTAGACGATGCCGAGGCGTGCCGCGGCATTCGGATTGCGGATGGTCACCGGCGTGCCGAACAGCCTGACGATACCGCTCGGACGGTCGAGGCCGACGAGCGCCCGGGCAACTTCGGATCGCCCCGCGCCGACGAGGCCCGCAAGTCCCACGATCTCGCCCTGGCCGACCGTGAGGCTCACGTCCGCGAACTGGCCCGGCACGGACAGGCCCTCGATCGCGAGCGCCGGCCGGCCGGCCTTGCGGACCTGGGGCGAATGGGCGGGGAAGTCGCGCCCGATCATCCGGCTCACCAGCCAGTCCTGATCGACGTCGGCGACCTTGGCGGTGCCGGTGATGCGGCCGTCGCGGAGCACGGTGACCCGATCCGCGATGCGGAAAATCTCTTCGAGGTGATGCGAGATGAAGACGATGCCGAGCCCCTGGCCGCGAAGCCTGCCGACCGTGCCGAAGAGCGTGGCGACCCGCTGCTCGTCGAGGACCGCGGTCGGCTCGTCCAGCACCAGCACGCGCGCCTCGACCGAGATCGCCTTGGCGATCTCGACCATCTGCTGCTGGGCGATGCTCAGCGTCCCGGTCGGCCGCTCCGGGTCGACCGCGATCGCCAACTGCGCGAATAGCGCCGCGACGCGTTTGCGGATCGCGCTCCGGTCCACGGTGCCGAAGGCCGTGCGGGGAAAGCGACCGAGAAAGATATTCTCCTCCACCGACAGGTGCGGCGCGAGCGAGAGTTCCTGGTGGATGACGACGATGCCGGCCGCCAGGGCATCGCGGGGCGAGCGCAGGCGGCGCGGCGCGCCGTCCACGATCACCTCGCCGGCGTCGGGCTGATGCACGCCGCCGAGGATCTTGATCAAGGTGGATTTGCCGGCCCCGTTCTCGCCGACGATCGCATGGACTTCGCCGGCCCGGACCTCGAGGTCGATCCCCGCGAGGACCGGGTTGCCCACGAAGGATTTCCCCACGCCCTTCGCATGGAGAAGCACGCCGGCGCGCCGGAGTCCCTCAGCGGCGACTTTCGGGGGCACGGAGGCCAAACGCGCGTTTACTTCTTGCAGGGGTCGGGCGTCGGCTCGAAGTCGCCCCAGCCGCGGCCGATCCATTGGTCCGCATTCTCGGCGGTCACGGTCGGGCTGTCGGGCAGCACCAATTCGTGTCCGGGGAACTTGTAGGTCACCTCGCCCGGAATCGGCTTCTTCATCATCGTGTAGAGCGCGGCCCGCAGGCCGATGTCGGCGATATAGGGCGTGTAGTTGCCATCGGCCTGGAACGTGCCGGCCTTCACGGCCTTGAACCCCGCGTTCGAGCCGTCGAATGTATATTGCTTGATGCCGTCCTTGCAGCGATTGGCCCGGGCGATGGCGAGCTCGGCGCCCCAGGAGGATTCCTCCGCATGGGAGAAGACGGCGTCGATCTTGGGATAGGCGGTCAGGAAGTCTTCCATGATCGGCACGGCCGGATCGCGGATCCATTGGCCGTCGCCGGTCGCCAGCACCTTGATGTCGGGGAACTTGGCGAGGACGTTCTTCATGCCCTGGTCGCGATCGACCGCCGGGGAGGATCCCTTGAGGCCGGTGATGACCACGATATTGCCCTTGCCGCCGAGGTCCTTGGCCATCTTCTGCGCGACGCCTTCGCCCATCGTGACGTTGCTCTGGCCGATGAACAGGGTCTTGTCGGTCGGCACGTCCCGATCCATGACGATGAGCGGCAGATTGGCCGCCATCACGGCGCGCGCCGCCGGCACGAGGGCGGCCGATTCGACCGGGCTCAGCAGGACCGCGTCGACCCCGCGGGCCAGAAGGTCGCGCACGTCGTTGCTCTGCTTGGCGACGTCGACGTTGCCGTCGAGGACGATCAGCTTGATGTTGGGGTGACGGCAGGCCTCGGCCTGAAGCGCCGCCAGCATGGCGACCCGCCAGGGATGGTTGAAGGCGGTCTGCGAAAAACCGATCGTGATGTCGCCGGACTTGCCGGGGACGCTCACCGGCCCCTCGGGGAGCGGCAGGACGTCGGTGAACGGCAGCGACTTGTAGAAGGACAGGAGCTCCGTGCAGGTCTTCTGCGTCACGGGCTGCTTATCCTCGGCCCGGGCGGGCGCCGATGCGGCGACCGCCGCGACGACGACCGCGGCACCAAAATGCTTCAACATGGCCGGCCCCTCCATCTGACGTTTCAAATATCTCATATTTATGTAACGCTATTCACATTCTGAGGCCTGTCAAGCGTCGATGTTTGCGGACGCGAAGATCGCCTGTAGTGCAACCGGCTGAGGCTTCGCTGAGCGGCTGTCGCAGGCCGTCGGACGCCGCGAGACCTCGAGCGGCGTGTTCATGGCGGGAGAGCGCATTGGGTTCGAAGGCGGATCAACGCGTTGCGCGATTGCTGACCCGGGTTCAGGGCGGCGTGCTGCTGGCGCTCAGCGAGGCGGCGGGCATGTTCGACGTTTCGGAGATGACGGTCCGGCGCGACATCGCGAGCAGCCGCGGCCGCCTGACCGTGCTCGGAGGCCATGTCATTGCGGTGACGGATCCCGAGCCACCCTATGCGCTCGACCAGGAGCAGGACAGCCATCTGGCCGACAAGCTCGCGGCCTGCGACCATGCGCTCGACCTCATCGAGCCGGACGATACGATCTTCATCGACAGCGGCACGACAACCTGCCATCTCGCCGCTCGCTTGCCGGTCGGCCTCAATCTGACGGTCGTCTGCTTCGCCATGAACGTCGCGGCCATCCTGGCCCGGATGCCGACGGTCCGCTGGATCCTGACCGGAGGACTCTACCAGAACGCCACGGCATCGTTCGCCGGTCCGCACGGTCCGGCCATGCTGAAGGACATCCGCCTCAACAAGGCCTTCGTGTCGGCCGGCGGCGTCCATCCCAAGCTCGGCGTCAGCTGCACCAATTTCTCCGAGGTCGGCATGAAGCGTGCGGCGATCGACAAGGCCGCCGAGAGCTATCTGGTGATCGACGGCAGCAAGATCGACAAGGTCAAGCCCGCCTATTTCGCCGATTGCTCGGAATTCACCGCCATCATCTCGGAACGCGGATCCTTGACCCTCGACGGCGCGAGATAGCATCTCTCCTGCCGCCGCGCACGGTTATCGGTCCCCAGGCGTCCGCGGCGGATCCGGGGCTCGCGCCGTGAGCCGACACGTGGCGGGCCGCGGCGGCATTGGCGCGGCGAAGCGCCTCGTCGAGGTCGCCGCCGCCCGACAGCGCCGCCGCCAAGGCCCCGATGAAGGCGTCGCCCGCGCCATGGGTGCCGACGACCTCGACCCGATGCGCCGGCAGGGCCGATGACGGACCCTCGCGGCGCGCGGCCGCGACCCCGGCGCCGCCCGCCGTGACGACCACGGTCTCGGCGAGGGGTAGGAGCCGTCGCGCCGCCGCCTCGGCCTCCGCCAGGCTAGCGACCGGAGGCGCGCCGAGCGCCTCGGCCTCGATCGCATTGACGACGAGGAGGTCGAGCAGCGCGCCGAAATCCTCCGGCGGAGGACGCGCCGGGGCCGCGTTGAGCAGGGTGCGGATCCCGCGACGACGCGCGGCTGCAAGCGCCGCCCGGTTTGGCTCCTCGGAGATCTCGTTCTGCAGGACGAGGATGCCGGTTTCGGCGACGAGTGCCGCGGCGGCCTCGGCCTCCTGCGATCCAAGCAGGAGATTCACGCCCGAGACGATCACGGCGCCGTAGTCGCCGCCGGCATCCACGATGGCGACGCTCATCCCCGAGCCCGCTCCGGTCTTGCGGACGACCGCCTCGGCGTCGACGCCTTTGCGCCGAAGGTTGTCGACGAGGCCACGGCCGAAATCGTCGTCGCCGACCGCGCCGGCCATGGCGGTGCGGACGCCGGCGCGCGCCGCCTCGACCGCCTGGTTGCCGCCCTTGCCGCCCGGCTTGTAGGCCCAGGACTGGCCTGCCACGGTCTCGCCGCGGCGCGGCCGGTCCGGCGCCCTGACCATGATATCCATGTGCAGGCTGCCGAAGACGACGACGTCGAAACCGGCGGACCGCGACACGCTCACGCGCTCCGTCGCGCGTCGCGCAGCACCGCCTGCCCCGTCACCGGATCCTGCCGCTCGAGCGCCTCGATCAGCCGATTGTCGCGGTCGAGCCGCGCCGCCTCGGCGCGCAGCGCCTCGACGGCGGCGATGTTGCCCTCGCATTCAGCGACCGGATCGAGGCCCGACGCGTCCGGGAAGGTGTCGAAATAGATCGCGCCGGCATAGCCGTCCCGGGCGATCTGGCGCAGCAGTTCGAGGGTCTGCACCGGATGGACCGAGCCCGCCATCAGGCCGTCGTCGCGCCCGCCGTAGCCGTCGTTGAGATGCACGCCGAGGAGACGGCTCTTGCGGGCGACGAGCGCCGCCGCGAAGGCCGGCTGCTCCCCGGCATAGAGCACATGGGCGAAATCGAGCGTCACGCCGAGGTTGGGGCATGCCGCTTCGGCGACCGCCAGCAGCGTCGTGCCGACATCGCGGAGGAGGCTAAAGGCGCGCGGCTCGTTGGGCTTGTATTCGATGCTGACGTCGACGGCGGAATTATGCATCGCGACCTCACGGATGCCGTCGACCTCCAGCGCCCAGAGCGCCGCATAATCGCACTGGAAGGGATAGTCGAACCCGTCCTGGCCGAGCCAGAGCGTCATCAGCGTCCCGCCGGCCTCGGCCAGCGCGTCGATGCCGCGCTTGGTCAGATCGATGGCCCTGCGGCGGACGGCGCGATCCGGGTGGGTGAAAGCCCCGGCCTTGAACGCCGGATCGCCGTAATAGCGCATGGCGAAGCCGTTGAGCGCGAGGCCGAGATCGGCGGCCCGGCGCACGATGCCAGCCCCGCCCGGACCGGCGAGATGGTCCGGGAAATTGAGGTCGAGCGCGCCGAGGCCCCGCACCGTCGCGGCCCGGCGGACCTGGTCGGCGGTGCCGAGCCTGTCGCCGGGCCCGTGTCCCTCGAAGAGTTCGGGACGCGACGCGAAGGCGTTGAGCCGGGTGGCGTAGCGCATCGGCCGATCTCCGCTCACTTCACCGCGCCCGCGGTCAGTCCCTTGACGATGTAGCGTTCGAGCAGGACGCCGACGACGACGAGCGGCGCGATGGCGGCCGTCGAGAGCGCCGCCATCGACCACCAGTTGATGCCCTGCGAGCCGGTCTGGCTCGCCACCATCACGGGCAAGGTCGTCGCGTCGGTACTGGTCAGCAGGGCCGCGAAGAAATATTCGTTCCAGCACAAGACGACCGACAGTATGAAGGCCGCCACCATGCCGGGCAGCGCGATCGGCAGGACGATGAGGACGAAGGTCGTCCACACCGAGGCGCCGTCGACCCGCGCCGCCTGTTCGAGCTCGATCGGGATCGCCAGGAACTGGTCGCGCATGATCCAGATCACGATCGGCAGCACCATCAGCGCATAGATGATGACGAGGCCCATCTTGGTGTCGAGCAGCGCCAGCTCCTTGTAGAGGACGAGGAAGGGCAGCGCGAGGACGACCGGCGGCAGGATCAGCTGCGACAGGAAGAAGAAGGAGATGTCCTTGTTGCGCCATGGCCCGAACTTGTATTCGAACCGCGTGAGGCCATAGGCCGCGAGCGACCCGAGCACGATCGCCAGGAGCGAGCCGCCGAGCGAGGCCACGATGCTGTTGCCGAAGCGCTGCAGGAATTCGCCCCGGACGGTCGAGACATCGCCGATCGTGTCGGGCGAGAGCCCGAGCGAGCGCCAGCCCTTCCAGTCGGGCCTGAAGTCGAGCCAGGGGATGAGGTGGCCGCGCGTCACGTCGACCGCGCTCTTGAACGAGGTCGTGACCGTCCAGTAGATCGGGAACAGGCAGACGAAGGCCCAGGCGATCAGCGCGGCGTAGATCAGCACGCGGGCCGTGATGCGGCCGGCGCGCCGGCGCCCGTGGCGCGACTGCGCCGCGGAGATGGAAGCGGCAAGGCTCGTCACGGACCCTCCTTCACGGCGCCGCCGTGACCCGGCGCATCCAGCGGCCGGTCAGGTTGAGCAGAAGCGTCATGAACACGATGATCATCACCAGATAGACCTCGGCGATCATCGTGCCGTAGCCGACGTTCGAGCGGTCGCGATAGGTGCGATAGACGAAGCTCGAGACCGTGTCGGTCGCCCCGCCCGGGCCGCCCGAGGTGATGTTGATGACGACGTCGGCGAGCTTCAGCTCGAAGATGATCTTGAGCACCAGCGCCGTGACGCTGACCGGCAGCATGAGCGGGAAGGTGATCTGCCAGAAGCTCTGCCAGGGCTTCGCGCCGTCGACCCGCGCCGCCTCGAGGATCTCGCCCGGCAGCGCCTGGAGTCCCGCGAGCAGCAGGATCATCAGGAACGGGATGTAGGTCCAGGCGTCCATCGCCATCAGGCTGACGCGGGCGAGCCACGGCGTGGCGAAGAAGGCGGGCGCGCTCAGGCCGACGTCGCGGAACAGGTTGCCCATGGGGCCGTAGCGATATTCCATGATCGATTTGCCGATCATCCAGCTCACCGCGACGGGGCTCAGCATCAGCGGGATCAGGAACACCACGCGGAAGAACTTGCGCGCCCTGATGTCGGCATTGAGGAGAAGCGCCAGGCCGAAGGCCACCGCATATTGGCCGAGGACGCTCAGCACGTAGAAGCCCATGTTGGCGAGCGCGTTCCAGAAATAGGAATCGCCGAGGAGCTGGCGGAGATTGTCGAGCCCGTTGAAATGCCGGCCGGTGAGCGACGACAGGTTCCAGTCCGTGAAGGCGATGTAGAGGCCGAACAGCGTCGGGAAGATCACGACCGCGACGGTGAACAGCAGCGCGGGCAGCAGGAACAGCGCCTTCTGCCCGCGCTCGCCGCGGATCATCACCTGGCCGGCGCCGAGCGCCGCGGCCCACAGCAGATAGGCGTAGAGCACCGGCCGCCAGGTGGCGAACCCCGGCGCGATGGCACTGACCGTGTGAAGGGTCTGCACCAAGAGCGACGCGGCGAGGAGCAGCGACGCGGCGACGATCAGCGTCCGCCCGGCGCGCTTGCGGCCGGGCGAGATGCCGACATGGACGACCGCGTCGGGAGCGGGCGCGCTGTCGAGGCCGAGGCTATGCTCCAGGCTCATCGCGGCCTCATTCGGCTTCCGCTTTCTTGGGTCATACGATTCCGCGGTTGATCCAATCAGGATGTCATCCCGGACAGGGCGCGCAGCACCGCAGATCCGGGATCCATCTTCGCCCCGCGGCATCCTTTCCCAATCATGGATCCCGGCTCTTCGCGCGCACAGCCCCGTCTACGCCGGCCGCGTAGACGGGGCTGTGTAGCGCTCCGGCCGGGATGACGCGCCAATCGATCGGTCCGGATCACAATCCGAGCGAGGCCTTGTAGAGCGCGATCTGCTTCTCGCGGCCGATCCCGTCGGTGATCTTCTCCCAGGCCGCCGCGATGTTGTCGGCGCCGGCCTGCGCCGAGATCCCGCCGGCGAAGATGCGCGCGAGCTCGTCCTCGGCGGCGCTGTAATATTGGAAGATGCCGGGGATGCGCGGCTCGATCGCCCGGTTGGGGTGATTGTAGGAGCCGAACTGCGAGTTGAGATAGGAGGTGATGTACTTCCTGTCGTAGCCGGCCCCGACCCATTCATCGATGTTCGAATGGCTCTGGCGATGCACCTGGAAGCCCGACGGATACATCACGGTCCACAGCGACAGGTCCTTGCCGCCGAGATGGGCGGCGGCGCTCCAGGCGGCCTTGTGCTTCTTGGTGTCGCCATCCACCCGCTTCATCACATAGACGCCCCAGCCCAGATAGGCGCAGTTCGGCGAGAAGTTCGGGCCGCTCGCGAGCTTCTCCCACTTGCCGGTCTTGGAATTGTAGACGTCGTCCGAACCGGGCAGGATGTCGAAGCCCACGACGTCGCCGATGGTCGACGTGTCGCTGGTATTGGCGATCTGGCCGATGTCGCCCCACCAGGTCACCATGGACCCCGTGCCGCTCAGGAACTCCTGGAAGCCGGTGGTGTTCGGGTCGGCGTTGAGCTGGTCGGCCGGCTCCGAGGGAAGCGCATCGATCTCGTCCTGGATGGCCCTGACCCAGGCGGGGTTGTTGATGCGCGGCTTCATCGTGTCGATGTCGAAGAGCCAGGCCTTGTCGTCCGGATGCTTGGCATAGGCCGAGGCGCGGCTGCCGAGGAAGTAGAAGCCGAAGCCGCCCCAGGCCTTCGGCGCGTCGAGATAGCCGGTGGCGTCACGACCGTTGATCTTCTTGCCCTTGAGGAACTTGGTGACGGCCTGCACCTGCTGCCAGGTGCGCGGCACGGCCCATTCGGTGGTGTTGCCGGCGGCCTTCCAGGCCTTCGCGAGGTCCGCATCGGCGAAATAGTCGGTGCGGTAGTTGAAGTTGTGGCAATCGCCGTCGATGGTGATCCGGTAAGGCTTGCCGTCCCACGTGCCGACCGGGGGCTTCAGGTAGGCGACGTAATCGTCGTAGTCGATCTGCTGCTTGACCCAATCGGGCATGACCGAGGCCAGGCCCTTGCCGCAGACGTCGCCCTCGAAGGGCGCGCCCATCTCGAGCAGATCCCAATCGACCGTGCCGGTGGCGATGGCCTGCTGGAGGCGCGGGCTGTAGTCGGCCTGGGCCAGGTCGATCCAGGTGATCTTCGCCCCGGTATAGGCCTCCCAGGGCTTGAGGAAGCCGCGGAACAGGAAATCGTGCAGGTTCTGGTTGTTGAGCCCCATGAAGGTGAGCTCGACGCCCTTGAACTCGCCGGCCTGGACATTGGCCTTGGTCGGCCCGAGGCAGAGCTCGCCCACCTTCTGCCAATCGGCATCGGTCGGCGAACCCTTGCCGACGCCAGGAACCTGCAGGATCGCCTTGCGCACGGAATCGTCCGCCGCGGCGGAGCCGGCGAAGGCTCCGAGGCCGCCGCCCGCCGCGAGGCCGAGCGCGCCGAGCGAGGCCGTGGCCTTGAGAACGTCGCGGCGGTTCGCCTGCATGCCGAGAAGCCTGTCATGATCGCTGATTTTCATCGAATCCTCCCTGAACCCCCGTTTGCTTGGTGCCTGGCTGCGGCCGAACCCCGCGTCGTGCCGACCGGGTTCCGCCGAGCGGCGTGTCTGATGCATCATTTCAAGAGGGTCGATGCTTCACAACCCCTTCGCGGCTCTTTTCGGGCGGCCCGCCGAACAATCTTTGGGCGCCGCCGCAAGCCCGAGCCGGCCACGCCCTCCTTGTGCACGGCCGACACAACCCCCATCATGGGGCGCGGTGGCGGTTGCCACCACCACAGGTCGAACGACCGTGACCAGCCGACGCGGGGGGCGCGCGGAGGTGTATCCGGCCAGGCGATGTCGCCGGGCCGCAATGGGCTCGGGATCGACATGTCCAGGATTCAACGCACCGCTGAGATGACCGCCCCGCATGGAGGCCGCGCCGCCATCGCGGCGGTGGCCCTGCTGCTGACGCTGCCGGCCGGAACCGTCCGCGCATCCGCGCAGGCCGCCCCGCCACCCCCGACCGTCACGGTCGCCAAGCCCGTGGTCAAGGAGGTGATCGAGCACGACGACTACACCGGCCGCTTCGACGCGGTCGATTATGTCGAGGTGCGGGCCCGGGTCACGGGCTATCTCGACAAGATCAACTTCGAGGACGGCGCCTTCGTCAAGAAGGGCGACGTGCTCTTCGTCGTCGACCAGCGGCCGTACCAGGCGGCGCTCGACCAGGCCAAGGCCGCCGAGGCGTCCGCCCAGGCGCGCGTGTCCTTCTCGAAGACCGATCTCGAACGCGCCCAGGCGCTGACCAGGACCGGCAACATCACGGAACAGAGCGCCGATCAGCGCCGGCAGTCGGCGCTGACCGCCCAAGCCGATCTCGACAGCGCCAAGGCCACCGTGGCGCAGGCGGCGCTCAACCTCGATTTCACCGAGGTGCGGGCGCCCGTGTCGGGCAAGATCAGCCAGCGCCTGGTCAGCCAGGGCAATATCGTGGTGGCGGACCAGACCGAGCTCACCACCATCGTGTCGCTCGATCCCATCTACTTCTCGTTCACCGTCGACGAGCGCTCCTTCCTCGACTACGAGCGGACGCTGAACATTGGCATGGGCCTCACATTGGGGTCGGCCAAGCCGAACGTGCTGATCAAGCTGACGGGGGAGGATACGCCGACCCACAAGGGCGTGCTCGACTTCGTCGACAACAAGGTCGACGACGCGACCGGCACGGTGCTGCTGCGCGCCACGGTCGAGAATCACGACACGCTGATCAAGCCGGGGCTCTTCGGCATCGTCTCCATGCCGGCCTCGCCGCGCTACAGGGGCGTGCTGATCCCCGACGAGGCGGTGGCGACCAACCAGGACAGGCGGATCGTCTACGTGGTGGCGGACGATGGCACGGTCAGCGCGCGCGAGGTGCGCGTCGGCGGCAAGATCGACGGCTACCGCATCGTCCGCAAGGGCCTCGAGGGAACCGAAACCATCGTGATCTCGGGCCTGACGCGGGCCCGTCCGGGCGCCAAGGTGACGCCGGAACGCAAGGAGCTGCCGCCGACCCGGTCCTGATCCCGGACCGCCCACCGCCCTTTCGGCCGCAGCCCAGAGACCACCATGCGCTTCGCCCATTTCTTCGTCGACCGGCCGATCTTCGCCTCGGTGACCTCGATCGTCCTGCTGATCGTCGGCTACGTCGCCTATGTCACCTTGCCGGTGGCGCAATATCCCGAGATCGCCCCGCCGACGGTGGTGGTCAGGGCCTCCTATCCGGGGGCCAACGCCGAGACGGTGGCGGCCACCATCGCGACGCCGATCGAGCAGGAGATCAATGGCGTCGACAACATGCTCTACATGTCGTCGCTCTCGACCAACGACGGCAACATGCAGTTGACCGTCACCTTCAAGCTCGGCACCGATCTCGATACGGCCAACGTGCTGGTGCAGAACCGGCTCTCCGTCGCCCAGCCGCGCCTGCCGCCGGACGTCCGCAACCTCGGCGTGACCGTGCGCAAGGCATCGCCCGACCTGATGATGGTCGTGCATATGCTGTCGCCGAACAACACCTACGATCAGAACTACCTGTCGAACTACATCTACCTCAACATCCGGGACGAGCTGCTGCGGCTCGACGGGGTCGGCGACATCACCATCTTCGGCGGCAACGAATATGCCCTGAGGCTCTGGCTCGACCCGGACAAGATGGCGGCCTACGGCCTGTCGACGACGGATGTCATCGCGGCCCTCCAGGAGCAGAACGTCCAGGTCGCCTCGGGTGCGCTCGGGGCGCCCCCCTCGCCCGCCAGCAACGCCTTCCAGCTCGTCGTGCAGACGCAGGGGCGCTTCAAGGACATCCCCGAGTTCAGGAAGGTCATCGTAAAGGCGTCGGCAGGGCGGCTCGTGCGCATCTCCGACATCGCGCGGGTGGAGCTCGGCCAGAAGGACTACGTCACCCAGTCCTACCTCAACGCCCAGCCGGCGGTCGGCATCGGCGTGTTCCAGCGCCCCGGCACCAATGCGCTCGAGGCTGCCGCCCAGGTCAAGGCGCTGATGGAGCGTCTGAAGAAGAACTTCCCCGCCGACGTCGAATACAAGATCGCCTACAACCCGACCGACTTCATCGCCCAATCGGTCGACGAGGTCTACAAGACGCTGTTCGAGGCGCTGGCGCTCGTCGTCGTCGTCGTGCTCATCTTCCTGCAGAGCTGGCGCACGGCGCTCATTCCGGTCGTGG
Organism: Lichenihabitans sp.; assembly: GCA_036276175.1. GTDB lineage: Bacteria > Pseudomonadota > Alphaproteobacteria > Rhizobiales > Beijerinckiaceae > Lichenihabitans. Next base: position 31,730 of record DATBEH010000137.1, read on the forward strand.
CGATCCCCGTGTCGCTCGTCGGCACCTTCGCGGTGATGAAGGCGCTCGGCTTCTCGCTGAACAACCTGACGCTGTTCGGTCTGGTGCTCGCCATCGGCATCGTGGTCGACGACGCCATCGTGGTGGTCGAGAACGTCGAGCGCAACATCGCCGACGGCCTGTCGCCGGGCGACGCCGCGCACAAGACCATGGACGAGGTCGGAGGCGCCGTCGTCGCCATCGCGCTGGTGCTCTCCGCCGTCTTCGTGCCGACGGCCTTCATCCCCGGCATCTCGGGCCAGTTCTACCGGCAGTTCGCGCTGACCATCGCGGCCTCGACCATCATCTCGATGTTCAATTCGCTGACCCTGTCGCCGGCCCTGTGCAAGCTGCTGCTGAAGCCGCATGATGCCGAGCGTCATTCGAGTTTCTTCCTGGCCCGCTTCGGGCGCTGGCTGGCCAACACGTTCAATCGCGGATTCGAGGGGCTGAGCCACGGCTATTCCCGCCTCGTCGGCGGCCTCACCGGTCGCGTCGTCGGCCTCGGCGCCATGCTGATCGTCTATGCTTGCGTCATCGCCGGGGTGGTGCATCTCGCCCGCGTCACGCCGACGGGGTTCATCCCCCTGCAGGACCAGGGCTATCTGATCACGGTGATCCAGCTGCCGTCCGGCGCGTCGCTCGAACGCACGACGGCTGTCACGCGCGAGGTCGAGCGACGGGCGACGCAGGTCGACGGCGTCGCCAATGCGGTCATCATCTCGGGGTTCGACGGCGCCACCTTCACCAACACCACCAACGGCGCGGTGGTGTTCCTCACGCTCAAGCCCTTCGACGAGCGGGTGAGGTCGGGACGCAACGCGGGCGCCATCCTGGCCGACGTGCTCAAGCAGGTGAGCCCGATCCAGGAGGCCCGCATCATCGCCATCCCGCCCCCGCCCGTGCGCGGCCTCGGCAGCGGCGGCGGCTTCAAGATGCAGGTGCAGAGCCGGCAGAGCTCCGAGATCGGACCACTTCTCGAAGCCTCCGGCAACATCATCGCGGCCGCCAACAAGGACCCGGCGCTGGCGCGCGTCTTCACCACTTTCGGCAACGACACGCCGCAGCTCTACCTCGACGTCGACCGCACCAAGGCGCGCATGCTCAACGTCCCCCTCGCCAGCCTGTTCTCCACCCTGCAGGTCAACCTCGGCGGAGCCTATATCAACGATTTCAACACTTTCGGCCGCATCTACCAGGTCCGTGCCCAGGCCGACGCGCCGTTCCGGCTCGAGCCCGAGGACATCGAGCGGCTGAAGGTCCGCTCGTCGACCGGGGCGCTGGTGCCGATGGGGTCGCTCGCCGAATTGCGCACCATCGCCGGGCCGCAGATCGTGCAGCGCTACAACCTGTTCTACTCGGTACCGATCCAGGGCGATTCGCCGCCCGGCATCTCGAGCGGGCAGTCGCTCGACGCCATGGAGCGGATCGCCAGCCAGACCCTGCCGGAAGGAATGAGCTACGAGTGGACCGACATCGCCTACCAGGAGAAGGCCGCCGGCAACACCGCCATCTACGTCTTCGCGCTCGGCATCGTGCTGGTGTTCCTGGTGCTGGCGGCGCAATACGAATCCTGGGCGCTGCCGCTCGCCATCCTGCTGGTCGTGCCGACAGGGGTGCTGGCGGCGCTCGGGGGCGTGCAGCTGCGCGGCCAGGACAACAACATCCTGACGCAGATCGGGCTCATCGTGCTGATCGGCCTCGCGGCCAAGAACGCCATCCTGATCGTCGAATTCGCCCATCAGCTCGAGGGGCGCGACGGCCGCGGACCGGTCGCGGCGGCGATCGAGGCCTGCCGGCTGCGCCTGCGGCCGATCCTGATGACGGCCTTCGCCTTCATCCTCGGCGTCGTGCCGCTCGCCATCGCGACGGGGCCGGGCGCCGAGATGCGCCAGGCGCTCGGCACCGCCGTGCTGTTCGGCATGATCGGCGCGACGGTCTTCGGCCTGATCCTGACGCCGGTCTTCTACGTGGTGATCCGCAAGATCCAGCTGCGGTTCCGGCGCGAGCCCCGCACGGCCGAGCCGCCGGCGCCGGCGGCGTGACGCAGTGACGTCCGAACGACAGGAGACCGCCATGGACGCTGTTTCGCCTGCCGCGAGCGAAGGACGCTGGCCGCGCCGCCGGACGGCGATCCTCGATTGGCTCGTCGGCGAGACGCGCGGCGAGCGCTTTCTCGACAACATCCTGGTTGCCTGCTGCGAGCGGCTTCGCCAGGCCGGCGTGCCGGTGGGACGCGCGACGCTTCATTTGCGGACGGACCATCCGCAATGGCTCGGGGCGCGCATCCTGTGGCGGACCGGCATGGCGGACGCCGAGATCCGCCCGACCGACTATGGCGTGATCGACACCGACCAGTTCCGCGTGAGCCCGATCAGCGCCATCCTGGCCGGTGCGGACGCGATCCGCGAGCGTCTCGACGGGTCCGATGACGGCGATGCCTATCCGGTCCTCGACGATCTGCGGCGCGACGGATTGACCGACTATGTGGTCTGGCCGCTCGACCACACGCTCGGCAAGCGCCACGTCATCAGCTTCGCCGCCGACCGGCCGGGCGGCTTCTCGGACGAGGACCTGTCGCTGCTGGCCGACCTCCTGCCGGCCCTGGCGCTTGTGACCGAGATCCGGCTCAAGAACCGGCTGGCCCGGACCCTGCTCGAAACCTATGTGGGTCCGCACGCCAGCGAGCATATCCTGAGCGGCTCGACGCGTCGCGGCAGCGGCGTCACGGTCGGAGCCGCCATCCTGATCTGCGACCTGCGCGGCTTCACGGCCATCTCCGAATTGTGGCCGCGCGACGACGTCATCGCGCTCCTCAACGATTATTTCGACGCCATGTCGACGCCGATCGAGCGCCACGGCGGCGAGATCCTGAAGTTCATCGGCGACGGGCTCTTGGCGATCTTTCCGCTGAGCGAGCCCGAGGCCTGCGAGAACCTGCTTCGCGCCGTCGCGGAAGCGCGCAACGCCATGGCGTCGCTGAACCGCGATCGCGCGACCCGTGGGCTCGGCGCGCTCGGCTACGGCATCGGCGTCCATGCCGGCGACGTCATGTACGGCAACATCGGCTCGCGCGCCCGGCTCGACTTCACGGTGATCGGCCCGGCGGTCAATGTCGCGGCGCGGCTCGAGAGCCTCACCAAGCAGGTCGGCCGCGACGCGCTTTTTTCCCGGGACTTCGTGGCGAGGCTGGAACGCCCCGGCGCGCTCGGGCACGTCGGCACCTTTCCGCTGCACGGCGTCGGCGCACCGGTCGAGGTGTTCGGGCTCGACTGAGCCGAGGGTCGCCCCGCCCCACGCGGCGGAGCGGGCGGGGCGACCGGCCTCAGTTCTGCATCGCGGCGTCGGCGACCAGAACCGGATCGGCGCGATAGAAGGCCGGGTAGAAATGCTTCAGCTCGGCGATCTTGGGCAGGTCGTTGACCACGATATAGGGATAGTTCGGGTTGCGGACCAGGAAGTTCTGGTGATGCGCCTCGGCCGGATAGAAGGTCTTGCCGGGCTCGATGCGGGTCACGATCGCGGCGTTGAAGGCATGCGCCGCGTCGAGCTGAGCCTTGTAGCCTTCGGCGATGCGCTGCTGCTCGGCCGAGGTCGGGAAGATGGCCGAGCGGTACTGCGTCCCCTCGTCCGGACCCTGGTAGTTCAGCTCCGTCGGGTCATGCGCGGCCGAGAAATAGATCTGCAGGATCTGCCCGTAGGTGATCTGATGCGGATCGAAGGTGATACGGACGGATTCGGCATGGCCGGTCTCGCCCGTGCTCACCTCGTCGTAGCTCGCGGTCTCCTTCTTGCCGCCCGCATAGCCCGAGACCGCATCGGTGACGCCGCGCACGTGCTGGAACACGCCTTGCACGCCCCAGAAGCAGCCGCCCGCCAGCACCGCCACCTCGGAGGACGGTGCCCCAGCCTTGGCTTCGTCGACGGCGGGTGGCGGTACGGCATGGGTCTCCTCGGCGGAGGACTTCGGAGCCGTCCAGCCGATACCCAGCGTCAGCAGGGCCGCGGCGAGGAAAGTGGGCGCGCGCCATATCCTGCGCGTCTCCGATCCGATACTCGTCATATGCAACATATGCGTTTCTCCTCGATCGATCGTGCGTGATCGGCGTCCGCGAGACGTCAGGCCGCCGACGGATGGAACGTCATGGCGATGCCGTTCATGCAATAGCGCAGCCCCGTCGGCTTGGGGCCGTCGTTGAAGACGTGGCCGAGATGGCCGCCGCAGCGGGCGCAGTCGATGGCGGTGCGCGTCATGCCGAAGGACGTATCCTGGACCTCGTTCACCGCACCGTCGAGCGGCGCCCAGAAGCTCGGCCAGCCGGTACCGCTGTCGAACTTTGTGGTCGATGAGAAGAGGCTCTCGTCACAGCCGGCGCAGGCGAAGTCGCCGTGGCGTGCCTCGTGCAGCAGCGGGCTCGAGAAGGGCTGCTCGGTGCCGCTCTTGCGCAGCACGGCGAACTGGCTTGCCGTCAGCCGCTTGCGCCATTCGGCATCGGTCAAGGTCACCGCAAAGGCCTTGGCCTGCGCCAGACGCGAGGTCAGCGGAACGAGCGATGCCGCGACGAGACCGAGCATGCCGCGGGTGAGAAACTGGCGCCTGCCTGTCATGACGGAGAACTCCCGATCTTGCTTCATGAGGGAGATACGGAGCGGACCGCCGGAATGTTACGAGAATCGCCCTGATCACGGACATGTGAAGATGGCGCTCGGTCGGGCGAGGATCTTGGCACGGTTCTACGATCTGGGCACCCTTGCGTCGGATGCAAAACTGATATAAAGATATGTTTATGTGTTGTAACGAGACGTCATGACCAAGCATCACCTCTCCTTCCACCCGGCCCTGGCGGCCCTCGAAGCAGCCGGCGAAGGCACCCGGCTGCGCCTGCTGGCGCTGCTGGCCGAAGCCGAGCTGACCGTCAGCGAACTCGTCACCATCCTGGGCCAGTCGCAGCCGCGCGTCTCGCGCCACCTCAAGCTCCTGGTGGAGGCCGGCCTCGTCGAGCGTCACCGCGAGGGGGCCTGGGCCTTCTTCTCGGCCGCCGATCGTGGCGCCACGGCGGGCCTCGGGCGCGACATCCTCGGGCGACTCGACGAGCACGACCCGATCCTGCAAGCCGACCGGTCGCGTCTCGCCGAGGTGAGGGCGGCGCGCGTTGCCTCCGCCGAGCTCTATTTCGCCGCCCAGGCGCCGGACTGGGATCGCATCCGCGCGCTCCATGTGGCCGAGGAGCGGGTCGAGGCCGCGGTCATCGAGGTGGTCGGCCCGGGACCGATCCGCGCGCTGCTCGACCTCGGCACCGGCACCGGACGGATGCTCGAGCTCCTGGCGCCGCGCAGCGACCGGGCGGTCGGGATCGACGGCAGCCATGCCATGCTGAACGTCGCACGCACCAGCCTGGAACGCCTGGGCCTGCGCAACGTGCAGCTCCGCCAGGGCGATCTCTACGCCCTGCCGGTCGAGCGCGACGGCTACGATCTCGTCGTCATCCACCAGGTGCTGCACTATCTTGAGGATCCGGCCCGTGCCCTGCGCGAGGCGGCGCGCGTGCTGCGTCCCGGCGGACGCCTCGTCGTCGTGGATTTCGCGCCGCATGGGGACGAGAGCCTGCGCCAGGACCATGCGCATCGGCGCCTCGGCTTCGCGCGCGAGGAGATCGAGCGCTTCATGCGCGATGCCGGCCTCGACATCGTGACCGGCCGCGACCTCAAGCCCGGCCCGGGCGAGGCCGACCTCCTCACCGTGTCGCTGTGGCTCGGCCGCGACCGCCGCGTGCTCTCCGATGCCCCTCCCAGCCTGCAGGTGGTCGCATGATCTCACCCGGCGCCGCGCACTCGAGCCTTCACCCCGAGGCGCCGATCCGCGTCTCCTTCGAGTTCTTTCCGCCGAAGAACGAAGAGAGCGAGGCGGCGCTCTGGCACAGCATCGGGCGACTTGCGCCGCTCCGCCCCGACTTCGTCTCGGTCACCTATGGGGCCGGCGGCTCGACGCGCGAGCGCACGCATGCGACCGTGGCGCGGCTGGTGCGCGAGACGGCGCTGCGGCCGGCGGCGCACCTGACCTGCGTCGGGGCCGCGCGCGGCGAGGTCGACGAGGTCGTGCGCGCCTACGGACAGGCCGGCGTGCGCCATGTCGTGGCGTTGCGCGGCGATCCCGCGGAGGGTGTCGGGACTGCCTACGGGTCCTTCCCGGGCGGCTATGCGGACACGCCCGCGCTCGTCGCCGGCATCAGGCGGCTCGGCGATTTCGAGGTCTCGGTCTCGGCCTATCCGGAAAAGCATCCCGAGAGCCCGTCCTTCGAGACGGACCTCGACATGCTGGCCCGCAAGATCGACGCCGGCGCGACGCGGGCCATCACCCAGTTCTTCTTCGACAACGCCAGCTACTTCCGCTACCTCGACCGCGTCCGGGCCCGGGGCATCACGGTGCCGATCGTGCCGGGCATCGTCCCGGTGCAGAACTTCAAGCAGACCGCCTCCTTCGCCAGGAAGACCGGCGCCTCGGTGCCGGATAGGCTGCGCCGCCGCTTCGAGGGGCTCGACGACGACCCCGCGACGCGCCAGCTGGTGGCCGCGGCCGTGGCGGCCGAACAGGTGCTCGACCTCGTCGAGCGCGGCGTGCGGGACTTTCATTTCTATACGATGAACCGCGCCGAGCTCGTCTATGCGATCTGCCACCTGCTCGGCCTGAAGCCCGAGGAGCGGCGCGCCGCGGCATGAGGCCGGCGCCGGCCGCCGCGTCGGCGGGGCGCGGATATTCGACTTGCCGTCCCTACCCCCTCGCGGGTTACGATCGGCCCCGCCAGACGGCCGACCGGTGCGCGCCCCGACACTCCGCTTGGCGTGAGGCGTCGTCAGGACGCGCCGCGATAAGGCCCGGCGGGAGGACGGTATGGCATTCAGCCGAACGGAGGTGCTCGGCCGCCTCAGGCGCAGGATCGACGATCGCCAGCCGATCGTCATGGGCGGCGCGGGGATCGGCCTCGTCGCCAAGGCCATCGACCGCGCCGGCATCGACGTCATCATGGCCTATAATACCGGGCCGTTCCGGATGGATGGGCACGGGTCGCTGGCGGGCTACCTGGCCTATGGCGACAGCAATGCCATCACGCTCGAGCTCGCGGCCAAGATCCTGCCGGTCGTCGAGGATACGCCGGTCGTCGGCGGCATCGGGGCGGCCGATCCGTATCGTCCGATGGAGTCGATGATCGATGCCGTCATGGCGGCGGGCTATTCGGGCGTGACCAACGTGCCGACGGCCGGCATCTACGACGGCACCTTCCGCCAGCAGATCGACCATACCGGCCTCGGCTACCCGAGGGAGATCGAGCTCATCGCGAAATGCCGCGCGCGGGACATTTTCACCGTGGCCTATGCGTTCGATCCCGACGAGGCCCGCCGCATGGCCGAGGCGGGCGCCGACGTGATCGGCGCGCATGTCGGCCTGACCACCGGCGGCCTGATCGGCGCCGGCATCGCGGCGGACATCGACGAGGCCTGCGCGCGCACCGCGCGGATGCGCGACGCCGCGGTCGCGGCGCGCGCCGACGTCATCGTGGTGGCCCATGGCGGCCCCTTCGAGGATCCCGCGAGCGTCCAGGCCTGCTACGACCGCGCCGACGTGCATGGCTTCCTCGGCGCATCGAGCATCGAGCGCCTGCCTGTCGAACGGGCGCTCGCCGAGACCGTCGCGGGCTTCCGCCGCCTCACGCTCCGGCCGCGCTAGAGCATGACGCCGAAAAGTCGGCACGGGTTTTCGGATGACGTCATGGTCTACCATTTCGGAATCGATCACGTTCGTGGTTTTGGATCGGCCCGATCCAAAATCATCGTGATCTGAGGCCATCGCCATGGGCCATGTGGTGCTCGTCGGCACGCTCGATACGAAGGGCGCCGAATATGGCTTCCTGCGCGATTGCCTCGGCGAGGCGGGCGCCACCACGGTCCTGGTCGACGTCGGCATCCTGGCCACGTCCGGGGTCGTTGCCGACGTCCAGGCCGCTGACGTCGCGGCAGCGGCGGGCGTCTCCCTCCCGTCCCTGCGTCATGCCCGGGAAGGCAGCGACACCCGCGCCGCGGCGCTTGCCGCCATGGGAACCGGGGCGGCGGCCATCGTCGCGGCGCTGCTGCGGGAGGGACGCTGCGACGCCATCCTGATGGCGACGGGCTCGGGAGGCGCGAGCATCGCGGCCAGGATCTTCGCCGAGGTGCCGCTCGGCATCCCGAAGCTCCTCGTCACGACGATGGGCGGCTATCTGGCCAGCCTGCCGAAGACCCGCGACGTGACGATCATGCAATCGGTCACCGACATCGCCGGCCTGAACCGCATCTCGCGCCGCATCCTGCGCAATGCCGCCTTCGCGGCCGCCGGCATGGCGGCGGCGCAAGCGGCCACGGGACCGGCCGACAGCGACAGGCCGCTCGTCGCGCTGACCATGTTCGGCGTCACGACGCCCGGCGTGCTGCGCGTGGAGCGCCGCCTGCGCGAGGCGGGCTTCGAGACAGTGACATTCCACGCGGTCGGAACCGGCGGGCTCGCCATGGAGGAGATGATCGAGGCCGGCATGATCGACGGCGTGATCGACTATACGGTCAGCGAGCTCACCGACGAGCTGCTCGGCGGCATCTTCTCGGCCGGGCCGAGGCGGCTCGAAGCGGCGGGTCGGGCCGGCCTTCCCCAGGTGATCGTGCCGGGCGCCATCGAGGTGCTGAATTTCGGCCCGAGAGCCACCGTTCCACCCCGGTTCGACGTTCCCGAGCGGCGGCTGATCGTGCACAACGAGAACGTCAGCGCGGTGCGGACCACGCGCGACGAGGCCGCGGCGCTCGGCAACCTTCTGGCCCGCAAGGCCAGCGCCGCCACCGGGCCGATCGCCGTCATGCTGCCGCTCGCGGGCTTCGACAGCTACCAGACGCCGCCGGACGGCCCATGGATCGACCCGGTCGCCGACGGCGCCTTCTGCGACGCGCTGCGGCGCGGCCTGCGACCCGACATCCCGCTGATCGAGATCGATCGAAACATCAACGATCCCGTCTTCGCCGATGCGGTCGCCGCGCAATTCCTGGAGCTCTGGGCGCAATCGCATTCGGACCAGGGCGGAGACGCATGACCCATCCCGCGCTGGCCGGGGCTGTGGCGGGCGTGGCGGCCCCGAGCCTCACGGGATCAGCACGATGGAGCCGATGTTCTGCCGGGATTCCAGCCGGCGGTGCGCCGCGGCGGCATCGCTGAGCGGCAGCCGTCGGTCGATGCGAGGACGGACCTGTCCCTGCCGCAGCGCCTCGAACAGGCGATCGGCGCGCCGGCGCAGGTCTTCGGCCGTTTCGGTGAAATGCAGGAAGTTCGGCCGCGACAGGCGGACCGATTTCGTCGCCAGGCTGTCGATGTCGCGCAAGCCGACCGGTCCGGAGACCTGGCCATGGCTGACTAGATGGCCGCGGCGCGCCAGCGACGCGAGGGAGATCTCGAAACTGGCCTGGCCGATGCCGTCATAGACGACATCGATCCCGCGTCCACCCGTCAGCTCCCGTACGGCGGCCGCAACATCCTGCCGGCCCCCGACGACGGCATGGGCAGCGCCGGCGTCGATCGCCGCCTCTGCCTTGGCGTCGCTCGACACCACGCCGATCACCCTGGCGCCGAGCGCGCGGGCCCAGCCGCACAGCAGGAGACCGAGGCCGCCGGCCGCCGCGTGGACCAGCACCGACTCGCCGGCGCGGAGCGGATGGACGTCGTGCAGCAGGAGGTCGGCCGTGATGCCCTTCAGGAAAACCGCCGCAGCCGTCTCCGGCGCGATGTCGGGCGGCAGGAGCACCACCATGGACGCCGGCATGGTGCGGGCCTCCGCATAGGCGCCGGGCGGTGAACAGGCGTAGACCACGGGGTCGCCGGCCGCCAGATGGGTGACGCCCGGCCCGACGTCGAGCACCACCCCGGCGGCCTCCATGCCGGGTATGGCGGGAAGGATATCGAGCCCGAAATCCCCGGCCCGGCCGTGCAGGTCGACCATATTGACCCCGATGGCGAGATGCCGGAGCCGCACCTCGCCAGGGCCGGGCGGCGGAACGTCGACACGGCGCGGGATCAGCACCTCCGGCCCGCCGTGGCGCTCGATCACGATGGCGTTGGTCTGCAGGGCGGCCAAGACGGGCAATGGGCGCGCGCCGGACCGCTCGACGTCGGTAAGCGGCGAGGACGGCGGCGGCACCACAGGACGCGGAGCCGGGACCAGGGCACCCGTCGCCCGGCGCAGCCGCGCCTGCAGTGCCGCCATTCCGACCTCGTAGATCGTCTCGCCGACCAGTCGGGCGAGCGCATCGGCCTCCCCGGCCGAGCTATCGAAACGCGATTGCCACTGCAGAAACGTGCGCTCGCCCTCGGTGACGCGGCGCAGCCGCATCGTCGCGACATAGCCATCAAGCCGGACCGGCGCTTCGAGCAGGCAATAGCTCAGGCTCATGTCGCGGTCAGACAGCGCGATCAGCTGCTCGCGCAAGAACCCGCCGTCGCGGAGCCGGAAGGCCCGGACGGCGCCGACGTGGTCCGGGGGCTCGCCTCCCTCGATATGGCTCGCGGCAATGGCCGGATGCCATCGGGCGTGGCTGTTGAAGTCGCGCAGCAGGGGCCAGACGATGTCGACGGGAGCGTCGATCACGCAGCTCCGCAGGACGCGGACGATCATCGGCGGCCGGCACCGGCAAAGCGGGCCTGTAGCGCCTGCAGCCCGGCGAGAAAGACGTTGCGGCCGATGTGGCTCACGAGCTCCGCTTCGCGTGCCGGCGGGCAGGCGAAGTCCGCGCTCCATTCGGCGAAGCTGCGGCCCCCTTCGGTGACGGGCAGCAGCCGCAAGGTCGCGACATAGTCCTCGACCTCCATCGGGCTTTCGAGGATCGCGTAGCTCTGGCTGAACTCGTAGTCCGACAGCGCCAGCAGGCGCTCCCGGATGCGGCCGCCGTCCTTGAGCCGGAACGCCCGGATGCAGCCGATCTTGTCGGCCGGCATGTTCGCCTCGATCCGGCTTTCGGCCACAAAAGGCGTCCAGTCCGGCAGGCCGTTGAAGTCCCGGATCACGGCCCAGACGGCGGCCACGGGCGCGTCGATCACGGTCGAGACATAGACGTGGGGCAAGCGCCTGTCCTCAACGGTCGCGGTCGTCGTCGCGCTCGGGCGAGGGTGGCACTGCGCCGTTCGGCGCCGCCCCCTGCTGGCGGTTGCGGACGATCGCGTCGATATCCTTGGCGTCTCGCAGCACGTCCGTCATGCGCCCGATGCTGCCGCCCTCGATGCCGACCTCCTTCATCAGGCTGTCGATCATCGGCGCCTGCACGCGGTAGCGGAGCGCGCTGTCGATCACCTCGTCGGTCACGTTCCTGTGCCCGCCGCCACCGCCGTTCAGGCCGTCGACATGCAGGATGTTGATGCCCTCGATCTTCTCCATCGGCTTGACGCTCTCGCGCACGATGCCCTCGATCTTGTCGAGCAGCTTCATGCGCGCCCGCGAGGCGCGCGCCTCGAGCGTGAGCACGTTGTCGGCCTCGTTCTGGGCGCGGGTCCCCTCGGCATTGACCTTGAACCGCTCCGCCTCGGCGCCGTTGCGGATCAGGATCGCATCGGCCTCCGCCTTGGCCGCCGTGCGCTGCGCATCCGCGAAGGCGAGCGCCGCGTCGCGCTCGGCCTCGGCCCGAGCGGTCAGCCGCAATCCCTCCCGTTCGGCCTCCCGGCGCGCCACGATCAGATCCACGGTCCGCCGCCGTTCGGCGATCTCCCGCTCGCGGACCGTAAACGTCTGCTCTTCGGCCAGCACCGCCGCCTTGCGGGCGTCCTCGGCCTGCGCGACGGCGACGGAGCGCGCCTTGATGCGCCCGGCGATCTCGATCGCCTTGTCGATCTCGGCGACTTCGAGCGCCTGCTCCTTGTCGATCTCGAGCTTGCGAAGGTCGCGGTCGCGGATCACCCGCGCCTCGCCGAGCCCTCTCTCGGTTGCGATGCGCGCCCGTTCGATCTCCTCGCCTGAGGCGATCTCCGCTTCCTCGAAGGCCTGCCGCCTGGCGATCTCGAGAGCCTGGAGGGCGCGCTCGCGCTCGACGCGCGCCTCGTCGAGCCTGCGTTCGCCCACCGTGCGCTCGCGCTCGATTTCGGTCCGCGAGGCGATCTCGGCCCGCCGGGCCTCGATCTCGGCCTGCGCCACCTCGACCGCCTTGTGCGCCAAGGTAATCTCGCTTTCGCGCTCGGCCAGAAGCACGGCGCGCTTGCGGATGACCTCGAGCTCCTCCTGCTCCTGGCGCCGGCGGATGCGGTCGCGCTCGAGCCGCAGCTGGGCCTGGATCTCGTCGCGTTCGATCACCTCGCGGCTTTCGAGCTCGGCGGCCTCGATGGTCCGCCGACGCGCAATCTCGCGCTGCTGGATCTGTTCGTCCCTGGCGGTCCGGATTTCGGCGAGGCTTCGGTCCTGCGCGACCCTGGCCTTTTCGGTCGCTTCGCTGGCCTCGATCTCGGCCCGCTGCGCCTCGTGCTCGCGTTGTGCCCGCTCGCGGATCAGCTCGGTGCGCTGCAGCGCCCGGCGAATCTCCAGTTCGCGCTCCTGTTCGAGCCGCGCATATTCGCTGTCGCGGTCGATCTCGAGCGCGCGCCGCTCCGCATCGAGGTTCTGGTTGCGGATCGCCAGTATCGTGTCCTGCTCGATCTGGTTGCGCATCTTGCGACGCGTCTCGATGACCTCGGTGAGCTGCGTCAGGCCCTCGGCGTCGAAGGCATTGGACGGATCGAAATGCTCGAGCCGGGTCTGATCGAGATCGACCAGCGAAACGGTCTCGAGCTCGAGCCCGTTGAAGGCCAGCGCCTCGCCGGCGAGTTCCTTGACGCGCGTCATGAACAGGCTGCGCTTCTCGTGGATCTCCTGCAGGGACATTTCGGCCGCGACCGCCCGAAGCGAGGAGGCGAACTTGCCTTCGAAGAGATCGCGGATGCCCTCGGGCATCATGGCGCGCCGGCCGAGCGTCTGCGAGGCGAGGGCCACCGCTTCGCGCGTCGGCGCGACCTTGAGGAAGAACTCGGCGATGAGATCGACCCGCATCCGGTCGCGCGTGATCAGCGCATTGGCTTCTCCGCGCCGCACCTCGATGCGCATCACGTTCATGTTGACGGGGCTGATCTCGTGCAGCACGGGCACCACGAAGGCGCCCCCGTTGATCACCACCAGCTCGCCGCCGAAGCCCGTGCGCACGAAGGCCGTCTCCTTGGTCGAGCGGCGATAGAGCCAGCGCAGCATATAGACCACGATCACCACGGCGACCGCCGCGACGATCAACCATAGGATGACGGCGCCCAGGATCTGCGTTCCCATTGTCGTGTCCTCTCACATCGAAGCGTCGGCGACCGCCCGTGCACTGTCGTCCGTTGGCCTCGCGGGTTCAATCCGGCAGATGCGGCGCTCCGGTCTCGCCACGCTCAAGCCCTCCTGCGGAGGGGCGCGGCGATGTCGCGGAAAGCCGATACCAGCGCCTCGGCGAAAGCCGGGTCGTTGATATGGGCCGGAACGCGAACGATACGCCGCTGCCCGGTCGCCACGACCGTCGTCTCGATGGCCTCGAACAGCGCCCGGTCCGCACCGGGGTCGTGGAACGGCTTGCCCGGTGCGTCGAGCGCCGACACGCCCTGCTCCGGGATGAGGAAGCGCACCGGTCCGCGCATCCGGTTGAGGCGCTCGCCGATCCAACGGCCGATCGCGGCATTCTCGTCGCGGGTCGTGCGCATCAGGGTGACGTTGGCATTGTGACCGACGAGATCACGGCCGCGAAAGCGCTCCGGGACCGTGTCGCGCGGCCCGAAGTTGACCATGTCGAGCGCGCCGCACGAGCCGACATAGGGAAGGTCGTGCCGCGCGAAGACCCCGAACCGGTCGGATGTCGCGGCGAAGACGCCGCCGACCAGGAGGTCGGCGACCTCCGTGGTGGAGACATCGAGGACCCCCGCGAGCAGCCCGGACTCGGCGAGCGCCTCCATGGACTGGCCGCCCGTGCCCGTCGCGTGGAAGACGAGGCACTCGTAGGCATCCTCGAGCGCCGCCGCGACCGCTTGGACGCAGGGCGTCGTCACGCCGAACATGGTGAGCCCGATCGACGGCTTGGCGCGAAGCCGCGCGGCATCGCGTTGCGCCCTCGTCGGCGCGCGGGCGATCATCCCGGCCAGCGCGTGGGCGCCGTTAGCCAGCACGGCTTCGGTGATGGAATTGAGGCCTTGGATGTCGGCGACCGAATACATCATCGTGATGTCGGCGGGGCCGACGTAGCGCCCGACCTCGCCGGAAGCGACCGTCGAGATCATCACCTTGGGGATGCCGACCGGCAGGCGTCGCATGCCGGCGGTGGCGAGCGAGGTACCCCCCGACCCGCCCGCCGAGATGATGCCGCCGACGTCGTGCTGCCGTGCCATCCAGGCCGCGAAGGCCGTGGCCATGGCGGCGACGGATTCGCCGCGGTCGGTACCGAACACGCCGGCTCTGCCGCGCGGGTGCGCGCTGGCCACCTCGTGCGGCGGCACGTCGGCGCTCGACGGCTTGCCGGAGGTCGAGAGATCGACCGTCCGGGTGCGCAGGCCCAGCTCGCGCAGCCGGTCGCGGATGAACTTGAGCTCCCGGCCCTTGGTGTCGAAAGTCCCCACGACGAGGGCCGTGCGCCCCGCCTGCTCGCCGGCCGGGATGTCGAACACCACCGCGGCGACGGGCTCGTCCGAGGGGATTTCAGGTCGCGACCGGTCGAGGGGCGCGGTGCGGACACCGCGGCCGAGGTCCTCGTCGGACAAGGCCCACCGGTTCGGCAGGGATGTCGCGGTGCGGTAGCCTAAGGTCTCCGGGCCCAAGCGGGGGCCGTCGTGGCGGACCACCTGGAACACCTCGTCGACCCGCTCGCGCGCCTCCGCGCGCTCGGCCGGCGTCACGCTCGCTTCGGGGTCGTCCGCATGCCGGCCGACGCCGAGCAGCCGCTGCTGCAGGTCGCGGTCGGCCGCCAGCGCCGCGGACCGCATGAGGCGATTGATCTGCCCGTTGACCATGATGCCCACGGTCTCGGCCACGCGGGTCGCCACCCCGATGTTCTGCTCGATCACGAGGACCGCGAGCTCGCCCTCCTCGCCGAGCCCGACCAGCATCTGCGCCACCTGGTCGACGATGATGGGCGCCAGTCCCTCGGTCGGCTCGTCCATGACGAGCAGGCGCGGATTGCCGAGCAGCGCCCGCCCGATGGCCAGCATCTGCTGCTCGCCGCCGGACAGCTCGGCGCCGCCGTTGGCGCGGCGCTCGGCCAGCCGCGGAAAGACGCCGTAGATCCGCTCGACCGTCCAGGCGGCGTCGCGCCCGCCGCGCTGGGCCAGGCGCAGATGCTCGTCGACCGACAGGCTCCGCCAGACGCGCCGGCCCTGCGGCACATAGCCGATGCCGCACTTGGCGATCTCGTGCGGCTCGAGCCCGGAGATCTCGCGGCCCGCAAGCGCGATCGAGCCCGACCGGGCGCGCTTCAGGCCGACGATGGTGTTGCAGAGCGTCGTCTTGCCCATGCCGTTGCGGCCGACGATCGACAGGACACCCGCCTCGAGCACGAGGTCCACGCCCTGGATGGCATGGGACTCGCCATAATGGACCTGCAGGTCACGGATGCGCAGGATCGGCGTCCCGGCACGGCGCGAGGGCTCCGGGGCGGCAGTCCTAGCCATGCCCGTCCCCGAGATAGATCGCCTGCACCTGCGCATCCGTCTCGATTTCCGCGGGCGTGCCTTCCTTGAAGATGCGGCCGTTGTGCATCATCGTGACGCGCTCGCAGACCCTCAGCGCAACGTCGAGGTCGTGCTCGATGACGACGTAGCCGATGTGCGAGGGCAGCGAGTTCAAGATCGCCACGAGGTCCCGCCGTTCGGTCGGCGAGAGGCCGGCGGCGGGCTCGTCGAACAGGATGAAGCGCGGGGCACCGGAGAGCGCCATGGCGATCTCCAGCTGCCGCTGCTGACCGTGGCTGAGCTGGTTGACGCGGCGCGACCGGATCGGCTCGAGCTTGACGGCGCGCAGGATGCGCTCCGCCTGGGCCATGACGGCATCGTCGCGCCGCGCCCGCGCGAGCGAGAAGCGGCGGCGCGCGACGCCGCGGCAGCCGAGATAGACGTTGTCGAGCACGCTCAGGCTGCCGAACAGCAGCGAGATCTGGTAGGTGCGCCTGAGCCCTCGCCGGATGCGCTCCTGCGCCGGGAGGCTGGTCACGTCCTCGCCGAAGAAGCGGATCGAGCCGCTCGACGGCAGGACGTCGCCGGTGATCGCGTTGAACAGCGTCGTCTTGCCGGCGCCGTTCGACCCCAGCACGGCCCGGCGCTCGCCCGCCCGCACCGAGAGGTCGATGTCCGCCAAGGCCGTCAACGCCCCGAACCGGCGGCCGACGCCGCGCAACTCCAGCGCATAGGCTCCGGTGTCGCTCAGCGTCTGGCTGTCGGTCGCGGTCATGGCGGCGTTGCGGATCGGTTTACTTGCAGTCCGGATTGTCGCGGCTCGCCGGGCCGTTCTTCAGGAACTCGGCCTGCGGTACGCCCAAGGTCTCATCGACGTCCTTCGCGATGGAGACGACCTTGTTGAGCAGCGTCCCGTCCGACGCCTCGGTCACCTCGGTGACGAAGATGTCGGCGATGGCGTTGCGGTTCTTGTCGAGCTTGACCATGCCGGTCGGCGTCTCGAAGGTGAGTTTCGCCAAGGCCTCGCGATATTTGACGCCGCCATCCGACAGGTCGCCGTTGACCTGCGCCAGCGCCAGCAGTGCCGCCTTGGTGTTCATGTAATAGGCGTCGGCGAAGAGCGAGGGGACCGGGAAGCCGTCCGGGAAGGCCTTGCGATATTGGGCCACGAAGGCCTTCCAGCGCGGATCGTCCCAGGTGTCGGCGGTCGGGCCGGCCGACGGCATGCCGACCACCGCCTTGCGCTGCTGGCCCTTGGCGCCGAGCACCGTCTGGTCGGCCGTGATGGAGCCACCGATCAGCGGCAGCGTGCCCCCGGCCTGCTGGTACTGGGTGAGGAAGTTGATGGCATCGGCGCCGCCGAGCACCACCAGGATGGCATCGACATCGTCCGGCAGCGCCGCGATGACCGAGGAGAAGTCCTTGTTGCCGATCGGCACCCAGGACTTGGAGGGCACATGGCCGCCGAGCTTGCAGAAGGGCAGCATGAACCCTTCCACCTGGCTGTAGGGGAAGGAATAGTCCTCCGCCACGATGGCGACCTTCTTGTATCCTTTCTTGTTGTAGATGTAGTCGCCGAGGCCGGCCATCCACTGCACGCCGTCGGTGTTGAACCGGAAGAAGTTCTCGGCCGGATTGATCAGCGTCGTATCCTGCGCGGCCGAGGAGCCGTTGAGGAAGGTCACCTTCGGCTGGGTCTTGGCATAGTCCTTGACCGCGATGCCCTCGGACCCCGACAGCGGGCCGATGAGAATCTGCACCCCGTCCTCCTCGACGAGCTTGCGGGTGGCCTTCACGGCGCTCTCCGGCGAGGCGTCGGACGATCCCTTGACCACCACGATCTTCTTGCCGGCGACGGTGTAGTTGACCTCCTGGAGCGCGAGGTCCATGCCGCGGAACGAATCCTGCCCGAGTACCGCGAATGCTCCCTCGAGCGTGGCGAGGCCGCCCATCTTGATGGTGTCCTCGGCGCGGGCCGCGCCCGTCCCGGCCAGCAGCGCCAAGGCCGCGGCCACGGCCGGCAATCTTTTCATGGCAATCGTCATCTGTTTCCCTCCGGTGTCAGTCTTTCGCCGTCCCTTGGTTCGGCATGTGGCCCTGCGGCGGGACGGCTTGGCGCAGGGATTGAGCGGCGGCGACCGTCCTGAGCCTGTCGACGAGCCCGAGCAGCCCGTC
Organism: Lichenihabitans sp.; assembly: GCA_036276175.1. GTDB lineage: Bacteria > Pseudomonadota > Alphaproteobacteria > Rhizobiales > Beijerinckiaceae > Lichenihabitans. The sequence goes on from DATBEH010000137.1 coordinate 49,626, forward strand.
GGGCGAGACGAACAGGACGGCCAGGAAGACCAGGCCGATCACGGTGTTGAAGCGGTCCGGGTTGACGAGGTCGACGGCGAAGTTCTGCAGGATGACGAACAGCAGGGCGCCGATGAACGGGCCGATCGGGCGTCTGATGCCGCCGACCACCGTGATGACGAGGCTGTCGACGGCGGCGCCCACGCTGACCGATCCGGGCGAGATCTGGCTGTTGAACCAGACCAGGAGGACGCCGGCCGTCGATGCGATGACCCCGGCCAGGAAGAAGGCGAAGATGCGGTGCGCCGAGACGTCGAAGCCGATGGCGCGGGCGCGTCGCGGATTGTCGCGCAGCGCCTGGAGCGTCAGGCCGAAGGTCGAGCGCTCGGCATAGATCGTTGCGCCGTAGAAGAAGACCGCGACCGCGAGGCTGAGATAGTAGAACGGCACCGGATCGCGCAGGTAGACGCCGAGCACCTTCGGCGGCTCGACGCCGTGAAAGCCGTTGAAGCCGTTGAACAAGGCATAGTTCTGGCGGACGAAGTAGAAGAAGGCCGTGGCGATGGCGAGCGTGATCATGATCGTATAGATGCCCGCGGTGCGGACCGCGAGCGCACCGATCAGGGCCGACGCGACCGCGCCGAGCAGGATCGCCACCGGCACCGCGAGCCACCAGGGCCAGCCGAGCCCCATGACGTTCGACCCGTTGTGGCCCAGGATGGCGATCGTGTAGCCGGCGATGCCCGCCACCGTCATCTGCGCCAAGCTGACCATGCCGCCATAGCCGCCGAGCACCATGACGGAGAGCGCGACCGTCCCCAGCACGAGCGAATAGGCGCCGATCTGAAAGGTGAAGAAGGGCGAGGCGAACAGAGGAAAGGCGAGCAGCAGGATCGCGCCGACGACATAGAATGCGTCGGCAGACGATCCGGGGTCGGCGGAGCCGGCGGTCACCGCGGGCGCGTCGGCACGCGCCACGCTCATGCCGGACGTCCCAGGATGCCTTGCGGCCGGACCGCGAGGACGACCACCATGATGACGAAGGTGAGCACCACGCCGTAGGTCGGGAAATAGGCGAGGCCGATCTGCTCGGCGAGGCCGATGAGGAGCGCCCCGATGGCGGCGCCGGTGACCGACCCCATGCCGCCGACGATCACCACGACGAGCGACGCCAGCAGGTAGCGGACATCCTCTCCCGGCGCGATCGAGAGCGCGGTGCCGCCGACGACGCCGGCGAGCCCGGCGAGGCCCGCGCCGATGGCGAAGACGGTGGCGAAGACCACGTGGACGTTGACGCCCGTCACCGACAGCATGCCCCGGTCGTCGACGCCGGCGCGGATCATCATGCCGATGCGGGTCCGGTTGAGAAACAGCCAGAGCGCCACGCCGATCGCGATGGCCATGACCAGCACCGCCAGCCTGTAGAGCGGATACATCATGACGACGGGGTCGCCGTTGGATTTCACGGCGGTGACGATCGGGGTCGCGACGGCGCCGTCGAACCATGTGGGCGGCGTGAACTGGTAGGTGTTGCCGGAGAAGACGGCGAGCATCTGGTCGGCCGCGACGATCGAGATGCCGATCGTCACCAGGGTCTGGCGCAGGTCGTCGCCCTCCATGCGCCGGAAGATCATGACCTGCATGAGCACGCCGACGAGCGCCGCGGAGGCAAATCCCGCCGCGACCCCGAGGACCCAGTAGCCGGTCCAGTTCGCTGCGGCGTAGCCCATATAGGCGCCGAACAGGTAGAGCGAGCCATGCGCCAGATTGACGTTGCGCATCAGGCCGAAGACGAGCGTGAAGCCGCTCGCCACCAGGAAATAGAGGCCCGCCAGGGTCACGCCGTTGAAGATGGTGTTGACCAGCACCTTCTTGGGACCGATCGCCGCGACGAGCCAGGCCGGCCAGAGGGCGAGGAACAGCCACAGGACCAGCGCCGCGAAAATCGCGGACGATAGGGCGACGGCTGGATGCTTCATGCGAGGTCAGCCTTTCCGGCCGGCGAAGCGATCAGGCGGTCAGCCGGCGGCGCTGCTCCTGCATCTGCGGGCGCTTGTGGAACTTGCCGTCCTTCATGATGGCGAGGAGCCGGTCGTGCTCCTGCAGGATGCGCACATTGGCGATGGGGTCGCCGTCGACCAGGATCATGTCGGCCAGGTAGCCCTCCTTCAGCATGCCGAGCTCGTCGCCCATCCCCATGATCTGGCCACCGTATTTGGTGGCGGCGAGGATCGCCTCCATCGGCGACATGCCGAGAAGGTCGACGAAATATTCGATGTCCTTGGCATTGGTGCCCTGCGGCGTCCAGGCGAAGCCGTAGTCGCCGCCGATCAGGACGCGGATGCCGCGGCGATGCATCTTGCGCATGCTCTCGACCGCCATCTCGAGCTCGCGCTCGTAGAGCATCGCCATGGGCGAGCCCGGCTTGATGCCATAGTCGCCGGCGTGCCGCGCCGTGCGGATCAGCCAGGCGAGGCCCGGCGCGACGAAATGCCGGTCCTTGGCGGCCTCCAGCATGTCGAGCGCCTCTTCGTCGGCGAAAGAGGCATGATAGATGTTCTGGATCCCGTGGCGGACGCATTGCTTCACGGATTCGGAGGAGCGCGCATGGGCGGCGACGACCTTGCCGCGCGCCCGTGCCTCCTTGCAGGCCATGGCGACCTCCTCCTCCGACATCGGCGTATCCTCGGCCCGCATGCCGGTGATCTCCTCGCCGGAGAGGTTGAGCTTGATCGAATCCACGCCGTATTTGATCAGCGTCCGCACGGTGCGGCGCACCTCCTCCGGCCCCGAGACGACGATGCCGAGGTTGAGGCCCTCGTGCGGGATGTGCGAGGGCGCCGCGTCGCCCAGGCCCCCGACCGTGGTGATCTCGGGCCCGGCGGCGGTATAGCGCGGCCCGGGCAGGCGGCCCGCATTGATGAAGTTGCGGATGACGACATCGAGGCGGGGCTTGGCGGCGGCGGCGCCCCGGCCCGCCGTGAAGCCGGAATCGAGCACGAGCTTGGCCATTTCGGCCGTCACCAGGATGTGCTCCTCGGGCGGCATCATCTGGATGGGATCGATGCCCGGCGCATTGTTCCAGGACAGGTGCAGGTGGGCGTCGATCATGCCCGGCATCAGCGTGGCGCCCATGCCGTCGATGGTCTGCGCCCCGCCCATGCCGCCACCAGCCGAGGCGCCGAAGCGCGATCCGCCGCCGCGCGTGACCTGCTTGATCCGGTTGCCCTGGACCAGCACCTCGCCGGTGTAAGGGTATTCGCCCGTTCCGTCGAGGATGCGCACGTTGGTGAACAGCACGGCATCGGACTGCCGTCCGTTGCCGGCCCAGCTCGGGCCGTAATTGCCGTTATCCGCCATCATCTCCTCCCAGGCCGTCCACACGTCTCGCCGGCGCGCGCCGCTGCCGCCTTCGTCTCGCGGGGCTCAGTCGATGGGCACGCGCTTCAGGAAATCGCGCAGCTTGTCGCTGCATTCGACCGGCTTCTCGATCGTCAGCCAATGGCCGCTGCGCTCGATCACCATGACGCTCGCACCTTTCAGCCGGTCTGCCAAGGTTCGCGCGGTGCCGACGGAGGCGATCGCATCCGCCTCCCCGGCGACGAGCAGCGCGGGGGCCGCGATCAGCCGAGGATCGACGGCCTGCGCCTTCGCCAGCGCCTCGCAATGTCCGGCATAGCCTTCCGGGTTCTGCCGCATGATCGATTCCCGCACGAAGGCGACGGCCGCGGGCCTCGCGGATCGGGTTTCCGCCGACAGCGCCCCCGCGATGCTCTCGTCGGCGATCGGCGCCATGCCTTCCGTCCGGGCAAGCCGCGCCCGGCCGATCAATCCCGCGCGCATGGCGTCCGACGGTTCGATCAGCGGTCCGAACAGGGTCAGCGACGCCACGAGATCGGGCCGCGCCGCGGCGACCGCCTGGCAGACGATCGTCCCCATCGAATGGCCGACGAAATGCGCCCGGGCGATGCCGAGAGTCCTGGCGGCGCTCGCGACGGCGTCGGCGAAAGCCTCGATCGAGGGCGTGCCGAAGCCGGGCGGAGACAGTCCGGCGCCGGGCAGGTCGACGCGGACCACCCGATAGTCGCGCAAAGCCTCCATCTGGGGCTGGAACGTATTGGTGGTCCCGCCCAGTCCATGCACCATCACGACCGGCACGCCCTCGCCGGCGACCTCGATCGCCATGCGGTCGACCGTGACCATGGTCACGCCGCGACCTCCTCGAAGCGGTTCTCCAGCGTGCCGATACCCTCGATCTCGACGCGCACGACATCGCCGTGCCCAAGATAGCGCGGCGGCGTGAAGCCGATCCCCACCCCGGCGGGCGTGCCGGTGGCGATGACGTCGCCCGGCTGCAGCGTCAGGCCGGCGGAGATCGAGGCGATGATCGTCGGGATGTCGAAGATCAGCAGGCCGGTATTGGAGCTCTGCCGCAATTCCCCGTTGACGAAGCAGCGGATCGCCGTGTCGCGGACGTCGATCTCGTCGCCTGTCACCGCCCAGGGTCCCATGGGGCAGAACGTATCCTGCGACTTGCCCACCAGCCACTGGCTGTAGCGTCCCTGCAGGTCGCGCGCCGTCACGTCGTTGACGATCGTATAGGCCCAGACATGGTCGAAGGCCTGTTCGCGCCGGATCCCGCGTCCGCCCTTGCCGATGATGACCGCGAGCTCCGCCTCGTAGTCGATCGCCGTGGACACGGCGGGGTCGATCCGCACCGGGACGCCCGAAGCGATCACCGTCTCGGGCACCTTGGAGAAGAAGATCGGCTCTTTCGGCACGACGCCGGCGGCCGCGCTCGAATCGAAGCCGCTCTTCGAGAATTCGTGCGCGTGCTCGTGATAGTTCTTGCCGATACAGAAGATGTTGCGCCGGGGCCTTGGAATCGGCGCCTCGATCGTGACGCGCGACAGCGGCATCTCGGACAGCGTCGCGGGCTGGGCGCCAGACCCTGTCTCGTCGCGGTCGATCAGAGCGAGGATGCCGCGCTCCGCCTCGTGCGACGGAAGGTCGAAGGCGTCGATCGTCCCGCGCG
>DATBEH010000138.1:0-5176 GCA_036276175.1 Lichenihabitans sp.
GAGGACGTGCCCGACCCGGGTCAGCTGCGCGCAGCGGCGGCACGCTTCCGGGCGCGACCCTCGAGCGTCGCCTGCCTGCAGGCGCGGCTCCTCATCGACCATCTCGAGACGAACTGGCTGAGCCTGATGTTCGGGCTCGACTACGCGGCCTTGTTCGGAGTGATCAAGCCGGGGCTTGCCACGCTCCGGCTGCCGCTCCCGCTCGGAGGCACCTCCAACCACTTCCGCACCGCCGCCCTGCGTCGCGCCGGAGGGTGGGACGCGTGGAACGTCACCGAGGATATCGACCTCGGCTTCCGGCTGGCGCGGCTCGGCTACAGCATCGAGGCGCTCGACTCGACGACCTACGAGGAGGCGCCGCTGACGCTCGCCCGCTGGCTGCCGCAGCGCAGCCGCTGGCTCAAGGGCTGGATGGTGACGCTGATGGTCCACACCCGGCAGCCGCGGCGGCTGTTCCGCGAGCTCGGTCCCTGCGGCGGGGCCGCGGTCACCCTCTCGCTGCTCGGCACGATCTCGAGCAGCCTGCTCGGGCCGCTCTTCGGGCCGCTGGCGCTCTACGCCATCTGGCGCGGCGGCTGGTTCAGCCCCGTCTCCCTGTCGGCCGCCATGGCCGGCTCGGCAAGCCTCTATCTGCTCGTCGCGGGAGCGGCCAGCGTGGTCTGGCCGCAATTCATCGTGCTATGGCGGCTGCGGCGCCCCGACCTACTCGTCTGGAGCCTCACCCTGCCCGTCTACCTCATGCTGGTAAGCGTCGCCGCCTGGTGCGCCGTGGCCGAGGTCATCATGGAACCGCAGCGCTGGAACAAGACCGAGCACGGTTTCGCCGAACGGCCTAGCCTGGCAGAGGCCGGGACCGCGGTGGCGGCCGCGGCCGATCAGGCGGCGATCTTCCACGCGCCGCGGCCGCTGTCCTTGATGTCGTAGAGCGCCCGGTCGGCACGAGCGAGCAGCTCGGACAATTCCACGTCGGGATCGAACGTGCGGGCACAGCCGACGCTCGCGCCGATGCTGACCGGGCCTGCCGGCGTCTCGATCGGGACTTCGACGGCGCGCACGATCCGTTCAGCCAGCCGGGGGATCGCCTCGTCGGTGACATCCGCCACCAGGATGGCGAATTCGTCGCCGCCCATCCGCGACACGATATCGCTCGCCCGCACCTGCATGGCGAGCCGCCGGGCGACCTCGCGCAGCACCGCGTCGCCGATCGCATGGCCGTGCCGGTCGTTGACGGGCTTGAAATAGTCGAGGTCGACGAGAACGACACCGAAGCCCAGCCCATCCGCTCTGGCCTTGGCCGCATAGAGCGTGGCGCAATCCTCGAAGCCGCGACGGTTATAGAGCCTGGTGAGACTGTCCGTCATCGCCTGGCGACGCAGGATGGCCTGGACGCGCTTCTGCTCCGAGATGTCGACGACGACGCCGATGATGCTGTCCGGCCGATTGAATTCGGTGCGCAGCAGCCGCCGCTTGCACTGCAGCCATATGATCCGGCCCGAGCGTGAGACGACGCGATATTCCGTCAGCATGTCCTCGGTGCGCCCCAGCACCAGCGGCGTGACATCGGCCAGCCCGACGTCGTCGGGATGGACGAGGGCCAGATATTCGGCCCAGCTTGAGGCGGGGCGGTCCGCCGCGGCGACGATGCGGGTCAGCTTCGGGGACGCGTCGAACACCTGCGTTGCCAGATCGAGGTGCCAGAAGCCGCCCTCGAGCACGTCCATGACCAGCGACAGGCGGGCCGAGGTCTCCCGTTCGGCCTGCTCGGCCTGCTTGCGCGCCGTAATGTCGCTGGCGACGCCGATCAGCGAGACGATCTCGCCGTGGCCGGCGTCGAAGACCGGGGTGACCGTCGTCTGCCACCACTGCGTGCCGCCCGGCAGGGCATAGACGTCCTGGAACTCGACCGCCGACCGGGTCTCGACGCAGATCCGGTAATGGTTCAAGAGGTGGTCGGCGATGGGACCCGGCAGGCAGTCATGCGGCCGATTGCCGACGAACGACTGGGGCGTGATGCCAGCCACGTCGGACAGGCGTCGGTTGATGGCCGTATAGACGAAGTCCTCGCCGCGGACGGCAATCGCAAAGGCCGGAGCTCCGATCACGTCGACGTCGATGGTCTGTCGTGGGTCGGTCATGGGCAAAGTCCCGATGGGCGGTCGAACCGGCTTGGATGAGGCTCGTCGCGGTCCCGATCGACGTCGGCGACCGCGCTTCGGACTGGACAAGGACCGTGGATGATTAATTTTGCTGTCCGCCGATCATCGAAATTCTAGTCGCATGTCCCGGCGACGGCTCGCCGAATTTTGTCTATCCTATTGGCAATGCATCGATTTTAGAAATTGAGCGAGAAGGGCTCCCGGGACGCGCATTCGGGATTTATCCACTGGCAATCAGGTCCGGTCGTGCTCGCGGTCCTCACATCCGCGTGGAAGACCGTCAGACGAGTCCAAATCATGATGCTCACATACTCCCTGAAATTCCCTCGTGAGTTTCAGGGGTGAGCGGGTCCTTAGCCGGCAAGCTCATGGTTCGGGCCCTAAGCAAACTCTCGCGAGTCTGCTTACACCTGGAAATGGTAGCAGCATTGATTTTGCTTGCAAAAAGCAAAATCAATCGTGGCTTTAGCCACCACGCAAGGCTGATTAGAATTCCTCCCAGCCCACCTCCGACGCGGCTGGCTCTGCCTTCGGCAATGCGCCGCCGCGCCCGACCCGCTTCATGGCCGGAACGGATCGCGGTGCCGCGGCGAGCCTCGAGATCAGCGACGATTTGGGCGCCGCCGTCCGGACGGGGGTGGCCTTCCCGCCGCCGCTCGGCAGCGGATTGCCGGGACGTGCCGCCGGCGCAGAGCCACGATGGCGCAGCGCCGGCACGCCGGCGCGACCGCCCTCCCCCTCGTCGAGTCGGAAGCGGCCGATCAGCTGGTTCAGTTCGTTCGCCTCCTCCGACAGGGCATGGCTCGCGGCGGTCGTCTGCTCCACCATCGCGGCGTTCTGCTGGGTCATCTGGTCCATCTGGTTGACGGCCGTATTGACCTGGTCGAGGCCGGTCGCCTGCTCCTGGGCCGAATTGGCGATCTCGGCGACGATGCCGTTGATCTCCGTCACCTGGGTCACGATGCGTTCGAGCGCGACGCCGGTCTGGCCGACGAGTTCGACGCCCTTGTCGACCTGATGGGTCGAGGCGCTGACGAGCGCCTTGATCTCCTTGGCGGCTTCGGCGGAGCGCTGCGCCAGGGCGCGGACCTCCGAGGCCACGACCGCGAAGCCGCGGCCCGCGTCGCCGGCCCGAGCCGCCTCGACGCCGGCATTCAGGGCGAGAAGATTGGTCTGGAAGGCGATCTCGTCGATGACGCCGATGATCTGGCCGATCTGCTGCGAGGATTTCTCGATCCCGCTCATCGCCTCGACCGCCTGCCTGACGACCACGCCCGACTGTTCGGCATCCTTCTTGGCTGTGCCGACCGCCTGGCGGGCATGGGCGGCGCCGGTCGCGGTCTTGCGGACGGTCGCCGTGATCTCGTCGAGGGCGGCCGCGGTCTGCTCCAGGCTCGCCGCCTGCTGTTCGGTGCGACGCGACAGGTTGTCGACGGCGGCGGACATTTCGTCCGTGCCCGACCGCATGGTCTCGGCAGACCGACCGACGGAGGCCAGGACCTCCTGCAGCTGCTCGACCGTCTTGTTGAAATCGACCCGCAGGGACTCGTACTCGGCCGGGAGGCTTTCCGTCAGACGATTGCCCAGATCGCCTTCGGCGAGTTGACGCAGGCTCGCGGCGATCAGCTTGACCGTCCTCTTCTGCCCGTCTTCCTGGCTGGCACGCTCTTGCTCTATGCGAAGATGTTCCAATTCGCTGGCCGTTATATCGGTAGCCAGCTTCAAGACCTTGATTGGCTTGCTGTCCTTATCCAGCACCGGGCTGTATGAGGCCTGGATCCAGCACTCCTTGCCATTCTTGCCGATACGCTTGAATTTGTCCGCGATATGCTCGGCCCGGTTCAATCGTTCCCAGAAATGCCGATAGTCCGGGCTTTTGCCGTAGGACGGCTCGACGAACATGCTGTGATGACGGCCGACGATTTCCTCCAAGGAATAACCGAGGGTGGTGAGGAAGTTCTGATTGGCAGTGATGATCGTCCCGTCGAGGTTGAACTCGATGACCGCCTGGGAACGGTCGATCGCCTCGAACTTCGATCCGAGTTCCGCCAGGCGATCTCTGTCCGCCCGACCCTTGCGACTACCAAAAGTCCACATCGCGGTACAAGTCTCCGGCCACTAGAAAATCAGCATTCGGTCCCCGAATCTTACCGTGCCGGGCGCCAAGACCAAGATGAACAAAATTATTTAAGCTTTCATTGAGGATGCGCGGAGAGCGTCGACGAGCTATCGGCGACTCTCGTCACCCGGGCGGGCGGTGCCCGTCGCCCATCCCATCCGTCATGGCCGCAGGCGGAAAGCGACGGCTGAGGAAAGGTGATCCCGCGAGGCCGAAACGCCACGGCGTGCCGATGCCCTTGCTGATGCCGATGCGCGGACCCGCGGCGATCTCGGCCGCGCCGACCCTCGCGCCGAGGTCGAATGGCGGCACGTCGAGCGGCAAGCCGTTGTGGACGAGCGTCACGCCGAGCGCCTGCGTGAGCCTGCCCGGCCCGGAGCACAGCAGCTCCGGCGCCTCGACGCCCCGCCGGGTTCGCATGAGCGCGAGCCCCAGGACCGGCTCGAGCGCCCGGATCAGCACCGCGCTGCCAGGCCGGCAGACGAGGTTGAGGCACCAATGCATGCCGTAGGAGCGGTACACATAGGCATGGCCCGGCGCGCCGAACATCGGGGCATTGCGCGGGGTTGGCCCGCGGAAGCTGTGCGAGGCGGGGTCGTCGCGGTCATAGGCCTCGGTCTCGACCACCGTGCCGCCGACGCCCTCGACGCAGAGCATCGCGCCGAGGAGGTCGCACGCCACCTCCACGACCGGCCGGGCGAAGAAGTCGCGGTGCAGCATGAGGACCTATTCGGCCGCGGCCGCGGCCTCCTTGGCGCGGCCGAGCGCCACCGGCGGCACGAGCGCCGCGCAGGCGAAGGTCAGCACCGAGACCACGAGGACGGCCCAGAAGGTGAGGTGGAGCGAGCCTTCGAGCACGCTCCGGATCCCGGCTTCGGCCGCATCTCCTTCGAGCAGGCGG
>DATBEH010000139.1:0-56641 GCA_036276175.1 Lichenihabitans sp.
ATAATGTGATCATCATCATTTCAAACGCCGCTGTGATTGACGATACTATTGATCGCATCAATAATAACTTTGGTGATAAAAGTGTTGTTCAGGTGACTAACGCCAAACAAGCGCAAGGAATGACCTCACTATTTACGTCAAACGAAAAATACATTATTACGTCCGTACCAGATGCAAAATCTATGAAGTCTATATTAAATAGGTTTGAAATATTTTCAAAACTGAATCTCGTCGTCATCGTCGGATCGCTCACATCAGACCTTTTGGCATTGGCCAATAACTTAAGGAACGTGGGCACCGTCGCATCGATGGCGGCGTTATCCCTCATTCAGTAGAGCGACAATCGGTTTCGGCGCTTGCGACCGTTGGACGTCCTGTCCTCGAGACGGTCGTCCGCCAATGAAGGATCGCAGGCGGTGAACGCGGTCTTGGCTGCCGCATTGCCCGTGGCCTTGGCGGATGGAGCATGGCCGGAGCATATTGCTCGCGCTCGGCGCGTCCGGACGTCGCTAACGACCGCAATCCGACCGCATCGGTCGGTCGCCGCGCGCAGCGACCCGACCGGGAAGGCTCATCCGTTTGGATGAACCGCGTACCGCTTTATAGCGCGGCATTTCGGTGAGGCTGCAAGGCCGGATGGCGATAAAGTCCGAGGGACCACGCCGCGCCGCTTCGACGCCCTTTCACCCGAGCCGCGAGACACAGAGCCAGCATTGATGCGAAAAGCCCTCATTACAGGTATCACGGGTCAGGATGGCGCCTACCTGGCAGCCTTTTTGCTGGAGCAGGGTTATCAAGTTTTCGGCTTGGTGCGCCGCTCGAGCACGGCGGATGTCAACAATCACCGGCTGAAGTGGATCGGCGTCGTCGACCGGGTCAAGCTCGTCGACGGGGACCTGACCGACCTGTCGGGTCTCGTCCGCACGATGATCGATATCGCTCCCGACGAGGTCTACAATCTCGCCGCTCAGTCGTTCGTCAAGTCATCCTGGCACCAGCCGCTTCTGACGGGCGGCGTCACCGGCATCGGCGCCGCGAATATGCTCGAAAGCGTCAGGCTGGTACGACCGGAGGCACGCTTCTACCAGGCGTCATCGTCGGAAATGTTCGGTCTGATCCAGGAACCGAAGCAGACCGAGCGCACGCCATTCTATCCGCGCTCGCCCTATGCCGTCGCCAAGCTCTACGCACATTGGATGACGGTCAACTACCGGGAGAGTTTCGGGCTCCACGCATCGAGCGGCATCCTGTTCAACCATGAATCGCCGTTGCGCGGTATCGAGTTCGTCACCCGCAAGGTGACCGATGCCGTCGCCCGCATCAAGCTTGGACGTTGCAGCGAGTTGCGGCTCGGCAATATCGACGCGAAGCGCGACTGGGGCCACTCGCGCGACTACGTCAGGGCGATGTGGCTCATGCTGCAGCAGGAACGGCCGGAGGACTATGTCATCGCGACCGGCCGAAGCGTCACCGTTCGCGACATGTGCCGTATCGCCTTCGCTCATGTCGGTCTCGATATGGAGCGCTACCTCGTGATCGACGCCGACCTGTTCCGTCCCGCCGAGGTCGACGTGCTGTTGGGCGACTCCACCAAAGCGAGACGGCAGCTCGGCTGGGAGCCGACCACGACGCTCGATGACATGATTTGCGAGATGGTGGAAGCCGATCTCGCGCGATTGAAACCGACCTGAGCGATGGACGCGGCCATGGGCAAGCCTGCGCGAATTCTTGTGACGGGGGCTGACGGGTTCGTCGGCGGATGGCTGATGAGGCATCTGCGCACCGTGCTGCCGCCCGATACCGAGATCACGGCGACGAGCAGGCGACGCCTGGACGGCGCGTCTCTCGACATCGTCGACGCCGCGGCGGTGGATGCCTTCATGGCCGCCTTGCGACCGACCGCCGTGATCCATCTGGCGGCCGTGTCGTCATCCGCCGAGGCCCGAAGCGACGCCCGTCTCGCGTGGGATGTCAATCTTCGCGGCACGTTGAACCTGGCGGAGGCCGTCATGCGGCACGCTCCCGAGGCACGCTTCCTCTATGCCGGATCCTCGGAAGCCTATGGCCGATCCTTCAGCGGCACCGCAACCCCGCTCGACGAGCGTGCGGCTCTCAATCCGCGCAACGTCTACGCCGCCACCAAGGCCGCCGCGGACCTGATGCTGGGCCAGATGGCCGAGGACGGCCTGAGGGCTATTCGGTTCCGGCCGTTCAACCACACCGGTCCCGGCCAATCGCCTCGCTTCGTCGTCGCGGCCTTCGCACGTCGGATCGCCGCAATCGAGCGTGGCGAAGCACCGGCCGTCATGAAGGTCGGAAACCTCGACGCGCAGCGCGATTTTCTCGACGTGCGCGATGTCGCCGCCGCCTATGCCCTCGCGATCCAGGCGCGCGACCTGACCGACTATGCCGTCTATAACCTGGCCTCCGGGATTCCGCGCAGGATCGGCGACGTGCTCGCGTCGCTGCTCGCGGCGAGCCGGGCGCGCATCTCCATCGCGACCGATGAGGCGCTCTTGAGGCCGACCGAAACGCCGATCGCCATCGGCGATGCCCGCCGAGCTCACGACGACTTCGGCTGGCGACCCGAGATCGCCTGGGAGACCACGTTGCGCGATGTCCTCGAGGCCTCGCGCGAGACAGTCGCAACCCGGAGGTCGGGATGATATCGCGCATGGCCTCGGGCCGCCCTGTCATTCCGGCCCCGCGGGCCGCGGCGGCCCTGCCTCTGGCGCGACACCAAAACGATCGATCGTGGCGGCGAAATTGCAGCGGAAGGACGACGTTGATTTAGCTGCTCATCAATTCGGCCAACTGAAACTCCAACTTTCGATGTTGATAATTCTTAATCTTTTAGGCGATCCTGGACGTATCCGACGAGCGTGGCTTTGCTATCAGGGTATATTTGATGTGTCGACGTTGGAGAGTAGCGCATGCCAAAAGTCGTATTTGATTCGAAATCGCTCTTGACCGAGAGCTTGGTATGCGCTCTGGAAGCCTTCGATGCGACCATCGACTTCGATCACGATTCGACGGTCATCGAAAGACTCGCGGATCCAGCCTTTCCGTCGCCCGCCTTGGTCGTCGTCTGTCCTCGATACAAGGATGACAACTTCGCCGAGATTGCCGCACGCATCACGCTCCTGAAAACGCAGCGTCCCGACGTCAATTTTGCGGTCCTGTCCCATCTCGAGGAGGTCGACGGCATCTTGAAAGTTCTGTCGTTGGGAGCTCGAGGCTACATTCCGACGACGCTGCCGTTGAGAGTCGTCGTGCAGGCTCTACGACTTATAATTGCGGGCGGTATTTTTGTTCCGTCCACGAGCTTGCTTGCTCTGTCGTCCGGCCAAGGGCTCGCGGCGCCAAGGGCGGGCGTGCCCGAGGGGTTGCTCAATGCCCGCGAATATCTCGTGGCGATGGCGTTGCGCAAGGGGACGCCGAACAAGATCATTGCCGGCGAGCTCGGTCTGGCAGAAAGCACCGTCAAACTTCTGGTCCGAAGCGTCATGCGCAAGCTCAAGGCCAAGAACAGGACCGAGGTGGCTTATCTGACCAACAGCATGTTCATCAATGCCGAGTCCGGCGGGTCGAACAGGTTCGGACAGCCGCCGCTGCAGTGAATGCCGCCGGCGGCTTCAGATCGTCTGGTTGTAGGGTCCGACGCCCTCGTTCTCGCGCAGCACCGCGTCGATGGCCGCGAACATCTGGCGCAGTCGCGCCTCCGAGACCGGGCTCTCGACCACGACGACGATCTCCGGCTTGTTCGACGAGCCGCGCACGAGGCCCCAGGTGCCATCCGCGACCGTCACCCGGACGCCGTTGATCGTGTTGACGTCGCGGATCGCCTGCTCGGCGAAAGACGCGCCTCGCGCCGCCATCACCTCCATCCGCTCGACGACCGCGCCGGCGACCGCATATTTGCGCTCGTCGGCGCAATGGGCCGACATGGTGGGCGAGCCCCAGGTCTTGGGGAGATCGCGGTAGAGATCGGCCATGCCCTTCGACGGGTTGCGATCGAGCATGCCGAGCACGGCGATGGCGGTCAAAAGCCCGTCGTCGTAGCCGAGCCCGAGCGGCGGATTGAAGAAGAAATGCCCGGACTTCTCGAAGCCGGCGAGCGCGCCGAGTTCGGCCACGCGCCGCTTGATGTAGGAATGGCCGGTCTTGAAGTAATCCGTCGTCACGCCGCGCGCCTCGAGCACGGGATCGGTCGCGAAGAGCCCCGTCGATTTGACGTCGACCACGAAGCGCGCGCCGGGGTGCACCTGCGACAGGTCGCGCGCCAGCATGACGCCGACCTTGTCGGCGAAGATCTCGTGCCCCTCGTCGTCGACGACCCCGCAGCGGTCGCCGTCGCCGTCGAACCCCAGCCCGATATCGGCCCCGACGGCGCGGACCTTGTCCGCGATCGCCTCGAGCATGTGCATGTCCTCGGGGTTGGGGTTGTAGCGCGGGAAGGTGAAGTCGCCCTCGACATCGAGCGGCACCACCTCGCAGCCGAGCGCCGTGAGCATCTGCGGCGCAAAGGCGCCGGCCGTGCCGTTGCCGCACGCCGCCACCACCTTGAGCTTGCGCTTGAGCCTGGGGCGCGTCGCGAGATCCTCGAGGTAGCGGGCGCCGAAATCCGCGACCGGCACATAAGCGCCGCCTTCGGCCGCGCTGCCGCGGCCATCGAGCACGATGTCGCGCAACTCGCCCATCTCCTGCGGCCCGAAGGTGACGGGGCGGTTAGCGCCCATCTTCACTCCGGTCCATCCATTCTCGTTGTGCGACGCCGTCACCATGGCGACCGCCGGCACGTCGAGCGCGAACTGGGCCCAATAGGCCATCGGTGACAGGGCCATGCCGATGTCGTGAACCGTCATGCCGGCGCGCACCAGGCCGAGCGCCAGCGCATGCTTGATCGAGGCCGAATAGGCGCGGAAGTCGTGGCCCGTGACGACGCTCGCGATGCCGCGGCCGCGCAGCATGGTGCCGAGCCCGAGCCCCAGCGCCTGCGCCCCGAGCAGGTTCAGCTCCTGCGGGAACAGCCAGCGCGCGTCATATTCGCGAAATCCCGTCGGCTTCACCACCGGCGTCGTTTCCGAGCCGAAGCTGTTGGGAGGCAGGTGATCCAATGGTTTCACCGTCGACGCGTCCTTTCGGTTTGGTTGAGGTCGCCGAGCCGCGGCGATGCACTATCATGCCGCCCGTTCACGGTCGCGGCGGCGGCCGGCAACGGGCGGGCCCATGAAGCCGCCGAGCATAGTTGCAAGGCTTAGAGCCAGCACGATGATCGCCGGAGGGATCGGGCGTGACGCGGGCTCTTCCGGGTCAAGTTGCGTTTGCGCAGCATATCGCTCCGGCCGCGCCGAGACCAGGCCCGTTCGACCGCCGGAGCTTGCATCGATCGGGGTCGACAGGCGGACATCGGCCGTGCGATCGATGTCGCGGACGTCGTCCGGATCAGGCAGGACAAGGAGCTTGGAAAGCGGGTGCCCGTCGGATGGGTCCGCCGAGGCCGCGCGATCGGCGACGCCCCGAGGTATCGGCGGAGATCGGACCGGCGCCTCGGGGGCCGAGGCCAGGATCGGATCCTCGACAAGCGCAACCGGAATCGCGAACGGCGTCCGTCCCTCGCCGTCGAAGGCCCGCCGGCCGAGAGGCTCGCGGCCCATCGGCGCCCCGCGATCCGCGATCACGCTCGGGGGCGGGCGCTCGATCGTGGGCGGCAACGGTATCGCGTCGCCTCGAGGGACGCGAGCGATCGGCCGAAGATGCCTCGCGCGATCCACCGTGTTACCGGCTCTGCGTCCGTCGTCGGCGAGGGTCCACCTGACCACAACGGACTGGACCGGGGTGAAACGGACGACGCGATGAGAATATGCCGGTTCTGGACGGCCGAAGACCGGCTGCGTGGCGCGGCGCGTTCTTTTCCACGATGGCGTAAGGGCGCTGTCCTTCGCCCTCACCCGAAGCGGGGTCGCGGAAACAGCACCATCGGCTCTTCCGCCGAAGAAGCGCGGTCTTGCCCCCAACCAATCCTCGCAGATGGAATTGCAGGGCAACCGCCCGTCGTATGGGGGCGGCGATCCGGCCAGGGCCGGGCACGAGGCGATCAGCGTCAGGATCCAAGCGCCGGTCTGGGCGTGTCGGTAAAGCGTGCGCATGCCCAATGAAATAGCCTCTCCGCGACAAGCGGGCCGCACGTCCGGCGAAGCGCGCCTGTCAATTCGACGTAGCCGCTTCAGGCGAACGGTTCATCTCCAGCCGGACCGACGACCGAGCTGACGCCGCCCAGGCGTATCCGTGAGCACGAATCCGAAGACGCGAGCCTGGGCACGGACGATGCCGTTGAAGGCGGCAACGACGGAATCCATCGTGCTGGCCCCGGCCCGGACGGCCAGGATCAGCCCGGTGAGGTGGGGACTGAGAGCAAGAGCGCCCCCAACCGGCAGCGCGGGCGGCAGGTCGATAATGACGACCTCGTAGGTTTCGGTCGCCTTTTGGATCAGGGCAGCCATGGCTCTGCTCATCAGCACGTGGTCGCGTTGGACGGCGCAATTCGCCTCCGACGCCGGCAGGAAGTCGAGCGGAAGGCGACCCAGGGTTAAGGCCGCGCGATTCAACGACGATTCGCCATTGATCACTTGCAGCAAACCCGGCTTGTCCTTGGCCTCGAGCGAGTTGGAAAGGCTCTGGCGCTGCAGGTCGGCGTCGATGAGCAACGTCTTCCATCCCTCCTTGGCGTAAAGCACCGCAAGGTTGCCGGCGAGCACGCTGGACCCAGCGTCACGGCGGCTCGACGTGATGCCGATGCAGCCGGGGCGCCCGCCGACCTGGACAAGATCGAGGAAGACCTTGAGCGCCGTGACGTCGCGTCCGAACGCCTGATTGCGATGCTCCAGCACTGCGCTCAGATATGGCGTGTCGGCGCCATGCCAGGCCCGCCCCGGATCCTCGTCTTGCGGCGAAGTCCCTTCCCCGAACGCCGCCCGCCGCTTCCGGCAGAAAGCTCGCCAAAGCTTGCGGCACCAGGCCCAGGTCGGCCGCATGCGAGGGAGCGTCATGGTGCCGAGGTCGTCCAACCCTGTCGCCTCAACGATCTGCGACGAAGACCTCACCGTCCGATCCAGATTATGGATCACCGCGGCCAGGCCGAGCCCGAGAAGGGAGCCGACCAATCCCGCCAAGGCGCAGACGAGCAAGCTTTTCGGTGCGCTCTTGACAAGCGGCAGGCTGGCCTCGGTCAGCACGTGTGCATCCGAGACCGGAAAGGATTGCCGTTGAACCGATTCCGTATAGCTTTGAAGGAAGCTCTCGTAGATTCGGCGGTAGGTGGCGGCGTCGGATTCCAGCTCGTCCAACGTCTTGTTTCCGTTCGACAAGGCTGGAGCACCGGCATTCGGGCCGGACGAGGCGATACTGTAATCGTGACTGGCTCGGAAGACCTGGACGGCGCGGGAGGCGACGTTCATCTGCGAGCGAAGCAGCATCATCCGCTGCTGCAGCCATTCTCCGCCGATCCGCGCCGCTTCGGCGCGGTTTTCCAATTGGTCCGCGATATAGGCGTCCGCCGTGGCGTTGGCGATTTGCTGTGCCCGGAGCGGATCAGGGAAGCTGAAGGTGATGTCTATGGCATAGCTCAGGCCCGTCCGCCGGATGTTCAAGCCATTGGCGATCGTTCCGAGAGCTGCGCGAAACCCGTCCTCCTGCGGCCCCCCCTCGGCAAGAAAGAGGCCCGTTATACGGCGCATCAGCCGCGACGAGAGCGAAGGGGCGGTGCGAAACGTGCCGTCCTTGCCGAGGCCCAGCCGCATGACGACCCGGCTGGCAATCCGCTCGGACTGAAGGACCGCGATCTCGCTCTCGACCTGCGCCGTGTCCCAGGCCAGCACGGTATCCACTGCCCGTCCTGGAATGAACTGCGGCATGCGCGAATCGATGATGACCTGCGCCCGGGCCGTGAATGTCGGAACCGTATAGTGCATGTAGGCGGCGGCGGCGGCGAATGCGACAGCGATCGGGAGCAGGATGACGCGCCGCCGCAGCAGGATGACGCTCCAGATGTCACGCAGCGTAGCCAAATTCTCCCCGACCGGAATCCCGCCTCGGGTCTCGGTCCGCTTTTCCACGCGCTCGTGCATGTCGACATCCTTCGGCAGATCGATCGATCCGCAGCGGCGCAAGCTTATGAGACGTGCGAAAACGCGCAGGCCGCCTTTCGGCCAGCCGCCCGTCCTAGCGGAGGATGGCGCATCCAAAAGACGGTGACATCGCGCCGAATGGAGCGGCCAGGACGGATCTGAGCATCCTTCCGGATCATCGCCCTCCACCTTCGGCGCGGGCTCTCCCTCGAAGGCGTGGGGGCGCGAAGCACCGCGCCGGGCCAAGTTCGACGAGACCATTCATCCGGTCGGACCAGGTCGGAGGCTATCGTGGACAGCACTAGGCTTTGCGTGATCATCCCGACGTTCGGCCGCCCGGCCGTCCTCGAAACCATGCTGTCGCACCTGGAACATCAGCATCGTCTGCCCGATCACGTCGTCGTCTCGGCGCCGGACGCGACGCACCTCCTGGACCAGCGGCCGCGCAACTATCCTATTTCCTTCGTGCTGGGCGGGATGGGCATCTCGTCGCAACGCAATCTCGGGCTCGAGGCCGCCACACCGAATTCCGACATCATCACCTTCTTCGACGACGATTTCTTTCCGGCCAACAATTACCTGTCGCAAGTCGAGGGTTGCTTCGCCGCCCACGACGATATCGCCGTGGTGATGGGTCACGCCGTCGTCGACGGCGCGCGAGGCAGCGGCCTCACCTGCGAGGAAGGCCTGCAGATCCTGCGGGCCGCCGAGGCGAGCGCGCCCGCCGGCGAGGGCTTCGAGGATCAGCCGGGCGCCTACGGCTGCAACATGTCGATCCGGACCGATCGGATCGGCGACATCCGCTTCGACGAGCGCCTGGTCCTCTATGGCTGGCAGGAGGATATCGATTTCACCGGCCAGCTTCGCCGGCACGGGCGCGTGACCAAGATGATGTCGCTGTTCGGCGTCCATCTCGGCTACAAGAGCGGCAGGATCAGCGGCGTCAAGCTGGGCTACTCGCAGGTCGTGAACCCGGCCTATCTCATCATCAAAGGCACGATTCCTCCGCGCTTCGCGCTCAATCTCGTCGCACGCAACATCTGCGCCAACCTGCTCAGAAGCTTCTGGTCGGAGCCCTACGTCGATCGCATCGGCCGGCTGAAGGGTAATATGATCGCCACGTGGCATCTCCTGCAGGGGCGAGTCGAGCCCGAATACGTCCTCAAGCTGCTGCCGTGAGGCGTTCCCCGGAGCAATTCCGCACGGGACGCGGGGCCGCTACCTCCGGCGACGAGAGGTCCGTCACGACGCTGAGACTCTTCGGCTGCCGCGGCCTGGTTCCAGGCCTGGGCGTCGCGGCTCTCTCTGCGTTGCTTCTGGCTCCGGCCGGCTCGCCGCGAGCCGAGGACATGGCCTACCGGCTCGGCCCGGAGGACCACGTTCGCCTCAAGGTCTTCGAATGGCGCGCCTCGCAAGACGCGATCTTCGAATGGAAGGCGATGAACGACGAGTTCGTGGTGGGCGCCGGCGGCCAGCTGCCGATCCCCTTCGTCGGCGACGTGAAGGCGGAAGGACGAACAGCCCAAGAGGTGGAGCATGTCATCGCCGAGCGCCTGACAGCCCGCATGAACCTCGCCACACCCCCCGACGTCTCGATCAACGTCGTCAAGTACCGCCCGTTCTACGTCGCCGGCGACGTCAATCATCCCGGACCCTATCCCTACCAGCCCGGCCTCACGGTCCTCAAGGCCGTGGCGACGGCCGGCGGACCGTTTCGGCCGGGCGATCTCGGCCTCGTTCGTCTCGGTCGCGAGGTGATCGAAGGACAAGGCGAGCTCACCGGCCTCACCCACGACTACAAGGCCCTTCTGGTTCGACGGTCGCGACTGCAGGCGGAATTCAGCGACGCCGACGGGGTGCCGCTGCCGGCAAAGCTGGCCGCGGCCAAGACGGACCCGCTGGTGGTTCGAATGATGGACGGCGAGACGCAGATTTTCGCCGCCAGGCGAAAGGCCATGCTGACGCAGACCGCGGCCCTCAACGACCTGAAGGTGTTTCTCGAGAAGGAGATCGAGAGCCTGAAGCAGCAGCTGGTGACGCTGGATACGCAGATGACCCTCGTCAACAAGGAGCTGACCGGGGTCTCGACGCTGGTCCAGAAAGGCATGGCGGTCGCGCCCCGCGAGATGGCGCTCGAGCGCACCGTGGCGCAGATCCAGGGCGACCGCCTGAACATGCAGACGAACATGCTGCGTGTGCAGGCCGAGATCGGCCGGACCAACATCGCGCTGATCGAGCTGCACAACAGCCGCTCGACAGAAGTGTCCCTCGAGTTGCGGGACACGCAACTCAAGCTCGACGAGATTGCCAACCGTTCGGACACGCGCGAGCGATTGCTCTACGAGGCACAGGTTGCGGCGCCCAAGCTGATCGCGGGGCGGCTCCGCAGAGCCCTCGTGCAGCCGACGTTCACGATCATACGCCAGGTCGACGGGAAACCGGTCGAAGCCACGGCGCCCGACACGGCCGAACTCGGCCCGGGCGACACCGTCAGGGTCTCGCTACCGCTGCCCGAAGGCACGCTTGAGAACGGTGACCTGACGGCGTCCGGCGCATCGACGGAGGATCGATCCGCCGCCGATTGAGACCGGTGGCCTCGCGATGCCGTCGCGTCACTCGCGCGCCGAGGCCAGCGCGTCCGCGACGGCGTCGAACGCCGCCTTGCGCCCGCCCCCGATCCAACCCCCGCCCGGCGCGGCCACCAGCCTCACGAGACCCATCGACGCTTCGTAGCTCGGGGCCCAATAGGTCTCGTCGAGAAGCTCGTAAATCTGCGCCGCCTCCACGTGATAGACCGGCGCCAGCAGGCGCAGCCGATCCATGGCGCTGACCAGGCCTTGCGCTTGCTTGGTCTCACCTTCTCGGCTGCTGCCCTCGGGGAAGTTGAATTCGGTGACCCAGATCGGATGCCCCATGGCGGCAAGGGATTTGAACGCCCATTCGGGATCTTGTCCGAACATGTGCCAGACGGAGATGTCCCATGTGACGCCGGCCTTCTGCAGCCGGCCGAAAATGCCGAGGTGACCCCAGCCTGCCGAACCTATGGCACGACGGACGTCGGGCGCGACCGCGTGGGTTGCATCCGAGAGGCCGCGCAGCAGCGCCGCGATCTTGGCGACGCGCGGGCCGTAGTAGTCGAGTTCACCGACGCCGCCCGCGATGCCCCACTCGCACGGATAGACGGACCCGTCGTCGCGTTTCTCGCAGGGCCTGAGCAAGGCGTAGATCTCGAGCTCGTTGCCGAGCTCCCAAACGGGCACGTCGCGGCCGAGGCGAGTGAGGAAGACACGAGCGAAGGAATCCCCCAGCGCGTAGAGTTCGGCTTCGCTTTGCTTGTCGAGATCGGCGGGCGGGATGAGGATCGGCAGAATCTGGATGCCCCGGCTCTTGGCCGCCGCGACGATGTCGGCGAGACGCGCGACTTGATCGACGTTGGTGACGTCGATCCGGTAGGATTTGAGCCCGGCCTGTGCGACGAGATCAAGCTGCGTCTCCAGCGATACGCCGGGATAGGACGTGAGCGGATGGCCGTTCACGCCCCAGAGCAGGTCCGTGGCCGCGGCCCGCTCCGGGACGAGCGCCCACGATGCAAGCGCCGCCAGGACGGTGAGCGACCGCATCGCGGCGCGGCGGCCGGATCTGCGGGGGCGCTCGCGGCGGCCCGGGTTGAGTGTGGCTCGGAGCATCGTCGATCCCTTGCAAAGGCCGGACGGGCGGCAATGGAGCATCCTGCCTACATCGCGTCCGTCGTCATCCGAGCCCTCCAAAAGACTTAGCGCCCTCACCCCTTTTGGCGCTGCGACATCGGCGAACTTGACCGCAAGCTGCCGGCGGGTCGGCCCCCATGGCCGGACTCACGAGGGGAGCGACAATGGATGGACCGATAGGCGTCCTTGCACCCGTGCCCGCCGACAACGACCCGGCGCCGGCGCCGGCGAGGAGGGGACATGACCGGAAGCCTCGAATTGCCTTCGTGCATGAGTGGCTGACCACCTACGCCGGCTCCGAGAAGGTGCTCGAAGCGATGCTGGCCGAGTTCCCTGAGGCGGAGCTGTTCTGTCTCATCGACTTCCTGAAGCCCGAGGACCGGCGGCGCCTGCAGGGACGCCGCCCGAAGACGACCTTCCTTCAGAAGATACCCTTCGTCCGGCGCTTCTACCCCTATCTCCTTGGCCTGATGCCGATCGCCGTCGAGCAGCACGATCTGTCCGGCTACGACATCGTAGTTTCGAACAGCCATGCGGTCGCCAAAGGCGTGATCATCGGATCGGATCAGCTGCATCTCTGCTACTGCTATTCGCCGATGCGTTATGCCTGGGAGCTGCAGGGCCAGTACCTGAGCGAGGCGGGTCTGCACCGGGGCGTGGGCACGGTACTGGCGCGCATCATCCTGCACGGCATCCGGATCTGGGACGTCAGAACATCGTTCTCGGTCGATCATTTCATGGCCTGCTCGGCCTATATCGCGCGACGCATCAAGAAGACCTACCGGCGGGACTCGACCGTCATCTATCCCAATGTGGCCGTCGAGGATTTCACCCCGGGTGGCGAACGCGGCGATTTCTACCTCACGGCGTCGCGGCTCACGCCCTACAAGCGCGTGCTGCTGATCGTCGAGGCCTTCGCCAATATGCCGGAGCGCAAGCTCGTGGTGATCGGGACCGGGCCCCAGTTCAACCGTCTCAAGCGGGCGGCGACGCCGAATGTCACCCTGCTCGGCTACCAGGATTTCGCCTCCCTCCGCCACCATATGCAGACGGCTCGGGCCTTCATCTTCGCC
The DNA here is from genome assembly GCA_036276175.1 of Lichenihabitans sp. Lineage (GTDB taxonomy): Bacteria > Pseudomonadota > Alphaproteobacteria > Rhizobiales > Beijerinckiaceae > Lichenihabitans. The sequence goes on from DATBEH010000139.1 coordinate 12,907, forward strand.
GCGGAAGAGGATTTCGGGATCACGCCGCTCGAGGCCCAGGCCTGCGGCACGCCCGTCATCGCCTACGGTCGGGGCGGCGCGAGCGAAACCGTCGTGCCGGGCGTGACCGGCCTGCATTTCTTCGAGCAAAGCGCCGAAGCCGTGCGGGAGGCGGTCGAGCGTTTCGAGGCGCTGCCGAAGCCGCTGTCGCCTTGGGAGATCCGCTCGCACGCGCAGCGCTTCTCGACACAAAGGTTCAAGCGTGAGTTCCGCGATTTCGTCGAGGTCGCCTGGCGAGACCATCAAAAGCAGCTGAGGATTCTTCCTGGGCTGCAGTCCCGCGCCGGTCCGCGGATCGAGTGAGTGCTTCGACTGCTTCACAAGACCTTTTTTGGTGGGATCCAACATGAAAATCGCTCTCATAACCGGCGCGACCGGTCAGGATGGCGCATATTTGGCGCGACTGCTGCTCAGCAAGAATTATCAGGTCAATGCTACTTACCGACACTCTAGCTCACGCGATTTTTGGCGGCTGCGGGAGCTCGGGCTTCTCGATCACGACCGACTTCACCTCATCGAGCACGATCTATCGGAGACATTCTCGGCCATAAGGTTGCTCGAGGCCTGCAAACCCTGCGAAGTCTATAATCTTGCGGCACAGACTTTCGTCGGCAGCTCCTTCCAGCAGCCTCTGACGACCGTGGAGATCAACGCGGTGGGGGCGTTGGGCATGCTCGAGGCGATCCGAACCGTCGATCGCTCGATTCGCTTCTATCAGGCATCCTCGGCCGAAATGTTCGGAAAAGTGCAGGCCGTGCCGCAAAGCGAGACGACGCCCTTCTATCCGCGCAGCCCGTATGGCGTCGCCAAGCTCTTCGCGCATTGGATGGCCGTGAATTACCGCGAGTCCTTCGGGCTGTTTGCGTGCAGCGGCATCCTCTTCAACCACGAGTCGCCGCTTCGGGGGCGCGAATTCGTCACCCGGCGGATCACCGAAGGGGTCTCGAGCACGGCTCGGGGCGGCGCCCCGCTGAAGCTCGGCAATCTCGAGGCGCGGCGCGACTGGGGCTACGCGCCCGAATATGTCGAGGGCATGTGGCGCATGCTCCAGGCCGAGGCCCCGGACAGTTTCGTGCTCGCCACCGGGCGAACCGCCTCGGTGCGGGATTTTGCGAGCATGGCTTTCGCGGCGGCTGGCGTGGAGATCGCCTGGGACGGCGAGGGCATTGCGGAGGTCGGCTACGACTTGGCGACCGGACGGCCCTTGGTGAGCATCGATCCCGATCTCTACAGGCCCGCCGAGGTCGACATGCTCATCGGCGACAGTGGCAAGGCGTTGGCGAAGCTTGGATGGTCGACCAAGACCTCGCTCGAGGATCTCTGTGCCATGATGGTTCGCGCCGACATGAGGAGAGCCGAGCATCGGGGGCCGCACGCGACCATCGACACGGTTCTGGATGCCGTGGCGGATGGACACATTCCCGAGCGGCCCGAGAGCTCCGAGGGCCTGTCCGCCTGACGGCCGGTCAGACGGCCGGGGACCTTTCCGCACGGCAGGGCGGCCTCGGGCACGAGCCGCCGGTCGCCGCGGCGGAGCGACAGGCATGAGGGAGATGGCCATGCTCCCCGGGGGAGCATGGGACCATACGCCATGTCTCATGCATGAGGCTCTGGCAGATACATGAAGGTTCTGGCAGACGTCGCCCTGCCGGCTCGGCGCACGGCGGCGGGCTCTCGTTGCCCCGGCCTCCTCTGTCCGCCCGTCTCGAAAGCGATCGGCGAGCCCCGTACCGGCCGGGCCGTGGTTGCCGAGCATTGTCCGCGACAGGCAGCGCATGGCGGCGGCGCGCTCGCGGGTCCACGGACCCTCTCACGCCCACGTGAGGATGTGGTCGCCTGCCACGCGATTACATCCTTTTGCGATCCGCCATGACCGTTTGATCGGGCTCTCCGGCGCTGTGCTGTCCTCGATAGTCGCGAGGATCAGACACGGCGCGGCGCCTTGGCCGTGCAGCCGGGGGTCAAGTCGATGAAGGCGGTAATCCTTGCTGGTGGCCTTGGCACACGACGCTCCAAAGAAGCAGGACTAAGGCCGAAGTCGATGTTGGAGATAGGTGAATATCCTATTCTCTGGCATCTGATGAAGCTATATAGCTACTACGGTATCGATGATTTTATAATTTGCCTTGGTTACAAGGGTCACGTCATCGGGCAATATTTTTCGGAATATTGTCTGATGGAATCAGATCTTATCGTCGATAGGACGACCGCCGGCCCGATTCGACACTCGCCGGCGGCCGAGACGTGGAAGGTGACGCTGGTCGACACCGGTCCGAGCACGATGACGGGAGGTCGGCTGCGGCGGGTGCGGCGGTTCCTCGACGGCGAACCCTTCTGCTTCACCTACGGCGACCGGGTCGCCGATATCGATATTCACGCGCTGGTGCGAGCGCATGCGGCCGCCGGCAAGCTGGCGACGCTGACGGCGGTGCGGTCCGCCGACCGCTTCGGCGCATTCACGCCCATCGAAGGAACGTCCGACATCCGCTCCTTCCCGGAGAAGCCGCAGGGCGACGGAGCGTGGATCAACGGTGGCTTCTTCGTGCTCGAGCCCGAGGCCATCGACTACATCGAAGGCGATAGCGACATCTGGGACCTCGACCCGTTGGACCGCCTCGCCGCCGATGGGCAACTCCAGTCCTACCGTCACGGCGGCTTCTGGCAACCGCTGGACACGGTGCACGACAAGACTGTGCTGATGAGACTCTGGGATTCGGGCCGGGTCCCCTGGAAGGTCTGGGACCGTCGGTCGGATCGGGCGTCGGCTCCGCTGCTCCGCCACGTGGGCTGAGCGACAATGGATATCGCGACCTTCACGGCGTCGCCGTTCACACGGCTTCTTGAACTCAAGCGGCTCGTCGCCTCGGGTCAGCTCGACAGCGCCTTCAACTGGTGCTCGACGGGATTGCAAGCCGCGCGGCGCGATCGCCTCAGGCTCCTTCAGGAGGCGTCGTGAGATTCGAGCTGCTCGGCGCCTCGCCGGCGCGCCTCATCCACCTCGATCCGCTCCTCGACGCGCGCGGCAGCTACGCGCGCGCGTGGTGCGCGGATGCCTTTCGAGACGCGGGTCTCGCCTTCAATCCGATCCAGGCCAACGCTTCGGTGACCCGCGGGCCCGGCACCATCCGCGGCATGCACTTCCAACGCATGCCGAAACCCGATGCCAAGCTCGTCCGCTGCACGCGCGGTCATATCTACGACGTGATGGTGGACCTTCGCGGACTTTTTCCCACCCGCCGCGACGTCATCGCCCTGGAGCTTCGTGAGGGGGACGGCACGATGCTCTACGTGCCACCGGGTTTTGCCCACGGGTTCCAGTGCCTGTCGTCCGAGGCCTGCGTCGAATATCTCATAGGCGAGCGCTTCGAGCCCGAACTCCATGCCGGATTTCGCTACGACGACCCGAGCCTGGCGATCGCCTGGCCGCTGCCGGTCTCGGGCATGTCGGAGCGTGACCTCGCCTTGCCGCGGCTCGCCGCCAGCCACGCTTTCGTGGTGGCGCCATGATTCGCGAGACTGCCCTTGCCGACCGCGAGGCCTCGGCCGCAGAGACCTGCCGCGCCCTTCATGCGGCGCCCCGCGACCTTTTCCCGATCGACCACGGCATCGCCGCGACCGCGCCCGTGACGCTCGCACGACATCTCTCGAACGAAGACAGGACGAGATGGCCATGAAGCTCCTCGAGACGATCGAAGCACCCTTCCCCGAGACACATCCGGCCTCACGCGCCCAGGCCGACACGGCCATCGTTCCCGTGATCATGTGCGGCGGGGCGGGGACGCGCCTGTGGCCGGCGTCGCGGGAGAGCATGCCGAAGCAGTTCATTCCCTTCTTCGACGGCCTGTCGAGCTTCCAGATGACCGCGAGGCGCCTCGCCGCGCCGGGCTTCGGACGGATCCTCGTCATCGCCTCGAGCGACGTGCGCTTCATCGTGGCGGAGCAGCTCCAATCCATCGGGATCACGGCCGACGTCGTCCTCGAACCGGCACGGCGCGACTCGGCGGCGGCGGTCGCGGCCGCCACCTGCCTGGCTCGGCGGCGAAACCCGGAGGCCATCGTGGCCGTGGTGGCGGCGGACCACCTGATCGAGGACGCGGACGCCTTCGCGCAGGCCTGCGCCGCCGCAGCCGCCGGCGCGCGGGCGGGGTTCATCATGACGCTCGGCGTCAGGCCGACGGCGCCGGCGACCGGCTACGGCTATATCCAGCCCGGCTCGCCCATCGCCGATACGCTGGCCTTGCGGATCGAACGCTTCGTCGAGAAGCCGGACAAGGCGGCGGCGGCTCGCTACATCGAGCAGGACTATCTCTGGAACAGCGGCAATTTCCTGTTCCGCGCCGATGTCATGGCCGAGGAATTGCGCCGTTTCGCGCCGGACGTGCTGTCCGCCGCCGAAGCCTCCGTCGAGCGCTCGACCAGGGATTTCGACTTCGTGCGGCTCGACTCCGAGAGCTTCCGCGGCGCGCCCAAGACGTCGATCGACTATGCGGTCATGGAGCGGACGAGCCGGGCCGGGGTTCTGCCCGTGTCGTTTTCATGGTCCGACGTCGGGACCTGGGGAACGCTCTGGGACTGTTCCGTGCGCGACGAGCACGGCAATGCGCTGACCGGCGACATCGCGACGGTCGACACGCACGACTGCCTCGTTCACAGCCCGGAGATTCTGACGACCGTCGTGGGCTTGAGGGACATCGTCGTCGTGACGACGCCGGACGCCGTGCTCGTGGCGTCGCGCGAGCGCTCGGAGGCGGTCAAGGATCTCGTGACCCATCTCAAGGCCCGGCAGCGGCCGGAGGTGGACGAGCATCGACGGATGTATCGGCCCTGGGGCTGGTACCAGCGGATCGACATTGGGCCGAGATTTCAGGTGAAGCGCATCGTGGTCAAGCCCGGCCACCGGCTCTCGCTGCAAAAGCACTTCCATCGGGCCGAGCACTGGGTCGTGGTGCATGGCACGGCCGAGGTGACCGTGGACGACAAGGTGATCCTGCGCCACGAGAACGAAGCCGCCTACCTGCCGATCGGCTGCGTCCACCGCCTGGCCAACCCGGGCAAGATCCCGCTGGAGCTCATCGAGGTTCAGGTCGGCTCCTATACCGGCGAGGACGAAATCGTCCGCTTCGAAGACAATTACGGACGCTGAAGCGGCGTCCGCAGGATCGACGCCCGACAAGGGCTTGCAAGCCTGTCGCTTGGCCCGGATCGGACGTCAGGCCTCGACCGCCTCGCGGAGCACGGTCGCCTCGACATATCGGCGCTGGGAACGAGCCTCTGCCGAGGCTCGCACGATCCCGATAGGCGGCCGCCGCGGCGCGTCGGCGCGCGATCGGACAATTTCTGCGACGAGGCCAACGCGCCGGACGTCGCGGGGTGTCCGTGTTCCCGGGTCGAGACGCGACCGCACGCTTGAGTCCGCCTCGGCGACGTGGCCGAGATCGTCCGGAAGACTTGTCTTCCGGCCGAGCGCAACGACCTTCCGGACCAAAGGATACGTCTTTTTATCGGAAGAGTTCGACTGACCTGCCGAGCTGCAACTCGGCCCCGCTTTGCATCAGCCTAAAGTTACATAGGTTAACAAGCCGTTAAACCGCAGGATCCGTCTGACAGATGATGCGCCCGTCCGGGACGTCATCTGTCACCGGAGCTCCGCGCCGCCGCCCTCCGCGCCGCTCCCCTTTTTTCTACACCGGTGGGAGCCGAGGGCGAGGGATTTTCGGTCATGGCTTTCGATGCCGTTCTCTCCGAAGCTGTCTTTCCACCGCGCGCTCTCCCGCGCCGGACGAGCGAGCGAGCCGTCCGCGGGGGCGAGCGCGCCAAACGGATCATCGATGTTTCGACGGCACTCCTCGCCATCGTGGTGCTAAGTCCCCTGCTGGCGCTGCTCGCCGCCATATTGGTGATCTCGACGGGGAACGGCGCCATCTACAGGCATCGGCGCGTCGGCAAGGACGGCCAGCCTTTCCGCTGCTACAAGTTCCAGACGATGCGACCCGATGCGGCAGCGGTCCTCGAGGCGCATCTCGCCGCGGATCCCGCCGCGGCCCGGGAGTGGGCCGAGACGCACAAGCTTCGGCAGGACCCGCGCATCACCCCGCTCGGCCGGATCCTGCGCGTCACGAGCCTCGACGAGCTTCCTCAGCTCTTCAACATATTGTTCGGCCACATGAGCTTCGTCGGGCCGAGGCCGGTCACCTTCGACGAACTGGCCCACTACGGCCCCCAGGCCTACAATTATCTGATGGCCCGCCCCGGGCTCACGGGGCTGTGGCAGATCAGCGGTCGGACCAGCCTGAGCTACAGCGAGCGCGTCGCCCTCGATATGCTTTATCTGCGCACCAGATCGGTGAGCCTCGATCTGCTTATCCTGATCAAGACGGTCCCGGCCGTCGCCCGTCTCCGGAACTCGGCCTGACGCATCGTGCAGATCTCCGTCATAGGGGTGGCGATCGTCCTGGCGTTGTTTCTGCTCGGCCGCCTCGTCGGGTCGACCCTGATCGTCGCCATGATGGCGTCGCTCGCCTTCGGCAGCACGGCCATCGTCACCCTGAGCGCGCTCGGCGGGGCATCACCGCTCGTCTATGTCGGTTTCTCGGCCCTGGTCTGCGCCGGCGCCGTGTTCGAACCGGCCACGCGCCGTCATGCACTGGCCTGTTTCCAAAGCAGGTGGGAGCCGTGGGTCGTGGTGGCGCTGGCTGTCTATGCCTGCGCCAGCGCGCTCATCATGCCGCGCCTGTTCGCGGGACAGACCAATGTCTTCGTCACCTCGCGCGACATCGGCGTGGTCGAGGTCGCGCTGACGCCAGGCAACGGCAACCTCACGCAGACCTGCTATTTCCTGCTCGGTTCGATGACGTTTCTGGCGGTGATCGGCTTTGTGGGCGCCGAGGGTCGATTCAGCGTCTTGCGGCGCGCCTTTCTGACGTGGGCCGCCGTCGATGCCGCCGGCGGCCTCATCGATATCGTCGGCAAGACGATCGGCGCCGGCGACCTGCTGGCGCCGGTCAGGACGGCGAGCTACGCGCTCCTGACCGACGTCGAACATGAGGGTTTTTCGCGCATCGCCGGAGCCTATTCGGAAGCCTCGGCCTTCGCGATCGGCAGCCTGCCCGCGTTGGCTTTCGCGCTGACGGACTGGCGCCGCACCGGCTCCCGTTTCAGCGGCGGTCTCGCCGCGATCCTTCTGGCCCTTCTTGTCCTGTCGACATCGAGCACCGCCTATGCAGGGCTGACCGTGCTGGGGATTGTCCTCGTCGTGCAGATGGCGCGATCGTTGGCGGTCGGCCGTGTGAGGACCAAGGACGCGCTCATCCTGATCGGTGGTGCCGCCGCCGTCACGGTGGTCGTCGGGCTGATGGTCTGGGATCCGCACACGCTCGATGCGGCGACAAACCTGTTTCAGGGCACGGTGGTCGACAAGCTCCAGTCCGAGTCGGGCCGGGAACGGTCCCATTGGAACGAGCGCAGCCTCGTCTCGTTCATGGATACGAATGGCATCGGTGTCGGCTTCGGCAGTTCGCGCGCCTCGAACTGGCTGGTGGCGGTGGTGTCGCAGCTTGGATTGGTCGGCAGCCTGCTCCAGGTCATCCTCCTGTTGCCGCTTCTCCATGCCGTGCGGGCGCCGCAGGATCGCGCGCCGCAGACGCAGGCGGCCGACCTCCATGCGAGCTTGCGGTCCTGTCTGTTCGCCTGCGTCCTGGGAGGGGTGATTTCGGGCGGCACACCGGATCCGGGCCTGTTGTTCTTCTGCGCCCTGGCCGGGATGACGGCGTGCCGAATGGTGCTCGCTCCTCGACGCCCGATCAGGCTCGAAACAGCCGTCCGTCCGCGCTGGCTGATGCCGCCGCGCCCTCTGCATGACGTCGGATAGGGTCGACGCGAGCTCGCGCAGCAGGATCGGCGCGCAGACCCGCCACGATGCAGATCAGGAAGAAGGCGACCACCGCGCTCCGAACAGGAGCAGCGCCATGCGCGAGCCTCACGGGTCGCGGCCGGTGTGTCCGTCGTCGTCTCGCTCGTCGATCCTGGCCATCAACCGGAGATAGGCTTCGGCGGTCCGGCGCCAGGAAAAAAGCGCCGCCCTTGCTCGACCCCGGGCGACGAGCTCGGCCCGTCGCGGTTCGTCTCGGGCGAGCCCCTGCACGGCGGCGACCCAGCCGTCCACATCGTCGGGATCGGCATAGAGCGCCGCGTCCCCGCACACCTCCGGAAGAGCGGGCGCGCTCGAGGCCAGCACCGGGCAGCCGAGCGCCATGGCTTCGACCGCCGGCAAGCCGAACCCTTCGGTCCGCGACGGAAGCAGGAAGCACAAGGCTTGTCCGAGGGCCGCGGCGACGTCGTCGTCGCCGAGCCTTCCCACGAGATGCAGGTTGCGAAGGCGAGCGCCGGCGTCCTCGCCGAACACGGCCCGGTCGACGTCGCCGAAGAGGACCAGGTCGACGCCGAGACGGTCCAGCGGCTCGGCCAGACGAGCGAAGAGCTCGGGGTTCTTGTGCGCCTGACTTCGTGCCAGGCCGAGCGCAAAGGGTCTGGGGCGACGCCAATCACGCGACGCCCGCAAGGGATTCCAGCGACGGACGTGGTCGGCGCCGTTCGGCACGACGGCGACCTTGTCGGGACGGGCAATGCCCAAACGGGTCAGCTGCTCTTTCGAATGGTGCGACACCGTCGTGATGACCGCGGCGCTGCGGCCCAGACGCGGCAGGATCAAGCGATGAGCGGCCCGGAACATCCGGCTGTAGCTGTCCGGAACGACGAAGGTTTGGGCGTCATGGACGCAGGCGATGTGTCGGGTCGCTCCGATCGGCGCGAGGTTGCCGAAGCTGACGAGGCCGCCGGACACATGGCGCGGAAGCTGCAATTGCACCCAGACCTGGGGCAGCCGCGGCCGCCACTCCGGGAGAACGTCGGCCTCGACATGCCTGAGCGGGATGAAACCGGAGGGCAGGCGCGGCACCAGCATGCGCAGGGCGAGTCCCTCCGTCAGCGGATGCCCTTCGTCGATCAGGGCATCCATGGCGGCGACGACCTCCCGCCCGTGACGCGCCACGCCCGTCGCCTCGAAGCCCACGAAATCGCCGTTGATCGTCCAAACGCGTTGACGGGCGTGCACGCCGAGCCCCTGGAGCGATGTCTGGTGCGTCACGTCCCACGGCGAGCGGAGTGGCAGGTTCATCGCGAGCTGGCCTCCGATGTCGAGAATGGGGCGGGTCGCATCAGCAGGCCGCGAGCAGGTCGGACCAACGCGTCGCGTAGCGGTCGAGCGTCAGATCGGCCGCATGCCGCTTGGCATCGGATAGTCTTGCTGTCCGCTCCGGGGCGGACATGTCGATGATGCTCGCCATCCCGGCGGCGATGCTTTCAGGCTTCGTGGGATCGACGAGAACCGCCGTGTCGCCGACGGCTTCCCGCAGCGCGCCGTCGTGGCTGATCACCGACAGGAGGCCGTGCTGTGCGGCTTCGAGCGCCGGCATGCCGAAACCTTCGAGCAGACTGGCCAGGACAAAGCCGCTCGCATGGCGGTAGAGCCACCTCAGTTCGGCGTCCGACGGGTAGCCGAGTTCGATCACGTTCGGCGAGCGACGGACCAGGTCACGGATCTCGCGTGTCCGATTGCCCTGGGCGCCGCAGAACACGTAAGAATAGCCGCGTTCCCGAAGGCCGGACATATTGAACGCCTGAATGGTTCGCACGTAGTTCTTGCGCAGCTCGAGCGCACCGACGGTGAGAAGGAAAGGCTCCTCGATCCCTGGAGGCCGCTTGATCTCGGCCCCCTCGCAGCCCGGCCGCACGTACAGCGGGATCACCTCGAGGAACGGAAAATCGGAACCGAAGATCTCGATGAACGCGGTGCGCGAGGTTTTGCTGACGAAGACGAGTCCGGGCCTCGCGCGGCTGATCGCCTCATAGGCGCGACGGTAGAGCGCGGATGTCCCGGGTTCGAAGAATTGCGGCATCGAGACCGGCCCGACATCGTGGCATAGGACGATGTCCGACGAGGACAGGCGCGAGCGCAAGACGTAGAGCGGATCGAGATAGAGCGTCCGCTGCCCGGGCGATGCGGCCGCGTCCCATCGCGGGAAAGCCGGCCAGAGCGCCGGATGGGACAATTCGAACAGCATCGCCTTGCCGAGCAGTCGCCGCATCAATCCCTGCGGCTCCCGCGATCGCCGCAGGCGCCAATAGCGCGTGCCGCTGAAAGCCCCGGGAACATGGCCGAGAAGATCGCGGCCGACGTAATAGGCGCCGGTTCGGTTGATCAGCGCCAGGGAGAAGTCGGCAACGTAGCCTTGTGCCATCCTGTTCAGGATCCATCGTCGGATGCAGTGCGTCCGCCCGAGGCAAACATGGATCGCTCCCCGCCGGATCGGCGCATTCGGATAGACCGGCCGGGTCCGAACCCCGCGAGGTGATCCGGAAGGAGGTGAATGCCCCTCGATGGCCGGCGTCTGCAACCCGTGATTACGCCTTTCGGGACATTGCATGACGCAAAGGCCACGTGCTCCGATGAGCCGTCCGATCGGGGACAGCGAAACTCCGCCATGGTCCGCCACTGGAGCATCAACGGCCGCTTCCTGACTCAGCGCCTCACGGGCGTGCAGCGCTACGCGCGGGAAATCGTCTGCGCCCTGGACGAGGCCGTCGACAGCGGACATCCCCTGGCACGGGACCTGTCGATCGAACTGCTGCTGCCGGGCGACGCGCGGGACGATCTCCACCTCAAGGCGATCCGGTCCCGTCGCATCGGGGTCGCCACGGGACACATCTGGGAGCAATTCGTGCTGCCGCGGCGGTTGAAGGGCGGCCTTCTCAGCCTCGGCAACGTCGGACCGATCGCGGCAGCGCGGCAAATCGTGTGCATGCACGACACCACTGCGCTCGACTGCCCGGCGAGCTACTCCCGCCGGTTCCGGCTGAGCCAACGCGTCCTGCAACCCGTCCTGAGCCGGCTCGCCGCCCAGGTGACGACGGTGTCGAGCCATTCGGCCGAGCGGCTCGTCGACCATCGCCTCTGTCGAGGGCAGGATCTCGCGGTGGCCCCGAACGGCCACGAGCATGTCTTCAGGTGGCGCCCCGTCCATTCGCCCGCGACGCGGGCTGCCGCGGGACCCGGCACGATCGTGCTGATCGGAACACCGGCGCCCCACAAGAACGTAAGCCTGCTTCTCGGTGCGGCCTCCCGCCTCGCGAGCAAGGGCTTTCGCCTGGCAGTCGTGGGAGAGAGCGACCCCCGCGTGTTTCGTGGATGTTCCGACCTCGACGGGGGAAACGTCATCCGTCTCGGCCGCATCTCCGATGGCGAGCTCGCCGCCTTGCTCAAGGACTCGCATTGTCTCGCTTTCCCCTCGCTCTTCGAGGGCTTCGGCTTACCCGTGCTCGAGGCGATGGCGCTCGGCTGCCCGGTGGTCGCGTCCGATTGCGCCGGCCTGCCGGCCCTCTGCGGCGAGGCGGCCCTCTATGCCTCCCCGACGCGGGCCGAGGCTTGGCTCGACGCCTTCGTCAGACTTCGCGACGATCCCGTGCTGCGGGAACGGATGCGCAGGCAAGGTCCCGCCCGAGCCGGACTTTTCTCTTGGTCCGCGTCGGCGCGGATCTACCTGCAGGCGATGGCGAAGGCAGACGGCCTTCTAAACGTACCGGCGGTGCCAGCTTCCGCTCAACTTTCTCTTGATGGTCGAGGATCGAGGCAGCCATGCTCCTGAGACGCAGGCGCGATTTGCGCGACACGGACATCGCTCATCGACCGTTGCGTGCGATCAGGCGATCGGTCGCCCGGGCCATCACCGCCGTCGATACCGACATTGCGGATCTCGCAACACAGGTGGAGGAGGCACGCGCGCGGGCCGGCACCCTGCTGGGGTGCGCAGACGCGAGCCTGAGCCCGCGTGATCCCGGACGCGAGCGCGCATTGCGAAGGTCCGAGATCGAGCTCGTCTCGGGAAGCAGGTGCCTTTTCGAGCTGCAGAAGCTGCGCGCCGTCCTCGCCGACACGGAGCACCGGCTCGTCCGTCTGCAAGAAGCCGGATCCCTCGAGATCCGATCTTGGGCCGACGCCCCGGAGCGGACGGCCTCGACCTTTGCAGCCGGACCAGAGGGTGAGCCCACAAACGGCCTCTCGGCAACCGCCGAGCCGATGGCACCGACGACATTTGGCGGAGCGCCCGAGAGGACTTGGCCGGCAAAGGCCCGCACGGTCCATGCGAACGCTACGACATCCGGCGCGGTCTGAGCCGGATCCGATTGGCTCCGAGCTTCCTCGACGACCTCTCGCCAGATCTGAGGCGCGCCGGTGCGATGGTCGCCTGACGCCAAGAGGGTTTCGTTGACGGTCCGCGATTTGCCGTAACTGGATCATCGTCGTCCGTCCCCCGATCGCCGAGCCGCGACCGGACCCGGGGGGCGGATCGCCATGCGCTTCACCACCCGTGGTCGCGTTTCGACCTGAACCGACGGTGCCAAGCTCCGGCAAATCGGCGCGTAACGTCTCGCCCCGCCCGATGTCCGGCAACGGCATGGACGGCATGCCAGATGCCACGCCCCGCGCATTTGTCGAACCGCTTCATAATCCGTCCAACAACTAAGGCCGGGTTAAGGGGAAAGTGTTAACAAGACACAACTCGAATGGACGAGTCCCGCCCCACCCGGAGATTCGAATGGTTTACGCGCTATCGGATGATTTTCTATTTGACTCAGGACAATTTTAAGGATGTCTTAAGGGTCTAATGGATCAAAGCGGGTCGCGGACCATGTCCGGTCGGATGACCCCAGAATCGAACCCAGGGCGCTCATACTGCTAAATTGACGGGTATATGTATTTTATTTGCAGGTTTTGTGAATATCGAAGATGGGTGAGTGTCATGAATTTTCAAGCTTCTCCCACGCCAAGTATCTCCAACATTTCGGGATCCAACGACGGACAAAAAGCCAAACCGGTATTTTCAATCATCGACGCTCAATGTCTTTCCGGTGAAAGCCTAGCTTTTTCATTGCAATGGCACGACGTTTCGGCACGTTATGAGCATTTTACGAGCATAAATTCCTGGAAATCGGGTAGTGAAGTCAATTCATCGCTCCTGATTTTGAACATAGACGGATCACATGGGAGCGCCGAAATCAACTTCGATGCCAGTGTCGCGGCGCTGAAGGAGAGCGAGCCGTCGCCTCCTTTCGTCGTACTCTCCGATATCGAAGATGCGCCTTTCGTTGTTCAGTGCCTCGAGAAGGGCGCCAGCGGATATATTCCGACCTCGATGTCTCTGGCCGTGGCCTCGCAGGTCCTGCATCTGGTACTGGCTGGTGGCGTTTTCATTCCATCGACAGCGCTCGTTAACCTTGCGGATCGCCCTCCGGCCTATTCGGAGGCGCCGCTCCCGCTGCAGACGTTGCTTAGCTCTAAGGAAACCTTGGTCGCGCGGGAGCTGCGTAAAGGAACGCCAAATAAAATTATCGCTTATCATCTCAACATGTGCGAAAGCACGGTGAAGGTGCATGTACGAAATATCATGCGCAAGATGTGTGCAAAGAATAGGACCGAAGTCGCCTATCTGAGCAACCAAATGTTTGGAACCATAGATAAGGTCGGCTTGTCGCCCGTGGCGGCGGCGCGCGACAGAGCTGCCAGCCTCGGTGCGGGGCAGAGCGTCGGCAGGCATATCGGCTTCATGCCGGGCGGCAGGTGACGGCCTGGAGCTGAGCGTCTCGAGCGGTATCGGACCGGATGGAGTCGCGTTGCGATTCCGTCCCGATGAAGCTGCTCGCCTTTCAAAGCCAGAGCAGTTCGGCGGCAGCCGAACATGCTCTCGCCCGTATGTCTCACGTCGTGAGGGAAAGGCCTGCGGTCCGCTTTCCTCCGCCTCGGGGGATCGTGCCTTGTGAGAAATGCGCGCCAGGATCGAAATTGCGGCCAACGACATCCCTCGATGGTCCGCTCGCTTCGGCAGCGCCGCCTCGATCGATGGCCTTCGAGCCGAGCGGGACGAAGGGCGAGGGATCATCGGATCATCCTCCCGCTCCCCCGGCCGCGGCTCGAGCAGAAGGGCCCGCCCGGCGTTCAAGGGTGGCGAAGAAGGCGAGCGTCATGGCGAGAACCACGGCGAGCAGCATGAAGCTCGCGGCCGCCCCCTCGTTCAACGACAGGCCCAGGAAGGCCCGGCGGTAGGCGAAAAAGCTCAGCACCTCGGTCGACGTGCCCGGCCCCCCCTTGGTCAGCACATAGGTGAGGTCATAGGTGCGGAATTCGTTGATGAGCTGGATGATGATCGCGATGGCCGCGACCGGCCGCAGCATCGGCAGCGTCAGGAACCAGAACTGCTGGACGGCCGTCGCGCCGTCCACCTCGGCCGCCTCGTAGGGTTCGCGCGGCAGCGCCGCGAGGCCGGCGGCGAGGATCAGCACGACGAACGAGACCTGCTGCCAGATGTCGATGCCGGCCATCGTCCAGAAGGCGAGGTCCGACGAGCCGAGCCAGTCGAGCCGCGGCAGGCCGGCGCGTTCCAAGAGGTGGTTGGCGATGCCGAGGTTGGGCTGGAGCAGCATGCGCCAGATCAACCCGACGCTGACCGGCGACATGGCCATCGGGATGGTCAGGATGGCGAAATAGACCGGCTTGAGCGCCGTCACGCGATCGAGCATCAAGGCGACGCCGAGCCCGATCACGAATTCGCCCGTCACCGTGACGAGCGAATAGCCGAAGGTCAGCCAGAGCGCGTGCCAGAAGCCCGGGCTCGCGAGGATGGTGGCGAAGTTGTCGCCACCGACCAGAGGCGAAAGGCTCGGGTGCATCAGCGTCAGCGAGGACACCGCCATGATGGCCGAATAGACCAGCGGAAAGCCCATCACGATCAGCAGAAGGGTCAGCCCCGGAAGGGCGAAGCCCCACCCGATGCGCCATTCGCGGGTCCAGACTGGAGACATCGGCGCCATCGTCCGCAGCGCGCCGCGCTATTTCGCCTTCTTCAGCAGGTCCGAGAGCCCGCTCGCCGCCGCTTTCAGCGCCGCGGCGCTGTCCGTCTGCCCGCCGGCCGCCAGCGACAGCTGGGTGCCGAGCACGTCCTCATATTGCGCCGAATAAGGGAAGACGGGAAAGGCCTCGCCGGAGGCGACGACCTGCTCGGCCGTGGCATAATCCGGATATTTGGCGAGCACGTCCTTGTCCGAATAGACGTCGGAGCGCACCGGCGCGTGGCCCTGCATCGCGCGCGCCACGGCGACCTTCTTGCTCTGCACCCATTGGATGAAGGTCCAGGCCGCCTGCTGCGTCGCCGCATCGGTGTTCTTCGGGATGCCCCAGCCCCAACCGCCGCTCTCCCCATGGCCGCCGGGCATGACCCCGAGCGCCACCTTGCCGGCCACGGCGGGGCACTTCTTGGCGTCATCGACCTGCGGCAGCATCCACCAATAGGTGATCATGCTGAAGGCCTTGCCGTCGCACATGAGGCGCAGCGTGTCATCGAGCGTCGCCGACAGCGCGCCCTGCTGCGCGCCGTTCTTGACGTTGTCGACGTAGAGGTCGAGCGCCGTCTTGCCCTGCGGGCTGTCGAGCGCGACCTTGCCGTCCTTGTCGAGGTAGGCGCCTCCCGACGAGAACAGGTAGTTGGAGAATTCCATGCTGTTCGGGTCGCCGCGCTGGCCCTGCATCGCCGCGCCCGCGACGCCCGCATTGGCTTTCATGAACTTCGACAGCGTGACGTAATCGGCCAGGCTCTTCGGCGGCTCGAGCGCGCCCTTGCCGGCGGCCTTCCAGGCCGCGGCGAGCTTGGCGTCCTTGAGCAGATCCGTCCGATAGATCATGCCCATGCTGTAATTATACATCGGGATCATGTAGAGGCCGGTCTTGTTACGACCGACGAGGTCCATCATCGAGGGGATGAAGGGCGAGAGGTCGAACTTCGACTTTTCCACGAAGGGCGTCAGCTCGGCGAGCCAGCCCGCGGCCGGGAACTCGCCGGCCCAAAGGAAATCCACCTCCAGCAGGTTATAGGCGCTGCTGGCGCTGGTGAGCTGGGTCACGAGCTTGTCGTGCATGTCGCCGTAGGCGAGCTTCTCGAATTCGACCGTGATGCCGGTCTCCTTCTGGAACTCCGGCAGCATGGCTTCGATGATCTGCGTCTCGGGCACGTCCTCCATCAGGGCGCGCAGCGTGACCGGGTCGGCCAGCGCGGGGGTACCGAGGGCGACCATGGCCGCGAGGCCGACGCCGGCACAAAGGATCGATCGCAAACCCATGACATTCCTCCATCTGTTTTTGGCCGAAGCCCAATTCGGCACACCTGCCCGGAGGTTCGTCATTTGACGCCGCCGAAGGTGAGCCCTTGCACGATGAAACGCTGGATGAAACGCGAGGCGATCACCAGCGGGACCACGGCCAGGACGACCCCGGCCGAAACCTTGCCGATCTGCACCCCGTTCGAGCTTTGCAGGGATGCGAGCGCCACCGGAATCGTCTGCGTCACGGGTCCGGTGAGGACGAGGGCGAACAGGAACTCGTTCCAGGCCAGGATGAAGCCGAGCACGCCCGCCGCGGCGAGACCGGGCAGCGAGACCGGGACGACGATCCGCCAGAAGGCGCCCCAGGCCGTGGTGCCGTCCGTCATGGCGGCCCATTCGAGATCGACCGGCACGCCCTCGAAGAACCCCATCAGGATCCAGGTGAGGAACGGCAGGTTGAGCGCCGCATAGGCCAGGGTGAGGCCGAGGCGCGAGTCTGTCAGGCCGAAGGCGCGGAAGATGGCGAAGGTCGGCAGCACCAGGGCGACCGGCGGCAGCATCTGGGTGGCCAGCACGGCGAACCGCGTGAGGCGGCCGCCGGTGCGGAAGCGGGCGAACGCATAGCCGGTCATGGCGGCGAAGGGCAGCGCCAGCACGACCGAGCCCAAGGCCACGATGACGCTGTTGAGGTAGAAGGAGGCGAATTTGTTGCGCGTGAGAAGGCCGACGTAATTGTCGAGCGTCGCGCCGGGCATGAGATCCGACGAATAGGTCTGCGGCTCGGGCACGAAGCTCGTGCGCAGCACCCAAAGCGGCGGCAGCAGGATGAGCGCGCAGGCGAGCACGAGGCCGATATGCGATCCCAGCCGGCGGGGACCGGCGCGCCCACGACCGTCGGGATCTCTCATGGCCGCGGGAGCGCTCATGCGGCGATCCGGGCGCGGGCGGGTGCGGGCGGCCTGGGGATCAGCCGCGTGGTCGCCGGATCGAAAAGATGCATCGGATCCGGATCGAGATAGAGCGTCACGGTCTGCCCCGCCGATCCGGCCATGTGGCGCGACAGCCGCGCCGACAGCTCGACCGGCGGGTCCGTCCCGATCTGGCCGACCAGCACGGTCTCGGCGCCGAGAGCCTCGAGGGCGACGACGGTGAGCGCGACGGGCTGCCAAGCCGGCTCCCGGGGCGCCTCGTAGAAGTCCTCCGGACGCAGGCCGAGAATGACGGGCCGGCCCACGAAGGCCCGGTAGGAGGCCGCATAGGCGGGCGGCACCGCCAGGCTCGTCCCGTTGGCGATCGCCAGCGCGAGGCCGCCCTCCGGCGTCGCCTGGAGCGTCGCTGGGACGAGGTTCATCGGCGGGCTCGCCAGGAACTTGGCGACGAACGTGTCGGCCGGATTGGCATAGACGTCGAGCGGGCGGCCGACCTGGACCATGGCGCCCCCGCGCATGATGCAGATGCGGTCGCCCATGGTCATCGCCTCGACCTGATCGTGCGTCACATGGACGATGGTACGCCCCAGCCGCCGGTGCAGCTTGACCAGCTCGAGGCGCATCTCGGCCCGCAGTTGCGCGTCGAGGTTGGAGAGGGGCTCGTCGAGCAGGAAGGCGGCGGGCTCGCGCACGATGGCGCGCCCGAGCGCCACCCGCTGCCGCTGGCCGCCCGAGAGGGCCGCCGGCTTGCGGTCGAGGTAGCCGGAGAGCCCGAGCAGCGCGGTGGCGCTCTTCACCTTGGCCTCGATCTCGCCTCGCGGCAGGCCGCGCATCCTGAGCCCGAAGGCCATGTTCTGGCCGACGCTCATATGCGGGTAGAGGGCATAGCTCTGGAACACCACCGCGACGTTGCGGTCGCGCGGCGCCACGCCGTTGACCAGCTTGCCGTCGATCAGCACGCGGCCCTCGGAATGGCTTTCCAGCCCGGCGATGACGCGCAACGTGGTGGATTTGCCGCAGCCCGACGGGCCGAGGAAGATGATGAATTCCCCGTCCTCGATTTGCAACGACACGTCCTTCACGCCGTAGACGCCGGGCGCGTAGAGCTTGGAGACGTGCTGGAGTTCGATCGAGGCCATCCGTGGTCCCTGCCGGACGCGGGCGGCGCCGCGCCGTGGCGGCATAGTAGGAACACAGAGCCGAACAGTTCAAGCGCGAATTTGCGGGATTTTGTTCGCTTAGGCCCGGACCGCCTGCCCGTCCGGAATATTCCGGCATGAATCGAAGCTTCTCACGCTGAGAAATTGAGTTTGAAAGCGCTCTGGAGCGTTTTGGCCCTCATCCGTCGTCGCTTCGCGTCGACACCTTCTCCCGTGACCGGAAGAAGGGTGGCGCCCCAAGCTTCGCACTAGACCATGGTTGCGCCCGAGGCAATCTGGACAAGGCCCCGATTTGAACATATACGCAAAAAAAAGAACTTCCGTCTCACGTCCCCACCTGCCGCTTCGCAGGGCATCAGGAGCCCCCTATGGTGTTCGACTTCTTCGGGCCGAAGAAAAAAGCCGTGATCGCCATGGCTCACATCGGGGCGCTGCCGGGAGCGCCGCTGTTCGACGCCAAAGGCGGCATCGGAAAGCTCGTCGACGATGTCGGGCGCGACATCGAGGCGCTCCAGGCCGGCGGCGTCGACGCCATCATGTTCGGCAACGAGAACGACCGGCCCTATGTGTTCAAGGCGACGCCGGAAAGCGTCGCGGCCATGACGGCCGTGGTGCAGGCTTCGAAGCCGATCCTCAAGGTTCCGTTCGGGGTCAACTACCTGTGGGACCCGGTCGCCAGCGTGGCCATCGGCGTGGCCACCGGCGCGAGCTTCGTGCGCGAGATCTTCACCGGGCTCTTCGCCTCCGACATGGGTCTCTGGCAGCCGGACTGCGCCTCAGCGTCGCGGCTGCGCAGCCAGCTCGGCCGCCCGGACATGAAGATGCTGTTCAACATCAATGCCGAATTCGCCTATTCGCTCGACCAGCGGCCGATCGAGCTGCGGGCCAGGAGCGCGGTGTTCTCGTCCCTGGCCGACGCCATCCTGGTCTCCGGCCCGATCACCGGGCAGCCGGCCGATGCGAGCGACCTGCGCAAGGTGTGCGAGGCCGTCCGCGACGTCCCGGTCTTCGCCAACACGGGCGTCAACATCGACAATGTCGGCGACGTGCTCGGGCTCGCCAGCGGGGTGGTCATCGGCACCCATTTCAAGGTCGACGGCATCACCTGGAACGCGGTCGACCCCGCCCGCGTGAAGCGCTTCATGGATGCGGTGGGCCGCCTGAGGTAGGGTGGCGGCATGGCCTGCGTCCTCGGTCTCGACATCGGCACCACGTCGACGATCGGCATCCTGATCCGGCTGCCGTCGACCGTTTTAGCCGTCGCCTCCCGTCCCGTCGGCCTGCGCTCGCCGCATCCGGGCTGGGCCGAGGAGGATCCGGCGCAATGGTGGGGCAATGTCCGTGCCCTCGCGCGCGAGCTGATGACGGGCTCGGGCCTCGCGGCCGGCGATCTGGCTGCGATCGGCGTCACCGGCATGCTGCCCGCCGTCGTGCTGCTCGACGCGGAGGGCGAGGTCCTGCGGCCGAGCATCCAGCAGAGCGACGGGCGGTGCGGCGTCGAGGTCGAAGCCATGCGCCGCGAATGGGACGAGGCGGCCTTCCTCGAGAAGGCTGGCAACGGCATCAACCAGCAGCTCGTCGGTGCCAAGCTGCGTTGGCTCGAGGCGCACGAGCCGGAGGTCCACGCCCGTATCGCGACCGTCTTCGGCTCCTACGATTATGTGAACTGGCGGCTGACGGGCGAGCGCGCGATCGAGCAGAACTGGGCGCTCGAAGCCGGCTTCCTCGATCTCGCCACGCATGCGATCGACGACGCGCTCGTCGCCTTCGCTCATTGTCCGCGGGCGGCGGTCCCGCGCAAGACCGCCTCGCATGCGATCCTCGGCCATGTCACCGCAAAGGCGGCTGCCGAGACGGGCCTGCCGGCCGGCGTGCCGGTCTGCGGAGGCGCGGCCGACCTCGTCGCCTCCGCGCTCGGAGCCGGCATCGCGCGCCCGGGCGACGTCCTGCTCAAGTTCGGCGGCTCGGTCGACGTGCTCGTCGCGACCGATGAGGTCAAGCCCGATGCACGCATGTTCCTCGATTACCACCTGGTGCCGGGCCTCTACATGCCGAACGGCTGCATGTCGACTGGCGGCTCCGGGCTCAACTGGTTCGCCGCGACCTTCGCGGGCGGCGAGGCGGCGCAAGCCGCAGCGGAGGGCCTCACCCTCCACCAGCGGCTCGATCGCCTGGCCGAGGCGCGGCCGGCCGGCGCGGACGGCGTGACCGTGCTGCCCTATTTCCTCGGCGAGAAGACGCCGATCCACGACGTGAACGCGCGCGGACTCTTCGCCGGCCTGACGCTGAGCCATGATCTCGGCCACCTGTGGCGGGCGCTGCTCGAAGCCTATGCCTATGCGATCGCGCACCATGTCGAGGTGCTGAACGACATGGGCCACCGCACCGAGCGTTTCATCGTCTCGGACGGGGGCGCCGGCAGCCACGTCTGGATGAGCATCGTCGCCGATGTCCTCCAGCGGCCCGTGCAACGTCTCACCGGCCATCCGGGCTCCTGTATCGGGGCCGCCTGGACCGCCGCGGTCGCGGCCGGCCTGACCGAAAGCTGGCAGGACATCGCGAATTTCGTGCGGTTCGGCGAGGTGATCGGGCCCGATCCGGCGCACCGCGACGTCTATGCCGCGGGCTATCGCCGCTTCCGCGAGCTCTACGCCGCGATGGCGAAGCTGACGTGAGCCGCGGCTGGATGGAAGACGCCGCTCATCCCCTCGGCCTGGGCCGAGATATCACCGCTCATCCCTCCGCGTGCCACCCCTTCAAGCTTCGCTTGCCGGGACCCCTGGCTCGCTCCGCCCGCGCAAGCGGGACTCCAGCTCTGCGGCCGAGACTGGGTCCCCGCTTTCGCGGGGACGAGCGGGTGTCGTCGATAGGGACCAGCCTGTGACCGACACCCGTATCTCGAAGCTCCGGGCCGTCGCCTGGGATGTCGACGGCACGCTGGTCGACAGCGAGCCGCTGCACCATGCAGCGCTGCTCGCCGGCAGCCGGCGCTGGGACGTCGATCTCTCCGACCTGCCCGGAGAGGCGTTCCGCGGCATCCACATGGGCGACGTCTGGACGATGCTGCGGCCGCGCCTGCCCGAGAGCCTGGCGCAAGCCGAATGGATGGCCGCAATCACCGACCATTACATCGACAATCGGCGCTCCCTCGCCCCCCTGCCCGGCGCACTCGAGACGATCGAGGCCCTGGCGGCGCGGAATATCCCCCAGGTCTGCGTGTCGAACTCGCACCGCCGGATCGTCGAGGCCAACCTCGATGCGCTCGGCATCGCCTCCCACATGCGCTTCCTGGTCGCCATCGACGACGTCGCGGCCGGCAAACCCGATCCCGAGCCCTATCGGCGGGCCTGCGCGAAACTGGGGCTCGAACCCGGCGCCGTGCTCGCCGTGGAAGACAGCGCGACGGGCGCCCTCTCGGCCTTCCGAGCCGGCCTGCCGGTCGCCTTCTGCATAGCGCCGCCCGCGCCTTTGACCCATCCGGTCATCCGGGTCGACGCGCTCACGCGAATCCTCGATTTCTTCGACTGATCAGCGGGTCGCGAACGGCTCCTCGGCCATGAAGCGCTGGAGGACGTTCCAGGTGATGCGCGACACGTTGTTGTCGTAGCCATTGTGGGACAGCGACCCGCACCAGGCGATGGAGGAGGTCGCGAAGAGGGCGCCCCCCGAGGGCGTCTCGCCGAAGGCGAGATCGGCATGCACGCGCGGATTGACGTCGCCGCCGAGGTTGGGCGGCACGACGCCGAATTCCTCGTTGACCAGCATCATCATCGACGAATGGTCGTCGGACGAGGCGAGCCGCAGCATGTTGGGCGGCGAGCCGAGATCCGTCGCGAGGCAGTCGAGCTCAATGCCCGCCGCGCCGCCGCCGATCAGCCCGAAGTCGCCGATGATCTCGTCCGGCACGCCTTCGAAGATGAAGGCGGCGCGCGGATTGTCGGCATCGGGCGCGCGCCGGTAGAAGGAGGAGACGTCGAAGCCCTGGGCGATGAAGCCGACGCCGCAGATGACGTTCGGCGCCCGCCCGAGGCGGCGCCACAGGCCGCCATATTCGCCGTTGAAGCTCTGGTAATACTCGCCGGGCTCGGAGGCCCAGGTGCGGATGCCGTCCTCGGCCCGGCGCAGCTCGATCACGCCGGGCAGCGTGTCGTGGAAGGCGATGCGCCAGTACCAGCCGTTGCCGCCCATATACATCAGCCGGCCGCCGCGATCGATCCAGCTCTTCATGGCGTCCCACATCCGGGTGGAATGATATTCGGGATGGGTGCCGGTGATGACGACCCGATAGGGCCGCAGCAGCTCGTAGCCGTCCTGGTGCAGGTCCTCGTCGGTGATGAGATCGTAGTCGACTTGCCTGTGGTCGAGCCAGTCGAAGAGATGCGTGTCGGCATTGTACTGGTAGAGCGCCGAACCATGGCCGCCGAGCCAGGAATGGTAGCGGGCGGAGAAGTTCAGCACCGGCCGCAACCGGCTCGACGTGGAGACACCCGACCCGTCCGCGTGGCTGTCGTAGAGCGAGCCGCCGAGCTCGGGGTGCTCGTAGAGATAGAGGTCGGTATGGCCGAAGGTGAGCAGCCGGCTCATCTGCATCTCGGCGGCGCGCGCCGTGATATGCTCGCCGTGGTTGGCATAGGCCATATAGGCGGCGGTCGGCGCCAGAAGCGCGACCTTGGGACGGTCTCGGAGTCCTGCGGGTCCGCGCGGCGGCCGGACGAAGAAGGCGAGGTAATCCTCGCGGGTCGCCGTCTCGTCGCTCGCCCCGCAGCTCACGTGCAGCGCATAGGGGCCGCTCGCCAGCTCGTCCGGGATGACGACCTCAAGCGAGGTGCCCCAGCCCGCGTCGTAGACGTCGTCGTGGTGGAAATGGATGGCGCCGTAATGTTCCGGCTTGCGCTTGAAGTCATGCTCCTCGCCGGTCCAGTTCCAGCCCTTCATGCCGCGCGTCGGCAGATGCACGAGCTCGCCGTCGTGGCCCGACGGGCCGGCGTCGACCGCGCGCAGCGTGCCGATGTCGCGCGAAAAGTCCCAGCGGGCGATGATCGCCTCGGCGATGTTGGGCGGCGGCACCACGGAGCGCACCAGGACGTCCTGCATGGCACACGGATGGAGGCCGGAGAGAAGGGCCGGCGCGTCGAGCTTGCCGTCGTAATGGCGCCCGACCGTGCCGTCGGCACTCGGGCATCCCGCCATGAAGAACGGCACGGCGCAGGCGGCCGGCGCGACGGCAAGGACGCCGCTCTCGTGCGCTTCGTCGTCGACATGGGCGAAGGGCTTCAGCGGACGCTGGTCGAGGGTGTACCTGCGGCTCGCCGGATCGACCGAGACGGCAAGCGCGTACCATTGCCGCCTGAGCATCGGCCTGCTCGCCGAAATGGTAGCGATGGCGCCCGCGCCGTCGGCGACCGTCAGCGCGAGGCGTCCTCCGTCGAGAGCGATGCGGAAGCCGCAATCGCGCGCCGCGTCCCATTGCGCCGCGAGCGTCTGGTCTGCCCTGTCGGGTAGGGTCGGCCAGATCATCGCAAAGAACGTGAAGGGCCCGGCGGCGAGCGGCGGCACTGTGGCGGCCCGCAGGTAGGAGCCCGCATCGACGCGCTGCGGCCGCCCCGGGTGGCGCCCGTCGGCGGCGGTCGGCACATGCCTGAACTTCAGCCCCGGCCCGTCCGGGTTGCAGTCGCCATGGACCACCCGCACGACGCGGGCGTCGAACGCGTCGCCCTCCTCGACCGAAATCTTGAAACCGATACGCTCGCCCGGCGCCACGCTGTAGCGGTCCGGATATCCAGTGATCTTCAGCAAGGACGAACCTCCGGCGGATCTTCGCTCAGTCGTGCAGCGGCAGGTTGATGCTCTCGCCGGTCAGCCGGCGCCAGCGGCGGCAGAACATGGCCCATTCGGCCTCCTCGCGGCTGGTGAAGACGGGGCCGTCCTCGAACACGATCGGGTCGGCCCGGCTCGGCGGCATGTTGGCCAGCACCCATTCGGCGAAGGGCCGGCGGCAGACGAGGATGACCTGATTGCCGGAGGGGTCGGCGCGCATGGTGTTGAGCACGCGCATGAGGCCGGGGCTGTGGGCCCCGATCGGGCAGCGCCGGAATTCCTCGACGTAGCGCCGATCCTCGTCGGGGTCGATCCTATAGGCCACGGCGGTCTCCCTGGGCTCCGTCCGTCTCTCCGGCGACGACGACCCGCACCTCGGCGCGGCCGAGGGCGTCGGCCAGGAGACCGGTCGGCCGAGCCTCGATCACCAGCGTGTCGATCTCGCCGAGCTGCGCCACAAGCACCAAGGCCCGTCGGTCGAGCTTGCTCGAATCGCAGAGCACGACGACCTGGCTCGCACGCTCGATATAGACACGCTTGATCTCGCCGTCTTCCAGCGAGTAGTCGGAGCCGCCCTGCTCGGTCAGGCCCGCGATGCCGATGAAGACGGTGTCGAGCCACAGGGCCCTGAGCTGGGCGCTGGCGACGGGGCCGCAGACGGAGAGCTCGCGCGGCCGCACGTGCCCGCCGAGCAGGTAGACCGGGCTCGCCCCGGCCGCCAGCATGCCGGCGGTGCGCAGGTTGCTCGAGAAGATGCGCAGGCCGGCGACCGGCAGCAGCTCCTCGGCGAAGCGATGGGTAGTGCTCCCGGTATCGAGGCCGATCGTCTGGCCGGGCTTGACCAGCCGGGCCGCGGCGCGGGCGATCGTCGCCTTGGCGTCGGCTTGGCGGCGGCCGCGCAGCTCGAAGGCCGGCTCGTCCCGGTCCACGCCGGACTTCGGCGCGATCGCCGTCGCGCCGCCGTGGTCACGGCTGACGAGCCCCGCCCCCGCCAGATGGTCGAGGTCGCGGCGGATGGTCATCTCCGAGACGTTCAGCTCGGTCGCCATCTCGGAGACCGCGATATGGCCGCGCTGGTCGATCATGCGGACGAGGACGCTGCGGCGTGCGGACGCCAGATAACGCGGACCGCCCGCCCGTTCGGAACCAATCGCCACGCCTGTGCCCGCTCCATCCGGCGCCCTGATGCCGACGCCAACACGTTCGAACATTTCAGTTCACAAGATGGCTCAGCAGGCTCAGCCAGGCAAGCTCGAATTCACGTTGGCTCGCGTCCCTTAGCCTCGGCCGGATATGCGCCGCCTCGGACGGCAACCTTGCCCGCAAAACTCGCACAGCGCAGAACATTGAAGCACGACGGGCTCGAATTGGCTGATTGACATTGTTCCCCGATGTGCGATCCAATCGAGACGCAACAGGGAGGCGCACGGTGCAGGACCTTGCGGGCAGGAGGGCGATCGTGACGGGTGCCGCTTCGGGCATCGGCCGGGCGATCGCGGCGCATCTGGCGGGGCTTGGCCTGCGCATCGCCTTGGCCGACCGCGACGCCGAACGGGCCGCCGCCGTCGCCGCCGAACTCGGCGCGGGCCATCGCGCCGTCGGGATCGACGTCCGGTACCGGTCCTCCGTGGAGGCCGCCTTCGGCGAGATCGAACGCGACTGGGGCGGCTACGACATCCTGGTCGGCAACGCTGGCGTCTCGACCATGAAACGCGCCGTCGACCTGACCGACGAGGACTGGGACTTCAATTTCGACGTCAACGCCAGGGGAATCTTCCTGACCAACCAGGCGGCGGTGCGCCATTTCCTGGCGGCCGGGACGAAGGGAACGATCGTCAACACGGCCTCGCTGGCCGCCAAGGTCGGTGCGCCGCTGCTTGCTCATTATTCCGCGAGCAAGTTCGCGGTCGCCGGCTGGACGCAGGCGCTGGCGCGCGAGATGGCACCTCAGGGCATCCGCGTGAACTGCGTCTGCCCCGGCTTCGTGCGGACCTCGATGCAGGATCGCGAAGTCGCCTGGGAGGCGGAGCTGCGCGGCATGACGCCCGAAGCCGTGCTGGCCGATTACGTGACGCAGACGCCGCTCGGCCGCATCGAGACGCCCGACGATATCGCGCCGCTCGTCGCCTTCCTTCTGTCCGACGGCGCCCGCTTCATGACCGGACAAGCCATCAACGTCACGGGCGGCGTCTATATGGGATAGGGCGCCCGAACGACCCTCGATCCGAAACGGGAGAGATTTGCCATGACGATCACACTGCCTCCGGCCGTATCCCGGCGCGGTCTCCTGAAAGGCACCGGGGCGCTGGCCGGCGCGGCCGCGCTCGGCAGCGTGCCGCGGCGCGCCCGGGCGCAGTCGAAGTCGCTGCGGATCCTGGTCGCGGGCGATCCTTTCTACTACGCCCTCGACGGGCTGAAGCAGCAGTTCAAGGACGAGACGGGCATCGACCCGCAGATCGAGAGCATCTCGCTCGAGGCCCTGCAGGCCCGCCTCACCTCGTCCTTCGTCAGCAACCAGCCCGACTCGGACGTGATCTCGGTCGACCAGATGTGGCTCGGCCAGTATCTCGAAAGCAAATGGATCCTGCCGCTGAACGACCTCATCAAGGCGGACGCTGACGTCGACATCAAGGACTATATTCCCGAGGTTCTCTATTCCATGAACACCTGGCGCGGCCAGGTCGGCACGCTGCCGGTCGCGGCCTACGGCCAGTGCGTCCTCTATCGCAAGGATTTCGCCGATGCGGCGGGCTTCGCCATCCCGACGGACGGGAGCTGGAGCTGGGCCGACTACCTCGCCATGATCAAGAAGATGAACGGCCAGACCTTCGATGGCGGCAAGATGACCGGCACGGTCGTGGCCGGCCAGCAGCCGGCGCCGATCGTCCATATGTACACGCAGCTCGCCGCCAGCATGGGCACGCGCTGGTTCAAGAGCTTTCCGGCCTCGAAGGCCTGGGACTTCGATCCCACCATCGACACGCCCGAGAACCTCGATGCCCTGAAACTCTTCGTCGAGCTCTACAAGAACTCGCCGCCGGAAGCGGTCGGCTACAACTGGTTCGATGCCGGCATGCGCTTCGCCAAGGGCAACATCGGCATGTTCTACTGGTGGACGCCCTATTCCTACCTGTGCCGCAAGGACGGCTACATGTCGGGCAAGGACTCGGTCATCGCCGACAAGATCGGCATCGTGCGGCTGCCGATGGCGCCCGGCAAGGAGCAGGTGATCAGCATCGGCGGCCACAGCCTCGGCATCACGGCCAATACGGCCGAGCGCGACTCGGCCTGGAAGTTCATCAAATGGGCGACCTCGGCCAAGACCCAGAAGGCCATGGCGCTCTACGACAAATACGGCCACCAGTTCTCGGACTTCGCCCGGCCTTCGCTCTACAAGGACCCGGACCTGCTCAAGCTCTACCCCTACCTGCCGGCCCAGATGGCGGATCTTCAGCGCGGCAACGGCAAGATCGTGCGCCCGCCCTGCCCGGTCTACACCACCCTCGAGGGGATCTACGGCCTCAATCTCAACAAGGTCCTTGCCGGCGACCTCGAGCCGGCGCAGGCGCTCAAGGACACGCAGACCTTCTTCTCGACCATCCTCAAGGGCAATTTCCTCATCCCCTACAAGCAGCCGTCCTACGACGACACGCTCGAGGCCACCAAGCAGTTGATGGCGTCGCTGGGCTGATCGGCGTGGCCGGGATCGAGCCGGAACTTCGATGAGCCGGGGCTGGCCGCAGCGGGGAGGCGAGGCGTGACCGCCGCCCTGCGTGCGAACCCTGTCGCGCGGCCGCCCCGGCGGCTGCGCTCCCTTCTGCCCTATCTGCTGATCAGCCCCTCCATCATCCTGCTGCTGGCGCTGATCGCCTTTCCTCTGCTCTTCGCGCTGAAGAACAGCTTCTACTTCTGGAACCTGCAGATGAGCCCCAATCCGATGGGGTTCATCGGGCTGGGCAACTACACCATGGCCTGGTCCGGCTCGCTGTTTCTCGGCGCGCTGTGGAACACGCTGGTGCTGACAATCCTCGGCACGGCCATCGAATTCGTGCTCGGCCTGGCCATCGCACTCCTGCTGGTGCGGCAATTGCCGGGCCTCAACGTCGTGCGTGCCCTCTTGATCCTGCCCACCACCATCGCTCCGATCGTGGTCGGCTTCCTGTTCCGCTACATGTACGACCCCGGCGGCGGCCTGATCCCCTGGCTGCTGCATGCGGTCGGCATCCCCCTGCCCCCGCAGGGTCTGCTCGGGTCAGGCGAGACGGCGCTCGCCTCGGTCCTGTTCGCCGACGTTTGGCAATGGACGCCGTTCTTCGCCATCGTGCTCTACGCCGGCCTGCTCTCGGTGCCGCCCGATATCGTCGAGGCCGCCCGCCTCGACCGCGCCTCCGCCTGGGCGATGCTGACGCGCATCAAGCTGCCGCTGATCCGCCGGACCGCCCTGATCGTCGTGATGCTGCGCTTCATGCAGCTCTTCAACACCTTCGATCTCGTGCTGGTGCTGACGCGCGGCGGCCCCGGAACGTCATCGCGCACGCTCGGCTACAGCCTCTACCAGCAGGGCCTGATGGACTTCAACATCGGCCTGTCGAGCGCCATGACCTGGATGATGGTGATCATCGTCAATGCCATCATCGGGCTCTTCGCCTTCTTCGCCTTCAAGGACCTCGATTAGCGTGATGCGCCAGCCAGTCCGTCTTGCCGGGAACGCGCTTCTGGCGCTGGCCGCGATCGCGCTGCTCGGCGTCTTCATCGGGCCGATCCTGTGGTTCGCGCTGCTGGCGATCCGCCCGTCCGACACCTATTTCACCATGCCGCCGGTGCTGGCGTTCAAGCCCGACTGGTCGTCCTTCATCTATACGTTCCGCGATCCCGGCAACAACCTGCCGCAGCTGATCAACAGCATCGTGGTCGCCGTCGGGGCGGTGGCGCTCAACCTGCCGTTCTCGCTGCCGGCCGCCTATGCGCTGTCGCGCTACCGCGTCCGCGGCCGCAAGAACATCATGCTGTGGTATCTCGGCCTGCTGATGGCGCCGCCCGTCGCCTTCCTGATCCCCTATTCGATCCTGGCCAGCGCGGTCGGCCTCAAGGGGACCTATTTCTCGATGATCCTCATCCTGCAGACGCTCACCATCCCGTTCTCGATCTGGCTGATGAAGAGCTTCATCGACGAGGTGCCGTTCGAGATCGAGGAAGCCGCGCGGGTCGACGGCGCCGGAACCCACGCCATCATCACGCGCGTGATCTTCCCGCTGGTGCGGCCCGGCGTCATCGTCACCTCGATGTTCGCCTTCGTGTTCTCCTGGAACAACGCGGCCTTCCCGCTGGTGCTCGCCAACCGCTCGACCGCGACGCTGCCGGTCGGCACGCTCAACTATTTCGGCACGGCCGGCGTGACCTGGGGCTTCATCGCCGCGGCGGCGGTCGCCGCCATGCTGCCCCCGATGATCATCTTCCTGGCCCTCGACCGCTACGTGGTGCGCGGCCTGACCTTCGGTTCGGTGAAAGGATAGGACATGTCGGCTCCCGCTACGCCCCGCCCCGCCGGTCGCGCCCGCTTCGGCGTCGTCGGCGCGGGCCTCTGGGGCTCGTTCCACTGCAAGACCCTCAATGCCATCGCGGCCGCCGAGCTCGTCGCGGTCTGCGACCTCGATCCGGCGCGCGCCGCGCAGATGCAGCAGCAGTTCGGGCCGCGCAAGGTCCATACCGATTATCGCGCCCTCGTCGAGGACCCCGACATCGACGCCGTGACGGTCGCGACGCCCGATTTCGCCCACGCGGACATCGTGCTCGCGGCCATCGCGGCGGGCAAGCATGTGATGAGCGAGAAGCCGCTCGCGACGACGCTCCGGGAAGCCGAGGCGATCGCCGAGGCGGCGGCCCGCAAGGGCGTGAAGGTGATGGTGGATTTCCACAACCGCGTGAACCCGGCCGTCCATGCCCTGCGCGAGTCGATCGCGGCCGGGGAGATCGGCAAGCCGCTGCATGCCTCGGCGCGCCTGTCGAACACCCTGTTCGTGCCGCTCGAGCTCTTGTCCTGGGCAGCCCGCTCCTCCGCGCTGTGGTTCCTGGGCAGCCATGCCGTCGATGCGCTGCGCTTCACGCTTCAGGCCGAGATCGTCCGCGTGCAGGCCCTGCGCCGGCGCGGCCACCTCGCCTCGCTCGGCGTGGACACCGACGACGTCCACCTGTCGCTGCTCGAATTCGATAATGACGTCGTCGCTACCCTCGAGAACAGCTGGGTGCTGCCGCGCGATCTGCCGCTCGTATTCGACTTCCGGGCCGAGATCGTCGGCGAGGCGGGCGCCATCCAGATCGATACGGCGCAGAACGGCACCTTCCGCAAATATGCCGGCCAGGGCCTCAGGACGGCCGACATGCTGGGCCTCACGCCGGCGGCCGGCGGCCGGCTCGGCGGCTTCGTCACCGAGGCGATCGCGCGTTTCGTCGATGCGGTCACCACCGACGCGCCGCTGCTGGCCGATGCGCAGGACGGGCTCGCGGTGACGCGCGTGCTGGTCGCGATCGAGGAGGCTGCCAAGACCGGTCGGGCCGTCACGCTCCCCGGCGGCGCCTGATGGCCGGGCTGCGGTTCGAGGCGGTCGGAAAGCGCTATCCCGACGGGACGCTGGCGCTCGCCAATGTGGACCTCGATGTCCGCGACGGCGAGTTCCTCGTCCTGGTTGGCCCCTCGGGATGCGGAAAATCCACGCTTCTGCGCAGCGCCGCGGGCCTCGAGGAGATCACGACCGGCCGCGTGATGATCGGCGAGCGCGACGTGACCAATCTGGCGCCGGGCGACCGCGACATCGCCATGGTGTTCCAGAACTACGCGCTCTACCCGCACATGGATGTCTACGAGAACATGGCCTTCGGCCTCGGCCAGCGCAACGTGCCCAAGGCGGTGATCCGGCAGAAGATCGAGAAGGCCGCCCGCACGCTCGACCTCGTGTCCTGCCTGCGGCGCAAGCCCGGCCAATTGTCAGGGGGCCAGCGCCAGCGGGTCGCCATGGGCCGCGCCATCGTGCGCGACCCGCAATGTTTCCTGATGGACGAGCCGCTCTCGAACCTCGACGCCAAGCTGCGCGTGCAGATGCGGGCGGAGCTGAAACTGCTCAATGCCGAGCTCGGCGTGACGACGCTCTACGTGACCCATGACCAGATCGAGGCCATGACCATGGGCGACCGGGTGGCCGTGCTGCGGCCGGTGAGCGAGGACGGGCAGAGCAATCTCCAGCAATGCGCCGCGCCGCGCGAGCTCTACGAGAACCCCGTCAACCTGTTCGTCGCCGCCTTCATCGGTTCGCCGGCCATGAACCTGATCGAGATGCGGCTGGTGCGCGCCGGCGAGGGCCTGCGCTTCGAGCACATTAGCGCTGGCGTTCGGCTGCCCGTGCCGGCGTCCATGCTCGCGGCGCGTCCCGCACTGCAGGACCGGGTCGGCCAGGATCTCGTAATCGGGATCCGCCCGGAAGGGTTCAGGCTGGCGCAGGACGGGACGCCCGGGGCCCTCGGCGGCAAGGTCGTGCTGACCGAATTGACCGGCGCCGACGCCTATCTGTTTTTCGAGCTTGCGGCGCCGCCCATCGAACCCAGCCGGGTGGACGGCGAGGAGGCGCCGCCGAGCCACGGCGCGGTCACCCGTGTCACGGTCCGGGTCGAGCCTGCCCGCCTGCCCGAGCGCGGCGCGGAGGTCCGTCTCGACGTCGACATGGACCGGGTGCATGTCTTCGATCCGAAGACCGGCCAAGCCATCGTCTGAGATCCGTGCGTGCCACTGCGTATTGCGTGCCCCGGGCGCGAATATCCGCTCTCGCTCTCGCCGCCACGTGACCGGGACCGTGCTGCCCTCATCGGCCCGCCGGGACACCGGCCGCGGCGCGTCCCACATCCACGTAGGGCGCCCAGAAGGCGACGGAGTCGCGCATCGCCGCCACCACGGCGCGATCGGTCGGCTCGCGCTCGCGGAAGGCCAGTTCGAGGCAGAGCTCGTTGTCGCGCCCGCCGCCCGCCTCGATGGCCCGGATGAGCGGCTTGGGTTGGATACGACCGGTCTCGTTATAGGCCGCCGTGAAGGGCCAATGGCCGCCCTTGTTCATCGAGCTCTGCTTGATGTGGATGATCGGAGACTGGGTGGCGAAGTTTCGCGCCCAGGCGAACGGGTCGGTATCGGAGGGGTCGCTCGACGTCACGTCGCCATGGTCGATGTCGACCATGGGTCTCAGGGGGATCGGCAGGCCGGCGGTGTCGATCTCGTCCTGCAGCGCCTGCGTCGCGGCCTGGGTGTGGCCGAGCTCGCGCGCCACCGACATCGGCTCCCAGAACAGATAGCCGAGCCCACGCTCCTTGCCGTGCTCGGCGACCTCGCGCCAGCAGGCGAGCGCCTCGGCCATCAAGCCTTTGCGGCGGCCCTCGTCGTCGAAATCCCTGTAGGTCAGGATGGCATACTGGGTGCCGACGGCAGGACAGCCGAGGTCGGCCGCGATATCGGCCAGGCGCTTGAACCAGTCGATATAATAGCGCCGCACCTCGGCGTCGGGATGGCCGAAATGGTTGAGCCGCCCGTAGGGGCCGGTCATCAGCGAGGTGACCGCGAGCCGCTCGGCCGCGCAGGCCTTGGCCATCCGGTCGGTCAGTCGCCGGACCAGCGGCGCCGGCCACGCCGGATTGATGAACTCGTGGGTCAATTGCACATAGCCGATGCCGACGTCGGCGGCGAGCGTCCGCACGAGATCCTCGGGCTCCGCGAAGCGGTTGACGAAGGGATTGGTGCTGAGCGACAGACGAAAACTCATGGCGGTCCCCGCGGTGTCCGCTGCGCTCGGCGGCCCTGCCGCAATCTAGCAGCAGGACCGATCCGGGCGCAATAAATTGCAACCCCGTAATTTTTGTTGAAGACCGCCGCGGTCCCTCAGGGCTTGCGGCCGAGCACCTTGCGGGCGGTGGATTCGGTGGTGATCAGACCGCTCAAGATGCCGGCCTTGAGCACGCCGAGAATGGCGTCCGTCTTGTGCTCCCCGCCGGCGACGCCGATCGCCTCCCGACCCTGCAGCCGCTCGGGCGCGAAGGCGATCACCCGATCATGCAGCGAGGCAGCGATCTTGCGGCCCTCGACGTCATAGTAGCAGCCGAGGATCTCGCCGACGGCGCCGGCCCGGCGGACCTCCGCCAGATCCTCGGGGCCGATCGCTTCCATGCGCAGGTCGGTCAGCTCCTTGTCGCTGACGGCGCCGATGCCCATCAGGCACAGGCTCGCCTCCTCGGCCGTCTCGAAGGCGCGGCGCACCCCCGCCTGGCGCAGCAGCACCTCGCGGTCGGCCGCGTCATTGGCATAGAGCGGCGCGGAGATCAGGTGAGCCATGCTGCCGGTGCGATCGCTCAAGCCATAGACCACCTCGAACGGATGGGCGCTGAGGCGCGAGGGCAGGCTGCCGAGCAGCGCGACGAATTGAATGTGCGATGCCTTGCGGGCCGGCATCTGCTGGCCCATGGCGGCCAGCGTCCGACCGTGGCCGACGCCGATCACGCGATGGCGCTTGCTCTCGATCATGCCGTGCAGGAAGCCGGCCGCCGCGATGCCGAGGGCGCGCAGCGGCAGCCGCTTGTCGCCGAGGTCGGGCACGACACGCACGAAGGCCAGCCCGAAGCGCTCCATGAGCCGCTGCTCCAGCGTCATGCAATCGGCGATCGGCCCGTCCACCATGACCCGGACGATGCCGCGCTCGGTCGCGTGCGCGATGAGCCGGTTGACCTTGAACAGCGACAGGTCGAGCTCCTTGGCCACCTCCGCCTGCAGCAGCCCGCCGACGTGATAGAGCCACGCCGCCCGCGCCGCGAGCTCCACCTCTCCTTCGCCCTCAACGCGCCCCTCTGCCGTCTCCCGCCGTCTCATCCGCCTCCGCTCCGCCGTCATGCCGGCGACGTTACAAAGCCCGGGGGGCACAAGCCAGCGTCATGCGGCGCAAGCCCAGGCTTTTCCGACGCTTGAGCATACGGACCAGTTGATCCGACGCTGCGCCAGGCGCGTTTCTGCCCGTGCCGAGGTCGATGAGGCCTTGCGCCTGCGCCGCCCATGCATGACATCAGGATGACCGATGGAACTCGAAAGTCGCCGCCGGCATGGAGCCTGAAGATTGGGAAGTTCCGCCGGGGTTGCAGCCGCGCCCGGCGGATTATGCCTTCAACCTCGAGGATGCGCTGGCCTCGGTCGTGGCGCTGAGTGCGCGCGTCCCGGACGACGCCTTCACGGCCGAGACCCTCGGCGTCGAGCGCGGCGGCAATGCCGTGCTGATCGATGACGACGGCATCCTCCTGACCATCGGTTACCTGATCACCGAGGCGCAGGAGATCCACCTCAAGACCAATCGGGGTCAGATCGTCCAGGGCCACGTGCTCGGCTACGACCAGACCTCGGGCTTCGGCCTGATCCAGGCCTTCGAGCCGCTCGACATCCCGGCGGCGAGCCTCGGCGATTCGCGTCACGCGGGGGCCGGCGAAGCCGTGGTGATCGGCGGGGCGGGCGGGCGGCGGCGATCGCTCGCCGGCCGGATCGTGGCGCGCCAGGAATTCGCGGGCTATTGGGAATATCTGATCGAGGAAGCCATCTTCACGGCGCCGAGCCACCCCAACTGGGGCGGGACGGCCCTGATCGGCCCGCGGGGCGATCTCCTGGGGATCGGCTCGCTGCATCTCCAGCAGCAGACCTCGGGCGGCCGAATCGTGCCGCTGAACATGGTCGTGCCGACCGAATTGCTTTTGCCAGTCTACGACGATCTCGTGAAAGGCAATGGGATGCGCCAGGCCCGGCCCTGGCTCGGCGTCTATGCCCAGGAACTTCACAAGCACGTCGTCGTCGTCGGCATCGCCGGCAAGGGTCCGGCCGACCGGGCCGGCCTCAAGGCCGGCGACGTGATCCGTGCCGCCGGCGAGATGGACATCACCAACCTCGCCGATTTCTACCGCAGCATGTGGGCGCTCGGACCGGCCGGCGTCGACATCCCGTTGACGCTGGAGCGGGAGGGCGACGTCTTCGAGGTCCGCGTGACCTCGGCCGACCGTCGCAGCTTCCTCAAGGGGCCGCGCCTTCATTGAGCCGCCTCGCAAGGTAGATGAGCCCCGTGACCCGGCCCAAGGTCGCGACGGCGTCGTGGGCCATACCGGGCCGGATGGCGGCGGCGTTCGGCGAGGGCGGCAGCGTGCTCCAGCGCTATGCGTCGCGGTTCGACGCGGTCGAGATCAACTCGTCCTTCTATCGGGATCATCGGCCCCAGACCTACGAGCGCTGGGCGGCGGCGGTTCACGACGAGTTCCGCTTCGCGGTGAAGATGCCGCGACACATCACACACACGCTCCGTCTCGTCGACACGGAGGAAGCCGTGACGGCGTTCGTCGCCGCGATCCGGCATCTCGGGCACAAGCTCGGCCCGGTCCTCGTGCAATTGCCGCCGAGCCTGAGGTTCGATCCCGACGTGGCTGACGGCTTCACCGGGATGCTGCGCGACCGTTTCGACGGAAGCGTGGCCTTCGAGCCGCGCCATGCCTCCTGGTTCACGCCTGCGGCGCAACGCCTGATGATCGAACGCCG
This sequence comes from Lichenihabitans sp., assembly GCA_036276175.1. Classification (GTDB taxonomy): domain Bacteria; phylum Pseudomonadota; class Alphaproteobacteria; order Rhizobiales; family Beijerinckiaceae; genus Lichenihabitans. The sequence continues at coordinate 48,639 of DATBEH010000139.1, forward strand.
GATCGCCCGGGTCGCGGCCGATCCGCCCCCTGCGCCGCAGGCGACGGAGCCCGCCGGCTCGGATGAGCTCGCCTACTTCCGTCTGCACGGGTCGCCGCGGATCTATTACTCGGACTACGATGCGGCCTTTCTCGACAGGCTCGCGACGAGGATCGGGCGCAGTTCCGCCCGGACGATCTGGTGCGTCTTCGACAATACCGCGCTGGGCGCCGCGACCGAGAACGCACTGACCTTCGCCGCCATCGCTGCTTCCGCCCTGGGTTAAGCCCCATCTCAGTCGCGTCGGCTATGTTGGCCGCGATGGGAGTCGCGCGCCTACAAGGCCCCATCTCGTGGTCCCTGTTCCCCCTTTCCCTGGAACAGGGGCCTCGATCCGTGGCGCCACCTCAGCCGGCCCGATAGGTCCAGATCACGTCGGCATCGTCGACGGCGTCGGTCGCGCCCGCCTCCCGCAAATTCTCGATCGCCAGCCGACGGAGCCGACCGCGGTCCTCCGTCTGGCGATGCCGCGCCGGGATCGAGGTCGGCGGCTTCACCAGATAATGCAGGCTCGGTCCCACCGCCGCGAGCGCGAGCGTCTCGTCGGCGAATGTGGCGTCGATCCATCCGCCCTTGAGCTTCAGCCTGATTGTCAGCGTCATGGTGCCTGCCAACGGCTGATACCGCCCGATGGAATTTCGACGAGGCGGCCCCGCGCCGACAGATAATTGACGTGAGCCAAGGCCTCGCTGAAGGCGAACCAGAGCTGATGCGGGTCGAGGTCCATGGGAAAAAGCGCCGGCACGAGGTCCGCGGCCGTGAGCGGCCGCGCCCGGCAGGCGGCCAGGATGGCTCCGCAGCGCTCGTCGTGGTGGAGCGCGAGCTGGCGCGTACGGGTGTGCAGCCCGCGGAACGGCAGCCGGTGCCCCGGCAGCACCAGCGCCTCGTCGGACACGGTCTCGCGCAATCTCGGAAACGAAGCGAGATAAAGCCCGAGCGGATCGTCGTGCGGCTTCTCTTCGGCGACCGAGACGTTCGGCGAGATCTGCGCCAGCACATGGTCAGCCGCGAAGAAGAGGTTGTCTCCGGGCGCGTGGAGCAGCATCTGGGCCGGCGAATGGCCGGCATGGCAAAGCACGTCGAGACGTCGGGCGCCGATGACCAGCCGATCCCCGGCCCGCAGCGGCTGATACCGGCGCGGCAGCGCTGGCACCACCCGCCGGTAGCGAGCGAGGCGCTGGCGCATGAAACCGATCGCCGCATCCGCGAGACCGTGCCCCCGATAGAACACCTCCTCGGCGGCGAGATCGGCATCGCCGGCGGCGAGATGGGCCCGCGCCGTGAGATACTCGGTCTCGCCCATCAGCACGGTCGCGCCGGTGCGCTCGGCCAGGAAGGCGGCCGCACCGACATGGTCCGGGTGATAGTGGGTGACGACGATCCGCCTGATCGGGCGGCCGCCGAGCACTTCGGCCAGCACCGTCTCCCAAACGCCCCGCGTCCCGGGATCGTCGACGCCGGCATCGATGACCGTCCAGCTGTCGTCGTCTTCCAAGAGATAGATGTTGACGTGGTTGAGCCGGAACGGCAGCTGCAGGCGCAGCCACAGGAGCCCCGGCGCAAGCGCCATCGTCCGGCCAGCCTGCGGAGGCGTGGGGAACGGGAACTGAAGGTCGGTCACGAAACGGCAGCAAGCCTCGCGCGAGGGCAATCGATCGGTGACGGCTTAGCGGCTTTCTCACGGGAGGGAAATGCTTACAGCTTTCGAAGCAGAGCTGCCGGCCACAGCCGAGGCTTGCCCGGAGCTTGTGGTCGACGCGGCGAAACCCTTACCTCTCGTGAAATAATATTTCCCGCATGACGCGAGTATGACATTGTCAGGTCATGCAGGGATTCGCAAAGGCCCGGGTCCTCGCCATCGCCAATCGGAAGGGTGGCACGGGCAAATCGACGGCGGTGGTCAATCTCGGGGCGGAATTCGCGGCCCGCGGATACCGGGTCCTGATCGTCGACCTCGATCCCCAGGGGCACGCGGGTTTCGGCCTGGGCATCTGGTCCGGCCCCGGCGCGGTGACCAGCCATTCGGCGCTGCGCGAGCGCCAACCGATCCTGGGCCGCGGCGTGAAGCCCTCGCCCGAGCCTCGCCTCGATATCCTGCCGGCCGACCGCGATTTCGACGGCACCGTGAGGGTTCAGGACCCGCGCTGCCTCGCCAAGGCGCTCGATCCGCTGCGCGTCGCCTACGACATCGTGCTGATCGACACGCCGCCGGCCTCGGCCAACGTGTTGACCTGCGCGCTCATGGCCGCGGAGGGCGTGGTGGTGCCGACGGCGCTGGAGCATCTCTCGCTCGACGGCGTACGGCAATTCGCGCGCAGCTACGACGACCTCATGCTGTCGCTCAATGCCGCGCTGCTCGGCCTCGTCATCCTGCCGATGCGGGTCGACCTGCGCTCCAAGGTGCAGAAGCACGTGCTCGACGACCTCACCCGGACCTTCGGCCTGGCGCAAGTGGCTGGCGGCGTGCGGAGCGACATGGCGGTGTCGGAAGCCTTCGGTCGCCATCAGCCGCTGCGGCGCTACAAGCGCCGGGCGCGGGCGGTGGCGGATTTCGCCCACGTGGCCGACGATGTGATCCGGCGGTTCGCCTGCCGCGAGCTCGATTTCGGCACCGACCGCGCCTTCGGGAGCGCCGGCTGAGGCGATCCGCGCTTTCGCGCGCCGCTGGGTCAGGGGCGACGCCGAGCCGCCGGAACGATCCGGCCTCCGCCGGACAGGCTGAGGCCGCCCAGACCCTCGCCGTCGGCTCGACTCGACCCGGGCTCTAAGCCTTGTCGACAGCGTCCATCTTGACGATCAGGGTCTTGAGAGCGGCGGAGCACGCGGCCGCCTGGGGATCAGGCGTCCGCAGCGCGGTGAGCGCCTCGTCGATGGCCTTGTCGAGCGTGGTCCATGTGCTCTTGTCCTTGGGCTTCAGCGTCGGCTCTCCCTTGTCCCACGCTGTTTCGAGATCCTTGATCCGTGCGCGGGCCGCCGTGAGATCGCCGGTATCGACGATCTTGAGCGTGTCGGCCGCGATCGTCCGGTAGGGCGCGAGATCGCCGAGCGTCGACATCGCAAGGACGACGGGCGGCGCATCCGACGCCGGTCTCGCTTGCGCGTTCGTCAGGAGCGGTGCGGCCAGAACGGCGGCGGCGAAGGCGACGCGAGACACGGCGGATTTGAGTTGCAGCATGAAGACTATCCTTGGATCGAGAGGACGACAGCGTTCGGGCGGGATACCTCGAACGCGCTGGCCGTCGATTTTTCGCCGGGTTGGATCGGCGGGAGCGGCGTGATGGCCGCGCCTATTTCAGGGTGAGGCCTGCCTTGGGCAGGGCATCGGCGATGGCCTTGTGGCAGCCCGCGTCGTCGTCCTTCCGCATCGCGGTGACGGATTGGTCCTTCGCCTGGTCGAGCGCCGCCTTGCCGGCGGGCGTCAGGTTCGGCGTCTTGTAGGCCTGCTCGAGCTGGATCATGTCGCTCTCGCAATCCGCTCGGGCGACGGTAGCCCCGAGGCCGAGCGTTGCCGACGCCAAGGCGACCATGACGATAGCGTGTCTCATAGGAGTACCCTCTTGATTGGTTCATGGGAAACGGGCCGCGGTCGATGGGCGCGCCGTCCGGCGCGCGTGGGGCGGAGGCGGCACCGGGTCTCCGCCCCGGATTCGGGCGTCAGGTTTCCGCGGTGGCGTGGGGAATCCGGTCGACCTTGGTCAATGTCAGGAAGATGACCAGCGCCAGGATGATGCCGAGGAAGATGAAGCTCGTCGTCACCGTTCCCAGGCCGAAGCCGCCGGCGATGACGGGCTTGGCGAACAGGTCGCCCATCGAGGCACCGAGTGGACGCGTCAGGATATAGGCGATCCAGAACGACAGGATGGCGTCCGCCTTGAAGTAGAAGTGGGCGATCGTCACGGCCCCGATCGCGGCGCCGAAGATGAAGGCGGCCTGGGCATAGCCGAGGTCGAGCTTCTCGGCCAGGAGGTCGCCGACCGACGTGCCGAGCGCGAAGGTAAACAGGATCGCGGCCCAGTAGAACAGCTCGCGCCGCCGCGTCACGATCGTATGGATCGACAGCGTCCGCTCGCTCCGATACCAGAGGACGAAGACCACCGCGAGGATGATCCCGAAGGCGATGGACGTCGTCACCAGGCTGATGCCCATGCCGTCGACCAGATTGTCGGAGATCAGCGTCCCGACGACGCTGATCATGACCACGTTGATCCAGTAGAGCGGTGGGATGTACTGCCGTGCCCGAACTTGAAAGATCAAGGTGATGATGAACAACGCGCTCATCACGTAGGACGTCAACGTCAGGCCAAAATTCAATCTGACCGAGAGCAAATCTGCGCCGGTCTCGCCGACCGTCGTGCACATGATCTTGATGATCCAGAAGTAGATCGTTACCTCTGGAACCTTGTTGAGCATCGTCGTGAGCCGACTTGTTGCATCCCGGTCCATTGGATATCCCCGTCTTTGCCTGCCGATACGGCTCCGGCTGCGCCATCGCCGTGTCTGGAGCGCGGCATCATTGACTAAGGCGGCCTTCGTGGCGCCTTACCCGGGCTTTACAATTTGGTAAGAAGGGCCAAGTCGGTCACTGTCGGGACTGACATCGCCGCGGCGCTCTGCTACCGACAGCACAGGAAAGGACGCCGCGTCGCCATCGATGACACATGATCACGATCCCGACCGGGAAAGCCGAGGGCGATGAAGATCCTTCTTGTCGAAGACGATGCCAGGATGGCCGCCTATACGGCGAACGGCCTCGTCCAGCACGGCCATGTTGTCGACACGGCCCGGACGGGACGGGACGGCCTGTTCATGACCGCGGGGGAGGCTTATGACCTCGTCATCGTCGACCGGATGCTGCCGGAGATGGATGGCCTCACCCTGGTCAAGGTGGCGCGCGGCGCCGGCCTGCGGGCGCCGATCCTGTTCCTGACGACATTGGGGGGGATCGACGATCGCGTCGAGGGGCTCGAGGCGGGCGGCGACGATTATCTGGTCAAGCCCTTCGCCTTCGCCGAACTGCTGGCGCGCGTCAACGCGCTGGCGCGGCGCCCGCCGATCACGCATGGCTCCATGGTCCTCAAGGTCGCCGATCTCGTCATGGATTGCGGCAAGCGCACCGTCACCCGCCGGGGTACCCAGATCCTGCTGCAGCCTCGCGAATTCAAGCTTCTGGAATATCTGGTCCGCAACGAAGGCCAGGTCGTCACCAAGACCATGCTGCTCGAACAGGTGTGGGACTTCCATTTCGATCCGCAGACGAGCGTGGTCGAGACCCATGTCAGCCGGCTACGGGCGAAGATCGATCGCGACTTCCCGCCGGACCTGATCCACACGATCCGCGGCGCCGGCTATGTGCTTCGTGCGCCGGGCTAGGCGGTGTCGCATGTCGGCCGGGGTGATCGGTTTTGCTTGTCGTGAGCCGTATCGATGCGGCTAGGCTCTCTTTGGCGGCAGCCGGTCTGCAAGGGCCTGCCGCGATTCGTCGGCACCATCACCTTCAAGCTGGCGATGGCGCAGGCAGCGCTGTTCGCCGTCTCGGCAGCCATCCTGTTCGCCGCCATCTACTGGACGACGATCGGCTTCGCCACCACCCAGCTCAAGGGCGAGATCGCGGCCGAAGCCGCGGTCTTCACCGAGGAGAGAAGCAGCGACGGGCTGGCCGAGCTGGTCAAGACGATCGACTTCAGGACGCATCATCGCGGCGCGGAAGGCCGTGCCTATCTGCTTCGTGGGCCGGACGGCCAGACGCTCGCGGGAGGCCTCGCGCCGGCAGAGGTCAAGCCCGGCTGGCAGACGCTGGCGCCGGGAAGCGACCCGAGCCCCTCCAGCGACGACGAGCCCCACGCCATCGTGGCGTTCGGCCAGACGCTGCCCTCGGGCGAATTCCTCGTGGTCGGCCACGACATCCGCGACATCGACGCGATCAAGGAACTGATCACGCAGACCTTCGCCTGGGCTGCCGCCGTGACCCTGGTGCTCGCGCTGTTCGGCGGCACGCTCACCAGCCTGGGCTTCCTGCGCAGCGTCGAGATCATCAATGCGACGACCCGGCGGATCATGGCCGGCGACCTGCACGAGCGCGTGCCCGTGAAAGGGACCGGCGACGAGTTCGATCGGCTCGCCGCGAATCTGAACGGCATGCTGGAGCGGATCGAATCGCTGATGGAGGGCCTGCGCCAGGTCTCGAGCGACATCGCCCATGATCTGCGCACGCCGCTCACCCATCTGCGCCAGCGGCTGGAGCAGACCCGGTCCGGTCCGCAGACCAAGGAGGCCTACGAGGCCATCGTCGAGGCGACGATCGAGGATACGGACACGATCCTCAAGATGTTCGCAGCGCTGCTGCGCATCGCGCAGATCGAGGCCGGCACGCGCCGGGGCGGCTTCGCCGACGTCGATCTCTCCAAGGTGTTCACGGCGATCGTCGATATCTACGGACCGGTCGCCGAGGACAACGGCCAGTCCCTGACGGACGCGATCGCGCCGGACATTCACCTGCGCGGCGACCGGGAGCTGCTGACGCAGATGCTGGCGAACCTCGTCGAGAACGCAATCCGCTACGGCGGCGCGGGAGCCCGCATCGGCATGACGCTGTCGGCGACCTCGAGGGGACCCCATGCCGTCATATCGGACACGGGCCCCGGCATCGAGCCCCACATGCGCGACAAGGTGTTCCGCCGGTTCTTCCGGGCCGAGACGCACCGCGTCTCGGAGGGGAGCGGGCTCGGCCTCGCGCTGGTCCGCGCGGTGGCGGACCTGCACGACATCGAAATACGCCTGTCGGACAATTCTCCCGGACTGCGCGTCGAGCTTGCCTTTTCGAGCCGGCCGGCGATGGGGCAGGCGCGGATCGGCGCAGCGGTCAGCCGCCCTTGACCAGATTGTTGACGACCGACTGCACGCCGCTCGAACTTGTCGCCGCCGCCGGCTTGGCCGCCTTGTAGTCCCCGTCGGCATCCTTGGTCTGCGAGGTCGCGGCGCTGCGGACCTTGTAGTCGCCGTCCGGCGTACGCGTGCTCGTCGTCGGGGCCTTGCTCGCGGTCGCCGCCTGCGCCGCCGTATTGATCGAAGATACCGACATATCCCATCTCCCGACGGCGTCGTTGCCGTCGGAACGCATCTCAACGGTGTGGGCTTAAGACTTCATGGCGGCCGGAGCGGTTTCGGCCGAGCTTACCGAATTGTAAGCTCGGCAGAGCAAGGCTTCGACCCGAAATGCGTATCAGGGCCGCCGACAGCCACTCACGAGCACCCCGTCGTGGCGCCGCAGGTCTCGCACTTCAGGCAGGTGCCGTTGCGCACGAGGGTGAAATTGGCGCAGGACATACACAATTCTCCCCAGTACCCTCCAGGCTGTCCATTCCACAAGTGGCGGCGCTTCATGGATTTCATTCTCTCCTGCGCTCGAAGCGCTTCGACATTGCAAGCTCTTACTATATAGTCGAACGACGGCGCGGAAGCGCAGAGCCAGTCAGGAGCCAGAAGGTGGCCAGCGAACGTATCTGCTTGCCACTCTGCTGACTTTTCATCAAAATCAGAAACCCAATTACCAGATTTATCTACTGAAAAATGGCTTGGCTGTTCTGTCATGCAGGACAGCGTGGCCAAGTTCATGAGCTAATATGAAGCGCGACTTCGGATCACCCCATTTTGCATGATTCCAAGTTTCCTCTTCAACGTGTATATTTAGAGGATCAAAACTAACGTATGCATGGTACGGATGTCCGCTCCAGACGAAGATATCAAGAGACAATATCCCGTTTGGTCCAAATCGCAATCCAACGCACCGCTCAATAAGTTGAACGATATCGAGATTTATATCCTCGCCAGATCCCATCGTAAGCCGAAGACGCTGCGCCGAGCCAGCAATCTCGTCTTCACTGCGGAAGCCTACAGGGCAGTCGCGAGCGTAAAGGGTCAAGAGCACCCCGTCGTGGCGCCGCAGGTCTCGCACTTCAGGCAGGTGC
>DATBEH010000140.1:0-52495 GCA_036276175.1 Lichenihabitans sp.
TGTAGGTTGACCTCTCTGGCGGACGAACATTCGTGTCTCCCGCGAGCAATCAACCCTGGATCCTCGAAGTAGGCTTCAAGTCCGTAGCTTTGGCTATGACTGGTGCGGGCTATGGCTGTTCTCGGTTGTATTAAGTGGGGAATGTCGTTTTGGATGCTGGAATTTCTTTCATGCGGAGTGAGGCAGGTCTGCACTGGCGTATCCCATCAGAAAGAAGCAAACTGCCGAGTGGAGGCTGCGACATGGTTTTGGATCGGTTCGGTCCGGAATCATGGTGATCCAGGGTTAGATCGCCGGACGGTGTCGTGTATCGGCAGTGTTGCTCGCCGAGGTCGCGCGTGAGCGGTCCGATGGATTTTCCGAGAGCGTAACGTCAGTCGTCGAGTTCGGTTTGCCGGCCCGACCGCAAGCCTGAGCCGTGTCGAGAGGCCACTCGATACCGCCTTTGGCTGGTCTGCCCGCGATGCCGTGAATGGGTCGCTTCTACAGAGGAGCCGTGTTGCGAGTTCTTTTCGGGTCAGAGATGCGGCAAACATCCCTTTCCAGAAAGACAACGACCAATCATGAAAGCTCGACTCGATGCCAGCCAAAGCTTGGCAGAAGATGCTGCCGATCTTTCCGGTTCAGACATTGGCGCGCCGGTGCGCACGGTCGTGGAACGGCCCGATGATGGTGTGGCCCTCGGCGAATGCTGGTCGAACTGCTGCCGGCGCCTGCGGGCCGAACTTGGGGAAGCCGTGTTCGGGGCGTGGTTCGCCAGGCTCGAGCTCGACCGCGTTCAAGACGGCACGGCGCATCTGTCGGTTCCCACCAATTTCCTGAAGACCTGGATCCAGTCGCATTACGTCGACCGCATCGCGGCGGCGCTCGGGGCGGAGACGCCCCTCGTGACGCGCGTCGCTCTGTCGTTGCGCACGTCGGCACAGCGCGGCCAGACCGCCAAGCCGCCGCGCTTGGGCGAAACGGCTGCCCCCGTTCAGGCGACGGAGCCGAGGGGGCAGCTCGCGCTTTCCGCGGAGATCACCCCGTTTCTGCGCGGCGAGGCGCAGAAGTCTTCCGGTCCGACGGATCTCCTGGCTGGTTCCCCCCTCGACCGGCGGCTGACCTTCGCCAGCTTCGTCCTGGGAAAGTCGAACGGGCTCGCTCACGCCGCCGTCCAACGTGTCGTCGGTGCGGCGCCCGGCGACGCTCCCCTCTATAGTCCGCTCTACGTTCACGCGGCCGTGGGCCTCGGCAAGACCCATCTGCTGCAGGCGACGGCCCATGCGGTGACGGAGACCGGCCGGCGCGTGATCTACCTGACGGCGGAGCGCTTCATGTACGGCTTCGTGGCCGCGCTCAAGGCGCAGACCTCCATCGCCTTCAAGGAGAAGCTGCGCGGCATCGACGTGCTGATCATCGACGATGCGCAATTCCTGCAGGGCAAGTCGATCCAGATCGAGTTCTGCCATACGTTGAATGCCTTGATCGACGATGGGCGCCAGGTCATCGTCGCCGCCGACCGACCGCCTGCCGATCTCGAATCGCTCGAGGAGCGCGTGCGCTCCCGCCTCGCCGGGGGGCTCTGCGTCGAGATGGAGACGCTCGACGAGGCGTTGCGGCTCAAGATCCTGGACGCCCGCGTCAACGCGGCACGGCTGCTCCACCCGGGATTCACGCTCTCGGCCGCCGTGCTGAGCTATGTGGCGAAGACGATCTGCACCAACGGACGTGACCTCGACGGCGCCGTCAATCGCCTGATGGCGCATGCGACGCTTTCCGGCACCGCCCATACGGTGGAAACCGCGGAGGCGGCTATCCGCGACCTCGTGCGGACGCGGGAGCCCAAGCGCGTCAAGATCGAAGACATCCAGAAGCTGGTCGCGAGCCACTACAACGTCAGCCGCGCCGACATCCTGTCCGCACGGCGCACCGCCACCGTGGTGCGGCCGCGGCAGATCGCCATGTATCTGTCGAAGTCGCTGACGCTGCGCTCCCTGCCCGAGATCGGCCGCAGGTTCGGCGGCCGCGACCACACGACCGTCCTGCACGCGGTGCGCAAGATCGAGGCGCTTTGCGGCAAGGAGATTACGCTTGCCGAAGAGGTCGAGCTGCTGAAGCGCCTGCTGCAGGATTGACAAGACTCGGGCAAGCGGCTTGAACGTGCGTCGAGAAGGGGGCTGGCCCCGCCGGGCCGGCCGCTCCAGTTTCTTTGCACGAGGTCTCATGCGCCCGACCCGCACGCTGTTGCATGCCGCCCTGATCGTTGCCGGAATGGCGTTCACGGGGCCTGCGATGGCCCTGACCTGCTCGAACGATCCTGCCGGGTTTCCCCAGTGGCTCGAGCAGTTCAAAAGCGAGGCTGCGGCGCAGGGCATCTCGCAACGCGCCATCGGCGCCTCGCTCGACGGCCTGACCTACGATCGCAGCACGATCCAGCACGACCGCGGCCAGGGCGTGTTCCGGCAGAGCTTCGAGCAGTTTTCGGGGCGCATGGTGCCGCCTCGCGTCAAGCGGGGCGCCGACATGGTTCGGCGCCACGGCGATCTGCTCGACCGGATCGAGCGGCAATATGGCGTGCAAGGGCCGGTCCTGGTCGCGATCTGGGGCCTAGAGACCGACTTCGGCGCCGTTATCGGCAATTTCGCTACGATCCGGTCGCTGGCGACGCTGGCCTATGACTGCCGCCGTTCCGAACGGTTCCAGGGGGAACTGCTCGACGCGCTGCGCATCGTCGAACGCGGCGACCTGAACCCTTCGACCATGCACGGCGCCTGGGCGGGAGAGATCGGCCAGACCCAGTTCATGCCCTCGTCCTACATCAAGTTCGCGGTGGATTTCGACGGGAGCGGACGCCGCGACCTGCTGCACAGTGTCCCTGACGTCCTGGCCTCGACGGCCAAGTACCTGCAGAGCTACGGCTGGCAGGCCGGCCAGGGCTGGGAGCCGGGCCAGCCCAACTGGCCGGTGCTGCTGCAATGGAACAAGAGCCAGGTCTATTCGAAGACGATCGCGCTCCTGGCCACCCGAATCCAGCAAGCCGTCGGGCAGTAATTGCCGGAACTGCAGCGTGATGCCGAGCCGTCGGTACGGATTTTCGGATGACGTCACGCTTCATCGTCATGGAATCGATCACGGTCGTGCGTCTGGATCGCCTCGATCCCGACGCATCGTGGTCTAGTCCCGATGGTAGGGATGGCCCGCCATGATCGTCATGGCCCGGTAGACCTGTTCGGCGAGAAGCACCCGGACGATCTGGTGCGGGATCGTCGCGGCGCCGAAGCTGAAGGTCAGCCCGGCCATGGCCCGAAAGGCAGGGTCGAAACCATCGGGGCCGCCAACCACGAGGGCCAAGGCGGCCGCGCCTCCGTCCCGTACGGCTTTCAGATGGGCCGCGAAGTCTCGGCTGGTCAACGCGCGGCCTCGCTCGTCGAGTGCCGTCACCACCGCATCCGGCGGCAGCTTGGCGATAAGCAGGGTCGCCTCGCTCCGCCGACGCTGTTCAGCGGACCGATCCTTGCCTTCGTCGATCTCCATGACCTCGACCGGTGCGAACCCGAGCGTGCGGCCGATGGCCTGGCTCCGCATCAGGTAACGGCCGAAGAGATCGCGTTCCGGGCCGGCCTTCAGTCGTCCGACCCCGGCCAGGATCAGCCGCATGATCCGCGCGCCGTCAGCCCAGCCGCCGCTCCTCCGGGCGCGTGCCGCCCCACATCTTTTCGAGATTGTAGAACGCGCGGACTTCCGGCCGGAAGATATTGATGATCGCGTCGCCCGCATCGACCAGCACCCAGTCGCAGTTCGGCAGACCCTCGATGCGCGTCTTGATGCCGAGATCCTTGCAAGCCCTGAGAATGCGGTCGGCGATGGACCCGACGTGGGTGTTCGATCGACCGCTGGCGATGATCATGACGTCGGCAAGGCTCGTCTTGTTGATCAGGTTGATCGAGACGACATCCTCGGCCTTGGCGTCATCGAGGCAATCGAGGATGTTTCGAACCAGGCGGTCGGCTTCGGGCAAGGCACCCACTGCCGAGGGAAGCGGCATAGCGGCTTCTACGAGACCCGTGGTGTTCAGTGGCTCTGTCCTGTCATATCGTGGCGCACCCCATATGCGCTCCCGTCAAGATGCGGTATCCGATCCGCGGTTTCAATGGACGCGGTGCCGGCGCATGGAATTCAATCCGATCGTGCTTGACGGCGGGCGTGCCCATCGCCGCGAACGAGCGCCGCACATCCGGCCCTGAAGATGCGTGAGGATGAGCACTCAAGATACTGAAATCGATAGTTTCTGGCTGTGGCTCGACCGGACCGATCCCGACCGCGGGCGCGGGCGCCTCGGCCGCTTCCGGCTGAAAGGTCTTCCGAACCCGTGCATCCTTCGTGTTCCGTTTGCATCATCGACCTGAATTCGTGCGTTCGGTCGACGCGCCTCGTTCCGGGACCGGCATTCGAATGCCGCCCGAAGTCGGCGCCCCGAACCACGAGGGCCGTCTCGATCCGCCCGGGACCGCAGCATGCGCCCGGGCCGGCGTCGCCGTGCTGAGGGCCAGCCGCTGGGCTCTGCGATTCGGCCTCCTGGTGCTGGTTCTGCTGTCCGTCTGGATCGCGGTCGACAGCCTGATCCGGCCGATTTCCACGCTGATGATGGCGCGCATTCTGACCGGCCAGCCGGTGGACCGGCGCTGGGTGCCGCTCTCCGCGGTTTCGCCTGCACTCAAGGCGGCCGTCATCCTGTCCGAGGACGGGCAGTTCTGCCGCAATGACGGTGTCGACTGGGGGGCGCTGCGCAACGTCGTCCGGCACGGCCATGGCGTCCCCTCGCGCGGGGCCTCGACGCTGACCATGCAGGTCGCCAAGAACCTGTTCCTCTGGCCCAGCCGATCCTACATCCGCAAGGCCATCGAGATTCCTCTGGCGCTCGTGCTCGACCTCGTCTGGAGCAAGAAGCGGATCCTCGAATATTACTTCAACATCGCCGAATGGGGGAACGGCGTCTTTGGCGCCGAGGCCGCGGCACAGCGCGACTTCCACATCGCCGCCAAGGATCTCGACGCCCGGCAGGCGGTTCTGCTGGCCACCGCTCTGCCCAACCCGTTCTTGCGCCATCCGGATCGGCCGACGCGGCTGCACCGCCTGCTGGCCAATCGATTGCTCGGGCTGATGCCGGACGGCGCCGACCACACCCGCTGCCTGGAGTGAAGGTCGACGCGGCTCAGATCCAGCCCATCAATTCTCGCGTGACGATGGCTTCGATGACCCGCATGCCGCCGGGGCTGTCGTTGAGGCATTCGATGCGGGCGAATTTCTCGCCGCCGCCGTGCCGGAAATATTCGGCATTCTCGCCGCCGATCTCCTCCATCGTCTCGAGGCAATCGGCCGAGAATCCTGGCGTGACCACGGCGAGCCGCTTCACGCCCCGCGCCGCCAGGTCCTTGATGGTCATGTCCGTATAGGGCTTGAGCCATTCGGCCTTGCCGAAGCGCGACTGGAAGGTCAGCATGAACCGCTCCGGCGGCAGTTGGAGCGCTTCGCCGAGCAGGCGCCAGGTCTTGGCGCATTGGCAATGGTAGGGGTCGCCCTTGAGCAGGCAGTCCTTCGGAACGCCGTGGAAGGAGGCGATGATCACCTCGGGCTCGAAGTCGAGACCGGCGAGGCCGCTACGGACCGATGCGGCGAGCGCGTCGATATAGACCGGATCATCCGCGTAGGACGGCGCAACACGCAGGCTGGGTTGCCAGCGCATCGTCATCAGCGCCTCGAAGGTCTTGTCGCAGGCGGTGGCCGTCGTGGCCGCGGCATATTGCGGATAGAGCGGCACAAGCAGGATGCGGTCGCAGCCCTCGCCGACGAGGCTGTCCAGCGCCGACCTGATCGACGGATTGCCGTAGCGCATCGCCCAATCGACGCTGACCTCGCTGCCCCGGGACCCGAGCAGGCCCGAACCGATCGCGGCGCGCAGCCTCTCGGTCTGCGAGCGCGTGATCGTCTTGAGCGGGCTCTCGTCGCGCTCGCGGTTCCAGATCGTGTCGTAATCCTTGCCCTTGCGGCCCGGCCGGGTGGTCAGGATGATGCCGTTGAGGATCAGGAACCAGAGAGCTCGCGGCACCTCGATGACGCGCCGGTCCGACAGGAACTCGTTGAGGTAGCGGCGCATGGACCGATAGTCGGTCGCGTCCGGCGTGCCGAGATTGGTCAGGAGCACGCCGATGCGGCGCGGCTTGACCGGGGGATGGCCATCGGGCAGCGGGCCGGTCGCGGCGTTGATCCGGGCTTGGACGTTCATCTGCCCTCGGCGGATCCAGCGGGCCAAAGCGCGTGGAAGTGATGGACGGGGCCGTGGCCACTGCCGACGTTGAGCACGCTGCTGGCCGCCAGAGCGCCGGTCAGGTAGTCCTTCGCCGCGGCGACGGCCTCTGGAAGCGTAAAGCCGCGTGCCAGAAAGGCTGCGATCGCCGAGGACAGGGTGCAGCCGGTGCCATGCGTGTTGCGGGTCTCGATCCGTCTGGCGCGGAAGACGTGATGGCGGTTACCGTCGAACAGGAGGTCGACCGAGTCGGCTCCCTCGAGATGGCCGCCCTTGACCAGCGCGGCCCGGGCGCCGAGGTCGCAAAGCCGCTCCGCCAGCCGCCGCATGCCGGCCTCGTCCTGCGGGATCTCCTCCTCGGCGAGGCACGCCGCCTCCGGCAGGTTCGGCGTGATGACGGTAGCGCGGCGCACCAGATCGCGACGCATCGCCGCGACGACGTCGGGCGAGCCGAGGCTGTCGCCGCTCGTCGCGACGAGCACCGGGTCGAGCACCACCGGGACCTTCGGATGAGACGCGAGTTCGGCCGCGACGGCACGGGCGATCTCTCCCGTCGCCAACATGCCGATCTTGACCGCCGCGACCTCGACGTCCGCGAAGACGGCGGCCACCTGCGCACCGACGAAATCCGCCGACGGCACATGCACGCTCGAGACGCCGCGCGTGTTCTGCGCCGTCAGGGCGGTCAAGGCCGCCATGCCATAGCAGCCGAGCGCCGAGAAGGTCTTGAGGTCGGCCTGGATGCCGGCACCGCCGCTCGGATCCGAGCCGGCGATGGAAAGAACGTTGGGAATCATCGACCTCTTGCGACCTTTGCGCGATCACCGGCTCAATCAGCCGAAAGGCTGCCGCCGCCGAACGCGGGCAACGTCCGACCGCCTTCGGCACCATATAGGCATTGCTACGGTGATGACGATCCCGATCGGCTCGATGGCCGATCTATGGTCGAGCCCGCGCGCTTCGGTCGCCTCAAGGATATTGGCCGCGCCACCTGTCGACATGCCGGGGCGGCAGGAGCCGCATCAGGACGAGGCCCGGATCGACCCTGCTCGGAAAACGGCCCGGAGCATTGTAGTTCACCGCGCGCGGCACGGCGCCGACGGGCAGGATGCGGCGCCCGATCAAGCCGCCGAGCGGCACGCTACGGCCGAGCAGGACCGGCAGGCCATAGCTCGGCGCAGGGACCAGCGTCGCCCTCGCCGAGGACCAGACCAGCGGGACGCCATCCTCGACCGCGGGCGACAGCCTGACGACCTCCGGCCCGGGGAGGCAGGCCGGCGGCAGGCATTGCGCATGAAGCGCCGGGGCGACGCCGACGAGGATCGTCGCGGCGCCAAAGAAAGCCAGTGTCTTGCGCATGGGAGCCGTCCCGAATGTCCGGGTTCACTGTGGCCCAGCAGGGTTAATCAATCGCGACCGAAGACGGTATTCCTCAGCCCCGCAATTCACCCAACCGGTGCATCGACGCCTTGAGCGCCGGGTAAAGGTCCTTGTAGACGGCAAACACCGCGTCGTAGCCCCGCTTGCGCTCCGCGTCGGGCGTGGCGCGGGGATCGAGGGTGATCCATTTGTCGGGACTGTTGCGGTCGATGAGCCCGATTCCCAGCGCCGCGAGCCGCGCGGCGCCGAGCGGCGCCTCCACATTCTCCCTGATGGTGAAGACCGGATAGCCGGTGACGTCGGCGATGATCTGCATCCAGAGGTCCGAGAAAGCGGCGCCGCCGACGACGATCAGCCGCTGCTCAAGGGAAACCGCACCCCTGCCGCCAGCCTCCATGTTATGGCGCAGCGCGAAGGTGACGCCTTCGAGCACGGCGCGGTAGAGATGCGCCCGGGTGTGGAAGAGATTGAGCCCGACGAAGGCGCCGCTCGCCTGCCCGTCCCAGACCGGCGAGCGCTCGCCCATGAGATAGGGCAGGAACACGACGCCCTCGGAGCCCGCCGCGACATGCTGCGCCCGCTCCTCGAGTAGCGCATGCGGATCGCGGCCGCTGGCACGGCCTTCGGCGACTTCCGCCTGGCAGAATTGCTCGCGGTACCACGACACCGAAGCCCCCGCCGTGCTGGCGCCGCCGAAGACGTAGAGGTCGTCATGCGCCTTGGTGACGTAGGGCATGGAGATGAGGCCATGCGCGGCATCGGCGGTCGGCGCGATAAATCCCCAGCACATGCTGGTGCCGATCATCGCGACGTGCTGCCCAGGCCCGACGACGCCGGCCGCATAGGTCGCGATCGCGGCGTCGACCCCGCCGGCGATGATCGGCGTGCCCTCCGGCAGGCCGAGCCGCGTCGCCCATTGCGGCAGGAGGCCGCCGACCGTATCGGTCGAGGCGACGAGGCGCTTAGGCATCATCTTCTGCGGAATCCCGAGCGCGTCGAGCATCTCGGCCGACCAGGCGCGGCGGTCGACATCGTAGAGGCCGCCGATATTGCCGGCCGAGGAATGGTCGACCGCGACCTTGCCGGTCAGCGCATAGGCCACGAAGGCGTTCGGCGGCAGGAACAGATGGGTTTTCTCCCACAGGTCCGGCCGGTTGTCGCGCAGCCACAGGATCTTGGTGTAGCCGTAATAGCTGTCGACCCCGTTGCCGGTGATCGCATGGAGCCGCTCGAGATCGATGTGGGTCCTGACCCAATCGACCTGGGGCTCGGCGCGCCGGTCCATCCAGATCAGGCAGGGATGGAGCGGCTTCATGTCGGCATCGACCGGGATGCCGGAGCCGCCGTAGAGGCTCGAGATGCAAACGGCCTTGATATGATCCGGGCCGAGCGGCGTTCCGTTGTTGAGCTCGACCGCGCTTGCCACGCAGCCGGCGATGCAAGCCTCTACGGCATCGAGCCACACCTGCGGCCATTGCTCGGCCCAATTGGGGCGTGGCGTGTCGGGCGCGTAGCTCCGGCTATGCTGGCAGACGATGATGCCATCCTGGCGGACCAGGAGGGCCTTGGTGCTCTGGGTGCCGATATCGACGCCGATGACGTGGTCCAAGGCGATGCTCCATGGTGGTCGCGTGCAGTATAGCCGCGCCGCTCATCCCCGCGAAGGCGGAGGTCCAAAGATCGCCGGCTCCGCATACCGCCGAAGCCGGACTAAGCGGCCCGCGGCCTTGATCTTCGCTGCGTCCCGCCTTTGCGGGAACGAGCGGGAGGGTTCAAGCCGCCGGCTTCGGCTGCTCATCCCCCAGGCTCGAGCAAAGCCTTGATCGAACCGAGCGAAATCGCAACCTCGGTGGCCTCGTCCCAGCCCTCCAGGCGATCTTCGTTGGCGATGATGCCCTCGGAGTCGACGCGACCACGCCCCCAAGAGGTCGATGGCGATCGGATGGGAAGGCCCGAGACGAGCGCCGCGGACGTCGGGTTCCCGATGATTGATCGGTCGGCGTTGGTCTCCGACAATCGGCGACGGCTTGCGTGACGCGGTGGCGGCCCGCAAGATGGGCGACAATCCCATGCTCGGCCGAGACATCATGGATACGACCGTCACGACCCGCCCGCCCCTGCCGCCCTTTACGCACGAGACCGCCGTCGAAAAAGTGCGCAAGGCCGAGAATGCCTGGAACAGCTGCGATCCCGATCTCGTCGCCGGCGCCTATGCGCTCGACAGCCAATGGCGCAACCGAGCGGAGTTCTTCACCGGGCACGAGGCCATCGTCGCCTTTCTCAAGCGCAAATGGGCACGAGAACTGGACTACCGGCTGATCAAGGAGCTCTGGGCCTTCCACGAGGACCGGATCGCCGTCCGCTTCGCCTATGAATGGCACGACGATTCCGGGCAATGGTTCCGGTCCTACGGCAACGAGAATTGGGCCTTCGATGCGCATGGATTGATGCGTCGGCGCATCGCCTCGATCAACGACCTGCCGATCGCGGAGGCCGAGCGCAAGTACCACTGGCCGGCCGGGCAGCGGCCGGCCGACCATCCGGGCCTCAGCGAGCTTGGCCTTTGACGCGAGAGGGCGCTCAGGCGCCGCCGCCGCGGTCGTCGAGCGTGAAGCCGATCTTGAGCGTCACCTGGAAATGCTTCACGGCACCGCCTTCGACGTGGCCGCGCGTCTCCACGACCTCGAACCAGCCGATGTTGCGGATCGTCTCGGAGGCGTCCTTGACGGCTCCCTTGATCGCATCCTCGATGCTCGAAGGCGAGGATCCGACGACCTCGATGACCCGGTAGGTATGATCTGACATCCGTCTGTCCGTGAACGGTCCCGCGGCGCAATGGCAGCGAGGAGATTGCATGGCCCGAAAGGCGCATGCCCGACAGCATCGGCGCGCGGTGCTGCGACGGACATGGGCCTCCTGGCGGACAAGTTCGCGTCGCGCGTTCGGGTTCCATGGGAACAAGGAAGATCGGCGCACGATGAAAAAAGCCGGGCCGCGACGAAACCCCGGCTCCCGCGCCGCGTATCTGCGGAATCGATCGCGATACGTTGCGTCGATCGGAATCGAGGCCCTTGGACATGTCCGCGAGGCCTTGAGGCCGTGGGAGCGGGACGGCTGGGTCGCGCCTGTTTGTTCCCGCTCCCACGGTTGCTCCAGCGCTCACGCAGCGGCATGCGGTCCCGGATCTCCGCCTGGCATCGTCGCCCTGGCGTCCCGCGCGCCGCCCGCGGCGTCGTACAGACATCACGCTCGATTGATCGACGCCGCAGCTTCTGCGATGTGATGACGCGACAAGCCGAAGGAGGAGACGGCGTCATGCGTCAGAAGACAAAGCTCGGCATAGGCCTCATCGGTTCCGGCTTCATGGGCAAGGCCCATGCGCTCGGCTTCGCCACGGCGACGCGCGTCTTCGATCTGCCCTACGACATCGACCTCGCGGTGCTGGCCGATATCGACGCCGAGGCGGCCGCCCGTAGCGCTGCGGCGCTCGGCTTCCGCCGCTCGACCGGCAACTGGCGCGACCTGCTCGACGACCCCGAGGTGCAGATCGTCGACATCACGACGCCGAACGTTCTGCATCGCGAGATGGCGTTGGCCGCCATCGCGGCCGGCAAGCACGTCTATTGCGAGAAGCCGCTCGCGCCGACCGCCGCCGCGGCGGCCGAGATGGCGGCGGCGGCCGAGGCGGCGGGCGTCACGACGCAGGTCGGGTTCAACTACCTCAAGAACCCGATGATCGGCCTGGCCAAGGAGATCATCGCGGCGGGCGAGCTCGGCGAGATCCGCTCGTTCCGCGGCATCCATGCGGAGGATTACATGGCGGATGCCGCGGCGCCCTGGACCTGGCGGCTCGACCCCGCCGGCGGCGGCGGCGCGTTGGCCGACATCGGCAGCCATATCCTGGCGACGGCCACGCATCTCGTCGGGCGGATCACTCGGGTGATGGGCGAGGTGGCCACCTCGATCCGTCATCGGCCGGTGCACGCCGGCGCCGGCGAGACGCGCCCGGTCGAGGTCGACGATATCGCTCGCGTCTTCCTCAGGTTCGAGAGCGGCGCGACCGGCAGCCTGGAGGCCAGCTGGATCGCCACCGGCCGCAAGATGCAGCACGACGTCGAAATCTACGGCTCGAAGGGGTCGCTGGTCTTTACCCAGGAGCGTTTCAACGAGATCCAGCTCTATCTCGTGGACGACAAGGCCGGCCGGCGCGGCTTCCGGACCATCTGCGCGGGGCCGGATCACGAGCCTTACGGCGCCTTCTGCGTCGCGCCGGGTCATCAGCTCGGCTTCAATGACCTGAAGGCCATCGAGGTGCGCGACTTTCTTGACGCGATCGCGGGCGGCGCCGGCAAGGGTCCCGATTTCAGGGGTGGACAGGAGATCCAGGCCCTGGTCGAGGCGATCTACCGCTCGGCCCGCGAGACGCGTTGGGTCGAGATCTGATCAGCCACGCAGCAGCTTGAAGGCGTTCGAGGGCGTGGGAAAGGCCTCCTCGGGCTGACCCGCGATCCTTCGGATGCGGTCCTCCGAGGCGGCAATGGCGGCCGGACCGTCGAGCACCCGGAAGCGGCAGTCGTATCGCCGCTCCTCGCCGTGACGAAGGATGATCAACTCGCCCCGCTCGCGGGCAAAGCCCTGCCCCTTGACATGGTTCGAGCCGGGCTCCACGCCGAGCGCATACTGGCCGGCCTGGAAGTTTTGCCATTCCGTAAGCGTCGGCAACTGGCTCTTGCGCACCTCCACCTCGAAGCCGAAGCCGAGCGCGTCGTTGATGACCGCGTAGGGCACGCGATCCTCGCCGTCGGCGGTGAGGTCGTGCTCGAAGACCTGCTCGCGGAAATCGTCCTGCGGCGCAACCATGCGCCGGTAGCCGACGTCCTGACCCCGGTAGTCCTCGCCCGCATGGGCCGCGAAGACCACGTCGGCGATGGGCGCCAGGAGCCGCGATCCCTCGTCGAGCAGCGGATGGCCGAGGTTGAGGTGATAGAGGATCATATGGGGCGTCGCGTAGAAGCCGTGGTTGACCACCCGGTCCGTGAGGGTGATCTCGTTCGAGCCGACGCGGGCCTCGACCCGGCGAACGAGATGCAGGTCCTCGCCGAACACCGCCGATTGCTGCACGACGCCCTCGCACCAGAGCATGCACTCGTCCCCGTCCCAGCGCTCGCCGTAGCCGGTGAGGCGGGCCGGGACCGTGCCGATGCGGCCGTGGATCGGGTGACGTGTCGTGGCGCGCGGCCCATAGTGGAAATGGCCGCTCGGCGCCTCCTCGGTGAAGCCCACATGGTCGAGGCCGCAGGTGACGAGCAGGCCCGAGAAGGAGCGCAGGAAGCCGAGCCCGCCCTCGCCGTCGCTCTCGTGCAGGCCCGGGTGCCGGAAGCCGCTCGGCGAGTGCCAGCCGATGGCGCGGCCGTTGTGCTCGCAATCGGCGATATCCATGGCACGGTCGACCAGCACCGTGAAGCGCAGCCCGGTTCCGGTACGGAACTCCAGCACGCGAATGCCGCGTTCGACCCCGTCGCCGAGCGTCATGAGGCGAACGCCGGCGAATTGCGACAGGCTGCCTGAATGCCGCGCCAGGTCCAGACGCGAGTAGATCCTGCCGTAAAGCTCGACCATGGGGCTTCCTTCGCTTCTAAGCGCCGCGGAGCCTACGAGGCACGGACGGCGTACGGAACCGACATCGACACAGTAACTTTGAGAGACATGCGTGCAATCGTGAGGCATCATATATCGGGGCCTGCAACGCGGCAGCCCGGGCGGTTCGGGTGAGAGGGCAACGGAGAATGTCTATACTGCTCCGGGACATCGCTGGGCTCGACGCGACCGAGGGGGTGTCAACCGTCATCCGCGACCCGCTGGCTGCTCAGGCGAGGCGATTCATCAGCCGCCGCCTGAGTTCCGGCGCCTGGAAGCCCGGCGACCGGATCACGATCCGCAGCCTCGCCAAGGAACTCGGCATTTCCACGACCCCCGTGCGGGAGGTCCTGCTTCAGCTCGTCTCGAGCGGGTGCCTCGAACTCAAGCAGAACACCGCCTTCAGCGTTCCGCACATGCCGCTCGACGTCTACCTCGAAACGCGACGCCTGCGAGTGCTCCTGGAAGGCGAGGCCGCGGCGGTTGCCGCATGCCGGGCCACGCCGTCGGAGGTCCAAGGCCTCGCCGACATTCACGCCCGACTGGAAGCCGCGGAGCGGAGCAACGACATCCCCCGAGCGCTCGAATGGAACCGGGCCTTCCACCTGACGCTGGTCGATCTCTCCCGGCTCCGCACGCTCGCCACATTCGTCGAGACCTTGTGGCTCCGGAGCGGCCCCATGCTCAACGCGATCTATCCACGTGTTACGTCGTGGCAGCAGGGGATCTACAGACACGATCTCGTTCTCGCCGGGCTGCGGGAGAGAGATTCGGAAAAGGCACGCGCCGCCATTCAGGACGACATCGTGGCGGGCGCCCGCCAGGTCGAGGCGACCCTTCGAGGTTGACCGCCAGAGATTGCGTCGAGGCCGCCGAGATTCTCCTGCCGAGCGCAGTCGGACATGAAGCCCATGCCGCAGGCCGATGACGACCGGGACGTGCGGCGGATGCCCTCCCCCGAACCTGGCTTGTGAGCCTGGGGGCAAGCCGATAAGAAAGCCCCGATGAAGATCACCGATATCCGGGCCACGACCGTCACGATGCCGCTCGAGGCGCCGCTGCGCCACAGCAACGGGGCGCATTGGGGCCGTTTCGTGCGCACCGTCGTCGAGGTCGAGACCGACGAGGGCATCACCGGCCTCGGCGAGATGGGCGGCGGCGGCGAGGGCGCGGCTTTGGCCTTCGCCGGGCTGAAATCCTATCTCGTCGGGCACGATCCGTTCGACCTCAACCGGATGCGGTTCGCCATCTGCAACCCGACCGCGTCGCTCTACAACAACCGCACCCAGCTTCATGCGGCGCTCGAATTCGCCTGCCTCGACATCATCGGCCGAAAGCTCGGCGTGCCGGTCTACCAGCTTCTCGGCGGAAAGGTGCGCGACAAGGTCGGTTTTGCGAGCTATCTGTTCTACCGCTATGCCGACCCCGAGACGGGCGAGGGCGAGATACGGACCATCGACCAGCTCGTCGACCACGCCCGCGCGCTCAAGGCGGCGTATGGGTTCAAGGCCCACAAGCTGAAGGCCGGCGTCTTCCATCCCGACTACGAGCTCGACTGCTACCACGCGCTGGCCGCGGCCTTCCCGGACGACGCGCTTCGCTACGACCCCAATGCCGCCCTTTCGGTCGAACAGGCGCTGCGCTTCGGCCAGGCGATCGAGGTATTGCGCAACGATTACTTCGAGGATCCGACCTGGGGCCTCGCGGGCATGCGGCGGCTGCGCGAGAAGCTCAAGGTGCCGCTCGCCACCAATACGATCGTCATGGATTTCGAGCAGCTCGCCACCAACGTGCGCGACCCGGCGGTCGATGTGATCCTGCTCGACACGACGTTCTGGGGCGGCATCAGAGCCTGCGTCCGGGCGGCCCAGATCTGCGATACGTTCGGTCTCGGCATCGCGGTTCATTCGTCGGGCGAGCTCGGCATCCAGCTCGCCAGCATGCTGCATCTCGGCGCCGTGCTGCCGAACCTCACCTTCACGGCCGACGCGCACTACCACCACCTCGCCGACGACGTCATCGCCGGCGGCAAGATGCGCTACCGGGACGGCTGCATCGCCGTGCCGCAGGGGCCGGGCCTCGGCGTGACGCTCGATCGCGACAAGCTCGGGACCTATGCCGAGCTCTACCGCTCGCTCGGCCCCTATCCCTATGACCGCGATCCAGGCCGGCCGGGCTGGTATCCGCTGCTGCCGAACGTCGATTTCGCCGACCACACGGTCGCTCTCATGCCGGACCTCCGCACGGCCTGAGCCTGGACGGCCGCCGAGTGGAAAGGGCCAAGACTCTAAAGCTTGGTTGAATCCCTCCGACCCTCATGCTGGGGAGGTCCGCCAGGACCGTCTCGAAGCACGGCTGACGTCGGCCGTCCCTTCGGCTTGCTGCGCAAGCAGCCGCTCAGGGCCGGCTCAGGATGAAGGAAATAGGAGTTGTCAAACAGCCTCCAAGCGAGGAACGCAGGGTGACGGGTCAGCGGAAATCCCGCGATTTCACCTTGATGCTGTCGATGTGCAGATCCGGTATGTAGATGTCGCGAGCCTTGCGGCCGAGGACCTCGTCCCGGCGATCGCCGCCTCCGCTGCCGGACCGGACCTCGTCGCCGCGACCGTGCGGGAGCGGGAAGGCGGCGTCGCGGTCTCCGACGCTGCGCAACAGGTCGGTGAGATCGAAAAGCTTCTGGGCGACGAGATGGATGACCTCGCCCTCGCGCTGCACCTTGCCGTGAACGGCCAGCATGCCGGCCGCGAGCATGATCCGCCGCTGACGCTCGAACAGCGTGGGCCAGACGACCACATTGGCTACGCCGGTCTCGTCCTCAATCGTAACGAACATCACGCCTTTGGCACTGCCCGGCTTCTGGCGGACGAGGACGAGGCCACCGACGGTGAGCCATCGCCCGTCGCGCGTCTCGAGCAAGGCCGAGGCCGGCAGGATGCGTTGCCTGGACAGATCCTCGCGCAGGAAGGCGACGGGATGCCGGCGCAGGGTCAGGCCGGTGCTGGAATAATCCTGGACCACGTCGCCCCCCGCCGTGATCGGCGCGATCGCGACCGGCGCCTCGACGATCTCCGGCTGCGGCGTGCTGCCGCGATCGGCGGCCTCGAACAGCGGCAGGGGGTCGTCGCGCAGCGCGCGGATCGCCCATAATGCGTCGCGTCGGGCGAGCCGCATCGCGCCTGCGAAAGCATCGGCGTCGGCGAGCCTCTCCAGCGACGCGACCGTGGCGCCCGAACGACGCCAGAGCTCCTCGATATCCGCATAGGGACCGTCGCCACGGGCGACGACGATTTTCGCCCCCTCCGCATTGGCCAGGCCCTTGGTCAGCCGCAGGCCGAGCCGGACCGCGAATCTCTCCTGCCCGATCGGCTCCAGCGTGCTGTCCCACCGGCTGGCGTTGACGTCGATGGGACGGACCTCGACGCCGTGGTCGCGCGCATCCCTGACGATCTGCGCAGGCGCGTAGAATCCCATCGGCTGGGCGTTCAGCAATGCCGCGCAGAAGACATCCGGATGGTGGCACTTCATCCAGGAGGAGGCGTAGGCGATCAGGGCGAAGGAGGCCGCGTGGCTCTCGGGAAAGCCGTAGGAGCCGAAGCCTTCGAGCTGCCTGAAGGTCTGCTCGGCGAAGTCGAGCTCGTAGCCGTTCGACACCATGCCGGCGAGGAGCTTGTCGCGGAATTTCGAGACGCCGCCGGTGAACTTGAAGGTCGCCATGGAGCGACGCAGCTGATCGGCCTCGCCGGGGGTGAAGCCGGCGCATTCGATGGCGACGCGCATCGCCTGCTCCTGGAACAGCGGCACGCCGAGCGTCTTGCCGAGCACCGCCTCGAGCTCGGGCTTGGGATAGACGACCGTCTCCCTGCCTTCGCGCCGGCGCAGGTAGGGATGCACCATGTCGCCCTGGATCGGGCCCGGGCGGACGATCGCGACCTCGATGACGAGGTCGTAGAAGGTCTTGGGCTTCATGCGCGGCAGCATCGCCATCTGGGCCCGGCTCTCGATCTGGAAGGTGCCGAGCGTGTCGGCGCGCTGAATCATCCGATAGGTCGCGGCATCCTCGGCGGGGATCGTCGCGAGATCGAGGCCGAGCCCCTTGTGCTCCTTCAACAGGTCGAAGGCCCGGCGCATGCAACCGAGCATGCCGAGGCCGAGCACGTCGACCTTCATGAAACGCAGGCTGTCGATGTCGTCCTTGTCCCATTCGATCACCTGCCGGTTCTCCATGCGGGCCGGCTCGATGGGGACGAGGTCGTCGAGACGGTCATGGGTCAGGACGAAGCCGCCGGGATGCTGGCCGAGGTGGCGCGGGAAGCCGATCAATTGCCGGCTCAGATCGAGCGTCAGCCGAAGGCGCCGATCCTGCGGATCGAGATTGAGATCGGCCACGCTCTTCTCCGGCACGCCCTCCATCGACCAACCCCAGACCTGGCCGGCCAGCATGGCGGTGATGTCCTCGGGCAGCCCGAGCGCCTTGCCGACATCGCGCACGGCGCCGCGCGAGCGATAGCGCGTCACGGTGGCGGCGAGCGCCGCGCGGTCGCGGCCATAGGTGTCGTAGATCCACTGGATCACCTCCTCGCGCCGGTCATGCTCGAAATCGACGTCGATGTCCGGCGGCTCGCGGCGCTCCTGGCTGACGAAGCGCTCGAACAGCAGGTTCGACGTCTCCGGATCGATGGAGGTGATGCCGAGCACGTAGCACACGGCGGAATTGGCGGCCGATCCCCGGCCTTGGCACAGGATGTTCCTCGATCGGGCGAAGCGGACGATGGCGTTGACGGTGAGGAAATAGGGCGCGTAGCCGAGCGTCTCGATCAGGCCGAGCTCGTGCCGCAGGAGCCGCGCCGTCTTCGCCGGCACGCCGCCGGGAAAGCGCGAGGCGGCGCCCTCCCGGGTCAGCCGTTCGAGGTCCTGCTGTGAGGTGACGCCAGGCTCGGAGACCTCGTTCGGATATTGATAGCGCAGCTCGTCGAGCGAAAAGCTGCAGCGTCTCGCGATCTCCATGGTTGCCGCGATCGCCGCCGGATGGCGGGCGAAGAGCCGCGCCATTTCCCCCGGCGGCTTGAGATGACGGTCGGCGAAGCGGTGCTTGCGGAAGCCCGCCTCATCGATCGTGCATCCTTCCCGGATGCAGGTCAGCACGTCCTGCAGGATGCGCCGCTCGGGCGCATGGAACAGCACGTCGTTGGTGGCGACGGCACCCACGCGAGCCGAGGCCGCATGCTCGGCGAGGGTCTGAAGGCGTGCCGCATCGCCGGGCCGGCGGCGGAGCGTCAGCGCCAGATAGCCGCGGTCGCCGAAGTCGCGCTTGAGGCGCGAGATGCCGTCCGCGAGCTTCGCATCGATCGCGTCGGGCGCCAGGACGGCGATCAGCCCGTCGCCATGGGCGACCAGGTCGCTCCAATCGAGGCGGCAGGCCCCTTTCCCGGCGCGGCCCTTGCCGAGCGTCAGCAGCCGGCAGAGGCGCGAATAGGCCGGCTTGTCGGTCGGGTAGACGAGGACCGAGGTGCCATCGTCGAGATCGATCCGGCAGCCGACGACGAGCCTCATGCCGGTCGTCTTGGCGGCGGCGTGGGCGCGCACGATCCCGGCGAGGGAATTGCGGTCGACGACGCCGAGCGCCGCAATGCCGAGCAGGCGCGCCGCCGCGAACAGCTCCTCGGCATGCGAGGCGCCGCGCAGAAAGGAGAAATTCGTGGTGACCTGGAGCTCGGCGTAATCCATCACGCGAAGAGCCCGTGCAGGAACCAGCGATGCGAGCCGGTCGCGGGATCGACGCCGTCGCCGGCGCGATAGACCCAGAAACGGGCGCCCTGCTCGTCCTCCACCTGAAAATAGTCCCGCACGGCGACGAGCTCCGCGTCGCGCCGCCACCATTCGCCGAAGATGCGTTCCGGACCGTCGGCCGCCAGCACGTGGTGACGGATCCCGCGCCAGGTGAACTGCACCGGCGGATGGTCGGGCAGCAAGGCGAAGGTCGCGATCGGCTCCGGCGGGACCAGGAGCCGCGTCGGCCGCGGCCAGTCGGCCGACCAGGTCAATCCCATCGGAGGGGCCAGCGGAGCCAGCCGCCGCCCTCCGCGCTCCGGCACCTCGCTTTCGATGGGCGCCAAGCGGAAGAGCCGTCGCGGCCCGAGGCGGTTGGACAGGGTATCGACGAGCCCGGACAGATCGGGCGAAACCTCATGGCCCGCGAGATCGCTCTCGACCTGCCGCGCGTCGAGCGGCTCGACCAGGGGGGAGGTCAGCACCATGAGCTCGACGCCCGGACCCGGATCGAACCGATCGAGCCGATCACAGAGCAGCTGGCCGAGACGGACAGGGTCGCGTACGGGGGCGGCCATACCGACCCGGATCGCCTCGATCCGAGCATCGATGCGATGCAGCGCGAGATCGAGACGACGCGCGCCGAGCCCTTCGCCGCTCAGCTGCCGGCACAGCGCCTCGGCCAGATGGCCGATCGCCCGGGCGAGAGGCTCGGGCGTCCAGATCGGCTCGATGAAACTTCGCCGCACCATTGGCATCCCGGCCGGAACGATCGGCTCGATCGGCTCGGCCGCAAGACCGAGCGCCTGATCCAATCGACGGTAGAGATCCGGCCCGAAGCGCCGGGCGAACGGGCCGCGCGGGACATTGAGCATGTGCCCGATACGCTCGAAGCCCAGCCGCCGAAGGCCGTCCACGATCCCTGGATCGAGCCGCAGAGCGGCGATCGGCAGGGACGCAAGGGCTGCCGGTTCCGTTCCGGTCGCGATGACCGATCGGGGAGAGGAGGCATGGCGCGCCAGGGCATGGGCCGCGCCATAGGTTCCGGCCATGGCGGCGCGCGCCGCGATGCCGGCCGCCGCGAGGCGCCGCACCATGTCGGCGAGCATCCGGGCCTCACTAGGAAAAAAATGGGCGCAGCCGGTCGCGTCGAGCCGCAGACCGTCCGGCGGATCGAGCGCGACGATCGGGCTGTAACGTCGCAGCATCCATTCGCCGAGACGGCGCAAACCGGCGAGGTCGCACGCCGGATCGGCATCGGCGACGATGAGATCCGGAACCGACGCGCGGGCCTGCGCGACCGGCATGCCGGCGCGAAGCCCGAGCCGCTGCGCGACACCGTCCCTGGCCGCGACGATCCGGCGCGAGCCGTCGCGTTCGACGGTCGCCAGCGGCTGATCAGCCGGCAGCGAGACGCCTCCCCGCTCCCGCCGCAGCCGGTCGGTCGACCAGGTCGGCAGGACGAGGGACACGGCTCGCCGCGAGACGTCCTTCGGCATCGCAGGCCTCCACGATCCATGTCGAGGGTATTCCGTTGCGGCAGCGAAGCAGATCGAGCGTCCAGCGGGCGCGCCCGATGCCGGGCGTTCGCAACGGCACCGACGCCGCCGCCGTGATCCGCCATCGGGTGACCGCGGCCGAATGGCCGGCCTTGTCGGCCGCGGCCCGGGAGCGCCACCGCCGCACCGCGAAGGCGACGACGCCGGAGCGTTCGGCCGCGAGCTGGAGACGGCGGGAGGCGGTGAGATCGAGCCTGTCGGTCTCGCCGACGACACCCGCGAGGCCGCGGATCCTCAGACCCTCCTCCATCACCAGCAGAACGGTCCGCCCGTCGCCGGCCTCGACATAGATCACGCGATCCGGATGCAGCCCCACCGACGCGAGGGCCGGCGCGAACAGGTCGGGTCGCATCAGGCACCACAGGACAGGGCCGCTCAGCCGGGCGAGCACGCCCGCCACGAACAGCGCCGCGGCGGCCCCATAGGCCATGTCCCCTTCTCCTCCGGACACCTCGTGCAGGGCGCCGAGCAGCAACCCGCCTCCCGGAAGGCGGTCGTCGATCTCGGCCACGCCGAACGGCAAGGTCGTCCGCAAGCCGACCCTCTCTGCCTCGAGGCAGTCGAGGCGGGTGCGCAACTCCTCGATGACGGTTGAGCGACCTGACGACATGACACCTCGCAACGCGGCACGAACACCGTTATGTTCATGATTTGTTCCTATCCGCGATAAAGAGTCAACCGTCACCCGCGCCAAGCCAGGGTTCCGAATTCAGGTTAACGGATGGGCTTCGAGACGGGTCTTTCCGCCGCTCATCCCGGCTTTCGCCGGGATAAGCGGATAGTGTTGCCTGGAAGCGTTAACTTGAATTCGGCGTTTTGTGAGTCAAAACAGGACTGCGGATCAGGTTGGCACCCCGAATGTGCCCGCGAAGGAGACGAAAGCCACGCTCATGCCCATCCCAAGCCCTGACGGGGTCGGCCGTAAGAGCGATTCGGGCCTCCCGAGGAGACCAGATGTGATCGCGGGTCTGTCGACGCTCTTCAACGATGCCGGGGACCAGATCCGGGGCAAGATCGTGGTCATCTATGTCCTCCTGCTGGCCTCCAACGCGGCGGCCTGGGCCTGGGCCCTGGTGGCCTTTCACGATTTCCCGGTCCTGCTAGGGACAGCGATGCTGGCCTACAGCTTCGGACTGCGGCACGCCTTCGATGCCGATCACATCGCGGCGATCGACAACGTGACCCGCAAGCTGATGCAGGAGGGCAGGCGACCGGTCGGGGTGGGACTATTCTTTTCCCTCGGCCATTCGACGATCGTGGTGGGGCTGTCCGTGGCCATCGCGGTGACGGCGAGCGCGCTTCAGACCCGGTTCGAGACCTTCAAGTCGGTCGGCGGGATCATCGGGATCTCGGTGTCCGCCTTCTTCCTGTTCGCCATCGCCTTCGTGAACCTCCTCGTCCTGATCTCCGTCTATCGGACGTTCCGCACCGTCAAGAACGGCGGCCGCTTCGTCGAGGAGGAACTCGATCTCGTTCTGGCCACCCGAGGGCTGCTCGGACGCCTGTTCCGCCGTTTCTTCAGGGTCATCGAGCGCAGCTGGCAGATGTATCCGCTCGGTCTGCTGTTCGGCCTCGGCTTCGACACCGCGACGGAAGTGGGCGTTCTGGGCATCTCGGCGACCCAGGCCTCGCAAGGGCTGTCGATCTGGTCGATCCTGGTCTTCCCAGCGCTGTTCACGGCCGGCATGACGCTCCTCGACACGACCGACAGCATCCTGATGCTCGGCGCCTATGGCTGGGCCTTCGTCAAGCCGATCCGCAAGCTCTATTACAACCTGACCATCACGGCGGTCTCGGTCGTCGTCGCGTTCATCGTCGGTGGCCTCGAGGCCCTCAACCTCATCGGCGACAAGCTCGGCCTGAGCGACGGCGGCGGCTTCTGGGGGGCCATCGGATCGCTCAACGACAATTTCGGCCTCCTCGGCTACGTCATCGTCGGCCTCTTCATCCTCGCCTGGCTCGTGTCCTATGTCGTGTACCGCGTCAACCGCTACGACGACATCGAGGTCAGGGCGGCGTGAGCGAGCCTCGACCGCGCGGCGCGCTCACGCCAGGATCGTGTCGAGCACCGAGGCCGCATCGCCGATGTCGGCGCGCACGGCCTCGATGGCCCGGGCCGGGTCGCGAGCCGCGAGGGCATCGACCAGCGCCCGGTGGTGACGGTTCGAAACGACGAAATTGCCGCGCTCCTGCAGCAGGTTGAAATAGGGGCTGACCTGCAGCCACAGGCTCTCGATGATGCCGAGCATCGCCTCCGAGCCGCTCGCCTGGTAGAGGGCGAAGTGAAACTCCCGGTTCGCCCGCAGATAGACCTTCCGGGCCTCGTTGTCGGGCTTGATGTTGTCCATCTCGGCGATCAGGCGGTCGAGGCGTGAGCGCACCTCGGCATCGAGGTTGGGGACCGCCCAGGAGACCGCCAGCGCCTCGATCTCGAGCCGCGTGCGGGTCAGGTCGGCGAGGCGCTCGCGCGACAGCGGCGGGATGCCGAGGCTCCGTCCGGCGACGATCGTCAAGGCCTTTTCGGCGGTCAGGCGCAGGATCGCCTCGCGCACCGGCATGGCGCTGACCCCGAACGCATCCGCCAGCCATTGGATGGTGATCGACTGGCCGGGCGCAAGCTCGCCGTTCAGGATCAGTTCCTTGGCCTGCCGGTAGACGTCGTCCTGCATGGTGGCGCGCTGGATGCGGACCACCGACAGCGGTGCTCGGGCTCGGACGTCGCTCATCGCATCCCCAGATCCTGTGCGGCCATGAAAGAGCGGACTGCTGGGTTGCGCAAGGTCTGATCTTCGATCTATGATCAAAAGAACCAAAAAGCAGGCCCGCAAGCGGAGCCGAAGACTGCGCCGTTGATGGCGAGCCGAGAGGGAGGAGCAAATGATTGCGTGGAGAGGGATCGCCGCCGGGCTCGCCACGGGCGTGCTGACCGTTGGCCTCCTGGCCGGCCACTCGGCCGAGGCCAAGGACAAGTACAAGATCTACCTGTCGATGAGCTATATCGGCAACGACTGGCAGGGCGAGGCCGCCAACATGGTCAAGGCCATGGCGGCGAGCAAGGAGCTCGCCGACAAGGTCGACCTCCAGGTCCAGGTCGCGGGCCCGAACGCCCAGCGCCAGATCCAACAGATCAATGCCATGGTGCAGGCCGGCGCCAAGGCGATCGTGGTCTATCCGATTTCGCCGACGGCGCTCAACGGCGCGGTCAAGAACGCCTGCGACAAGGGCGTGATGATCATCGCCTACGATGCCGCGATCACCGAGCCCTGCGCCTACAACGTCCATATCGACCAGACCGAAGCCGGGCGCGCGACGGCCGAGTGGCTCGCCAAGAAGCTCGACGGCAAGGGCAATATCGTGATGATTACCGGCGTGCCGGGCACCTCAGTCGACACCTTGCGGACCGCGGCCGCGAAGGAGGTCTTCACCAAGTATCCCGGCATCAAGATCGTCAACGAGGCGGTCGGCATGTGGAGCCAGGCCGTCGCCCGCACCGAGCTCTCCAAGATCCTCGCCACCCGCAAGTGGAACGAGATCGACGGCCTGTGGACGCAGGTCGGCTGCTACACCGCCAACACGATGGAGATCGAGGCGGGCGCCTCCGACAAGCTCAAGCCCTGCGCCGGCGAGGGCTCGAATGGCGGCCGCATCCAGATGCTGCCGGCCAGCACCGAGGCGGAAGGCTCGAACGGCACCTACAAGCCCATGGGCGCGCCCCGCATCTCCTATGCGTCGCCCCCCTATTCGGGCGGCCTGGCGCTAAAGCTCGCGGTCGAGAAGCTCGACGGCAAGGACGTCGCCAAGGACACGGTCCTGCCGCTCCCCCTCGTCACCAACGAGACGATCAAGCTCTGCCAGGAGGGCACCTGGGCGGAGATGAAGGCCGGCTGCAACGCCTTCAAGCCGGCGCTCGTCTCGAACCCGGGCTGGTTCGCCTCGATCTATTCCGCCGAGACGCCTGAGCTCGGCCTGTCGGCCGCCCTCGTGGGCCAGCCCGAGATGTAGGAGCGGGGCGCAAGCCGTGAGCCTCGCGTCACGTGACACGGACGGTCCGGCTGCCGTAACCGCGGTCGCGGCCCGCAACATCCGCAAGGTGTTCGGGGCCACGGTCGCGGTCAACGACGTCTCCTTCGACATCCTGGCCGGGGAGACCCATGCGCTGCTCGGCGAGAACGGCGCCGGAAAATCCACCCTGGTCAAGCTGCTCGCGGGCCTGATCCTGCCGACCACCGGCAGGATCCTGCTGTCCGGCGAGGAGGCAAGCCTCGACAGCCCGCGCGCCGCGCACGCGCGCGGCATCCAGACGGCGTTCCAGGAGCTCACCCTCGTGCGTGACCTGAGCGTGCTCGACAACATGCTCCTGCCCTATCCGCCGACGCGGCTCGGGCAGATCCGCCGCGGGGAAGCGCGGCGCCTGATCGGCGCCCATCTCGACACCCTCGGCCTCGGCACGATCGACCTCGACGCGGATGTCCGCGACCTCGACCTCAACGAACGGCAGAAGATCGAGATCGCCCGCGCCCTGTTCCGTCGCCCGGAGATCCTGCTCCTCGACGAGCCGACCTCGACGCTCTCGGGCCGCGACATCGACTGGCTCGGCGGCCTGATCGAGGGGCTCAAGGCGCAACGCGTCACCGTGGTGTTCATTTCCCACCGCATGCGCGAGGTGCGCGCCTTCTGCGACCGTGTGACGGTGCTGCGCAACGGCCGCCATATCGCGACGGAACGGCTGGCGGACATCACCGACGAAGCGCTGATCGGCATGATCGCCGGCCGAGATCTGGCGCGGTCCTTCCCGCCGAAGCCGCCGGTCCCCTCCCGGCTCGGCGAGCCGGTGCTTTCCGCGTCGGAGATCGCGACCGATCGGCGCCTCGCCGACGTCTCCTTCGACCTGCGTGCCGGCGAGATCCTCGGCGTCGCGGGCCTGCAGGGCATGGGACAGCTCGAGCTCTTCTCCGCCCTCTTCGGCATGGAGGAGAGCCGCGGCGAGATCAGGATCGACGGCCGGCCGGTCACCTTCACTTCGCCGCGCGACGCGGTCGAGGGGCGGATCGGCATCAGCCTGGTGCCGGAGGACCGCAAGACCGAGGCGCTGTTCCTGAAGCTCGACGGCCGGCGCAACGTGTCGCTGCCGGTGGTCGAGCGCTATGCCCGCCATGGCTTCATCGACGAGGCACGCGAAGAGGCCGAGGTCGCCCGCACGCTCGGCCGCCTCAATGTCGAGATGCGGGCGCTGTGGATGGCCGTGAAGGCCTTCTCGGGCGGCAACCAGCAGAAGATCGCCATCGCCAAATGGCTCTTCGCCCAGAGCCGCGTGCTGCTCCTGTTCGACCCGACCCGCGGCATCGACGTCGGCACCAAGCACGAGATCTACGCGCTGATCCGGGACTACGCGGCGGCAGGAGGCGCGGTGCTCATCCATTCGACCGAGATCGCGGAGCTCGACCATCTCGCTCATCGGGTCATCGTCCTCTATCGCGGCCGGGTTGCGGCGAGGCTCGAAGGTCCCGCGCTCAGCGAGGACGCCATCCTACGCGCCACCCTCGGGGGTGGCCCGACCGTCCTGGAATCCGCCTGATGAGCGCCGCCGCCCTCGGCCCCCGCGACGCGGCGGTGCGCCGTGCGCGACGCCTGCGCCTCGGCCGGCACCGCGGGCCGCTCATCGCCGCCGCCGCCCTGATGATCTGCCTCCTGCTGATCCGCCTGCTCAGCGGATCGCTCGGCTATTACGAGATCTCGACGCTGGTCACCGGCGGCGCGACGCTCGCGATCGCGGCCATCGGGCAGACCATCGTGGTGCTGTCGGGCGGCTTCGACCTGTCGGCGGCGGCGGTGATCTCGCTCGTCAACGTGGCGCTCGCGAGCCATATGCAGGACGCGCCCGCCAGCGTCGCGCTGTGGGCCGCCGCGGGACTCCTGATCGGCGCCGCGGCCGGCGCCTTCAACGGCTTCTTCATCGTCGTCCTGCGGCTGCAGCCGATCGTCGTCACCCTGGCCTCGATGTTCATCCTGCAGGGCGTGACGCTCCTTGTCATGGACAAGCCCGGCGGGCAGATCCCCGCGGCCTTCAGCCAGCTCTTTGTGTCCGATGCCGTTCCGGGCCTGCTGCCGGCCGCAGGCGTGCTGCTCCTTGCCCTGGTGGCCGCGTGGCTGCTGCTCAAGAATACGGTCTTCGGCAAGGCCATCTACGCCATCGGATCGGATCGCGACGCCGCGCGCGCCGCAGGCCTTCGCATCCGCTCGGCGGAGTTTTTCGTCTATGTTCTTGCCGGCGGCCTCTACGGGCTCGCGGGCCTCTTCATCAGCGCCCAGACCGGCTCGGGCGACCCGCTCGTCGGTAACCCGATGCTGCTGCAGATGTTCGCCGCCGTGGTCGTGGGCGGCACGCTGCTCGGCGGCGGGCGCGGCGGTCCGGTCGGCACGATCTTCGGCGCCTACGTGCTGATGATGGTCGTCAACATCCTCCTCGTGCTGAACGTCCCGGCCTTCTATTCGTCCATCGTCGAGGGCACGATCCTGATCCTGGCCGTGCTCGGCGCCTCGCTCACCCGCACCTCGGTCCTTGCCACCACGCTGCGGACGGTCGCGCGCCGTGTTGCGGCGCGGCGCCAGGGCCGACTGCCGCGCCAGCTCGCCCTCTCCGAGCGCCTCCTGGCTCTCCCTGCCTCGGCTCCGGAGGTCCGGCGCCCGCCCCTTTGGATCCGCCGCGCCGAGGACCTGCGCACCATCCTGCCGGCCTTCGCCTGCTTCGTGCTCGTCCTCGTCGCGACCCAGCTCGTGCTCGGCAGCACGCTGCTGTCCTGGACCTATTACGATTCGCTCGTCGTCCTCGCGAGCTTCCTGGCGATCCTGGCGCTCGGCCAAGGTACGGTGATCCTCACCGGCGGCCTCGACCTGTCGCTGCCCTGGACCATCGCCTTCTGCGGCATCCTGGCCGCCGGGCTGATGAAGGGATCGGACGCCGCCATGCTCTACGCGGTGCCGCTGGCGCTCGCGATCGGCCTCGGAGTCGGCTTCCTCAACGGGCTCGGCATCGTGGCGCTCGGCATCTCGCCGATCGTAATGACGCTCGCCATGAACGGCATGCTGCAGGGCGCGGCGCTGGTCTACTCGGGCGGCACGCCGGACGGCTTCTCGGCGCCCGGCCTGCGCTGGCTGATGACCGGGCATGTCGCCGGCGTGACCCCGGTGGTGTTTTTTGATCTGGCCTTCGTGGCGGCCGCCACCGTGCTGCTCGGGCGCACCGTCTTCGGCCGCAGGGTCTATGCGATCGGCAACGGCCTCAGGGCCGCCCGGCTCTCCGGCGTCCCGACCGGCTCGACGATCGTCATGGTCTATATGCTCTCGGGCCTCTGCTCGGCGCTGGTCGGCTGCCTCCTGTCGGGCTTCTCAGGCCAGGCGAGCCTCGGCATGGGCGACGAATATCTGCTGCCCTCGATCGCCGTCGTCGTGGTCGGCGGCGCGCTGATCACGGGCGGGCGCGGCAGCTATGTCGGAATGATCGGCGGCGTGCTGCTGCTGACCGCGTTGCAGACCTTGCTGGCCGGCACCACCCTGCCCTATGCGATCCGTGCGATCCTCTTCGGCGCGGTGGTGCTCTCGGCCGTCATCACCCTGCGCGACAGAGACGCATGACCTCAAGCAAGGACTCAGTCATGGCCGGAATCATGCTCACGCCGCGCCTCCGCGTCCTGGTGACCGCAGGCGCCTCGGGCATCGGCCGCGCGATCGCCGATCTCCTGATCGAGAACGGTGCCAGGATTCATGTCTGCGACGTCTCCGAAACCCATCTCGCCGATTTCCGAAAATCCCATCCCGACCATGGCGCCAGCCTCTGCGACGTATCGGACGACGCGGCCGTCGCGAGGCTGTTTGCGGACGTCGGGGACAGGTTCGGCGGCCTCGACGCGCTGATCAACAACGCCGGGATCGCGGGGCCGACGGGCGGCGTCGAGGAGATCGCTCCGGCCGACTGGCGCCGCACCATCGATATCTGCCTCACCGGGCAGTTCCTCTGCACCCATCACGCGGTGCCGCTCCTCAAACGGTCCGGCGACGCGGCTATCGTCAACCTGTCGTCGGCGGCGGGGCGCTATGGTTACGCGTTCCGTACCCCCTATTCGGCCGCCAAATGGGGCGTG
The DNA here is from genome assembly GCA_036276175.1 of Lichenihabitans sp. GTDB lineage: Bacteria > Pseudomonadota > Alphaproteobacteria > Rhizobiales > Beijerinckiaceae > Lichenihabitans. The sequence goes on from DATBEH010000140.1 coordinate 28,767, forward strand.
ATCGGCTTCACGCAGAGCCTGGCCAAGGAGCTCGGGCCGGCGGGGATCAGGGTCAATGCCATCCTGCCCGGCATCATCCGCGGGCCGCGCATGGAGGGCGTCATCCGCGACCGCGCCGCGCAGGTCGGCCTTCCCTATGCGGAGATGGAGAAGCAATATCTCGACCGCATCTCGCTGCGTCGCATGACGGGACCGGAGGACGTCGCCGCGATGGTGCTGTTCCTGCTGTCTCCCGCCGGCCACAATATCTCGGGCCAGTCGCTCGGCGTCGACGGCAACGTCGAATCGCTCTGAGGGGACGGCCGGCGTGGCTCGAGAGGGTCCTGCCGGATCTCCCCAGCTTGAGGGTGGTTCTCGATAAACTGTAAGGAGGGCCGTCATGGCCGCGAACAAAGTCATCATCAGTTGCGCGGTCACGGGCGCGATCCATACGCCGTCGATGTCGCCGCACCTGCCCGTCACGCCGGCCGAGATCGCCGACGCGGCCATCGGCGCGGCCGAGGCCGGCGCCGCCATCGTGCATCTCCATGCGCGCAATCCCGAGACCGGCCAGCCGGACCAGAGGCCCGAGGCCTTCGCCCGCTTCCTGCCGGTGATCAAGCAGCGCTCGAACTGCGTGGTCAACATCACCACCGGCGGGGCCCCCACCATGACCATCGAGGAGCGGGTGCGGCCCGCCGCGACCTTCAAGCCGGAGGTCGCCTCGCTGAACCTCGGCTCGATGAACTTCGGCCTCTTCGGCATGCTCAACCGCTTCAAGGACCTGAAGCACGAGTGGGAGCGCACCTACCTGGCCAACAAGGACATCATCTTCCGCAATACGTTCGGGCAGATCGAGTATATTCTCGAGACCTGTGCCGGCAACGGCACGCGCTTCGAGTTCGAATGCTACGACACGGCGCATCTCTACAATCTGAAGTATTTTTTCGACCGTGGCCTGGTGAAGGCGCCGCTGTTCGTGCAGACGGTCTTCGGTCTGCAGGGCGGCATCGGCGCCCATCCGGAAGACGTCATGCACATGAAGCGCACGGCCGACCGGCTCTTCGGCGATCAATACCGCTGGTCGGTGCTGGGCGCCGGGCGCAACCAGATGAACATTGCCGCCATCGCGGCCGCCATGGGGGGCAATGTCCGGGTCGGGCTCGAGGATTCGCTCTGGGACGGGCCGGGCAAGCTCGCCGAGAGCAATGCCGTCCAGGTCAGGCGCGTGCGCCAGATCGTCGAGGGCCTCGGGCTTTCGGTCGCGACGCCCGACGAAGCGCGCGAGATCCTGTCGCTCAAGGGCGGCCACGAGGTGAATTTCTGATCCCGAGGAGGCCGGAACGATGCGCATCGACATCCTGCTCGACGTGAAGACCACGCTCGGAGAAGGACCGCTGTGGGACGTCGACCAGCAGCGGCTCTACTGGATCGACAGCTTCGACGGTCGCGTCTTCCGCGCGACGGCGGACGGCCGCGAGCTTCGCGCCTGGGACGTGCCGCAGAAGATCGGCTCGATGGCCCTCCTCAAGGACGGGTCGGGCGCCGTGGTGTCGTTGCAGCGCGGCTTCCACAGGCTCGACTTCAAGACGGGAGACGTGGAGCTCATCCACGATCCCGAGCCCGACCGGCCGGACAACCGCCTCAACGACGGCAAGGTCGACCCGCGCGGCCGCTTCGTGGCAGGCTCGATGGACACGATGGAGACGGGCGCCAACGGCGCTCTCTACAGCCTGTCGCCCACCCTCGAGGTGAGCACGCTCGACACCGGCATCATCTGCTCCAACGGACCATGCTGGAGCCCGGACGGGAAAACCTTCTATTTCAACGATACGTGGTCCGGCGAGATCTGGGCCTACGACTACGATCTCGACACGGGCATGGCGTCGAACCGGCGCACCTTCGCCAAGATCGATACGTCGCGCGGCGGCGCCGCCGACGGCTCGACCGTCGATGCGGACGGATATTTGTGGAACGCGCTCGTCTACGACGGCCGGCTCGTCCGCTATGCGCCGGACGGCGCGGTCGACCGGGTGATCGACATGCCTGTCAAGAAGGTGACGAGCGTCATGTTCGGCGGCCCGGATCTCGACGTGTTCTACGTCACCTCGATGGCCAAGCCACCGCTGCCGCGCTTTCCGGGCGACGGCGTGCTGCGCGGCAGCCTCTTCGCCATCCATGATCTGGGAGTCCGAGGCCGTCCCGAACCGCGCTTCGCCGGCTGATCGACCGGCGACCTCGCTGAGGATTTCCCCTTGCCGACCGATGATCCGCACCGCGACGATGGCCACCTGCTCGATACGGCCGAAGGGCGTCGCCTCCAGGCGACCGAGGCCGGCTGGCAGCGCTGGGGACCTTACCTGAGCGAGCGGCAATGGGGCACGGTGCGCGAAGACTACAGCGCGGACGGTGACGCCTGGGCCTATCTGCCGCACGACCACGCCCGTTCGCGAGCTTATCGCTGGGGCGAGGACGGCATCGCGGGCTTCAGCGACGACCAGCAGCTCTGGTGTCTGGCCCTGGCGCTCTGGAACGGCCGGGATCCGATCCTGAAGGAGCGCATGTTCGGCCTCACCAACGCGCAGGGCAATCACGGCGAGGACGTCAAGGAGCTGTGGTGGTACCTCGATGGTACGCCGACCCATTCCTACATGCGGATGCTCTACAAGTACCCGCAGGCGCCCTACCCCTACGACGACCTCGTCGCCGAGAACGCCCGCCGCAAGGGTCGGGCCATGCCGGAATACGAGATCGCCGACACGGGCCTCTTCGACGCGGGCCGCTATTTCGACGTGACCGTGGAATACGCCAAGGCCGCGCCGGACGACATCCTGATGCGGGTCACGGTGGCGAACCGCGGGCCGGACCCCGCCGAGCTGCACGTGCTGCCCCAGCTCTGGGCGCGCAACACCTGGGCGTGGGAGCAGGGCAAGCCGAGACCGCGCCTGCACCGCGTGGCCGACGCCGCCGTCGAGGCGACCCGCGCCGACGTCGTCCGGCGCTTCAGCGCGCTGCAGCCGGCCGAGCTGCTGTTCTGCGAAAACGAAACCAATACGCGCCGCCTCTTCGGCACGCCGATGGCCGGCTTCGCCAAGGACGGCATCAACGATTGCGTCGTGGCGGGCGACCGCTCAGCCGTGAACCCCGCGGGCGAGGGCACCAAATGCGCCGCCCGGAGCCTGCTCAAGCTTCCCGCCGGGGGAACGTCGATCCTGCGGTTCCGCTTCGCGCCCGCCGCCGCCGATCCGCTCGACACGGGGGCCTTCGAGGCGGTGTTCGCGGACCGGGTCGCGGAGGCCGATGCCTTCTACGCGGTGCTCCAGGCCGAGATCGCCGACGCCGATGCGCGCGCCGTGCAGCGCCAGGCGCTCGCCGGGATGCTGTGGTCCAAGCAGTTCTACCGCTTCGACGTCCGCCGCTGGCTCGAGGGGGATCCGACGCAGCCGCCGCCCCCGTCCGAGCGGCGCCACGGCCGCGACAGCGACTGGCGCCATCTCGACAATGCCGACATCGTCTCCATGCCGGACAAATGGGAATATCCCTGGTACGCCGCCTGGGATCTCGCCTTCCACTGCGTGACCTTCGCGCTGATCGATTCCGCCTTCGCCAAGGGGCAGCTCATCCTGCTGACGCGCGAATGGTACATGAACCCCAACGGACAGCTGCCCGCCTACGAATGGGCGTTCGGCGACGTGAACCCGCCCGTCCATGCCTGGGCCGCCTGGCGCGTCTACGAGATGGATCGCGCGCTCACCGGACGTGGCGACCGCGATTTCCTGGAGCGGGTGTTCCACAAGCTGATGCTGAACTTCACCTGGTGGGTGAACCGCAAGGACGTCAACGGACGCAACATCTTCCAGGGCGGCTTTCTCGGCCTCGACAATATCGGGGTCTTCGACCGCTCCAAGCCCCTGCCGACGGGCGGCTTCATCAGCCAGGCGGACGGCACCGCATGGATGGCGATGTATACGCTCGACCTGATGCGCATCGCGCTGCATCTGGCGCGCGAGGATCACGTCTACGAGGATATCGCGACCAAGTTCTTCGAGCATTTCCTCTACATCGCCGCCGCCATGACCGAGATGGGCGACGCCGAAGGCGAAGGGCCGAGCGGTCTCTGGGACGAGCAGGACCAGTTTTACTACGACATGCTCAACCTGCCGGACGGGACGCGCGTGCCGCTCCGGGTACGCTCGCTCGTCGGCCTTATCCCGCTCTGCGCCGTCGAGGTGCTGGAGAGCGACACCATGGCCCTGTTCCCCGGCTTCGCAGCGCGGATGCGCTGGATGCTGACGCATCGAAAGGATCTGGCGGCGCTCGTGTCGCGCTGGGGGGAACCCGGCAAGCACGACCGGCTGCTGTTGTCGCTGCTGCGGCGCCAGCGGATGACCGCCCTGCTCGAGCGCATGCTCGACGAGACCGAGTTTCTATCCGACCACGGCATCCGCTCCGTGTCCAAGATCCACGCGAGCGCGCCGTTCGTCTACGATTTCGGGGGCCGGCGCTTCTCGGTCGACTACGAGCCCGGCGAATCGACGACCGGCCTCTTCGGCGGCAACTCGAACTGGCGCGGTCCGGTCTGGATGCCGATCAACTTTCTCATGATCGAGGCGCTCTACGAGTTCGAGACGTTCTATCCGCCCGATTTCACGATCGAATGTCCGACGGGGTCGGGCCAATTCCATTCGCTGCCCGACATCGCGGCCGAACTGACCCGCCGGCTGACCCGCCTTTTCCTGCGCGGTGGCGACGGCCGCCGTCCGGTGTTCGGCGACCGGGCGCTGTTCCAGGACGATCCTGCCTTCCGCGACCACATCCCGTTCCACGAATATTTCCATGGCGATACGGGGGCCGGCCTCGGCGCCATGCATCAGACGGGTTGGACGGGCCTCGTGGCACTGCTGCTGCAGCCGCGCATCCGCGATCGGGGCAAGCTGATGCCCGTCGCCAAGCCGACCGGCTGACGGTCCCCATCGACCGGGTGAAACCGAGTGACCTCTTGTCTCGAGCCAGGGACATCTTGTGATGGAACGGGCGTTGCGAGGCATCCTTCTTCGCCCGATTGCCCGCCCGAAGACCCGTGCCGACCTTAGGCATCATGCCTTCGGGAAATCGAGACCCATCTCGCGATAGCGCTCGGGATCGTCGAGCCAGTTCTCGCGCACCTTGACGTGCAGGAAAAGGTGGACGGGCACCTCCGCCGCCTCGGCGATGTCCTTGCGGGCCGCCTTGCCGATCGACTTGATGGTGCGACCCTCCTCGCCGATCACGATCTTCTTGTGCCCGGGCCGGGTCACGAAGATCGTCTGCTCGATGCGGACCGAGCCGTCGGGGAGCGTCTTCCAATCGTCCGTTTCGACGGTCGTCTGGTAGGGTAGTTCCTCGTGCAGGCGCTCGAACATTTTCTCGCGCGTGATCTCCGCCGCGAAGGCGCGCAGCGGCGCATCGGCGACCTGGTCTTCCGGATAGAGCCAGGGGCCGGGCGGCATGGCGCGGGCCAGCGCGGCGCGCAGCGTCCCGAGGCCGTGTCCCTTGAGGGCCGAGACCATGAAGGTCTCCTCGAACCGCAGGCGCGCGTCGATGGCCGCGGCGAGACCCAGCAGGGCCTCGACCTCGATCGTGTCGATCTTGTTGAGGACCAGGAACCGCGCCTTGCCGAGCTCGCGCAGCCGATCGAGGATCGCTTCGGTCTCGGGGTCGAGCCCCTTGCGAGCATCGACGAGCAGCGCCACGATATCGGCGTCCCCTACCCCGCTCCAGGCAGCCGCCACCATCGCCCGGTCGAGCCGCCGCTTCGGCGCGAAGATGCCCGGCGTGTCGACGAAGACGATCTGCGACGTGCCCTCGATCGCGATGCCGCGCACCGGCACGCGCGTCGTCTGCACCTTGCGCGACACGATCGACACCTTCGAGCCGACGAGCGCGTTGATCAGTGTCGACTTGCCGGCGTTGGGAACGCCGATCAGCGCCGCGAAACCGCAGCGGGTCGGATGATCCGGGGTCACAGGAGACGATCCGCCGACGCGGCCGGCGCGACATCCGCGAATCCCTCGCGGACCATGAAGGCTTCGGCCGCGGCCTGCTCGGCCGTGCGTTTCGAGTTGCCGCTGCCGCGCGCCGGCTCATAGCCCGTCACCGTGACGGCGATCACGAATTGCGGCGCGTGAGCCGGCCCGCTACGCTCGACCTCCCGATAGATCGGCGGTGGCCGGCCGAGGCCTTGCGCCCATTCCTGGAGCGCCGTCTTGGCATCGCGCAGATCCCGGCGCGGCGCCAGCATGCGTGTCCGCCAGGCGGCGGCGACGAGCGTCGAGGCCGCCTCGTAGCCGCCATCTAGAAAGACGGCACCGACGAGCGCCTCGCAGACATCGGCCAGGATCGCCGGCCGCTGCCGACCGCCGGCCTGAAGCTCCCCCGGTCCCAGACGCACATGGGTGCCGAGGTTCCAGTCGAGCGCCACCTCGGCGCAGGTCTCGGAGCGCACCAGTTCGGCCAGCCGCCGCGAGAGCTCGCCCTCCGTGGCCTGCGGGAACTCGGCATAGAGCATAGCTGAAACGACGAGGCCCAGCACCCGATCGCCCAGGAATTCGAGCCGCTGATAGCTCGACAGACGCACCGTCTCGCCGCCCGTCCCGCTCATGTGAGTCAATGCCTGCTGCAGCAGGGCGGGTTCCCTGAAGGCGTAGCCGAGCCGCGCCTCCAGCCCGGCGACATCGACGGGCCCAGCGGCCCTCATCGCACCGGCTTGAAGATGCGATCCCAGCGGACGTCGGTCGGCCAGCGCCAGAACTCCCAGACCGGGGTATCTTCCTTGACGGAGAAGAAGATGATCTCGGCGCGACCGACGAAATTCTCGAACGGCACGTAGCCGACGCCACCCTGTTCGGGCGGCACCCGGCTGTCCGTCGAATTGTCGCGATTGTCGCCCATCATGAAATAATCGCCCTGCGGCACCTCGAACACGCCGGTGTTCGACAGGAGGCCCTTGTCGCCGTCGCGCTGGATGATCAGGTGGGTCACGCCGCCGGGCAGCGTCTCCTTGAAGGTCGGGACCGGAACCTCGTTGCCGAACTGGTCGCGCGTCGTGATGCTCGCCACCTGCTCGCGCGGCACCTCCTGGCCGTTGATGTAGAGGCGCGCGTCGATGAGCTGGATCTTGTCGCCCGGCAGCCCGATCACCCGCTTGATGTAATCGGTGGAATTGTCGAGCGGCAGCTTGAACACCGCGACGTCGCCCCGCTTGGGCGGCGTGCCGAGGATCCGTCCCGAAAACAGATTGGGACTGAACGGCAGGGAATATTTCGAATAGCCGTAGGAATATTTCGACACGAAGAGATAGTCGCCGATCAGCAGGGTCGGGATCAGCGAGCCGGAGGGAATGTTGAACGGCTGGAACAGGAAGGTCCGCACCACGAGGGCGATGAGCAGCGCCTGTATGACGACCTTGACGGTCTCACCGATCCCGGCTTCGCTCTTGAGACTCATGCTCTGCGTCATCCTCAAACTCTTGCGTTGGCCCGGCGCGTCGCGCGGGTCGACGGACTGCCCCAGGGCTGCCCTTAAGCTTCGACCGTGATGGTAGGTCCTTCGGCGGCCCGGCGCTCGGATCGAGCTTCGGGGGCAGGACAAGGCAGGTCGCATCGATATAGCGAGCGTTCTCCGGAACGCCAAGAGGATCGGCGCTCGCGCCTCAGCCCTCGTCGGCGATCGCGGCATCGAGCAGGCGCAACTCGGGACGCCCTGCACCGCTGCCCCATCGATTGAGCGTCAACGTTCCGGCGCAATGGACGAGGCGGCCCTGCGCGGCGGCAAGCCCGTCCGCCAGCGGCGTGCGGGCCGCGCGAAACGCCATGGCTTTGAGACGCGCCCCGTCGCGCCCGGCGAGCGCCAGCCGAACGTGGTCCTCGCCGACCGGGGCCATCTCGACGATGCGATGGTGCGGTAGGGCGATCACCGGCTCGGGGCTGCCGGCGCCGAAGGGACCCGCCTTCTCCAGTGCCTCCAAAAGCTCGGGAGCGGCCGCGGCCGCCGTCAGCGTCGCGTCGACGAGCAGCGCCTCGCCGCCCCGCGCGGCGGCGACATCGGCTTCGAGCATCGCTTCCGCGAAAGTTCGGAACGCCGCGAGGCGACCAAGGTCGAGGGTGATCCCCGCCGCCATGGCATGGCCGCCGCCTTTGCGCAGCACGCCGGCCTCGACCGCCATCCGCACCATCCGCCCGAGGTCGGCGCCCACGACCGACCGGCCGGAGCCCGTTCCCACGCCCCCCTCGACGGCGATCGCGAAGGCGGGACGGCGGAAGCGCTCACGCAGGCGCGCCGCGACGAGGCCGACGATTCCGGGATGCCAGCCGGGCCGGGCAACGACCAGGATCGCCCTGTCCGCCTCGCCTTCGAGCGCCAACAGCGCCTCGGCTTCCGCCTCTTCGACGGCGCTCAGCTCGATGCGCCGGCGGTCGTGGTTGAGACGGTCGAGCTCGGCCGCGATCGCGCTCGCCTCGGTCGGGTCACGGCTCAGCAGCAGGCGGGCGCCGAGCCCGGCATCGCCGATCCGGCCGCCGGCATTGATCCGCGGCCCGACCAGATAGCCGAGCTGGAAGACTGTCGGGGGGCCGTTGGCGCCCGCCACGTCGAAGAGCGCGGCGAGACCCGGACGCTCGCGGCGCCGCATGACGGCGAGACCCTTCGTCACGAAGGCGCGGTTGAGCCCCGTCAACGGCACGACGTCGGCCACCGTGCCGAGCGCCACGAGGTCGAGTCCGGCCAGCAGGTCCGGCTCCTCGGCCTTATCCCAGAAGCTCGACCGCTTGAGCCGGCGGCTGAGCCCGACCAGCACCATGAAGACGACGCCGGCCGCCGAGAGCGACCCGAGCCCGGACAGGTCATCGGGGCGGTTCGGATTGACGATGGCGACGGCCGGCGGGAACGGAAGGGCGATGCCGTGATGGTCGATAATCAGCGTATCGAGGCCCAGGCGGCGTGCCTCGGACAGCGCGGCGTGCGATCCCGAGCCGCAATCGACCGTGACGAGCAGCCTCGCGCCCGAGCTCGCGATGGACGTCACGGCCTCGAGGCTCGGGCCGTAGCCCTCGCGCAGCCGGTCGGGAATGTGGATCAGGCAGTCGAGCCCCGCCGCGCGCAGATAGGAGGCCATGAGCGCAGCCGAGGCCGCCCCGTCGACATCGTAATCGCCGAGCACCGCGACCTTCTCCCTGGTCCTGATCGCGGCCTCGAGGCGCGCCGTCGCGGCCGCCATGTCGGTCAGCACCTCCGGATCCGGCATCAGGGTGCGCAGGGTCGGATCAAGATAGGCCTGCGCCGATCCGACATCGACGCTCCGGCTCGCCAGCACGCGGGCGAGCAGATCGGAGAGGCCATGCGACTGGGCGATGGCGAGGGCACGGTTGAGGCCAGCCTGGTCGAGGCGGGGTCGCCAGCTCTGATCGGCCATCGATCGTCGGACGTCGAGAAGGAAATCCGTCATACGAAGAAGTCCTTTGTATCCTGTATCTTGCTCAGCTTTTCTCATGCGTCAATGCAAGGCCGGCGGCGGCGGTGATCAGGCAGGCGCCGCTGATCCGTTCGTGCCATCCCGGCCGTACGAGCAGCAGTCCCCGTGCCTGATGCGCCAGGAGAGCCCAGCCGGTGTCCAGCGTCGCCGCCAAGACCAGGAAGGTCGCCGACAGAAGCAGGAGCTGGCCGGTGACCCAGCCCGACCGATCGACGAACTGCGGCAGGAAGGCGCCATAGAACAGCAGGGTCTTCGGATTGGTGAGCGATACGGCAAACCCGCGTCCAACCGCGCGGCCGAGATCGGGCGCCGCGGCGATCACATCCGGGCTTTCCGGCCACCCCAGAAGGGCGCGCAGCCCGAGGCCGAGGAGATAGGCGACGCCCGCCCAGCGCAGGAGCCCGAAGAGATGCGCCGCCGACAGAATCGCGACCGAGAGGCCGAAGACGGTTGCCGCAAGCTGCACCACCATGGCGGCGCTGGTGCCGATGACGGTCGCGAGACCCGCGGCGCGGCCATGCCTGATGCTGGTGCCGACGATCAGCGCCACATTGGGACCGGGGGTCGCGATCAGCACGGCCGAAGCGGCCACGAAAGCAAGATAGGATACGAGCGACATCATCGCGACACTGTTCCCGGGGTGATTCGCTGGTGGATGGCGAGGCGTGGCATGCGCTGTCGTCTTCCATGCAAAACCCGGACAGTCTATGTTTACGATCTGTTCCCGTCGAGGCCCCCTTCCGCCGACGGTCCAATCGATGCAGGCAAAGAATGGCGCAGGACAACGACCTTTTCAGTTTCGCCGCGGCGACCCCGGAGCCGGCCTCCGCCGAACCGGCGCCGACCGTCGCGCCTGCGGTGGAGCGCCGGCGCCGGCGCGCGCCGCCGCCGCAGGACGGCACGCCTGACGAGACCGGCTACACGGCGGCCTCGATCGAGGTGCTGGAGGGCCTGGAGCCCGTCCGCCGTCGCCCCGGCATGTTCATCGGCGGCACGGACGAGGCCGGCCTCAACCACCTCTTCGCCGAGGTCATCGACAATGCGATGGACGAGGCCGTGGCAGGGCATGCGAGCTTCATCGACGTGGTTCTGGAGGAGAGCGGCTTCTGCAGCGTGACCGACAACGGCCGCGGCATCCCCATCGATCCGCACCCCAAGTTCAAGGACCGGTCGGCGCTCGAAGTCATCATGACGACGCTCCACGCCGGCGGAAAATTCGATTCGGGCGCCTACCAGACCTCCGGCGGCCTGCACGGCGTCGGCGTCTCGGTCGTCAATGCCCTGTCGGAGCGGCTCGAAGTCGAGGTGGCGCGCGGCCAGACGCTCTATCGGCAGAATTTCGCGCGCGGGCTGGCGCTCGGGCCGCTGGAGACGGCCGGCCGCGTCGCCAACCGTCGCGGCACAAAAGTGCGCTTCAAGCCGGATGGCGAGATCTTCGGCGAAGGCGCCCGGCTCGATCCCCATCGCTTGTTCAGGATGTCGCGCTCCAAGGCCTATCTGTTCGGCGGCGTCGAAGTCAGGTGGCATTGCGCGCCGGCGCTCGCCGAGGGTGCCCGGGTTCCGGCCGAGGCGGTGTTCAGATTTCCCAACGGCCTCAAGGACCATCTGGCCGCCGAGACCGACGGGCGCGACTTCGTGACCGAGGGGCCGTTCGTCGGACGGGTCACAAAGCCTGGCGGTCACGGCTCGGTCGAATGGGCCATCGCCTGGCTCGCCGACGAGGAAGGCTTCGTCCATTCCTATTGCAACACCATTCCGACGCCGCTCGGGGGCACGCATGAGACGGGGCTGCGCTCCGCTCTGCTGCGGGGCCTGAAGGACCATGCCGAGCGCATCGGGCAGAGCCGGCGGGCAGCGGCGGTAACGGCCGACGACGTGATGCTCAATTGCGCGGCGCTGCTCTCCATCTTCATCCGCGAGCCCGAGTTCCAGGGCCAGAACAAGGGGCGGCTGCAGTCCGGCGAAGCCTCCCGCATCGTCGATGCGGCGCTGCGCGACGCCTTCGATCACTGGCTCGCGGCGGCGCCCTCGCAGGCCGCGAAGCTCCTCGATTCGGCCGTCGAGCGCGCCGAGGAGCGGCAGCGCCGCAGGGCCGAGAAGGATGTCGCCCGCAAGTCGGCGACGCGCAAGCTGCGGTTGCCCGGCAAGCTCGCCGATTGCTCGAACTCGGCCGCGCAGGGGTCCGAGCTCTTCATCGTCGAGGGCGATTCGGCCGGCGGCTCGGCCAAGCAGGCGCGCGACCGGGCGAGCCAGGCCGTGCTTCCCCTGCGCGGCAAGATCCTCAACGTGGCGAATGCGACGCGGGACAAGCTCGCCGGCAACCAGCAGCTCGCCGATCTCGCCCTGGCGCTCGGATGCGGCACGGGCCTGCACTATCGCGACGAGGACCTGCGCTACGACAAGATCATCATCATGACCGACGCGGACGTGGACGGCGCTCATATCGCGTCGCTGCTCATCACCTTCTTCTATCGGCAGATGCCGAAGCTGATCGAAGGCCGGCATCTGTTCATCGCCGTGCCGCCGCTCTATCGGCTGACGCAGGCCACGAAATCCGTCTATGCGCGCGACGACGCCCACAAGGATCACCTGCTGCGCACCGCCCTGACCGGACGTGGCAAGGTCGAGATCAGCCGGTTCAAGGGCCTCGGCGAGATGCCGATGCGCGATCTCAAGGACACCACCATGGATCCGGGCAAGCGCTCGCTGCTCAGGGTCGCGGTCATGGAGGAGGACCGCGACGAGACGGCGAGCGTCGTCGAACGGCTGATGGGCAACAAGCCAGAGGCGCGCTTCGCCTTCATCCAGGACCGCGCCAGGGAGGCGGTCGACCTCGTCGACGTATGACGCGTTAAGCGCGCGTCAACCTTAATGCGGGATCCTGCGGCTCCGATGCTCCATGCGCAGCCGAGCGGGTTCCGATGCAGCCTTCCTTCGCCCGTGACCGGCGCGGTTCCGCGACCAAGTGGTTCGCCTATGCGGCGGCCGCCATCGTGATCACGGCCGCCGTCGGTGCCCACGGCCTCGCCTGGATCGCCCAATCCGGCCGCGTCCCGACCATTGCCTTCCTGCCCCTGAACCAGCGCACCCTGCAGGCGCAGGCGGGAGGCGCCGTCGACATGGATGCGACCGGCGCGATCCGAACGCCGGCGCGCCAGCCCTGATCCGGGTGGCGCGGACGCCCCGGTCGAGTTGAAAGGGTGATGGAAAGGCGGGCTCGCTCGGTGGTCCAGCTTCGCTCATCCAGGCGGGTTCACAAAAGCCGCAGTCTGGTGTAAGGCTCCGCCTAATCGCGGGCCCTGCGCAGGCCCGGTCGCACCAACGTCATGCCTTTCCGTCACTGTGCAACGGTCGCCGCCCGCGGCGTCCGTGTCGACGCATGAATTCATCGAGCCCCATGAACCTCCGCAACATCGCCATCATCGCCCATGTCGACCATGGCAAGACGACCCTCGTCGACAAGCTCCTGCAGCAGTCCGGCGCCTTCCGCGAGAACCAGCGGGTGGCCGAGCGCGTGATGGATTCGAACGATCTCGAAAAGGAACGGGGCATCACCATCCTGGCCAAGGCCACGTCGGTGCTCTGGCACGAGAACCGTATCAACATCGTCGATACGCCGGGCCATGCCGATTTCGGCGGCGAGGTGGAGCGCATCCTGTCCATGGTGGATGGCGTCATCGTGCTGGTTGATGCCGCCGAAGGCCCCATGCCGCAGACCAAGTTCGTGGTGGGCAAGGCGCTGAAGCTCGGGCTCAGGCCGATCGTGGCGATCAACAAGGTCGACCGTCCGGATGCGCGCATCCAGGAGGTCGTCAACGATGTGTTCGACCTCTTCGCCGCGCTCGACGCCACCGACGAGCAGCTCGATTTCCCGATCCTCTACGGCTCCGGCAAGCAGGGCTGGATGGCCAATTCGCCCGACGCCGCGCATGAGGGCATGGTGCCGCTGTTCGAGCTCGTGTTGAAGCACGTGCCGCCGCCCGCGGTCGACGAGGGGCCGTTCCGCATGCTCGGCACCCTGCTCGAGGCCAATCCCTATCTGGGCCGGCTGATCACCGGCCGGGTGCAATCCGGCACCGTTCGGCCGAACCAGACCGTCAAGGTGCTGGATGCCGCGAACAACGTCGTCGAAAGCGGCCGCGTGTCGAAGATCCTGGCCTTTCGCGGCATCGAGCGCACGCCGATCGACATCGCCGAGGCGGGCGACATCGTCGCCATCGCGGGGCTGTCGAAGTTCAACGTCGCCGATACGCTCGCTGCGCCCGAAGTCACCGAAGCCTTGCATGCCCAGCCGATCGATCCGCCGACCCTGTCGATGACGTTTCTCGTCAACGACAGCCCGCTCGCCGGCACCGAGGGCGACAAGGTGACGAGCCGCGTCATCCGCGACCGCCTCTACAAGGAGGCGGAAGGCAATGTGGCCCTGCGGATCTCCGACTCGCCCTATACCGACAGCTATATCGTCGAGGGACGGGGCGAACTGCAGCTCGCCATCCTGATCGAGACCATGCGCCGCGAAGGGTTCGAGATCGGCGTCTCGCGCCCCAAGGTCGTGTTCCGCACCGACGAGGTGACCGGCGAGCGGCTGGAGCCGATCGAGGAGGTCGTGATCGACGTCGACGAGGAGCATTCCGGCGTCGTCGTCAAGAAGATGTCGGAGCGCAAGGCCGACATGCAGGAGATGCGGCCCTCCGGCGGCCACCGCCTGCGGCTGGTGTTCCATGCGCCGACCCGCGGCCTCATCGGCTACCAGGGCGAGCTGATGACCGACACCAAGGGCACGGCCATCATGAACCGGCTGTTCCATGCCTATTCGCCCTGGAAGGGCGAGATTCCCGGCCGCCGCAACGGCGTGCTGCTGTCGACCGATGCGGGCGAGGCCGTCGCCTACGCGATGTGGAACCTCGAGGACCGCGGGCCGATGATGATCGACCCCGGCATCAAGGTCTATCAGGGTATGATCATCGGCGAGCATACGCGCGAGAACGACCTCGAAGTGAACGTGCTCAAGGGCAAGAAGCTCACCAACATCCGTGCCGCCGGCAAGGACGAGGCGGTGCGCCTGACCCCGCCGATCCGCATGACGCTGGAGAAGGCGCTGGCCTATATCGAGGACGACGAGCTCGTCGAGGTGACGCCGAAGTCGATCCGCCTGCGCAAGACCAGGCTCGATCCCAACGACCGCAAGCGGGCCGAGCGGGCCAAGGAGAATGCGGCCTAAGGCGGTTTCCGGGTGAGGGGTTCAGCTGCCGGTCAAACGGACGTATCGGCCCGGTTCGGACGATGGCTCATCGTCCCCGCCCGGCGCGGGATGGGCACCGGCACGGCCCGCATCAGCGCCTGCGTGTAGGGGTTCGACGGGTTCTCGAAGACGGCGCGCCGCGTGCCGTGCTCGACGATCTCGCCGCCCCGCATCACCGCCACCCGATGGCTCATCCGCTCGATCACCGCCATGTCGTGCGAAATGAACAGATAGGCGATCCCCATCTCCTCCTGCAGCTCGAGCATCAGGTCGAGCACCCGGCCGCGCACCGACACGTCGAGCGCCGAGACGCTCTCGTCGGCCACGATGATCCTGGGCTCGAGGGCGAGCGCGCGGGCGATGCAGATGCGCTGGCGCTGGCCGCCCGAGAATTCGTGCGGGAAGCGCGATGCGTGGTCGGGCGCCAGATGCACGCGCCTGAGCAGCGCCGCCACCCGATCGCGCCGTTCCGCGACGCTGCCGATCCCATGGATGGCCAGCGGCTCGGCGATCGCAGCGCCGACCGACATGCGCGGGTCGAGCGAGGCATAGGGATCCTGGAAGATCATCTGGGCCTTGAGGCGGACGGGCTTCATCGCCTGAGGCGAAAGGCCGGCGATGGCCGTACCGTCGATCACCACGTCGCCGGTGAAAGGAATGAGCCCCAGCACGGCCTTGCCGGTGGTCGATTTGCCCGAGCCGCTCTCGCCCACGAGGCCCAGCGTCCGCCCCGGTTCGAGGTCGAAGCTCACCTGCTTGACGGCCGGCGCGGGGGAACCCCCCCGTCCGAACCAGCCCGACCCGCCACGGTAGACGACCCGGAGATCCTTGACGAGCAGGACTGGACCGAGCTTTGCGTCTGCGATCGCTGCGGGCTTGCTCGTGACGCGCGGCGGGCCCTCGCTGCCGGCAAAGCTGCCGAGACGCGGCACGGCATCGAGCAACTGCTTCGTGTAATCATGCCGCGGGCGCTCGAAGATCTCGGTGACCGGCCCCTGCTCGACCAGTCGGCCGGCCCGCAGAAGGGCGACGCGATCGGCCATCTCGGCGACGACGCCCATGTCATGCGTGATGAGGACGATCGCCGTGCCGAACTCGGCCCGGAGCTCGCGCATCAGCGTGAGGATCTGCGCCTGGACCGTGACGTCGAGCGCCGTCGTGGGTTCGTCCGCGATCAATACCTTGGGGCGGCACGACAGCGCCATGGCGATCATGACGCGCTGGCGCATGCCGCCGGAGAGTTCGTGCGGATATTGCCCCATCCGGCGCGCCGGCTCGGTGATATGCACCGCGTCGAGCATGGCGCGCGCCCTTGCGGCGGCGCCCTTCCCCTCCGCGGCGCCATGCGTGCGGATCGCCTCCATAAGCTGTGTCCCGATCGTCATGACCGGGTTGAGCGACGTCATCGGCTCCTGAAAGATCATCGCCATGTCGCGGCCCCGCAGCGCCCGGATGGCGCGCTCCGGCAGCCCGGTGAGCTCACGGCCGGCTAGCCTGATCGATCCGCCCTTGAGCTTCAGCGAAAGCGACAGCAGCCGCATCACGGCGAGCGCGGTGAGCGATTTGCCAGAACCGGATTCGCCCGCGAGGGAGAGGGTTTCCCCCGGCAGAAGGGAAAAACTCACATCGTCGACGACCGGGCGCAGGCCCTCCGGCGTGCGGGCATCGATCGAGAGATGCTCGACCGCGAGGATCGGCTCGGGTGGCTTCAGCGCCGTCACGAAAACACGATGCGAGGAAAGTAGAAGGACACGACCCAGTTCGGCATATCGACGATCTCGCTGATGCGAAGGTCGGCACAGACCGAGGCAAGCATATAGGCATCGACCGGGTCGAGGCCGTGCTCGGCGGCCAAGAGATCGACCATCCGCATCACGGCTTCACGCGCCCCCGTCATGAGATCGGGGCCGACGCCGGTCGTCACCTCGTAGCCGGCACCGTCGAGGTGACGGGTCACCGGCCCGTCGGTGGTGAAGCGCGGACCCTTCAGATTGGCGCCCTTCACGAGGTCGAGGGTCGCCTCGACATCCATCTGGCTTTCGATGGCGGTGCCGCAGACTTCGCCGTCGCCCTGCGCCGCATGGGTGTCGCCGATCGAGAACAGCGCACCCTCGACCTCGACCGGGAGGTAGAGCGTGGTGCCGGCCGCGAGGTCGCGGATGTCGAGGTTGCCGCCGACGCGGCGCGGCGGCACCACCGAATGGAGGCCCGGCTCGGCCGGCGCGACGCCGATCGTCCCGGCGAAAGGCTTCAGCGGCACGCGGCCCCTCGGACCGTAGAGGGCCGGCGCCATCGACGACGTATCATAGGTCCACACATGCAGCGCCGGTTCCGGGAACTGGTCCGCCAGCAGCCCGAAACCGGGGATATTGGCGGTCCAGCCGATGCCGGACGGCACGAACTTGCGGAGCGTGACCTTGAGCGCATCGCCCGGCTGGGCACCCTCGACATAGACCGGGCCGGTGACCGGATTGACCTTGCCGAAGTCGAGGCTGCGCACGCTCTCGACCGTCGAATCGCGGCCAAGCTGGCCTCCGGACGAATCGAGGCATTCGAAATGGATCGTCTCGCCCGGCCTGGCGGTCTGCGCCGGGGGAAAATCCCGGTTCCAGCCGAAATGATGGTTCTGCCGGTGGATGGTGTAGTTGCAGGTGACGCACATGGGCGGTTTTCTCGACGGTGAATCTTGTCCTTCTCCCGCCCCGCGAGAGAAGGTGGCCCGGCGAAGCCGAGTCGGATGAGGGTGCGGCGACGCTGAGCTGTGACCCCTCAACGGCTTTCGCGTTCCGCGAAATCCCCCTTCTCCCGCAGGGGGAGAAGGGGCGCGCCGGCTAGCGCCCGCCCAGCCTCGCGTCGCTCGAATCACTTGTTCACATAGATCGCCTCGTAGTCGATCACGCGGGTCGGATCGATGTAGATCTGGTCGGCGCCGCCCATGCGCTTGGACTTGGCGACCACCCGGCGCTCGTTGAACACCGGGACCCAGGGCGCCTGCTGCGTCTGGATATCGGTGAAGATCTGCGCCCAGACCTTGTAGCGCGCGTCCTTCTCGTCGGGCTTCGACATGGCGTCGGCCTTGGTGCCGCGGTCCTCAAAGCTTTTGTCGCAGAACCAGGACCAGTTCCAACCGCCCGTCACCGCGCCGCCGCAACCCAGGATCGGCCCATAGAAATCGGACGGATCGGGGAAGTCGGCGATCCAGCCCATGCCGCCCGACCATGTCAGCGACGACTGGTCCTTGTTGCCCCCGGCGGCGATCACCTGCGGCTGCGCCATGGCCTTGATCTCGGCCTTGATGCCGATCGCCGCGAGGTCCTGCTGGATCGCCTGAGCGATGCGCGGATTGGGATCGGTGTTCATGGCGTAGAGGTCGGTCGAGACGCCATCCTTCAGGCCGGCCTCGGCCATGAGCGCCTTGGCCTTGGCGACGTCATAAGGGTAGCCCTTGTATGCCTTGTCGTAGCCCGGCATCAGCGGCGGCAGGACCTGGTCGGCAGGCGTCGCGCGGCCATTGATGATGCGCACGATGCGGTCCTTGTTGATCGCCATGTTGAGCGCCTGACGCACCCGCACGTCGTCGAAGGGCTTCTTGGTCGTGTTGATGGTGATGTAGCTCGTCTCGAGCTGGTCGCGGTCGACGATCATGCCCGCCGAGTCGGCCGAGCCCTTCATCTCGAGGTATTTGGCCGGCGGGATGCCGTCGCCGGCGATGTCGGTCTCGCCCTTCTGCAGGCGCAGGATGGCGACGAGCGGCTCTTGGCCGATCTCGACCGTATATTGGTCGAGGTGAGGCCGCGGCCGGAAGTAGTCCGGGTTGCGGACGAAGACGAGGCGCTGTCCCGGCACCCATTCCTTCAGCATGAAGGCGCCCGAACCGACCGGTTTCTTGCCGAAGTCGGCGCCCTCGGCCTCGACCGCCTCCTTCGGCACGACGGAGGCGAAGTTGAGCGCCAGCACGTTGAGGAATGTGGCGTCCGGCTGCGAGAGCGTGAACTTGACGGTGCCGTCGTCGACCGCTTCGATGCCGGAGATCGTCTGCGCGGAGCCGTCGGCCATCTTGGCGGACCCCGCGATCGAATGGAAGAAGCTGCCGCCGGGCCCCTGCGTCTTCGGGTTGACGGCGCGCTCGATCGAATACTTCACATCCGCCGCCACCACCTTGCGACCATTGGTGAATTTGGCCTTCGGGTCGAGCTTGAACGTGTAGGTCAGGCCGTCGGGCGAGATCGTGTAGCTCTGCGCCAGCGACGGCTCGATCTGGGTCGTGCCCGGCTTGTAGTCGACGAGCCGTGAGGTGATCGAGTTGATCATCGACCAGTTCTGCCAGTCGTAGCCGATGGCCGGATCGAGCGTCGCCATGTCGTCCTTGTAGGTGACGATGATCGAACCGCCCTGATTGGGCGCGTCGTCGGCCAGCGCGGGCAGGTTCAGGAGTCCTGCGGACGCGACGGCGAGCACCGCGGTCGTGGCCTTCAGCCAGGTCTTGGTCATGGCAAGCTTTTCCTTTCGGTGAGACTTCATCGGCTTCGGATACGCGGATCGAGGGCGGGGGCCACGACGTCGGCCAGGAGATTGCCGAGCACGATGGCGAGGGAGGACACCAGCGTGACGCCCATGATGATCGGCACGTCGACCTCCTGGATCGCCTGCCAGGCGAGCTGGCCGATGCCGGGCCAGCCGTAGACGGCCTCGACGACGACGACCCCGCCCATGAACTGGCCGATGTCGATGCCGATCATGGCGACGATCGGCAGCAGGGCATTGGGCAGGGCGTGGCGCAGGACGACGCGGGCGCGCGACAGGCCCTTGGCCCGCGCGGTGCGGACGTAATCCTGGTTCAGCACGTCGATCATGGCCGAGCGCACCATGCGGGCGTACCAGCCGGCGCCGAGCAGGCCGAGCGTCAGCGCGGGCAGCACCACGTGGGCCGGCGTGCCATAGCCGCTCATCGGAAACCAGCCGAGCATCGCCGCAAAGACGTAGAGCAGCAGCAATGCCACCACGAATTGGGGCGACGACACGCCGACGAAGGCGAACATCATCACGCCGCGATCGACGATGCCGTTGCGCCTGACCGCCGCGAGGATGCCGAAGGTGAGGCCCAGCGCGACCTCGACCAGGATGCCCGTCACCATCAGGACGAGGGTCGCCGGAATGCGGGCCGCGATGAGCGTCGCGACTTCGCTGCGCTGGATGTAGGAGCGGCCGAGATTGCCCTGCAGGAGACCCGCGAAGTAGCGCCAGAACTGCAGCGGCAGCGGCAGGTCGAGGCCGAGCTGATGGCGGACGCTGGCGATCATCTGCGCACTGGCGTTGCGCCCGGCGATCAGCGCCGCGGGGTCGGCCGGCAGGTAGTGCAGCAGCAGGAAGGTGACGAGCGCGACGCCGAGCAGGATCATGGCGGCCTGGGCGAGCCGGCGCGCGACAAGGACGGCCATCAGCCGCGTCCCCGCTGCGTCGGATCCAAGAGGTCGCGCAGGGCGTCGCCGACGAGGTTGAAGGAGAGCGCGGTCGCCAGGATGACGGCGCCCGGGATGAAGACGAGCCAGGGCGCCGCCTGGAAGTAGCTCTGGCTCTCGAAGATGATGTTGCCCCACGAGGGCTGGGGTGGCTGCACGCCGACGCCGAGGAAGCTCAGCGTCGCCTCGAGCAGGACGGTCGTGGCGATGCCGAGCGTGCCCCAGACGATGGCGGTCGGCACGAGGTGCGGTGCGATGTGCCGGGCCAGGATGCGGGCATGCCCGGCTCCGAGCGCGCGCTCCGCCATGATGAAGTCGCGCTCCACGAGGCCGCGCGTCTCCGTATAGACGACGCGCGCCACCTGCACCCAGTTCACCAAGGCGATCACCATGGCGACGATCCACAGGCTCGGATGCAGCAGCGCCGCCAGCACGATGGCGAGCAGCAGCGCCGGAAAGGCCATCATCAGGTCGGTGAAGCGCATGAGCAGATTGCCGACGAGGCCACCGAGGTAGCCGGCCACGATCCCGACGGCCATGCCGATCGCCACCGCGGTACCGTTGGCGACGAGGCCGATGATGAGCGAGGTGCGGGCGCCGAACAGCAGCCGCGACAGGAGATCGCGGCCGAGCGTATCCGTCCCGAGCCAGTATCGCGCGTCCGGCGGCAGCGGCGCGCCGTCGAGCGACAGGCCGTCGAAGGGCTGGTTGTCGGGCGAGTATGGCGCGAGCCACGGGGCGGCGACGGCGGCCACGACCACGACGAGGATGATGGCGAGCGCCACGAGCGTCGAGGGCCGGCGCGCGATCTCGGCGAGGATGCGCTTCATCCGGCCTCCGATCGCGGGCCGGTAAGGATGCGGGCGGCCATCTGCTCGAGCCCCAGCCGCTGCCGCATCGCCTCGCGGCGCAGGTGCCGGTAAGCCTCGGTCTCCGTGCAGAACCGGGCCGCCATGATCGTCTCGACCGCGCCGAGAACCAGCGGACGAAGACGGATGCGCTCTTCGAGGTCCGCGATCCGCTCTGCGACACGCCGACCTTCCTCGTGCCGGCGCACCGCCATGACGAGCGCCGGATAGACGGCCGAGGGCGCGACCGGCTTGGCGATCAGCGCATCGGCCCCCTGGTCGAGCGCCCAGGCGATCCGGCCCGGAGCTTCCGATCCGAGCAAGGCGACCAGAGGGACCGGGCTTTGGCCCTCCGGCCAGGGCAGGAGCCCGCTCCAACCCGCATCCGCGTCCACGATGACGAGGTCGGGCGTGTCCGCCGGCTGGACGGGCGACCAGCGGAGCGCGGTCCGGAGGCCGAGGAGCCCGAGCTGACGGACGAGGAGGCGCGACGCCTCCCCTGGCCGATGCAGGACCAACACCTCCTTGCCCGTGAAACTCGGGGTCGCGCTCATGACACGATCCTCAGCGACGGCCGAGCCACGACGGGCGGCCGGGCGACGCGGTGCCGATCGACCAAATATGGGTCGGCCGGGATGCCGGGCTCCGAGCGGAGTACCGAAAAACCGTCGTGGTCGATGCGTCCCAGGTGGAACGGGAGACGGGCATGGTTGGTGGCCGGATCGATCGCAAGCGGCCCGAGCACGCTCTCCGTCACCCGGCCGTAGAGCGCCGCGCGGATCTGGCCCGGGTCGTCGCAGCCGCAGCGCGCGGCAGCCTCGACGCAGAGGCGGACCGTGGCATAGCTCGTGGCGAAGTAGCTCGACACGCGCCGTCCGGTGCCGAAGCGCGTCGCGACCTGCGCCTTGAAGGCCCTGTTCACCGGCGCGTCGAGGCTGTCAAAATAGGAGGCCGCGGCAAGCTGTCCGTCGGCGACGCCGAGGCCGATTTCCGAAAGCTCGCATTCGGTCAGATCGCAACTCGCGACGGGGCAGCGTTCGGGCCGGAACCGCGGATCGCCTCGGCCCAGGTCGCGCATGGCGCGCAGGAAGGCGTGGCTCGACGGGCCCAGCAGATTGCTCAGGATGAAATCGGGCTGTCGCGCCGTCACGTCGGCGATGAGCCGCTCGACCCCGGTGTCGCCGATCGGCAGGCAGCGCTCGCCGACGATCTCGCCGCCGGCCTCGGCGACGATCTCGCGGGCGAGGCGGTTCATCTCCCAGCCCCAGACGTAGTTGGCGCCGGCCAGATAGACGCGTCGGCCGAACGTCTGCAGCAGGTGGGCGAAGAGCGGCACGAGGTGCTGGTTCGGGCAGGCCCCGGTGTAGATCACGTTCTCGTTCGCCTCGAACCCTTCGTAGGGGCAGACGTACCAAAGCTGCCCGTCATGCTTTTCGACGACGGGAATGACGTCCTTGCGGGCCTGCGAGGTCACGGCGCCGAGGATGTGCCGGCATCCTCCGTCGAGCATCATGGCGCGGGCAAGCCCGATATAGCGCTCGCCGCTGCCGGCCGGATCGCTGAACGCGGCATGGAGACGGAACGGCAGGTCGCCCCGGGACTGCAGGTCCTCGATCGCCAGCACGGCGCCGTCACGGCAATCCCGCCCCAGGGCGGCATAGTCGCCCGAGGTCGAGAACAGGATGCCGAGGCGCAGAAGGTCCATGCCGAAACCAAAAAGCCCCATGGTGCGAGTCCCGCGGGGACCGCATCATGGGGCGCGATTGCCCAGCGGCCCCTCAGGGCCGAATGTCGGGAAGCCGATGCCAGGCAGCGTCTTCCGATCTCAGTGTGGCAGGCCAGCCGGCCAAGTCAACGCGCATTGCTGGGCAATGACGCGGGGTTTCGTCGAGAAATTGGGCGCGATGCACCCGCCGCACCTCCGTCAGGCGGAAGGCGATTGGCCTACGCCGAGGCAATAGGAGGCTGGCCGCCGTTCGAGGGCGTGGCGCGGACTATGCTCCGCGCCGACATCTTCGGAACCAGAACGCCGACCACCTCCCGGCAGCCCATCCGCTTCGATGATCCCGGCTCGGCGGCGCTCAGTCCTGCTGGAGCGCCGGCTCGACGTTCTGGTTCTGGTCGCCGCCGTCGTTGGGCGCCGCCGAAGCCACCGCGCCGGGGCCGCCGAGGCCGTCCCGGTTGTAGATATCCTCGCGGAACTGGACGATCCCTTCCGGCGTCGCCCAGGCCGTGATGTAGACCCAGTAGACCGGGACCGGCTGCGCCAGCTTGACGTCGACGCGGTTGCCCGAGGCGATGGCGGCATCGATATGGTCGCGGTCCCAGCCGGGCGTGTCCTTCAGGAGCCACGCCACGTAGTCGCGTACGTTCTGCACGCGGATGCAGCCCGATGACACGAAGCGGAAGTCGTCGCCGAAGATGCCCTTGGTCGGCGTGTCGTGCATGTATACGCCGTAGGGATTGGCGATGTTGA
The DNA here is from genome assembly GCA_036276175.1 of Lichenihabitans sp. GTDB lineage: Bacteria > Pseudomonadota > Alphaproteobacteria > Rhizobiales > Beijerinckiaceae > Lichenihabitans. The sequence goes on from DATBEH010000140.1 coordinate 52,279, forward strand.
TGCGGACCACGCCAAGGGAATTGTTCTCGCCCGGATCTTCGCGGAAGCGATAATTGACCGCATCCATCGAGTTCCAGTTGATCGTCGAGGGAGAAACCTCCTGTCCGTCCTTGTTGAACGTGCGGATGTGATTGTCGGTGAGATAGTTCGGATCGGCCTGCATCTTGGGGATCAGATCCTTGCGGATGATCGAGGCCGGCACGGTCCAGAACGGATT
>DATBEH010000141.1:0-24983 GCA_036276175.1 Lichenihabitans sp.
CAGGGCGCCCAGAAATCGACCAGGACCGGTTGCCGCATGGACTCGGCGACGACGTCCTGCCGGAAGCTCGCCGTCGTCACATCCTTGGTGCCGGCTGGTGTCGTCACAGCCCCCGCGGTCCTCAAATCACTTCCGAAAGACATCGAAGCTCCCCATCTCAGGCCGCTCGACGCCCCGGGATGGTTCGCGGCACCGACGACTTTGCCGACACATGGGGCCTGTCGCGGCGCAACGCAACTCGTCGCTGCCGGGGCGCCGAGATGTCCCGGAGCAGTCGGCCGTGCAGGCTGCGCCGCCTGGCGAAGTCGTCGAGGTGGTGGTCGAGCGGATTGCGCATCGAATCGGGCACCGCGATCTCGGCCGCGCACGACGACGATGATCCCGCGATCGCCGACCGGAAGCCGATCAGGACCGTCGTTCGTAACCTCGGACTCTCGCTCCGCCATAGGCGGCGCGGCGCGGCGCTCGGCTAAAGCATTGAAAATATGATTTCGGCGCGATCTATAGCATCGACATCATGGATGCCGGCCGGGCTCCGCAAGATGGCAGCCGGCGGCGAACGATTTGGGGCGGCAGAATGAAGAAGGTCAGGAAAGCGGTATTTCCCGTTGCGGGCCTGGGAACGAGGTTCCTCCCGGCGACGAAATCCGTACCGAAGGAGATGCTGACGGTGGTCGACCGCCCCGTCGTGCAGCACGTGGTCGACGAGGCGCGCGAGGCCGGCATCGAGCATTTCATCTTCGTTACCGGGCGCGGCAAGGCGGTCATCGAGGACCATTTCGACATGGCCTCCGAACTCGAGGAGACGCTGAAGCGCCGCGGCAAGATGAAGGAATACGAGGCGTTGATGGCCGACCTGCCGCCGGCGGGCGCGACGAGCTTCACCCGCCAGCAGGCGCCGCTCGGCCTCGGCCACGCGATCTGGTGCGCCCGCGACATCGTCGGCGACGAGCCCTTCGCCGTCCTGCTGCCCGACATGGTGACCATGGCCGGCAAGCTCGGCAGCCGCTGCCTCAAGCAGTGCATCGAGGCCTATGACGAATACGGCGGCAGCGTCATCGCGGTCGAGGAGGTGCCCGAGGAGGAGACGGACAAATACGGCATCGTCTCGATCGGCGAGGACAAGGGCCACAGCTTCGAGATCACCGGCATGGTCGAGAAGCCGCCCAAGGGCACGGCGCCTTCGACCTCGATCATCTCCGGCCGCTACCTGCTCGACCCCGGCATCTTCAAGATCCTCGAGGCCGGCGAGAAGGGCGCGGGCGGCGAGATCCAGCTGACCGACGCCATGATCAAGATGATCGGCACCCAGCCGTTCCACGGCGTGCGCTTCGACGGCAAGACCTACGATACCGGCTCGAAGCTCGGCTTCCTGGCCGCCAACGTGGCCTTCGCGATGCAACGACCGGACCTCGCCGGCCCGTTCCGGGAGGAATTGAAGAAAATCGTCGGACCGCTGTGAGTTTGAGACCCGATAGGGTCGCCGATCGACGAGGTCACCACCCCTCTACCCGGATTGGACAGGTTGGCGCCCTTCTCTCCTTGCGGATGCCCGCCAGCCGTCAACCTAAATTCGGAAGCAGGGCTTGCGTCGTCGTCGACTGATCATTCCGACGGCTGCAGTCACGCCGCCTTCTTCTCGGCCAGCCTGACGAGAGTACGCAGCAGCGTGCGCGTGCCCTCAAGCCGATCCTCGGGATCCTCGAAATCGCGCAGGAAGGCGACCCGCATGTCGGGCCGCACCTTGGCCTGGGTCTTCGGGTCCTGCACGTAGCGCACGAGCCCGGTCGGATTGACGAAGGAATTGTCGCGGAAGCCGATGATGACGCCCTTGGGGCCGGCATCGACCTTCTCGACATGCGCCCGGCGGCACAGGCCTTTCACGGCCATCAGCTTCAGAAGCTGGCGGACCTCGTCCGGCATGGCGCCGAAGCGGTCGACCATCTCGGCGCCGAAGGTCTCGATCTCCTCCTCGTCCTCGAGCGAAGCGAGGCGGCGGTAGAGGTTCATGCGCAAGGCGAGGTCCGGCACGTAATGCTCGGGAATGGTGACCGGCACGCCGAGCGTGATGGCGGGAGACCAGGCCTCCTCGGCGATCTCGACCGAGCCCGCCTGCAGCGCCTCGATCGCGTCGCGGAGCATCTGCTGGTAGAGCTCGAAGCCGACCTCCTTGATGTGGCCCGACTGCTCGTCGCCGACGAGATTGCCGGCGCCGCGGATGTCGAGGTCGTGGCTCGCGAGCTCGAAGCCGGCGCCGAGCGTATCGAGCGCCTGGAGCACCTTCAGGCGCTTCTCGGCCTGCGGGGTCGGCGGCTTGTCGGGGGGCAGGGTGAACAGCGCGTAGGCGCGGTTCTTCGCGCGGCCGACGCGGCCCCGCAGCTGGTAGAGCTGCGCCAGTCCGAAGCGGTCGGCGCGATGCACGATCAGCGTGTTGGCGCGGGGGATGTCGAGGCCGGCCTCGACGATAGCCGTGGCGACCAGCACGTCGTACTGGCCGTCGTAGAAGGCCGACATCTTGTCCTCGAGCTCGGTCGCCGACATCTGGCCGTGGGCCACGACGACCTTCACCTCCGGAACGCTGCGCGCCAGGAAGGCGGCCGCCTCGCCGAGATCCTCGATATGCGGGCAGACATAGAAGGACTGGCCGCCGCGATAGCGTTCGCGCAGGAGCGCTTCGCGCACGATCAGCTCGTCGAAGGGGAACACCGAGGTGCGCACGGCAAGCCGGTCGACAGGCGGGGTCGCGATGATCGAGAGGTCGCGCACGCCGGTCATGGCGAGCTGCAGGGTGCGCGGGATCGGCGTTGCCGACAGGGTGAGGATATGGACCTCGGTCCTGAGCTCCTTCAACCGCTCCTTGTGGTTGACGCCGAAGCGCTGCTCCTCGTCGATGACGACGAGGCCAAGGTCCTTGAAGGCGATCGCCTTGCCGAGCAGCGCATGGGTGCCGACGACGATATCCACCGTGCCGTCGGCGAGGCCCGCCTTGACGCGTTTCTGCTCGGCGGCCGGGACCATGCGGGACAACTGGCCGATCGTGACCGGCAGGCCGGCGAAACGCTCGGAAAAGGTCCTGTGATGCTGGCGAGCGAGCAGCGTCGTCGGCACCACCACGGCGACCTGGGTGCCGTTGATGGCGGCCGCGAAAGCGGCGCGCAGGGCGACCTCGGTCTTGCCGAAGCCCACGTCGCCGCAGATCAGCCGGTCCATCGGATGGCCCGAAGCCAGGTCCTCGATGACGGCCTCGATGCTGTGGGCCTGATCGTCGGTCTCGTCATAGGGGAAGCGGGCGACGAATTCGTCGTAGAGCCCGGTCGGCGGCACGAACTTCGGCGCGGGCTTGGTCTGCCGCTCGGCGGCGATCTTGATGAGGCCGTGGGCGATCTCGCGGATGCGCCGCTTCATGCGCTCCTTGCGGCCCTGCCAACCCTGGCCGCCGAGCCGGTCGAGCGGCGCGTCGCTCTCGTCCGAGCCGTAGCGCGATAGGAGTTCCAGGTTTTCGACCGGCAGGAACAGCTTGTCGCCCCCGGCGTAGTGCAGCTCGACGCAATCGTGCGGCGCCTGCCCGACCTCGATGGTCCGCAGCCCCACGAAACGCCCGATGCCATGGTCGACATGCACGACGAGATCGCCGGCCGACAGCGCCGCCACCTCCTGCAGCAGGTCGGCGGCGCGCTTCGGCTTGCGACGGCTGCGGATCAGCCGGTCGCCGAGGATGTCCTGCTCGCCGATGACGGCGAGGTCGCCGGCCGAAAACCCCTGCTCGACGCCCAGCACGGCCAGTGCCGCCGCGCCCTGCGGCAGGCCGAGCGCCTGACCGAGCGTGCCGACCGGCTCGGCCCGCTTGAGCCCATGATCGGCCAGCACGGCGCGCAGCCGGTCGCGCGATCCCTCACTCCAGGCGGCGAGCACCACCCGCTTGCCCTCGGCCTGAAGGTCGCGCACATGCTCGACCGTCGCGTCGAAGACGTTGCGGTCTTCCTCGGCGCGCTCGGGCGCGAAGCTGCGGGCGGGCGTCGCGCCGCAATCGACGACGGCAGCGGCGCCGGGCGGAGCCTCGCCCGGTGCGGTCCGCCCGATCGCATGTCGGGCGAGCTTGCCGGTCCACTCGTCCGGCGTGAGATAGAGCGCGTCCGGCGGCAGCGGCTTGAAAACGGCTCCGGCCGAACCTTGATCGAGCGCCGAGGCGCGGGCCTGGTAATGGTCCTCGATATTGGCGATGCGCTCGGCCACCGCGTCGTCCGCCAGCGGATCGAGCACGATGGGGCAGTCGCCGATATAGTCGAACAGCGTGCCCATGGCGCCGTAGAAGAGCGGTAGCCAGTGCTCCATCCCAGGATGGCGCCGGCCCTCGCTGACGGCGGAATAGAGCGGATCGGCGCGGGTCGGCGCCCCGAAGGCCGCCAGATAGGACTGGCGGAAGCGCCGGATGGTCTCCGAGGTGAGCTGCACCTCGCTCATCGGCACGAGATCGAGCGCCCGCATCTGGCCGGTCGAGCGCTGGGTCTCGGTGTCGAAGGTGCGGATCGATTCGAGCGTATGGCCGAAGAAGTCGAGCCGCACCGGCTGCGCCAGGCCGGGCGGGTAGAGGTCGATGATGCCGCCCCTTACCGCATATTCGCCGGTGTCGCGCACCGTGTCGGACCGCATGAAGCCGTTGGTCTCGAGCCAGGCCACGAGGTCGTCCGTCGCCACCGCATTGCCCGGCGCGGCCGAGAAGGAGTCCCGCGCCACCCGCTCGATCGGCGGCACGCGCTGCACCAAGGCGCTGACGGTGGTCGACAGGATGCGCGGCCGCTCGGGGGAGGATTTCGACCGTGCCAGCCGCGACAGCACCGTCATGCGCCGTGCCGCGATCGCGGTATTCGGCGACACCCGGTCGTAGGCCTGGCAGTCCCAGGCCGGGAAGTCGAGGATCTCGATGTCGGGCGCCGCGAAGCTGAAGGCCTCGCGGAACGGCTGGGCGCGCTGGCTCTCGCGCGCTACGTGCACGAGCACGACCGGGCTCTCGCCGCCTTGCGCGGCCAGGGCCCTGGCCAGATCGGCCAGCACGAAGGCGTCGAACCCGTCGGGCGCATGGCTCAGCGTCAGCGGCCGGTGCTCATCGAGGAGCCTGAGCGCGCGTGACACGTCGTTCGTCGGCGCCCGCGTCGGACGGGCCGTCGCCCGCATGACCTGTGCCATTATCGCGAACCTGCACTCTTATGAAAGGACCGCAGGCGCGCCAGGAACGGCGTGTCCGCGTCAGGGGGCGGCGATGCCTCGCCGCTGACCCATCTGTAGAGCTCCGGGTCCGGATGCTCCATCAACGCCTCGAAGGCGTCGAGTTCCGGGGCCGAGAGGCGCGACAATTCGACGTCGGCGAAACGGCCGAGGATCAAGTCCATCTCGCGCGTGCCGCGATGCCAGGCGCGGAACGCGATCCGGCGCCGGCGGATATCGGGATCGATCGGCGCGGTCATGACCTTGATGCGGTTCGGGGTTTGCGTGAGAGATGCATCGCGGTCCTATATAGCGAGGGCGCCCGGCCCTCGCCAGCGTGGAGGACGATGCGTCCCTCAGATCTCAATCCGCTCTTCGCCGATGCCCAAGGCCTGCGCGGGATCGGCCCCAAGCTCATCCCGCTGCTCGATCGGCTGCTCGGCGCGCCGGGCCGGCCGGCCAGGATCGTCGACCTGCTGTTTCACCTTCCGGTCTCGGCCATCGACCGGCGCGCACGGCCGAAGATCCGCGACGCGCCGCGCGATGCGATCGCGACGCTCGAGGTGCGCGTCGTCTCCCATCATCCGGCGGGACGCAGCAAGGCGCCTCACCGGGTGATCGTCGAGGACGACACGGGCGATGTGACGCTGGTCTTCTTCCTCAACAATCCGGGCTGGGTCGAGAAGTCCTTGCCGATCGGCGCGACGCGCTGGGTCTCGGGCAAGCTCGAAATGTGGGACGGGCGGCTGCAGATGGTCCATCCCGACCGGGTGCTCGACGAGGCGGGGCTCGCCGGCCTGCCGCCGGTCGAGCCGGTCTATGCGATGACCGAAGGCCTCTATCCGCGCGTGCTGGCGAGGGCGATCGAGGGAGCGTTGCAGCGACTGCCCGCTCTGCCCGAGTGGCGCGACGCGGCCGTGACGGCGCTCAGCGGCTGGCCGCGCTTCGGCGAGGCGCTGCGCTCCCTCCACCACCCCGCCTCGCCCGGCGACATCGCGCCGACCTCGCCGGCCTGGGCGCGGCTCGCCTATGACGAATTGCTGGCGAGCCAGCTGGCGCTCGGCCTCGTGCGCAGCCGCATGCGCCGCAAGGAGGGACGGCCGCATTCTGGCGACGGGCGCATTGCCGAGCCTATCGAAGCGGCGCTGCCGTTCAGCCTCACCGCGGGGCAGCGGACGGCGCTGGCCGAGATCCGTGCCGACCTTGCGGCGCCGCAGCGCATGCTGCGCCTGCTCCAGGGCGATGTCGGCTCGGGCAAGACGATCGTGGCGCTCTTGGCGGCGGCCACCGTCGTCGAGGCGGGCGCGCAGGCCGCCCTCATGGTGCCGACCGAGATCCTGGCGCGGCAGCACCACGCCCGCATCCTGCCGCTGGCCGAGGCCGCCGGGATGCGGATCGCCATGCTGACCGGGCGCGACAGGGCGAGCGAGAAGGCGGCGACGCTCGCGGCGCTCGAGACCGGCGAGATCGACCTCGTCATCGGCACCCATGCGCTGTTCAGCGAGACCGTCGCCTTCCGCGACCTCGGCCTCGTCGTGGTCGACGAGCAGCACCGCTTCGGCGTGACGCAGCGCCTCGCCCTGACCCGCAAGAGCCGGGCGGCCGACCTCCTGGTGATGACCGCGACGCCGATTCCCCGCACGCTGGTGCTGACGCTCTTCGGCGACATGGACGTCTCCATGCTGCGCGAGAAGCCGGCCGGGCGCCGACCGATCGAGACGCTCGCCAAGCCCGTCGACCAGATGAACGAGGTGCTCGGCGCGCTCGATCGTGCGCTTGCCGCAGGCGCCCGCATCTACTGGGTCTGCCCGCTGGTCGAAGAGAGCGAGATGGTCGATCTCGTGGCGGCGCAGGACCGTCATGCGGCGCTCGCGGCCCACTTCGGCAGGGAAAATGTCGGCCTCGTCCACGGCCAGATGAAAGGATCCGAACGCGACGCCGCCATGCAGGCTTTCGCCGACGGCAGAACGCCCGTTCTGGTCGCCACCACCGTGATCGAGGTCGGAGTCGACGTACCCGAGGCCAACATCATGGTGATCGAGCACGCCGAGCGGTTCGGCCTCGCCCAGTTGCACCAGCTGCGTGGGCGGGTCGGCCGAGGCTCGGCGAAGTCGGTCTGCCTGCTGCTCTACAAGGGACCGCTCGGCGAAGCGGCCAGGGCGCGGATCGAGACGATGCGCAAGACCGAGGACGGCTTCGTCATCGCCGAGGAAGACCTGCGGCTACGCGGCGAGGGCGAGGTGATCGGCACGCGCCAGTCGGGCCTGCCGGTGTTTCGCGTGGCTCGGCTCGACCATCACGCCACGCTGCTCGAAGAGGCGCGCGAGGAGGCGGCCGGGATCGTCGCGCAGGATCCGGAGCTCACCGGCTTGCGCGGCGAAGGGCTGCGCCGGCTGCTCTACATCTTCGAGCGCGATGCGGCCGTCGGGCTGCTCGCCGGGGGATAGGCGACCGCGGGTTCTCGGCTCAATCTTGAGCCTGACCGAGGAAGGCCAGATGGTCGCCGAGGGATGCGATGAGCCTGACGCCCATGAAGTCGAGATAGGCCTCATGGGCCGGCCGGTCCGTCACGCCATGGCCCAGAGGCTCGGCCAACTGCCTTCGCTCGAGGACTGCCAGATAGTCGGCGCGTTGCTCGGGGCCGATCGATATGGGCGGGTATCCGTCTCGAAGCAGCAGGAGATTCATCATAAGCCGCGCAATCCTCCCGTTGCCATCGGCGAAGGGGTGGATCGAGACGAGGCCAAAATGCGCTTCGGCGGCGCCGATCCAGCCCTCGCGGGTTTCGAGCGTTTGCCCAAAGTCCGCCATGAGGATGGGGATTTTCATAGGCGACGGAAAGATGACGCCGGATCCGGCGATACGCCTCGGCGCCTGAGCATAGCAGCCCGCGACGCCCGGTTTCGACCGATGTAGAACCAGCTCATGAAGCCGAAGGACGTCGGCCTCCGTGACCGGCCTGCCTTGCCGAGCAATCTCGCGGGCAACCTCCAAGGCATGGTGATGATCGACGGCTTCGATGTGATCGACGAGGGGCTTTCCGCCGATCGTGATTCCCTTCTCGATCACGATCGCCGTTTCGGATCGTGTCAGAGTGCCCCCTTCGATGGCGTTCGACGTGTAGGTGAGTTCGACGTCGTACCATTTGTCGAGGCTGGCCAAGGCCTCGGTAGAGACCGCACGGAGTGCGTCGAGCCGTGCCTTGAGCTCGGCGATCGTCCGCGCGTGGTTCTCGAGGTCCGGTGACCCGGTCATCCGCAATGGCCTTCAAGTCGAAGGGTCGTCGGCCGAAAGCCCATGAGAGGGTACGTCGCTCCCCTCCTCTTATTCCACCGTCACCGATTTGGCGAGGTTGCGCGGCTGGTCGGCATCCTTCCCCATGGTCACGGCGGTGTGGTAGGCGAGGAGCTGGATCGGCACCGCATAGACGATCGACGCGAAGGTCGGCGCCATCGCCGGCATGGCGACGACGGCCTGCGTCTCGACCGCCGCCGCCGTGGCGGCGTCCTCGGGGCCGATGAGGATCAGCCGCCCGCCGCGCGCCGCGACCTCCTGCATGTTCGACACGGTTTTTTCGAAGACGGGATCCGCCGGGGCGAGGACGATGACCGGCAGGTCCTCGTCGACGAGCGCGATCGGGCCGTGCTTGAGCTCGCCCGCCGCATAGCCCTCGGCGTGGATATAGGACAGCTCCTTGAGCTTCAGCGCCCCTTCGAGCGCCAGCGGATAGCTCTGGCCGCGCCCGAGATAGAGCACGTCGCGGGCGCGGGCGAGGTCGTGCGCCACCTTCTCGAGCATGCGCTCATGCTTCAGCGCCTCGGCCATCAGCCCCGGCAGGGCCAGGAACTCGTCGACGAAACGCCGCTCTTCCGCCTCCGAGATCACGCCGCGGGCGCGACCGAGCGCCAGCGCCAGGCAGGCCAGCACGGCAAGCTGGCACGAAAAGGCCTTGGTCGAGGCGACGCCGATCTCCGGACCGGCCAGCGTCATGGCGACGACATCGCTCTCGCGCGCCATGGTCGAGCTCGTCACGTTGACGACGCTGACGATGTGCTGCCCTTGCGCCTTGGCGTAGCGGAGGCAGGCCAGCGTATCGGCCGTCTCGCCCGATTGCGAGACGACGATCATCACGCCGTTCTTCGGCATCGGCGCGTCGCGGTAGCGGAACTCGGAGGCGACATCGATGTCGACGGCCAACCGCGCGAGCCGCTCGAACCAGTATTTGGCGATCTGCCCGGCGTAGAAGGCGGTGCCGCAGGCCGTCAGCGTGATGCGGTCGACATCGCGCGGATCGAAGGGCAGGTCGAAGGGAAGCACCACCCGCCCCGCCGACAGGTCGAGATAATGCGCCAGCGTACGCCCGACCACCTCGGGCTGCTCGTGGATCTCCTTGGCCATGAAATGGCGGAAATTGCCCTTGTCGACCAGGAAGGCGCTGGCGGCGCTCTTCTGGCGCTGGCGCCGCACGGGCGTGTTCGCCTCGTCGAAGACCTGCGCGCCGCGACGCGTCAGCACCACCCAGTCGCCCTCTTCGAGATAGGCGATCTCGTCCGTGAAGGGCGCCAGCGCGAGCGCGTCGGAGCCGAGATACATCTCGTCCTGGCCGAAGCCGATGGCGAGCGGGGCGCCGCGCCGGGCGCCGATCAAGAGATCCTCTTGGCCGTCGAACAGGAAGGCCAGCGCAAAGGCGCCCTTGAGCCGCGGCAGGGCCGCGGCCACCGCCTCGCTCGGACTCTTGCCCCCTGCCATCTCGTCGGTCACCAGATGCGCCACCACCTCCGAATCGGTCTCGGTCTCGAAGACGTGGCCTCTGCCCCGCAGCACCTCCCGCAGCTCGCGGAAATTCTCGATGATCCCATTGTGGACGACGGCCAGCTTCTCACTGGCATGCGGATGGGCGTTGACCTCGGTCGGCTTGCCGTGGGTCGCCCAGCGGGTATGACCGATGCCGATCGTGCCGCGCAGCGGATGGTTCGACAGCCGGAGCTCGAGGTTCTTGAGTTTTCCGGGTGCGCGGCGACGGGTCAGCGTCCCGTCCTCCAGCGTGGCGATGCCGGCCGAATCGTAACCGCGATATTCGAGCCGCTTCAGCGCTTCGACGATCTGCTCCGCGACCGGACCCGCCCCGAGAATTCCGACAATGCCGCACATGAGACCCTCGCAACGGTATCCGCGCCATGCAATCGGGCGAAGACCTCCTTCCACCCTCATGCTTCGACCAGCTCAGAACGAAAGACTGCGTGCGTCGCTCGACTGCCTGGCAAGCCGCACCATCATAAATCAAGATCGCGTGCACGCGTATCTTTATGACGAATCAGTCTTTACGGGCGCGATCGTGGCGGAACGCCGCCGCCCATCCGTCCTTGACGGTCTGTCGGCCGCGCCCGAGCGCCAGCGCATCGGCCGGCACGTCTTCGGTGATGACCGAGCCGGAGCCCACGAAGGCGCCGTCGCCGACCGTGACCGGCGCGACGAGCGACGAATTCGATCCGATGAAGGCGCCGGCGCCGATCTCGGTCCTGTACTTGCCGAACCCGTCATAGTTGCAGGTGACTGTGCCGGCCCCGACATTGGCTCCGGCCCCGACGCGCGCGTCGCCGATATAGGTCAGGTGGCTGACCTTGGCTCCGGCCTCGATATCCGCGCTCTTCACCTCGACGAAATTGCCGACCTTGGCGCCCTGCCCGAGCCGCGCGCCCGGACGCAGCCGTCCGTAAGGACCGACGCTCGCCCCCGGACCGACGGCGGCGCCTTCGAGATGCGAGAAGGCATGGATCACGGCACCTTCCTCGACCGTGACGCCCTGACCGAAGACGACATGCGGCTCGACCACGACATCGCGGCCGAGCCGCGTGTCGTGCGAGAGGAACACCGTCTGCGGCGCGATCAGGGTTGCGCCCGCCCGCATGGCCGCGTCGCGCAATCTCGCCTGAAGCACGGCCTCTGCCTCGGCGAGCTGGACCCGGTCGTTGATGCCCATGACCTCCTCCTCGCTCGCGACCGGCGCGGCGCAACGCCCCCCTTCCGCCCTAGCGATCTCGACCGCATCGGTCAGATAGAACTCGCCCTGCGCGTTGTCGCTGCGAATACGGTCCAGGAGTCCGATCGCTCGCGTTCCGTCGAGGCCCATCAGCCCGGAATTGCATAGCCGCACCGCGCGCTCGGCCTCGCTCGCATCCTTGTGCTCGCGAATGGCGAGGAGCGCGCCGTCCTGTGTCAGCAGCCGGCCGTAGCCGTGCGGATCGGCGGCTTCGAACCCCAGCGCCACCACCTCGATGCCCGCGGCGAGCGCGGCCCGCATGCCGAGAAGCGTCTGCGGCTTCACCAGCGGCACGTCGCCGTAGAGCACGAGGAGGTCGTCGCAACCCGCCTCGATGGCGGATCGTGCCGCAAGCACCGCATGGGCGGTGCCACGCCGCTCTTGCTGCGTGAAGATCTCGACGTCGGCCCGCGCCTTGCGGGCCTCTGTCGCCACGTCGTCGCGACCCGGACCGACGACGACCGCCACCCTGTCTCCCACGGCATCCGCGGCGGCCATCACGTGGGCCAGCATTGTGCGCCCGCCGAGCCGGTGCATGACCTTGGGCGAGGCCGACTTCATGCGGGTGCCCTCGCCCGCGGCGAGGATCACGCAGAGGCAACGTCTTGGCGCTGTCATTGAAGCCATCCTATGATCTGAGGGAGTATGCGCCGAGGCAGGGGAGCGCCGACATTGGTATTCGCTGTCCGGGATATTGGCCGCCGGAGACCCTGTCAAAAACGCCTCGCCGAGCTACCGGGAATTGAGTATTGGATGGGCGAGCGGCCCGCGACGGTTCACGGCTTGACCTCGCATGCCTATGGTGAAAAGTGGGCAGATGATCGCACGCCGCGACCTCTTGAAATGGATAGCCGCCGGCTGGGGCACCGGACTTCCGTCCGCCTTCGCGGCGGAGGCCGAGCCGCCGGCACCGGCGGCCCCGTCGGGCGAACCCTTCAGCTTCAACCATGTCGTCGACCTTGCCCGCGCTCTCGCGACGAAGCCGCACGAGGCCCCCGATACGAACCTTCCGGCACCGTTGGCCAACCTGACCTACGAGCAATATGTCGGGATCCGGTCGAAAGCCGGCACCGCGATCTGGTTCAACGACAATCTCGGCTTCGCCGTCGAGCCGCTGCATCGCGGCAAGATCTTCGCCGCCGCCGTTGCGATCAACGTCGTCGAGAACGGGACCGCTCACCGCCTCGTCTATAATCCCTCGCAATTCGATTTCGGCAAGCTGCAGGTGCCGGCCGCCCTGCCCGACCTTGGCTTTTCCGGTTTCCGGGTGCTGCATGCGCGCTCCGGCAAGGGCTTCGTCGATGCGGCCATCTTTCAGGGGGCCAGCTTCTTCCGCGCCATCGCCAACGGGGAGACGTTCGGGCTCACGGCGCGGGCCTTGTCGATCCGCACGGCCGATCCGAAGGGAGAGGAATTCCCGAGCTTCCGCGAGTTCTGGATCGAGCGGCCGAGTCCGGCGACCGACGTGCTGGTGATCAATGCCCTCGTCGATTCGGACAGCATGACGGGCGCCTACAGGTTCACCCTGCGGCCCGGCGACATCACCATCATCGATACGGAATGCACGCTGTTCACGCGCAGCCCGGCCGACTTCTACGGCCTCGGCTGCATGGCTGCCATGTTCCTGTTCGCGCCGATCAACCGGCGCGCCATCGACGACGTGCGGGAAGCCGTCCACGAGGTCTCCGGCCTGCAGATGCTCAATGGCAATGGCGAGTGGTTGTGGCGCCCGGTGTCGAACCCCCAGACGCTGCAGATCTCGGCCTTCGTGGACACCAATCCGCGCGGCTTCGGCCTGCTCCAGCGCCAGCGCAACTTCAGCCAGCTGCAGGACGACGACCAGCACTGGGAGCTGCGTCCCTCCCTCTGGATCGAACCGATCAACGACTGGGGCGAGGGCAGCGTCTCGCTCGTCGAAATCCCGAGCGATTCCGACATCAACGACAATATCGTCTGCTTCTGGCGCCCGAAGGCGGTCATCGAGCCAGGCGCCGAAATCTCTTTCGCCTATAGACAATTCTGGTGCTGGACGCCGCCCAATCGGCCGAACCTCGCAACCGTGACGGATACGCGGGGTGGGCGGGGGGCCGCGGCGCGGCAACGACGCTTCCTGGTGGAGTTCACCAGCGACAGCTTCGCCGACCCGCAGCATGCGAGCGAGATCAAGCCCAACCTGTCGGCTTCGGTCGGCACGATCGTGTCGATCCGCTCGTTCGTGTCCGCCGAACGCAAGACGTTCCGGGTGCTGTTCATGATGGATTTCGGCGGCGAGGCGCTCTCCGAACTGCGCCTCGTCCTCGAAGCCTCCGGCAAACCCGCGAGCGAAACCTGGCTCTTCAGGTGGACGGCGTGACGGCTCTCGCGACCATCCAGGTCGAGCCGCCGTCGTCCCGGTTCTCAGACATCCTCGCCATGCCCGCCATGCCGCCGGAAGAGCCCGTCGCCATGCCGACGCAGTCCCTGTCGCGATTCGACCGGACGAGCCGTCGCGGCTGGGCTCTCGCCCATCACCGCCGCTCGCCATGGCTGACGCGCCTCGCGATCTTCGGGGGCGCCCTGGGTATCACGGCTTACGGGGCCGACCAGATGTATCGCGTGGTCGACATCGGCGGCGTGACCTTCCTCGAATGGATCCTCGTCGGCCTTTTCGTCGCCAATTTCTCCTGGATCGCGCTCTCCTTCGCCAGTGCCGTCGTGGGCTTCGTCTGGCTCCTGGTGTTCGCGCCCAAGCCGCCAGGCTTCCCGGCGGCGCTCAAGGCCAGGACCGCCGTGGTGATGCCGATCTACAACGAGGCGCCGAGCCGGATCTTCGGTGCCATGCAGGCGATGTGCGAGGATATCGCCGAGACCGGGCTTGGCGGAAATTTCGACTATTTCCTGCTGTCCGACACGACCGATCCCGATGTGTGGATCGCCGAGGAGCGGGCGCTCGTCGCGCTGCGCGACCGGCTGCGTGGGAAGGCCCGGGTCTATTACCGCCACCGCCGCCGCAACCTCAATCGCAAGGCCGGCAACATCGCCGATTTCATCGCCGGTTGGGGTGGCGCCTATCCGCAGATGGTGGTGCTCGACGCCGACAGCCTGATGACGGCCCATTCGGTGGTCAACCTCGCTGCCGCCATGGAGGCCGACCCCGACGCGGGCATCATCCAGACGCTGCCGCTGATCATCAACCGCAACACGCTGTTCGCGCGGCTGCAGCAGTTCGCGGCCCGCATCCACGGCCCCATCATCGCCTCGGGCCTCGCGGCCTGGATGGGGCGTGACGGCAACTACTGGGGCCATAACGCGATTCTTCGCACGGCTGCCTTCGCGGCCCATTGCGGCCTGCCCGACCTGCGCGGGCGGCCGCCGCTCGGCGGCCACATCCTCAGCCACGACTTCGTCGAAGCGGCGCTGATCCGTCGCGCCGGCTATGCGGTCTACATGCTGCCCGTTCTCGGCGGCAGCTTCGAGGAGAGCCCGCCCTCGGTCATCGACCTCGCGGCACGCGACCGGCGCTGGTGCCAGGGCAACCTGCAGCACATGCGCGTCATGTGGGCCAGCGGCTTTCACCTGGCCTCGCGCCAGCATTTCGCCACCGGCATCATGGGCTATGCGGCGTCTCCGCTGTGGATGGCGCAACTCCTGGTCGGCATCGTGCTGGTGCTGCAGTCGACCTATATCCGACCCGAATATTTCACCCAGGATTTTTCGCTCTTTCCCGCCTGGCCGCGCTTCGACGCGCAGCGCGCCCTCGACCTCTTCGGGGTGACCATCGCGGTGCTGCTGGCCCCGAAGATCTTCGGCCTCGTGATCGCGCTCTGCCAGCCGGTGACGCGGCGGCAATCGGGCGGCGCGGTCAATCTCGTGCTCTCGACGATCCTCGAAGTCGTCATGTCCTCCCTGCTGGCGCCGATCATGATGCTGATCCAGTCGGGCTCGGTGATCCAGATCCTGCTCGGCCGCGACACGGGCTGGAACCCGCAACGGCGCGACGACGGCTCGATTCCCTTCCGCGACATCGTCCGCCGCCACCGCTCGCATGTGGCGCTGGGCTTTCTCACCCTGATCGCGGGAATTCTGATCTCGCCGTCGCTGGTGGCCTGGATGTCGCCGACCATCGGCGGCTTGATTCTGGCCATCTATCTGTCCTGGGCCAGCGGCCAGCGCTCGATCGGCCTGTTCCTCAAGCGGCTCGGCCTGCTGCGCACCCCCGAGGAGACGATGCCGCCGGCGATCGTGCTCAAGGCCAACCGGCTGGCGAGCGAACTCGCGGCCGCCGGCTACGACGGGAGCGACGGCATCGCCGCGCTCCACGCCAGTCCCGAACTGCGCGAGTTGCACGAGGCCTTCCTCCCCGCGGCCGAACCGCGCCGACGGGGCGATATCGATCATGATCGCGTCATGGCCGAGGCCAAGCTGCGCGACGCCCGCACCATCGAGGAGGCGCAGGTCTGGCTAAACCGCAAAGAACGGACGGCCGTGCTGAACGACCTCGAGCTCATCGCCAGGGTTGCGACGCTGCCGCGCGGCGAGGATGCCACCGTGGTGCCGGCATAGCGTCGAACCAAGGCCGCAAGCGTCTCCCGCGATTGCGGCCGGCATAGAATCGTTGCGACCCGCCGGACGTTTAGGCCCGTCGGGCCATCCGGGCGGCCTGCAGCTTTGCGAAGTCGTCGCCCGCGTGGTGCGACGAGCGGGTCAGCGGCGAGGCGGAGACGAGCAGGAACCCCTTGGCGCCCGCCACCGTCTCGTAGGCCTTGAACTCGTCCGGCGTGACGAAGCTCACCACCGGGTGGTGCTTTCTCGTCGGCTGGAGATATTGGCCGACGGTGAGGAAATCGACCTCCGCCGAGCGCAGGTCGTCCATCACCTGCAGCACCTCGTTGCGCGCCTCGCCCAGGCCCACCATGATGCCCGACTTGGTGAAGATGCCGGGATCGAGCTCCTTCACCCGCTGCAACAGCCGGAGCGAATGGAAGTAGCGCGCGCCCGGCCGCACCGTGAGATAGAGCGACGGAATCGTCTCGAGGTTGTGGTTGAACACGTCGGGCCTGGCCTCGACCACCGCTTCGAGCGCGGCGGGCTTGCGCAGGAAATCAGGCGTCAGCACCTCGACCGTCGTGCCGGGCGACAGGCGGCGGATCGCCGCGATGGTGGCGGCGAAATGGGCCGCACCGCCGTCGGCCAGATCGTCGCGGTCGACCGAGGTGACGACCACGTGATGCAGGCCAAGCCTCGCGACCGCCTCTCCGACATGCTCGGGCTCATGCGGGTCGAGCGCGCCCGGCAGGCCGGTGCGCACGTTGCAGAAGGCGCAGGCCCGCGTGCAGGTGTCGCCCATGATCATGAAGGTGGCGTGCTTCTTCTCCCAGCATTCGCCGACGTTGGGGCAGCCCGCCTCCTCGCAGACCGTGACGAGGCCGTGCTTGCGCACGATGTCCCGCGTCTCCGCATAGGCCGGCGAGCCGGGGGCCTTGACGCGGATCCAATCCGGCTTCCTGGCGACGGGCTGATCGGGCCGATGCGCCTTCTCGGGATGGCGCGGAACCTCGACGCCGCGCCTGCGCGGATCGTTGGCGAGGGTATCGAGCACCAGCATGGATTGGCTCCGGCTCAGGCGATGACGCGGGCCAGCACGACGACGATCACCGCGCCGAGCGTCGACATGACGATGTCGGCGACGAGCGGGTTGGCGATCGGCAGCACCACGCCGAAAGCGTGCAGGATGAAGGCGCCGACGATGGAGCCGATGAGCCCGGTGACGAGATCCCGGATCAGGCCGCCGCCCCCGACCAGAAGGCTCGCCAGCCAGCCCGCGATCAGGCCCACCGCGATGACGATGATGATATTCTGCGGCTGGAGCGCGGCGAGTTGCATCAGGAACATCCCCTCCGGTCAGGTATGGATCACGCGGCCATAGGCGTCGAGCACGCTCTCATGCATGGTCTCTGACAGCGTCGGATGCGGGAAGACCGCGTTGATCAGCTCCTCTTCGGTCGTCTCGCAGTTCATGGCGACGACGAAGCCTTGGATCAGCTCGGTCACTTCCGCGCCGACCATGTGGGCACCGAGCAGCCGGCCCGTCTCGGCGTCGAAGATCGTCTTGACGAGGCCCTCGGGCTCGCCGAGCGCGATGGCCTTGCCGTTGCCGATGAAGGGGAACCGACCGATCTTGAGCGTGAAGCCCGCCTCCTTGGCCTTGGCCTCTGTCAGCCCCACGGAGGCGATCTGCGGCAGGCAATAGGTGCAGCCGGGGACCATCATGCGGTCGAGCGCGTGGGTGTTGAGCCCCTTGATGGTCTCGACGCAGATGACACCCTCATGCTCGGCCTTGTGGGCCAGCATGGGCGGACCGGCGACGTCGCCGATGGCATAGACGCCGGGCACATTGGTGCGGCCGAAGCCGTCGGTCGCCACGATGCCGCGCTCGACCTTCACGCCGAGGGCTTCGAGCCCGAGATTCTCGCTGTTGCCGAGGACGCCGACGGCCGAGATCAGCCGGTCGGCGGTGATCTTGGACGTGCCGCCACGGCCGTCGTCGATGGTCGCCGTGACGCTGTCCGACGCCTTCTCGACGCCGGTCACCTTGGCGCCGGTCATGATCGTGATGCCCATCTTCTCGAAGCGCTTGCGGGCGAAGCCGGCGATCTCCGCATCCTCAACGGGCAGGATCTGCGGCAGCACCTCGACGACGGTGACCTCGGCCCCCATGGCGCGGTAGAAATAGGCGAATTCGATTCCGATGGCGCCCGAGCCCATCACCAGGAGCTTCTTGGGAAAGCTCTTCGGCACCATGGCCTCGTAATAAGTCCAGATCAGCTTGCCGTCGGGCTCCATGCCGGGCAAGGCGCGCGGCCGCGCGCCGGTAGCGATGATGACATGCTTGGCCCCGTAGGTGCCGGGCCCTTTACTGCTCTTAGGTGGGGTGACGGGCGGTGCACCGAGCGCCGCCTTCGTCGGGGCCTTGACCTCGATCTCGTTCGGCTTGGTGAGCTTTGCCTCGCCCCAGATCACGTCGACCTT
Source organism: Lichenihabitans sp. (assembly GCA_036276175.1). Taxonomy (GTDB): domain Bacteria; phylum Pseudomonadota; class Alphaproteobacteria; order Rhizobiales; family Beijerinckiaceae; genus Lichenihabitans. The sequence goes on from DATBEH010000141.1 coordinate 18,251, forward strand.
GTTCTTCTTGAGCAGGAAGCCGACGCCGGTCGAAAGCTGGTTCGACACGCCGCGCGAGCGCGCCACGACTTTGCCGATGTCGAAGCTCGTCTCCCTGGCCGAGAGCCCATAGGCGTCCGGGTGCTGCATGTAATGGTAGATCTCGGCCGAGCGCAGCAGCGCCTTGGTCGGGATGCAGCCCCAGTTGAGGCAGATGCCGCCGAGATGCTCCCGGTCCACCACCGCGGTCTTGAAGCCGAGCTGCGCCGCCCGGATGGCCGTCACGTAGCCGCCCGGCCCCGCGCCGACCACGATGATGTCATAGGTCTCGGCCATGATGCGTGCTCGATCCTCTCGAAGATCAGGCGAACCCCTCACCCGGTCCTTCGGACCATCGTCTCCCGTAGGGGGAGAAGGGAGGGCTCGCTCAGCGGCGTCAGCGTCCTTCTCCCCGTGCGGGAGAAGGTGCCCCGGACTTGATCCGGGACGGATGAGGAGTTTGCAAGCTCACACCAGCATCGACATGGGGTGCTCGATCAGCGTTTTGAAGGCGGCGATCAGCTCCGCGCCGAGCGCCCCATCCATGGCGCGATGATCGGCCGAGATCGTCACGCTCATCACGGTCGCGATGGCGGGCGCGTTGTTCTTGACCACCACCCGCTTCTCGCCGGCCCCGATCGCGAAGATGCTGGACTGCGGCGGGTTGATCACCGCCGAGAAGACCTTGATCCCGTACATGCCGAGGTTGGAGATCGCGGAGGTGCCGCCGGTGTACTCCTCGGGCCGAAGCTTGCGGGCCCGGGCACGGGCCACGAAATCCTTGGCCTCGATGGTGATCGCGGACAAGCTCTTGGTATCGGCCTGGCGGATCACCGGGGTGATCAGCCCGCCGGGCATCGCCACCGCTACGCCGATGTCGGCGTGCTTGTGCTTGAGCATCGCGGCTTCGGTCCAGGTGACGTTGGCGTCCGGCACCCGGATCAGCGCCAGGGCGAGCGCCTTGATGACGAAATCGTTGACCGAGACCCGGTAGGCCGGCTTGCCGTCCTTGTCCTTCGGCGCGGCGGCATTGACCTGCTCGCGCAGTGCCAGCAGGGCATCGAGCTCGCAATCGAGCGTGAGATAGTAGTGTGGGACCGTCGACTTGGCTTCGACGAGCCGGCGCGCGATCGTCTTGCGCATGCCGTCGTGCGGCACCTCCGTGTACGAGCCGGCGGCGAAGAGCTTCTTGATCGCCTCGTCGCTCGCGCCGGCCGGGGCCGGAGGCCTCGCGGCAGCGGGCGCGGCGGCTGCGGCAGCGTCCGGCTTCGCGACGGGCGCCGGCTGCGCGCCGCCCTCCATCGCGGCGCGAACGTCCTTTTCGACGATCCTGCCATGCGGTCCCGAGCCCTGAAGGCCGGCAAGATCGAGGCCGGCCTCCTTGGCGATGCGCCGCGCCAGAGGCGAGGAGAAGACGCGGGCGCCGTTGGCTTCTGCCGGCGCTGCCGCATCCTGCGGCCTGGCCCGCTCCTGCGGCAGGCCCTGCGGCACGGAGACGGCCTCCGTCGGCTTGGCGGGAGCCGCGCTCTCGGCCTTTTTCGGTGCCGGGGCCGGCTTGCTCCCGCCGCCCGCGGCGACGGCCTTGACGTCCTCGCCTTCGGCGGCGATCAGCCCGATCAACTCGTTGACCGGCACGTCGGCCGTGCCTTCCGGTATCACGATCTTGGCGAGCGTCCCCTCGTCGACCGCCTCGACCTCCATCGTCGCCTTGTCGGTCTCGATCTCGGCGATGACGTCGCCGGCCTTGATCGCATCGCCTTCCTTCTTCAGCCACTTGGCGAGATTTCCCTTCTCCATCGTCGGAGAGAGGGCCGGCATCAGGATATCGGTCGGCATGGAAGGCCTCGGATGATTTCTGGCGAGAACGGGACGCCGGCGCTTTGGCCGCTACCGGTAGCAGACGCTCTTGGCCGCCTCGACGACCTCGCCGACGTTCGGTAAGGCGAGCTTCTCGAGGTTGGCCGCATAGGGCATCGGCACATCCTTGCCGGCGACGCGCAGCACCGGGGCGTCGAGATAGTCGAAGGCCAGCTCCATGATCCGCGCGACGATCTCGGCGCCGACGCCGGACTGCGCCCACCCCTCCTCGACCGTGACGCAGCGGCCGGTCTTCTTCACCGAGGCGAGCACGGTCTCGATATCCATTGGCCGGATGGTGCGAAGGTCGATCACCTCGGCCTCGATCCCCTCTTTGGCGAGCTCCTCCGCGGCTTTCAGCGCATAGCTCATGCCCATCGACCAGGACACGATGGTCAGGTCGCCACCGGCGCGGGCGATGCGGGCCTTGCCGATGGGAATGATGAAATCGTCGAGCTCCGGCACCTCGAAGGTCTGGCCGTAGAGGATCTCGTTTTCCAGGAAGACGACGGGGTTGGGGTCGCGGATGGCGCTCTTGAGCAGGCCCTTGGCGTCCGCCGCCGTATAGGGCGCCACGACCTTGAGGCCCGGCACGCTCGAATACCAGGCCGTGTAGTCCTGGCTGTGCTGGGCCGCCACCCGCGCGGCAGGCCCGTTCGGGCCGCGGAATACGATGGGCGACCCCATCTGGCCGCCCGACATATAGAGCGTCTTGGCGGCCGAATTGATGATGTGGTCGATCGCCTGCATGGCGAAATTGAAGGTCATGAATTCGACGATGGGCTTAAGGCCCGCCATGGCGGCGCCGACGCCGATGCCCGCAAAGCCATATTCGGTGATCGGCGTATCGACGACCCGCCGGGCGCCGAACTCCTGCAGCAGGCCCTGCGTCACCTTGTAGGCGCCCTGGTATTCGGCGACCTCCTCGCCCATGACGAAGACGTCCTCGTCGCGGCGCATCTCCTCGATCATGGCGTCGCGCAAGGCCTCGCGCACGGTCATCGACACCATCTTGGTGCCGGCGGGAATCTCGGGCTCGGCTCCGGCCGGCGGTCCCGCGGGCGCATGGGGCGCCGCCTTAGCGTCGGCCTTGCCGGTGCCGTTCGGCTTCGGCGCGGCCGGTTTGGCTTCAGTCGGCGTCGCCGCGCCTTTGCCGGGTTTCGCCTTGGGAGGAGGCGAAGGCGCCGCCTCACCCTCGGCGGAGATCACGCCGATCGGCGTATTGACGGCGACATTGTCGGTCCCCTCCTCGACGAGGATCGCCGTCAGCTTGCCCTCGTCGACCGCCTCCACCTCCATGGTCGCCTTGTCGGTCTCGATCTCGGCCAGGATATCGCCGGACTTGACCTCGTCGCCGACCTTCTTGACCCATTTCGAAAGCTTGCCCTGCTCCATCGTGGGAGAGAGCGCCGGCATCAATACATTGGTTGCCATGGATGAAACCCTAGACATCGTTCTCGCAGCGCCGACCCAGGCGCCGCGGAAAAGGATGCGAGAAACAAAGCATTCCACGTCGACATCCGTGGGCGAGGCCGCGGCTGTCGACGAGGATCCGGTCAGCGCAGAATATCCGTCCAAAGCTCCGACGGATCGGGCTCCGGGTCGGCTTGCGCGAAATCGGCCGCCTCGGCCACGACGGCGCGGATCTTGCCGTCGATCTCCTTCAAGGCGTCCTCCGGCGTGCCATGGTCCTTGAGGAGACGGTTACGGACCTGCTCGATCGGATCCTGCTCATCGCGCATCTTCTGCACTTCCTCGCGGCTGCGGTACTTGGCGGGATCGGACATCGAATGGCCGCGATAGCGGTAGGTCTGCATTTCCAGGATGATCGGGCCGTCGCCGTTGCGGCAGGATTCGACGGCACGCTGGCCCGCGGCGCGCACGGCACGCACATCCATGCCGTCCACCTGCTCGCCGGGAATGTTGAACGAGACGCCGCGTTTCGAGAAATCGGTCTGCGCCGAGGACCGGCTGACCGATGTGCCCATGGCATAGCGGTTGTTCTCGATGACATAGACCACGGGCAGCTTCCAGAGCTGCGCCATGTTGAAGCTCTCGTAGACCTGACCCTGGTTTGCGGCGCCGTCGCCGAAATAGACCAGCGCCACCGAGCCGTCATCGCGATACCGGTTGGCGAAGGCGAGGCCCGTGCCGAGCGCCACCTGGGCGCCGACGATGCCGTGGCCGCCGTAGAAATGCTTCTCCTTGGAGAACATGTGCATCGAGCCGCCCTTCCCCCTGGAATAGCCGCCTCGTCGCCCGGTCAATTCCGCCATCACCCCCTTGGGGTCCATGCCGCAAGCGAGCATGTGGCCATGATCCCGATAACCGGTGATCACCTTGTCGTTGTCGGCCGACGCCATCTTCATGCCGACGACGACCGCCTCCTGCCCGATATAGAGGTGGCAGAAGCCGCCGATCAGGCCCATGCCGTACATCTGGCCGGCCTTCTCCTCGAACCGGCGGATCAGCAGCATGTCCCGGTAGGCCGACATCTCCTCGTCGCGCGTGAAGGTCGCCGCGTTCGACGCGGCGACACCGCTCTTGCCGGTGTCGACATCGGCACGGGGAAAGGGGACGGCAACGGCCATGAGCGCTCCTCGAAAACGGCCGAGCTGCCGGATCGGCACTGGGTCGCGAGGCGCGAGACTAGCGGAGCGCGATCCGAAAATCGAGGGGCTCGGCGTCTGGAAGAGGCCGTTCCAACCTCACGGCGCGCATGGGTTATCTGCGTTTCGATCATGCCGCATTGCACAATTCTCTATCAAATCATGCGGCATTGCAGCAACGTCGGCGGCTTTACCGCTGGCGGACCGGATCGGTGAAGATCACGAGGTCGCGGGGATCGACGTAGTCGAGCTTCGAACGGGCCTCCTCGGACGCGAGATCGAGGTCGAGCGTGGACGATTGCATCAGGATCACGCGGTGCTGCCACTGCGCCCGCTCGGTCTTGAGCTTATCGAAATCCTGGCGGAGCGCGAAGATCTGGCGCTTGTACTCGTCCTTGGTCTTGAGGCCGCGTTCGCCGTTCAGCGCCGTCTGCACGAAATAGGCCGAGGCGACGCCCGAGAGCGCGTAGAAGACGACAGGAAAGAGGATTGCGCGCAGGCGCGTGCGGACGACCATGCGAGCAACCTGCCGAAACGAGGTTTATGCCTGATTAAGGACGGCGGCCCACCACTGAATCCGGCAAGGTCCGTCTCCTGCTCGGGCGTCTGAACACGCCTCGGACGCCGCGCCGATCCGCCCTCAAGCCAGCGCCTTCAAGGCACCGCGCCCGGCGTAGCGGGCCTGCTTGCCGAGCTGCTCCTCGATTCGGATCAGCTGATTGTATTTGGCGAGCCGGTCCGAGCGGGCGAGCGAGCCGGTCTTGATCTGCCCGCAATTGGTCGCGACCGCGAGGTCGGCGATGGTGGCGTCCTCGGTCTCGCCGGAGCGGTGCGACATCACCGCCGTATAGCCAGCGCGCTGTGCCATCGAGACGGCGGCGAGCGTCTCCGACAACGTGCCGATCTGGTTGACCTTGACCAGGATCGAATTGGCCACGCCCCTGCGCAGGCCCTCGGCGAGCCGCGCCGTGTTGGTCACGAAGAGGTCGTCGCCCACGATCTGACACTTGTCCCCGACGAGATCGGTCAGAACCTTCCAGCCCGCCCAGTCGTCCTCCGACATGCCGTCTTCGATCGAGGCTATCGGGTAGTCGGATGCCAGTTGGGCGAGGTAACGGGCCTGCTCCTCGCTCGAGCGCACCTTGTTCTCGCCCTCGTAATGATAGGCGCCGCTCTTGAAGAATTCGGTCGCGGCGCAGTCGAGCCCGAGCACGATCTCCGAGCCGGGCTTGAAGCCGGCCTGGCGGATCGCATCCATGCAGAAGTCGAGCGCCGCTTCGGCCGAGGGCAGGTTCGGCGCGAATCCGCCCTCGTCGCCCACATTGGTGTTCTGGCCGGCCTTCTTCAGGGCCGATTTCAAGGTCTGGAAGATCTCGGAGCCCCAGCGCACCGCCTCCTTGAGCGAGGGCGCGCCGATCGGCAGGACCATGAATTCCTGGAAGTCGATGGGATTATCGGCATGGGCGCCACCGTTGAGGATGTTCATCATCGGCACGGGAAGCACCTGGGCCGAGACGCCGCCGACGTAGCGGTAGAGCGGCAGCCCGACCTCCTCGGCGGCCGCCTTGGCGCAGGCGAGCGATACGCCCAGGATCGCATTGGCGCCGAGCTTAGCCTTGTTCGACGTCCCGTCGAGGCCGATCATCGCCTCGTCGATGGCGCTCTGCTCCTCGACCGGGATCGATCGGACGGCGCCGAAGATCGGCTGCATGCTCGCGATGGCCTTGAGCACGCCCTTGCCGCCAAACCGGCCCTTGTCGCCGTCGCGCAGCTCGACCGCCTCGTGCGCGCCGGTCGAGGCTCCAGACGGCACCGCCGCCCGGCCGATGATACCGGTCTCGAGCACGACGTCGACCTCGATCGTCGGATTGCCGCGGCTGTCGAGGATTTCGCGGGCGAGAATATCGACGATGGCGGTCATGCGGTCCTCCGGCCTGACGTAGGGCAGCGCTGTTTTAGGGGAGCCGGACTCGGTTGGGAAGACCTGGCCCGTGCCGATCCCGTTCCTTCCTGAGGACACACGCGGCGCCCTGGCCAGCGACGCTCGTCGGAGCGGCCGGCGCAAGGAACCGCTGGCTATCTCGTCACATCGTCGGGATGGAGAACTCGGCGCCTTCCTTGACGCCCGAGGGCCAGCGCGCCGTCACCGTCTTGGTCTTGGTGTAGAAGCGCACCGAGTCCGGGCCGTGCTGGTTGAGGTCGCCGAACACCGAGCGTTTCCAGCCGCCGAAGGAATAATAGGCGAGGGG
>DATBEH010000142.1:0-33819 GCA_036276175.1 Lichenihabitans sp.
AGCATGCCATGAAGCCACAGACTCATGCAACCCTAGGTGCCGCAGAGCACTCGGTTGATACTACTTTATGGTTGGACCGTCAGCTAAACTCGATGTGCGAGCACCTGTTATCGACGCCGGTTTCCGGACGAGGGCATTTCATTATCCCGGACATCGAGGTGCAAAGGGTCGTTAACTTTTTGCGGGACCGTCCCCGGTCCTCGTCGCCGCCGATGGAAGAGGAGCGGCTTCGCCAAGTCTGATTATGACACCGATCACCGCGCCTATGGTCCGCGCAGCCGGGCCGCGATCTCGGCGACGGCCCGCTCGAAGGCCCGGAACAGGTCGGGATCGGCGTGGACCCGGCCGCCCGACAGGCGGATGAACCCTTCCGTCATGCCGTTCTGCACGTAGCCGTCGGAATGGGCCAGGATGCCGTCCGGATCCTCCATCGCGCCCGAGGCCGCGCCCTCCTGCATCTCTCCGGCGCGGAGCCGCAGCGTCGCGCCGAAGACCTGGTCGAAATAAGCGGCGACCTTCTCCGGATAGGGACGCCCGTCGGTCGTATAGCCGACGAGCGGCTTCTTCTGCGCCGCCATATAGCCGATCTCGACCGCCGTGCCCGGATCCATGTCGGGGGCGCGGCGGAACGGATCGAGGCAGAAGACGCCGCCGTCGCACCCGTCCATGATCCGCTTGTCGGCCCGCACGATGGCGAGCGTCGTCTCAGGGCCCGGCGGCAGGCCGCGCACCTCGTGCTGCCCGTCGAACGGCGCCACGCCCTCGCAGCCCGCGGCGCGGCAGATCGCCCGCATTCGCTCGAAGATCGCCGCGGCGTCGGGACGGAAGACGAGATCGCCGGCAAGGTACAGGCGGGGCGCGCTGGCGGTCATCTCAACCTCGGGACGTCGGGCCGGCTGCGATGGCGGCCGCGGGCCAGTCACGGTGCCTTGACGCCGTCCGCGGCGAGCGTCAAGGCTGTCTTGCGTCCCGTCGGCACGGGATTGCCGATCCGCCCAGTCTATCCCGAAGGGCTGCGACGCTATATACAAAATAATACGACGCCTGTCGTAACGACACATCCCGAAGAACGAGGACCCCAATGCCCGGCACGGCCCACACCCTGCAGTTCTATATCGGCGGCGCCTGGGTCGACCCGGTCGAACCGAAGCCTTTCGACGTCATCGACCCATCGACCGAGGAGGCCTTCGCCCAGATCTCGCTTGGGCAGAGGGCCGATGTCGACAAGGCCGTGGCGGCGGCGCGCCGGGCGTTCCCGAGCTTCTCGCGCACCAGCCCGGCCGAGCGGCGCGATCTTCTGCGCAGCATCGTCGAAGTCTATCGGAAGCGGCGCGACGACCTCGCGCTGGCGGTGTCGCGCGAGATGGGGGCGCCGCGCCCCTTCGCGCTCTCGACCCAGGTCGGCATCGGCCTGGCGCATCTCGAAAAGATGGTCGAGGTGCTGGGGGAGTTCAGATTCGAGCAGCCCAAGGGCACATCGCTGGTGGTCAAGGAGGCGATCGGCGTTGTCGGCCTCATCACGCCGTGGAACTGGCCGCTGAACCAGATCACCTGCAAGGTCGCTCCGGCGCTCGCGGCCGGCTGCACCATGGTCCTCAAGCCGAGCGAGATCGCGCCGCTCGACGCGATCGTCTTCGCCGAGATCCTCGACGAGGCGGGCGTGCCGAAAGGCGTGTTCAACCTCGTCAACGGCGACGGGCCGACCGTCGGCCAGGCGCTGGCGAGCCACCCCGACGTCGACATGATGTCCTTCACGGGTTCGACGCGGGCCGGCATCCTGGTGGCCAAGGCCGCGGCCGACACGGTCAAGCGCGTCGCCCAGGAGCTCGGCGGCAAGTCGGCCAACATCCTGATGCCCGACGTCGACTTCAAGGAGGCGGTGAGCAAAGGCGTCCAGGGCTGTTTCCGCAATTCCGGCCAGTCCTGCAACGCGCCGACGCGGATGTTCGTGCCGCGCGACCGGCACGACGAAGCCGCCGCCTTCGCCAAGAGCGCGGCCGAGGGCTTCAAGGTCGGACCGGCCGACCAGGAGGGCACCATGCTCGGGCCGGTGGTCAGCCAGATGCAGTTCGACAAGATCCAGGCCCTGATCGAGAGCGGCATCGCGGAGGGCGCCACCCTCGTCGCCGGCGGCCCGGGACGCCCGGCGGATCTCAACCGCGGCTATTATGTGCGCCCGACCGTTTTCGCCGGCGTCAAGCCGGAGATGCGGATCGCCAGGGAGGAGATCTTCGGACCGGTGCTGTCGATCCTGCCCTACGACACGCTGGACGAGGTCGTGGAAGAGGCCAACAACACGGTCTACGGCCTCGCCTCCTATGTGCAGGGCAGGGATCTCGACAAGGCCCGGGAGGTCGCGCGCCTGATGCGCAGCGGCAACGTCCACATCAACTATCCGGCCTGGGACTCCGGCGTTCCCTTCGGCGGCTACAAGCAATCCGGCAACGGGCGCGAATATGCCGAATTCGGGCTCGACGATTTCCTCGAGACCAAGGGGATCGTCGGATATCGGGCCGCATAGGCCCCGGTGGCGCGACGGATGGAACGGAAACGATGAGGTTGCAGGGCAAGGTCGCGATCGTGACCGGATCCGGGTCGGGCTTCGGCGAAGGCATCGCCCGGGCTTTCGTGCGCGAGGGCGCGCGTGTCGCCGTCGTCGACCGCAATCTCGGCGGGGCGCAACGCGTCACCGCCGATCTCGGCGAGGTGGCCGTCGCGATCGGAGCGGACGTGACGGTCGCCGCGGATGTCGCCGCCATGGTGGAGACGACCGAGCGCCGCTTCGGGCCGCTCGACATCCTGATCAACAATGCCGGCGTCGGCCACACGCCACAGCCGCTCGACACGCTCGCCGAGGAAACCTTCGACCAGATCGCCGCGGTCAACATGCGCGCGATCTATCTTGCCGCAAAGGTCGTCGTGCCCCGCTTCAAGGCCGCCAGGCGCGGCACGATCCTCAACATCGCCTCGACCGGCGGCATCAGCCCGCGGCCCAACCTGACCTGGTACAATGCCTCCAAGGGCTGGGTGATCACCGCGACCCGCGCCATGGCGATCGAGCTCGCGCCCTTCGGCATTCGCGTCAATGCGTTGAACCCGGTGGCGGGCGAGACGCCGCTCCTGAAAACCTTCATCGGCGGCGATACCGAGGAGATCAGGGCCAAGGTGCTCGCCACCATCCCCCTCGGCCGCTTCTCGACGCCGGACGACATGGGCCACGCCGCCGCCTTCCTGTGCTCCGACGAGGCCAGCATGATCACCGGCATCGCCATGGAGGTCGACGGCGGCCGCTGCCTCTGAGGGCGGGAGATGGCTTGACCCGTCGGCATCGAAGACGCATGTACGGATCGATTGGAGCCGAGCCACCCATGGACAAGTTCGACCATCTGACCGGCGTCGCGGCGCCGCTCAAGATCACCAATGTCGACACCGACAAGATCATCCCCAAGCAATATCTCAAGACGATCAAGCGCACCGGCCTCGGCACAGGTCTGTTCTCGGAGATGCGCTACAACGACGACGGCTCCGACAATCCGGATTTCGTGCTCAACAAGCCGGCCTACAAAGGCGCCGTCATCCTCGTCGCCGGCGACAACTTTGGCTGCGGCTCGTCGCGCGAGCACGCGCCCTGGGCATTGCTCGATTTCGGCATCCGCTGCGTCATCTCGACGAGCTTCGCCGACATCTTCTACAACAACTGCTTCAAGAACGGCATCCTGCCGATCGTGGTCGCGCCGGAGGATCTCGACAAGCTGTTCGACGACGCGGAGCGGGGCGCCAACGCCCGGCTGTCGGTCGACCTCGAGAAGCAGGAGATCCGTGGCCCCGACGGCGGCATGATCCATTTCGACATCGACCCGTTCCGCAAGCACTGCCTGCTCGAAGGGCTCGACGACATCGGTCTCACCATGGCCAAGGACAGCCGGATCGAGGCCTTCGAGCTTACCGTCGCGGCGGCGCGCCCCTGGGCGTGACAGGTCGCGAGAGCGGTGGTGCGCGCTTTCCAGCCATAACGTCGTGCTCTACGGTCCGGGTCGCCCTCAGGCCGGCCCGGGTTTTTCGCATGCGGTCACGTCGTCCCATCGTTCTCTTCGTCTTGGCGCTCGGACTCGCCCTGTCGCGACCCGCGGCGGCCGAGGATTTTCAGGCCTGCCTCGCCGGGCTGCGCACGGCGGCCCTGGCGCAGGGCGTGTCGGCCGCGACGTTCGACGGGGCCGCCGCCGGCCTCACGCCCAACGACGTTCTGCATTACCAGCACGAGCAGCCGGAATTCACCATTCCGGTCTGGGACTACATGGCGGCGCTGGTCGACCAGGAGCGCGTCGACGACGGTCTCGCCATGCAGGACAAATATGCCGAGGCGCTGCACCGCATCGAGGCCCGCTTCGGGGTCGATCGCGCGACGCTGGTGGCCTTCTGGGGCGTCGAATCGAACTACGGCAAATCCTTCGGCCAGCGCCCCGTGGTGCAGTCGCTGGCGACGCTCGCCTGCTACGGCGACAAGCCGGCCTATTTTCGATCGGAGCTCATGGCCGCGCTCGCCATCCTGCAGCGCGGCGACGTCAAGCCCGATCAATTCGTCGGATCATGGGCCGGCGCCTTCGGCCACACGCAGTTCATGCCCTCGACCTTCCTGCGCAACGCCGTCGACATGGAGGGCGACGGCCATCCCGACATCGTCGGCTCGGTCGCCGACGCGCTCGGCTCGACCGCCAATTACCTGCGCAAGTCCGGGTGGGTGCCGGGCCTGCCCTGGGGCTACGAGGCCAGGCTGCCGCAAGGCTACAAGGGGCCGTCGGGCCGCAAGGCGTCCCATCCCGCCGCCTTCTGGACGGCGCACGGCATCAGGCGGATCGACGGCCGGCCTGTCGGTTCGGGCCGGCTGTCCCTGCTGCTGCCGGCGGGGCCGGCCGGGCCGGCCTTCCTCGTCACGCGCAACTTCGATGCGATCTACGCCTACAATGCGGCCGAGACCTACGCGCTGGCGGTCGGCACGTTGTCGGACCGGCTGCGCGGCGGCAGCCCCCTGGCGACTCCCTGGCCGACGGATGATCCGGGCCTGTCGCGCGCCGAGCGGCGCGAGCTGCAGGGCCTGCTGCTGGCCAAGGGCTACGATATAGGCGGGGCGGATGGCGCGATCGGCGCCAAGACCCGCGAGGCGATCGCCGATTTCGAGCAACGCCAAGGCATGGCGCGGAACGGCCGGGCAAGCCTCAAGGTATTGCAGGCCCTGCGCAGTGGCCAATGATCCGATGAACGCGGCATCCACGTGACGTTCATCCGCCAGACGTTAGTCATATTGGTGTTTTCAAGGCGCGAGCGTGAACTTCACCGCGACCCGGCGCATTGAACGCGATATCCAAGACAGGCAACTCTGGGGAGACACTGCATATGTCCAAGTTTCTGAAAGGCGCGATTCTGGCTCTCGGCCTGCTCGGCACCGTCTCGGCCGCCGACGCGATGCCCGCCGTCCCGAATCTCGCCGCTCCGGTCGCGGTCGCGGGTGTCCCGCACGTCGAGAAGACGGTCGTCGTCGTCACCCGCCGCGTCGTCCGCCGGCCGCGCGTCATCATCCGCCGGCCCTTCGTCCATCGCCGGGTCATCATCCGCCGCCGACCGGTCGTGCGCCCGCTCGTGCGTGCCCTGCGCCATCTCTGAGCGCCTTCGACACCGAAACGGCATCGAACCTCAAGACGACCCGGCTTCATGCCGGGTCTTTTTTCATGCGCCGAGTACGGCCCGCAGCCGCTGGGTCATCACGGAAAGGGTCCGCAACCGGGATCGGATCGGCCAAAGCAAATATGTCCGTGAGCGGCCTTATTCGGCCTCATCCACAGTTTTGACCGTTCGTTTCGAAACCGAACACCGGGTTGCGGCGTAGCTCTTGATCGGGACAAGCGCCGACACGGGCAGGTCGAGATGCAGCCTTACACCATTCTGGTCGTCGAAGACGATCCGATCATCCGCCTCGATGCCGTAGTTCTGTTCGAGGAAGCCGGTTTCGCGGTCGCCGATTTTGCGACGGCCGACGCAGCCGCCGCCTTCCTCGGGGACCGACCGGAGGAGGTCGGGGCGGTGTTCACCGACGTCAACATGCCCGGCCAGCTCGACGGGCTCGACCTGGCCGCGATGATCCGGGCACGCTGGCCGGACATTGCGGTGCTGGTGACCTCGGCGCGCTATGGCGAGAAGCCGCGTGTTCTCCCGCCGGAGGTGATGTTCATCTCCAAGCCCTGGCTCCCGCTCGACCTGCTCGTGACGATGCAGCAGGCGGCCGAGGCCAGTTGACGGGCGGAGGCGAACGGGGTCTGCTCCGGGCGGCCTGAGCCGCGCCGGCAGCCGGCCTCGGCGGGGTGTCATGCGCGCCGAGCGGCATCGGAGCCCCGGGGAGCAACGCCAGGATGAACGCCATCGAGACGATTCCCGAACCCACGCCCCGCCTCTCGCACCGTATGCAGCGCAGTGCCCGCCTCGTCCTCGTCGCGGTCCTGCTGGGGCTCGGCGTCTGGACGATCAAGAACTTCCTGCCGGCGGTGATCTGGGCCTGTATCCTGGCCATCGCGATCTGGCCGCTCTATCGACGCGCCCAGGCCGGCAGCATCCGAGACCGGCACAATATCGTCTTGCCGGCCCTGTTCACCGTCGCCGTGGCGCTGCTTTTCGGCCTGCCTTTCATCATCCTCGCGGTCCAGGGCGCGCGCGAGGCGCATGAGGTCGTGGTGATGATCCAGAAGGCCACGACCTCGGGCGTTCCGGTACCGGAGTGGGTGTCGCACCTGCCCGTCGGTTCCGACACGGTCGCGCATTGGTGGCAGGACAATCTGGCGTCGCCGGTGCCGACCGCCGACATCCTGCGCCGTGTCGATCGCGGCTCCGCGCTGGAACTCGGACGCAAGTTCGGCGGCGAGGTGGCGCATCGCACGGTCCTGTTCTTCTTCATGCTGATGACGCTGTTCTTCGTCTTGCGCGACGGCGACGGCATCGTGCGCGACCTGCTGACCGCCAGCGGCAAGCTGTTCGGCGCGCGCGGCGAACGGATCGCGCTGCAGATGGTGTCCTCCGTCCACGGCACGGTCGACGGGCTGGTGCTGGTCGGCCTCGGCGAAGGGCTTCTGATGGGAATCCTCTACGCCTTCATGGGAGTACCGCACCCGACGCTTCTCGGCGGCCTGACCGCGATCGGCGCGATGATCCCCTTCGCGGTCTTCTTCGTCTTCGTCGCGGTCGGCCTGCTGCTGGTGGTGCAGGGTGCCATCATCAAGGCCGCGGTCGTCGTCGGCATCGGCGCCATCATGGTCTTCGCCGCCGATCATCTGATCCGCCCGGCCCTGATCGGCGGCGCCACGCGGCTGCCGTTCCTGTGGGTGCTGTTCGGCATCCTCGGCGGCGTCGAGACCTGGGGCATCGTCGGCCTGTTCATCGGGCCGGCCCTGATGGCGGCGCTGATCATGCTCTGGCGCGATTTCACGCAAGGCGAAGCGCTGCCGGCCGAACCTGCACGACACGTCGCGACATCGGGCTGAGGCGCGCCGACAGGCAGACGCCATCCGGCGATCGGATACCGCCGCAGGGCGTCCGCACGGTCGGGCCCGACGCTCTCTTGCGCGGAGCTCGCTTCGGCTGGTACACAGTGGGCGAGACTTAGTTTCGTCTTAGCGCGTGACCTGGAGACGATCCTGCACCTGACGTCGGCGACAAATCACGAGCGGAACTTGAAGAGGGGTAGATCATGATCGAGCCACAACCTTATCCATTGGTCTACAAGAATGCTGTTCCGGAAGAATTTTCCGCTTACGTCAATGAGATTGTTCTTAAAAATATTGACGAATTTTCGGAAAACGCAGCTGGTGGCAACCGCAAGTACATGAAGATGGATTACGTGGCGCCGGACGGCGACGCGTACCTTTATGAAATGAAGACGAGATTGGCGGAGCACTTCGCACTTGGCGACTATGTGGTGCCGCCTAAGCTCAGGGACTTCGTCGGCTACATCACCGAAGGAGGATATATCCATCCTCATACGGATCCGGATCTGCCCGGCAAGCGGCACGTGCGGATCAATGTTCTGGTCAAGCAGCCGGGCGGATGCGTCCCGCTCCTCGAGAGCTATCCGATCGCCGTTGCGGTCGGCGACGCCTGGCTCAATCTCGCGTCGCAATGCATCCATGCCACGACGCCGGTCGTCGGCCCGGGCTACCGCAGCGCGATCTCTTTCGGCTACCAGATCGATCCCAAGCGCGGCGACGAGTTCTACGCCATCCACAAAGCCTGGATGGACGAAGTACGGAAGAAGGCGGCCTGATCGGTCGTCGATCGCGCCGAAGCACGGCGGACGGACCGCCGCTCGAACATCATCACGGAGGGGGCATGCCAGCGTCGCACGACGATATCGTATGGATCGAGAACGCCACCGCAAGCCTCGCCGACCGACTGAACCAGGGAGATATCTCGTCCCTGTCCGATCTGTTCGACGAGACGACGCTCCTCATGCCCCCGGCGCGCCGCACCGCGAAAGCCGCAGGTGCCACCGAGCTTCTGCGCAACATGGCCGTCGGCAACGAGGGCATCCGACTCCATTCGACCCAACTCGAGGAACTGGGCGATGGGTTGGTGCGTGATGTCGGGACGCTCAGCCTTCGCCGCCGCCAGAAGCCCGAAGAGCGAATGAACTACCGTTATCTGATGGTGTGGCGGAAGTCCGGCGCCGCCTGGAAGCTGACGACGATGATGTGGAACCGCAGCAACACGGACGGCGCGAGCGGACAAGGGCGGGCCGGCCAGCAGCAGGCGGAGGCTTGAGAGGCCGTTTGACAACTCTCTCTTCCTCATCCTTGAGCCGGCCGTCACGCTGGCAAGGTTACGCAGCCTGCGTAAACTTGGCTACAGCGGCCGAGTCGAAGAGCCTGCCCTGAGCGGCTGCTTGCGCAGCAAGCCGAAGGGGCGGCAAGCGCCAGCCGTGCGTCGAGACGGTCCTGGCGGACCTTCTCAGCATGTGGACCTTGGGTTTCCAAACGGGCTCTGATCTCTCGGCCCATCACCGGGCGCGATTCCCCGCTCCGTCGAGGTGGTGGTCGCCGGTCTCGTCCCCACGGGTCCGGCCTTGCGGATCACGGTCGACGATGTCAGGGGGCGTCGTAGCCTTCGACGAGCACGAGCTCGCCCTCGCTGACGGGTCGCCGCAAATTTATGGCGGCCTGATATTCGGGCGAGTCGTAGTACGTTCGCGCCGCCTCGTAGGACGGGAATTCGAGGATCACGTTGCGTGGCCGCGCGTCTCCTTCGAGCGCCTCGGACCTGCCGCCGCGGGCCAGGATCGTCGCACCGTAGATCTTCATCGCGGCGGAGGCCGCCGCCGCATAGGCCTTGTAGGCCTCCGGATCGTTGACCGTCAGCCTCGCGATAATGTAGCCCTTGGGCATTGGCGTCCTCCGTCTGTGTTGCGAGCCGTTTTGAGTCGCGGCGCGTCTCTATGCAAGCCCCGGAGCAGGTCCGGCTATTGCCGAACCGCTCCATCTTGAAGCGACGAGGCCGTACACCGGGAACGCCTCGGGCGCCAAATCCCGCTGGCCTTCGGCGGCATTTGCCGCTATCACCCGTCCCAAGGCTGCCGTGCCCCGGCGCGGCGGCCCGTAAACTTTTGGAGAGCGAGATGGCCGTTCCGAAACGGAAGACATCGCCGATGAAGCGCGGATTCCGCCGTTCGGCCGATGCCTTGAAGCAACCAACCTATGTCGAGGACAAGGATTCGGGCGAGTTGCGCCGCCCGCACCATGTCGACCTCAAGACCGGCATGTATCGCGGCCGCATGGTGCTCAAGCCCAAGTCAGCCACGGCCGACGCCGAGTGATCGGGGCCGCCTGAGCCTGCATGGACCAGCGTTCGAGGAGGCGGCCAGGGCCGCCTTTTCCATGAGCTGCCGTCAAGCCATGGCGGAGGCTGCGGCGAGCGGGCGACGACTCCAGGCACGGCGCGCCAGCCGCACGGCGACGAGCGCGAGGCCCGCGAC
Source organism: Lichenihabitans sp. (assembly GCA_036276175.1). GTDB lineage: Bacteria > Pseudomonadota > Alphaproteobacteria > Rhizobiales > Beijerinckiaceae > Lichenihabitans. Next base: position 10,007 of record DATBEH010000142.1, read on the forward strand.
CAGCACCGACCAGGCAGGCCGCAGCGGAGCGTCGAAGGCGAGATTGGCACTCAGCACGTCCGTGACCGCGATACCGTTGCGCGTGTGGTACCAGAAGGCTTCGAACAGCGCGGTCAGCGCCGCGGCGGCAAGCGAGAGACAGCCGAGCGGCAGGACCCGCTCTCCGGCGTCCACGATCCTGAGCGCCCGCTGCCCCAGCAGGATCAGAAACAGCCCGGTCATGAGCACCGGCTCGGTCACGTCGAGCTTGGCCTGGATCATGAAGTGCAGCAGCGCCAGGGCGCCGATGCCGTAGACGAGGCCATGCAGGCGCTTCCAGCGGCCGCTGCCGAGCCGCCGGACCATTCCGTCGGTCGAGGTCGCGCCGAGGGCAGCCAACCCGACGAAAGCCGCGAAGCCGATCGTCAGATAGACGCGCCGCGCGATCTCGCTCGCCACGTGGACGAGATCAAAATGCTGATCGACCGCATAGAGGGCGATATGGATCGCCGCATAGGCCAGGGACGCCACCCCCAACATGCGCCGCACCACGATCAGCCGGCCCAACTGGCCGACCCGGCGTAGGGTGGTGACGAGGAGCGACAGCAAGAGGAACTTGACCGCCCATTGACCCGTCTCGTGGATGGCCTCGGTCACGGGCTTCGGCGCAAGCCAGCCCATCTCCAAGGACAGCGCGATCCATAGGCCCGGGAGGACCAGGCCGACGAAGACCACGAGCTTGAGCCAGGACAGCCGCCCCGCCCGATCGAGCCACGGAAAGACATTCGCCTGCACCGGCTGCCTCCTTTCGTGACCAGAGCATGTTCGGCTGTTGCCGGACGGCTCCAGCTTTGAAATGCTCCAACGGCGCCGGAGAGTGGAACAGAGCCCACGCGCTCCCCGACGACCACGAGCTTGCGCACGGCGCGGCCCTTGTCATCGCCAGTTCAGCGCCCCAGCGGAATCCAGGTTTCAGGATGCGTAAAGCATAGCTAACGCGAAAGTTAAATTTACTCGGAACTGGAACCCCGCGCTGTCGTTTCGTCACCATGGCGCAGATTCATGACACGATCCAAAGCAGGACGGTGGTGATCGTCGAGGACGAACTCCTCGTGCGAGACATCGCGACCTGCGAACTCGAGGACAACGGCTACGTCGTGGTCGAGTTCGAGACCGCCGATGCCGCCCTCCCCTACCTGCGGACGCATGGCGGCGAGGCTTGCGTCGTGGTCACGGACGTGCAGATGCCCGGCACGCTCAACGGCCTGCAGCTCGCGGATATCGTGAGCCACCTGTGGCCGCATGTGCCGGTGCTCGTCACCTCGGGCGGTCCGTTGGTCGATCCCAGGCGGCTGCCGCCTTGCGCCATCTTCCTGCGCAAGCCCTGGCACCCGGCCGAGATCGTCGAACACGTCCGCTTCCTGGCCCGCGCCGGGATGGGTCATGCCGGCAGGGCGGTCTCGACGATGCCGACCCAGTAGCCGATCCCGAGCCGCAGCGCGTCGTCGTTGAAATCATAGGCCGGGTGGTGCAGGCCGGCCGAGTCGCCGTTGCCGATGAAGATCATCGCGCCGGGGCGGGCCTCGAGCATATAGGCGAAATCCTCCGCGCCCATGATCGGCGCCATCGCGGTGTCGACACCCGATGGGCCGGCGAGGCGACCGGCCACGGCGGCGGCGAAGGTCGCCTGGGGCGGATGATTTCGCGTGACCGGATAGCCACGGCGGTAGGCGACGGAGGCCTCGACGCCGCCGGCCTTCGCGGTGCCGGCCACGATGGTCTTGAGCCGGCTCTCGGCGAGATCGCGGATCGAAGGTTCGAGCGCCCGTACCGTGCCCCCGAGGGTGGCGGTCTGCGCAATGACGTTGTGCGTCGTGCCGGCATGGAACTGGGTGACCGAGACGACGCAGGCGGCGAGCGGATCGACGTTGCGCGAGACGATCGACTGCAGCGCCGTCACCATCTGGGCGCCGGCCAGGACGGGGTCGAGGGAGCCGTGCGGATAGGCCGCATGGGCCCCCTTCCCCTCGATCGTGATTTCGAAATGATCCGCCGAGGCCATGATGGGGCCGGGACGCAGCGAGAACCGGCCGAGCGCCAGGCCCGGCAGATTGTGCATGCCGTAGACCTCGGCGATGCCGAAGCGGTCCATGAGGCCCTCTTCGACCATGACGCGGCCGCCGCCGCCGCCCTCCTCGGCGGGCTGGAAGACGACGACGGCGGTGCCGGCGAACTGGCGGCTGTCGCAGAGCGCCTTGGCCGCGCCGAGCAGCATGGCGGTGTGGCCGTCGTGGCCGCAGGCATGCATGCGGCCTTCGGTCCGCGAGGCGTAAGGCAGGTTGGTCCGCTCGGCGATGGGCAGCGCATCCATGTCGGCCCGCAGGGCGATGGCGCGGCCCGGCGGCCCCTTGCCCCGGATGACACCGACGACGCCGGTGCGCCCGAGGCCTGTCACGACCTCGTCGCAGCCGAAGGCGCGCAGCCGCTCGGCCACGAGGTCCGCCGTCCGCTGCACGTCGAACATCAGTTCGGGATGCTGGTGGAAATCCCGCCGCCAGGCCGTCGCCTCCTCGGCAATCCCCTCGATCGTCCGGCTCGCTGGCATGGGCATCCTCGACAATGTCACGCCGACAGAAGCCTACCGCCGCGCGAGCGTCAACCGGAGCCGACGCGATCGATTTGTCCCCGGCGCCATCGATGCGCTAAGGAGAGCCGCCGAACGCTTCGCGATTCGAACCGCGGTCGGCGTCGCCAGTCCGGCGGCCAGGGTCCTGGAATATCGCATGCCTGAACTCGAGCGGCCGCCCTCGGCCGAGGATGGTCGATCGCTGGCGCTGGTGCGGCGGCTGCTGAGCGAACACGCCGGCGCGCATGCCGCCGCCTACGCGCTCGCCTTCGTGCTGATGGGCGTCAGCGCGGCTGCGACCGTGATCTCGGTGGCGCTGCTGAAACCCGTGGTCAACGGGATGACGACCCTCAACGTCGCCGAGCCCGGCGCGTTCCGGCAATTGCGCGTGCTCGCGCTCGCCGTGGCAGTGCTCTACATCATCCGGGGCCTCGCCACCTGCGGCCAGCTCGTCTTGATGTCGCGCACCGGAAACCGCATCGTCGCGGCGCTTCAGGCGCGGGTCTACGACCACCTGCTGCACCAGCCGGTCGCCTTCTTCTCGGACCGGCATTCGAGCGACCTGATGGCTCGGCTCGCCATGGCGGCCAACGGCGTGCGCGACAGCGTGCAGCTCATCGTGACCTCGCTCGGCCGCGACGCGCTGACCGTGCTCGGCCTCCTCGCCGTGATGATCTACGAGGACCCGATCATGGCGCTCCTCGCCATCTCGCTGCTGCCGGTCGGGGCGATGCTGCTCGGGCGGCTGATGGGCCGGATCCGCCGTTTCGCGCGGCGCTCCTTCGACGGCTCGACCCGCATCATGCAGCATATGGCGGAGACCGTGCAGGGTATCCGCATCATCAAGAGCTTCAACCTGGAAGGGGTGATGCGCAGCCGCATGACGGAGGCGGTGGGCGACGTCGAGAAGGCCGCCAACCGCATGTCGGTCGGCATCGCCATGGCGAGCCCGGTCAGCGAGACGCTCGGCGGCCTCGTCGTCTCGCTGATCATCCTCTACGGCTCGTGGCGTGTCGCCGTGGCCCATTCGGACCCCGGTTCCTTCTTCGCCTTCATGGGCGCCCTGCTCTCGGCCTACGAGCCGGCCAAACGGCTCGGCCGGCTCAACCTCGACCTGCAGAACGGCCTCGTCGGTGCCCGTCTCGTCTACGACCTCCTCGACGAGCCGCTTCCCGATGCGTCGGATTCGGCAAAGCCGGCGCTGCGGCCGGGCCCGCGCCGCATCACCTTCGAGGGTGTCCGCTTCAGCTACCGGCCCGGCGAGAGCGTGCTCGGCGGCCTCGACCTCGTGGCGGAGCCGGATCGCACGACAGCCCTCGTCGGCCCATCGGGCGGCGGCAAATCCACCATCGTCAGCCTGGTGCAGCGGTTCTACGAACCGCAGGACGGCACGATCAGGATCGACGGCCAGGACATCGCCGGCGTGAACCTGCAATCGCTGCGCGCGGCCATCGCCTTCGTGGCACAGGACGTCTTCCTCTTCCGCGGCACGATCCGCGACAATATCGCGCTCGGCAGGCCAGGCGCGACCGCGGCCGAGATCGTGACGGCGGCCCGCAAGGCCCATGCGCATGATTTCATCGCCGGCTTCGAGCACGGCTATGAGACCAACGTCGGCGAGCACGGCACCAAGCTCTCCGGCGGCCAGCGCCAGCGCATCGCCATCGCACGCGCCTTCCTCAAGGAGGCCTCGATCATCCTGCTCGACGAACCGACGGCGGCGCTCGATTCGGAATCGGAGCGGGAGGTGCAGAAGGCACTGGCCGACCTCAGGCTCGGGCGGACCACGATCGTCGTGGCGCACCGGCTGCAGACCATCGTCGATGCCGACCTGATCTGCGTCGTCGAGAACGGGCGGGCCGTGGAATTCGGCACGCATGACGAGCTGATGGCGGGGCGCGGCTCCTACCACAATTTCTTCGCGACGCAATTCGGTGACCGCGCCCGGCGCATCGCCTGAAGGCGGCTTCAGCGCATCGGCGGGTCCGCCAACCGGACGAATTGGGCCGAGGGTCTCGCGGTGCGATACTGGCCATGGATCACGTTGGCGAAGGCGACCGCCACCACGGAGACGAGGGTGATCCACCAGAGCTGGCTGCTTTCGAGCCCCCAGACCAGGATCACCAGTCCGGTGACGATCTCGGCCAGCAGGAAAGGGGCGACGGTCGGCGAACTGCGCCCCGCCGCCATCATCGCGCCGCCGACCAGCACCGCCGATGCGACCGCGCCGACGACGCCGAGCTCGTACCAGACCTCGAACAGCAGGCTGCCCGGCGTCGCCGCAGGCAGGAAGCCGACCTGGATGGCGCGGGTCGCCATGTCGAGGCCATGGCCCGTCACCAGGCGAAGCGGCTCGCCCGCCACCAGCGTGGCCCAGACGTGGACCGACTGCGAGGCGTCGACGAGCGCCGGCAGACGGTCTCCGAGCGTATCGGCGAGACCCGCCAGCACGGGATCGAAGACGAGCGGCAGGGCGGGCCCGAGCAAGATCAATGCGCCGACGAGAATTCCGAGCGCAGTGCCGACACGGCCCGGGCTCAGCGTCGCCAAGGCGAAGACGAGCGCCCCGAAGGCGAGCGCGACAAGCGCCACCGACGTCCAGGCCGCCATGGCGGCGAGGGTCACGCCGACCGCGAGCCAGCCCGCCGAGGCCCACCGGTCACGCACCGCCAGGGCGCCGATGGCCGGCCAGACCAGCATGACCAGGCTGAAGACGGCGCGCTCGAGGGTGGAATCGGCATTCTGGAAGGCGCCGAGCGCCTGCGGGCCGAGGATCGCCGCCGCAAAGGTGGCGAGGGCCGCCAATGTGAGCCCGAGCGGGAAGAGATAGAGGTTCGACGTCCGGGTGCGCTCGGGCAGCAGCGCCACCGTCGCGACGACGAAAAGGACGGTGCCGGCTTCCCGGAACAGGCGCTCGGCGGCATCCTGCGGAAACGGGGTCCAGAGCAGCGACAGCGCGCTCCAGCTCAGAAGCCAGAGCCCGGCGAGACCCATCAGGGATTGCAGCCCCGCCATCAGGCGGATCATGGCGGGCGGCCGGGGCAACAGCGTCGCCGAGACGATCAGCAGCCCGGCCCCGACCGGAAACAGCGTGAACACGGCCCGCCGGGACACCACAAGGCTGATCGGCACGGCAAAGGCGAGCACGACCAGCCCCACGCGACTCAGCAGCAGAGCGGCATCGGTGGCCGGATCGTCGAACGGTCGCCGCGAAGAGGGAGGCATGGCGTGGGACTGAGACAAGGAAGCGAGCCCGCAGGTCTGCGACCCTAACGTGAAAGCGGCGGATGCACTGTGCTCAATCGGCAACAGACGGATATCAATCCGCTCGATCCCCGACGCATTCGGTCCGCTTGAGACTGGCCAAATCATGTGTTCCTGACGGCGTGCCGACGGAACGTTCTCACACGAGCCATCGTCTTTCGGCGGCGCGTGTGAGACATTCGCGAAATGTCCATCGCCCTCTCGGAGTGACAAGCGCATGGCGCCCTTGGGCCTGACAGCCTTGATGAGTTCCGCCGTCGCCGGCTTCGCCTATGGGATCACGCCCGGACCCGGCGTGCTCGCCGTGCTTGGCATCGGTGCCGACCGCGGCAGGCGCGCCGGCGCGGTGTTCCTCGGCGGCCATTTCGCCGGCGACCTGATGTGGTACACGCTGGCGCTCGTCTCGATCATCGGGGCGACCAGCATCGACCAGACCGTCTTTCGCCTGCTCGGCGTCGCCAGCGGCGCCTACCTGGTCTTCCTCGGGTGGCGAGCGGTGACCGCGTCCGGCGTGCCGCAAAACGCCGGGTCCAGCGGCGGCGCAAAGCCATTCGCCTATGGATTGGTCTTCGGCGCGACCAATCCCAAGTCCTATCCGGTCGCGGCTGCCATGTTTACCGCGCTTCTCGCCGGCGAGGCGCGGAGCCTCGCCTGGAGTTCGCTGCCGGCCCTGCTGTGCTTCGCGGCGCTCGGCTCCGCCACCGCCTATGGGGTCCTGGTCGGACTGGTCGGGCTGAGCAGGTTCCGAACGTTCTATCGCCGTTACGAGCGCTGGCTGCGACGTGCCTCGGGACTGATGTTCATCGCCTTCGGCGGTCGCTCCATCGTGGATGGGCTGCGCCGCTAGGCTCGGACGCGGCCTGGCGCGACCGGCGGGACATTCTCTCTGACATAGCCGGTGCTCGGGGCGTGGTCCGCTGTCGGATTCTGCCACTCGTCCAGCGCCGCCAGCCCGGCCTGGCGCGCCGCGGCGCTCGTCGGGAAGGACTCGTCAGCCCGGCGCAGAATTATGCCGCCGAAGCGACGGATTTCCCATGTAAAGTCCATGGCAGATCCATCCGCACGCAGGACGAAGACGGTCGGCAGATCGAACGTCATGGCGGCAAGTCCCGCCCTTTCGCGGCGCTTGGCCGCCGCCGCCGCCCTGGCAGCGTCGGTAAAATGAGGTCCTCGTCGCATCGTCATGGCCTTCAACACGACCGCGCCGACGTTCGCAGATCAAAACGTCGCGGAACGGATCAAAACTCGCGTGCTCATCGTCGGAAATCAGGGTAGGTAGGAGCCTGTCGTCACTTGAACCAAGCCGCTCCGAAATAGTGTGCGGGGGTATAATGCGCAGATGCTTTACGAGTTCAAAGACGGACGGATTTATCTGACGCGAACCCCGGAGGAGCGCGCTCCCCTGCTCAATCGCCTGTCACGCATCGAGGGGCAGGTCCGCGGCTTGCGGCAGATGATCGAAGACGACCGCTATTGCGGGGACGAGATCCAGCAATCGAATGCCGTCACCGCGGCTTTGCGCGAGGTGGCGCTGCTGCTCATCGCCCAGCATCTCGACGCCGGGCTGGAATGCGCCATGCAGCCGGATCTCAAGGCGGCGGCCGTCAGCGATATCCTCGCTCTGCTGCGGAAGGCCGTGAAGCTGTGACGCCGTGACATCCGGATCGACGGACGATCGGAGCGGGCTGGCCGGCGCACGACGGAGACCGGCGCTCGCCTCGAACCTTGCGCGTGTTCGGCTGTCGCCGGCAGTTTCATCGACATGGAATCGCCATACGATGCCATCCGATCCGATGCTGCTCTACCGCTCCATCATGTCGATGGAGAAATTGACGTAGTCGGCGGCATCCTGGACCTGGCGTTTCGTCAGGACGGCGGACAGCGACTGGCAACGACCGGAGGCGATCGCCAGCGCCTTCTGCCGTGAATATCCGCGTCGCACCAGGGGCACGATGTCGCCGAAGAGACAGCCCGCGTAACGGTCGTCCGGGCCGTAGCGGTGGTGGACGGGGTCGTCGGCGAAGGACGAGGTCACGCTCATCACGGTCAATACCGACACGATCGCTACACGCATGGCGGCAAATTAGGACGGCGGGCTGGTGGCGTCCATCCCCACCGTCGACTGATCGGCCGACTCGCGCGCGGGATGGTTTATGGCGCGCCGTCGACGAGGCGCGCGAATGTCGCGAGATCGACATTGCCGCCGCTCACGACGATGCCGACGCGCCTGCCCTCGAGCGGAACGATGCGCTCGAGCGGAACGATGCGCTCGAGCGCCGCCGCCGCCGCAAGACATCCGGTCGGCTCGACGATCATCTTCATCCGCTCGGCGAAGAACCGCATGGCGCCCACCAGCTGCGCATCGCTGACTGTGACGATGTCCTCCACCAGGCGGCGGATGACCGGAAAGGTCAGGCCGCCGAGATGCTGCGTCAGGGCGCCGTCGGCGATCGACGTCGGCACCGGGATGTGGACGATCTCGCCCGAGCGGAACGACCGCTGACCGTCGTTGCCGGCCTCAGGCTCGACCCCGATCACCCGGCAGCCCGGCGACAGATGCGCCGCGGCGATCGCGCTGCCGGCGAGCAGGCCGCCGCCGCCGAGACAGACGAGAAGCATGTCGAGCGGACCGGTCTCCTCGATCAGTTCCTTCGCGGCGGTCCCCTGCCCGGCGATGATCTCCCCGTCGTCGTAAGGGGGTATGAGCGCGAGGCCGCGCTCGTCCGCCAGCGCCCGGCCGATGGCCTCGCGGTCTTCCGCGTAGCGATCGTAGCCGCGGATCTCGGCCCCGTAGCCTCGCGTCGCCGCAACCTTCATGGCCGGCGCGTCATGCGGCATCACGATCGTCGCCGGCGCGCCCTGCAGCCGGGCGGCGAGCGCGATCGCCTGGGCGTGGTTGCCGGACGAGAAGGCCACGACGCCCCGGGCCCGCCGATCCTCGGGCAGCGCCGCGATGGCATTGTAGGCGCCGCGAAACTTGAAGGCGCCGGCGCGCTGATAGTTCTCGCATTTGAAGAAGAGCCTGGCACCCGCGAGAGCGTCGGCGGTGCGCGAGGTGAGAACCGGCGTGCGATGCGCGACACCCGCGATACGCGCCGCAGCGCGCTCGACGTCGGCATAGGTGGGGATCGCGGCCGGCATTGTGACCTCATCGGGCATGGACAGGATGCGACCGTGTTAGCGCTCGTTCGATCGCTTTGCCATAGCTTTAGATCGGCCGCTCGACAGGCCGCCTCGGCATCCTACTTCGCGGTGGATGGCGCCGATGTGTCGCCGGCGACCGGTCGGAGGGGCGGCGCCGGACGATCGAGCGGCCAGAAGAGGGCGAGCAAGGGGACGCCCGCGGCCACCACCATGATCGACAGCGGCAGGCCGAGCCGCGCATAATCGCCGAATCGGTAGCCGCCCGGCCCCATCACCAGCGTGTTGCATTGGTGCCCGATGGGGGTGAGGAAATCGCAGCCCGCGCCGAGCGCCACCGCCATCAGGAATGGGTCCGGGCTGAGCCCGAGTTTCACCGCCAGGCTGCCGGCGATCGGCCCCATCACCAGCACGGTCGGCGCATTGTGGAAGAAGGGCGTCACCGCCATGGCGATCACCATGACGACGGCCAGGATGGCGATCGGGTGAAGCCCGCTCGTCGCCGCTTCGAGCCCTCGCGCCAGGAGGTCGGTGCCGCCGGTATCGCGCACCGCGTGGCTCAGCGGGATCAGCGCGCCGAGCAGGAACAGGATGTGCCATTCGACGACCCTGTAGGCCTCGTGCATCGTCATGGTGCGCAGCAGCAGCAGGATGACGGCGGCGCCGAAGAAGGCCACCGCGACGGTGACGACATGGAAGGCCACGAGCCCCATGGCGACGGCGAGAACGAGGGGCGGCGTGACGCTCCGCTGGCTCGACCCGAGCATGATCGAGCGCTCGGCGAGCGGCAGCACGCGCAATTCCCCGAGCGTCTCGGGCAGGCTCGGCGAGACCGACCGCAAGACCACCACGTCGCCGAGCCGGAAGCGTATGGTCGACAGCCGCTGCAGGATCGCCTGGCCGCGCCGGCTCAGGGCCACGAGGCCGACCCCGTGACGCGATTGCAGCGCGGCCTGCACCGGCGTGCGGCCGATCAGCGGCGAATTCTCGGTGACGACGCCCTCGACGACGGTGACAGGTCCGGTGCCGGCCTCGCTCCCGGCGGCGAGGTCGAGCCGCGCATAGGCCATCATCCGGTCGAGATCCTCGGGCTCGCCCTTGAGCAGCAGCACGTCGCCCTCCTTGAGGCGCGAGGCCGGCGTCGGCGCATAGCGGCGGAAGCGCTCCCGCACGATGCCCGCCACCGCGACCTCGCCTTCGAGCATGGCTTCGAGCTCGGCGACGCTGCGCCCGACGGCCGGCGAATGCGCGGTGAGAACCGCTTCGGCAGTGTAGGTCTCGATGGTGAAGGCGGCATCCATCGAGGAGGCCGCGCGACGCTCGGGCAGGAGCCTCCACCCGAAGGTGAGGAAGACGAGACTGATCAGCGCGATGGAGAGCCCCACCGGCGTATAGTCGAACATGCCGAAGGGCTGGCCGAACATGTCGGCGCGCACCTTGGCGATGATGATGTTGGGCGAGGTGCCGACGAGCGTGACGAGGCCGCCCGTCAGGGAGGCCGCCGCCATCGGCATGAGGAGGGCCGAGGGTGAGGTCTTGTGCCGGCGGGCGAGCTGCAGCGCGATCGGCATGAAGATGGCGAGCGCCCCGACGTTCTTGGTGAAGATCGAGAGCAGCAGGACGCAGCCGGAAAGGACCGGCACCTGCACCCGCACCGTGCGCAGCTTCGGCAGGATGGGACGCATCAGCGCTTCGATCGTCCCGGATCGGGCGATGCCGGCGCTGACCACGAGCGCCGCCGCCACGATGACGACGATCTCGTCCGAAAAGCCTTCGAACGCGTGCTTCTCGGGCACGATGCCGATGCCGATGCCGACGAGCAGCGCCAGCATGGCGACGAGGTCGTAGGGCAACCGACCCCAGACGAACAGGCCGATCGTGACGGCGATGAGCCCGAAGGCCAACCCCTGGTCGAGTGTCATCGGACGTCCTGGCAGAGGGCACTTTGCGGGCGGTGCGGCGTTGTCCCGGCCGAGCCCGCACGCTCAGGCCGCCGAAGATAGCGCGCGGGAGCGATGGGGGAAGGATGCGGGAGAGGCGTTTGCCGATGAGTTCGCCGCCCGGCGGGGGTCGCGCCCGTTCGTTGCTGAACGGGCTGGCCCGGCGCGTCGGCCAGCGGCCGCCGGAGGCACCGCTGAGCCTGCCGCCGGAACCCACAGGCGTGGAGGTCGCCGGCCTGCGCCACCGCCGTCTCGGCCTGCCGGCCGAGATCCTCGACCGCGCACTGGCGCAAAAGGTCCTGAACGGCTGGCTGCAGAACCGGCACCAGGTGATGCTGCCCTTGACCTTCCGGCTGGGACGGCTCGAGGCGGGGGCGGTCGAGGTGCTGATGCGCTTCGCCGCCACGGCGCTGCTCGATGCCTCACGGGCGGACGAGGCGGCACGACGGGGAGTGGAACGCTGGCTCGCCGAGATCGGCGCCGACGAGGCGGCCCTCGCGACCTTCCGCTCCACCTTGGGCGCGCCGACGCCCTCGAGCACCCTCCTCGAGGCCGTCCGCGCCCATGGGCTCGAACCCTACGCCTATGCGGCCGCCGTGGTGGCGGCCGACCTGCGCGACCCGGCCGGCTATTTCTACGCCAGCTATGTCGCCGCAAGGCTGGCGCTGCCGGCCGACATGGTGCGCTCCATCGACCGGCGCTATCGCCGGTGATCGACGCCTCTCAGCCCTCCGCGCCTTCGGTGATCCGGCTCAGCGCGTCCTGGAGGTCGCGGCTCTCGACCAAGAGCTTGCGCGACAGGTCGGCGAGCGTCACCCAGCCGATCGCCGTGCCCCTGTCGTCGGTGACCGGCAGGCGGCGGATGTGGTTCGCGGCCATGAGATCCATCGCCGCATTGAGCGTGTCGGTGTCGCGGCAGACGATCACCGGGCGCGAGGTCACGTTGCGCACGAGCGTCGTCGCCGGATCGAGGCCGGCCGCGACGACCCGGAACAGGATGTCGCGGTCGGTGACGATGCCGTCGAGCGCCGACGGGCCGCCGACCGGCAACGCGCCGACATCGAGCTCGCCCATCAGCTCGGCGGCCTCCTTGACCGAGGCGTCGCCGGCGACGAATTCCACCCCCGTGCTCATGATCTCGACGACTTTCACCAGTGTGTCTCCCGTCTGGCCCGCCGCATGCAACGCGCCGGCCGATACGATCGGCCTTGTCGAGGCGTGGCGTCGCTGCTTTATACCCGGGATCGCGTCCGCAGAACCGCGGCTGCCGTCTCTTTCAGCGAAAGCCCGCCTCCGATGATCGCCCTCGACGTGCCGGCCGATGCGCTCGCCCAGGCCAATGCCTGGCCTTTCGAGGAGGCGCGCAAGCTCGTCAGGCGCATCGAACGCACCGGACAGACGAGGGTGCTGTTCGAGACCGGCTACGGTCCCTCGGGCCTGCCGCATATCGGCACCTTCGGCGAGGTGGCGCGCACCAGCATGGTGCGCCACGCCTTCCGGATGCTGACGGATGATCGCATCGAGACGCGCCTCATCGCCTTTTCCGACGATATGGACGGATTGCGCAAGGTGCCGGACAACGTGCCCAACAAGGCTCTGCTCGAGCGGCATCTCGGCCGGCCGCTGACCGAGGTGCCCGATCCGTTCGGCGAGGCGACGAGCTTCGGCGCGGCCAACAATGCGCGGCTGCGCGCCTTCCTGGACCGCTTCGGCTTCGACTACGAGTTCATGTCCTCGACCGAGGCCTATCGCTCCGGACGGTTCGACGCCGCCTTGCTGTCGATGCTCGACCGGCTCGAGGCCGTGATGGCGATCATGACGCCGAGCCTGCGGGCCGAGCGGGCCGCGACCTATTCGCCCTTCCTGCCGATCCACCCCGAGACCGGCATCGTCATGCAGGTGCCGCTCGAAAGCCACGACGCGAAGGCCGGCACGATCAGCTGGCGCGACCCGGCGTCCGGCGCGCTGTTCGAGACGCCCGTCACCGGCGGCCGGTGCAAGCTGCAGTGGAAGCCCGACTGGGCGATGCGCTGGCATGCGCTCGGGGTCGACTACGAGATGTCCGGCAAGGACCTGATCGATTCGGTCAGGCTTTCGGGCCGCATCTGCAAGGTGCTCGGCTCCGAGCCACCGGAGGGGTTCAACTATGAGCTGTTCCTCGACCAGAGCGGCCAAAAGATCTCGAAGTCGAAGGGCAATGGGCTCACCATCGAGGACTGGCTGACCTACGCGTCGCCCGAGAGCCTGTCCGTGTTCATGTTCCAGAAGCCGACCGCGGCCAAGCGGCTGCATTTCGACGTCATCCCGCGGGCCGTCGACGATTATCTCGGATTCCTCGATGCCTACGGCCGGCAGGCATGGCGCGAACGGCTCGGCAATCCGGCCTGGCATATCCATTCGGGCACGCCGCCGGAACCCGAACGCCTTGCGCCCGCGGAAGGCGAGCCCGGCACCCCGGTCTCCTTCGCCATGCTGCTCAACCTCGCCACGGTCGCCAATAGCGAGGATCCGGCCGTGCTCTGGGGTTTCCTGCGCCGCTACGCGCCCACGGTTTCGCCGGCAAGCCACCCTCGGCTCGACCGGCTGGTCGGCTATGCGGTGCGCTATTTCGAAGATTTCGTGCGGCCGGCGAAACGCTACCGTGCGCCGGACGACGTCGAGCGAGAGGCCCTTTTCCGGCTCGACGCGGCGCTCGGCGCGCGTCCGATGGCGGCAAGCGCGGAAGAAATCCAGACCATGCTCTACGATGTGGCGCGGCCGATCCCGCGCTACCAGGATGTCAAGGCGAAGGCCGCGACCCCCGAGCGGCCGGGCGTGTCGAACGAGTGGTTCAACATGCTGTACCAGGTTCTGCTCGGCGAGGAGCGCGGCCCTCGCTTCGGCTCCTTCGTGGCTCTCTACGGCGTGGCGGAAACACGCGTTCTGATCCGGAAAGCGCTCGATGGGACGCTCACAAATGATCACGCCGCGTCGCTCGATGCGCGCGGCGCGTCTGCAGCTGTTTCCTGAAGCCTACCACTTATGGCAGGCACGGCAGATCACATCATCTTGTGCATCATATGGTGGTGATGCATCATGTGATGCATACGATGATGGCTATACATGTGATGATGCATCCCATGGTGGTGGGGCATCATCATGCCGTGGTGCATCATCATGCCGTGGTGCATCATCATTCCATGATGCATCTTCATCGCCTTCTGATGCTGCTTCATCGATGAGGCATTGGCCGGCGTGCCGAGGCTCACCGACATCACCAGGGCGCAGGCCAGGCCGGCGATCTTCAAGGTTTTCATGACGTTCTCCGAAAGGCTCGCCCGCGGCTGTCGCGCCTTCCCAAGCCCGGACTTGAGTGGAACAGCGCAAGCCCGGCCTTTGTTCAGTGCCCGCTGCACAATTTCTGACGCAAGCCTGCCTCAATTGCCGCGAAGCGCCGCTTCCACGTCCGGCAGGATGTTCCTGACGATGACCGCGACGCCCTGCCGGTTGGGGTGCATGCCGTCGGCGACATGCAATTCCGGCTTGCCCACGATGCCGGCGAGGAAGAATGGGTAGAGGGGCACCTTCCTGTCGCGCGCCAGCGCCGGATAGATGGCATCGAACTTTCCTCCATAGTCGGCCCCGAGGTTCGGCGCCGCAAGCATGCCGGCGAGCAGCACCTTGATGCCGCGTGCCTGGAGCCGCGCCAGGATGGCGTCGAGCGCCGTCTTCGTGCCGGCCGGGTCCATGCCCCGCAGCATGTCGTTGGCGCCGAGCTCGACGATGACGAGATCGGTGCCGTCCGGCACCGACCAGTCGACCCGCGCCGCACCATCCTCGGCCGTATCGCCCGAGACGCCCGCATTGGTCACGGTGGCGTCGATCCCCTCGGCCTTGAGCGCCTTTTCGAGCTGTGCCGGAAAGGCCGCATCCTGCGGCAGCTCGAAACCGGCGGACAGACTGTCGCCGAAGGCCACGACATGGAAGGTCTTGGCCGAGGCGGTCTGGACGGCCATGAGCGGGGCTGCGGCAACGAGGGCGAGCGCCAGCAGGTGGCGCCGGAGCGCGCCGCCCCCATATGGGAAGCGGAGCCGGGCGCGGAAGGATGGGGAATGGGGCAAGAGGCGATCTCGCTCGACGATGTCCATGTCAGCCTGGGTCGGGGGGCGGCCCGTGTCCACATCCTCAAAGGCGTCGGCCTCGCGATTCGTTCCGGCGAAGCGGTCGGGCTGACGGGCCCTTCGGGGTCGGGCAAATCGACGCTGCTCGCGGTCCTGGCCGGCCTCGAACGTCCGGAGCGCGGCAGCGTCACGGTCGAGGGCACGCGTATCGATCGCCTCGACGAGGACGCGCTGGCGCGGTTTCGCGGCCGGCGCATCGGCATCGTGTTCCAGTCGTTCCATCTCATCCCCACCATGACGGCGCTCGAAAACGTCGCCGTCCCGCTGGAGCTCGCCGGCCGCCGCGACGCCTTCGGGCGCGCCGAGGCCGAGCTTCGCCAGGTCGGGCTCGGCGAGCGGCTCGGGCACTATCCGGCCCAGCTGTCCGGGGGCGAACAACAGCGCGTCGCGCTCGCCCGGGCCCTGGCGCCCGACCCGGCGATCCTGGTGGCCGACGAGCCGACCGGCAACCTCGACGAGGCGACGGGCCACACCATCATGGACCTCATCTTCGAGCAGCGGGCGCGGCGCGGCGCGACGCTGGTGCTGGTGACGCACGACCCGAGCCTCGCTGAGCGCTGCGACCGCAAGATCGTGCTGCGCTCGGGCCGCGTCGAACCCGAGGCGGTGTCCCGCGTCGCGATGGCCGCCCGGTGACGATGCCCGTCGCGGCGCGGCTCGCCTGGCGCGACCTTCGGGGCGGCCTCGGCGGCTACTGGATCTTTCTCCTCTGCATCGCGCTCGGCGTCACCGCCATCGCCGGCATCGGCTCGGTGGCGGGCGGCCTCGCCGCGGGGCTCGATCGCGAGGGGCGCACCATCCTCGGCGGCGACGTCGCCTTTTCGACCGTCTCGCAGCCGCTCGCGGCGGCGGAACAGGCCTATCTGGCGGCACGCGGCCGCCTCTCGAGCGTCGTCACCACCCGCACCATGGCGCGGCACGGCGATGCCACGCCCGTGCTGATCGACGTCAAAGCGGTCGACGGCCATTATCCGACCGCGGGCCATGTCGAACTCGATCCGCCGCAGCGGCTCGCCGAAGCCGTGGCCGAGCGCGACGGCGCCTATGGCATCGTGGCCGACGAGACGGTGGCGGCGCGGCTCGGCCTCAAGCCTGGCGACACCGTCTCGATCGGCAAGGGCAGCTTCACCCTCCGCGCCGTCCTGCGCCACGAGCCCGACCGGCTCGGCGGCGGCATCGCCTTCGCGCCGCGCGTGATGATGAGCGAGGCGGGGCTCGATGCCGCGGGACTGCTCCGGGCCGGCTCGCTGGCACGGTTCACGACGCGCGTCGAGCTCGGCGAGACGGGGATCGTCGACGATGCCGCCGTCGCACGCTTCGTCACGGACGCCAAGGCGGCGTTTCCGCAGGCCGGCTGGGACGTCAGGACGCGCAATGCGGTCTCGCCCGAATTCGACCGCAACCTCAGCCGTTTCACGCAATTCCTGACGCTCGTCGGCCTCACCGCGCTGGTGGTCGGGGGCGTCGGCGTCGCCAATGCGGTCAAGGCCGCCATGGAGCGCAAGCGGGCAAGCCTCGCGACGCTGAAGGCGCTCGGCGCACCGGGCCGCGCGGTCTTCGCCATGGGCTTGGTCCAGGTGCTGCTCGTCGCGGGGCTCGGCATCGCGGCAGGGCTCGTCTTCGGCGCTGCGCTGCCTTTCGTCATTTCGGCCGCTTTCGGCGCCCTGATCCCCTTCCCGATGGTCGCCGCGCTCGATCCGGGCGCGCTTGGCCTCGGCGCGCTCTACGGCCTGCTGACCGCGCTCGTCTTCTCGCTCGCAGCGCTCGGCCGGGCGCATGACGTGCCGGTCTCAGCACTGTTCCGCGACGCCGTCGAGCCCGACCCCGCACCCCTGCGCCTGCCTTATAGGATCGCGCTGGTCGGCGCCGTCGCGGCGCTCGTCGCGGCGGCTATCGGCTTCTCGGCGGACCATCGGCTGGCCGCCTACTACATTCTCGGCGTGGCCATCGTCTTCGGCCTCCTGCGGCTCGTCGCCTATGGTTTTACGGCCGGCGCCCGCGCCCTGCCCCGGCCGCGCCGGGTGGAATGGCGGCTGGCCCTGGCCAATATCCACCGGCCCGGTGCGCTCACCCCCGCCGTCGTGCTGTCGCTCGGCTTGGGTCTGACGCTGCTCGTGACGCTTGCCCTGATCGACCACAACATTCACCGCCAGATCGACGCAGGTCGCCCCGGAGTGACGCCGAGCTTCTTCTTCGCCGACGTGTCGAACAAGGAGGCCGGGGCCTTCGCCGATTTCGTCAAGGCGCAGGTGCCGGGCGGCACAGTCGAGGCCGTGCCGATCCTGCGCGGCCGCATTACGGCGCTGAACGGCGCTTCCGTCGAGACGATCAAGGCCAAGGAGGGCTCCGCCTGGGTGCTCGAAGGCGACCGCGGCATCACCTTCGCGGACGCGCCGCCGCAGGGCTCGCGCGTCGTCGCGGGACAATGGTGGGCCAAGGGCTATGCGGGGCCGCCGCTCGTCTCCTTCGATCGTGAGATGGCCCAGGGTCTTGGCCTCAAGCTCGGCGACGAGCTCACGGTCAACGTGCTAGGGCGGGCGGTCACGGCGAAGATCGCCAACCTGCGCAAGGTCGACTGGCAGTCGCTCGGCATCAATTTCGTCATGGTCTTCTCGCCGAACGCCTTCGCCGGCGCGCCCCATACCGTGCTCTCGACGCTGGCTTTTCCCAAGGACGCGGGCGCAAGCGACGAGGCGGCGCTCGCCAAGGCCGTGGCGGATCGGTTCCCGACGGTCACCATCATCCGGGTGAAGGACGTGCTCGACGCGGTCAACGACCTCGTCGGCAAGCTGGCGGTGGCGACGCGCGGCGCCTCCGCCGTGACGATCGTCGCCTCCGTGCTGGTGCTGGCGGGGGCGCTCGCGGCAGGGCGGCGGGCGCGGATCTATGATTCCGTAATGCTCAAGGTGCTGGGCGCGACGCGGCGCCGGCTCATCGCCGCCTTCGTCATCGAATACGGGCTGCTGGGGCTGGCGACGGCGGCCTTCGGGGTCCTCGCCGGCACGCTGGCCGCCTATGCGGTGGTCGAGCGCGTCATGGACTTCCGCTTCGCCTTCGCCTGGATGCCGGCCCTCGAGGCGGCCCTGGCCGCGCTCGCCGTCACGGTCGGGCTCGGACTCGCTGGCACCTGGCGCATCCTGGGTCAGAGCCCGGCGGCTTACCTAAGGGAAGGGTGAACGGCCCCGACCACGCGCTCGATGCCGGCGAGGTCTCGGGCGGTGCCGGTCGACTGCAGCCCGACGCCTTGCAGCAGCGCCGCGACGGCACCGGCCTGGCCGGCGCCGACCTCCAGGAAGATTGCGCCTCCCGGCGCGACAAGAGCCGGCGCCTGACGGGCGATCAGCCGATAGGCCTGGAGCCCGTCCCAGCCGCCATCGAGCGCCGCATGGGGATCATGGAGCCGCACCTCCGGATCGAGCCGCTCGATGGCGGCGGTCTCGATATAGGGCGGGTTCGACAGGACGAGATCGAACCGCGCCGCCGCCAGCGCCGCGCCCCAGTCCCCGCAGACTACGAGGCTGCGCGCCGCAAATCCGCAGCGGACGAGGTTGCGTCGTGCCACGCGGCAGGCCTCGGGCGAGCGGTCGACGCCCCAGCCGAGTGCTTCCGGACAGTCCTGCAGCAGGGCGCAGAGGATGGCGCCCGAGCCGGCGCCGAGATCGAGGATGCGCAGCTGGTCGCCGCGCCGCGTCCCGAGATGAGCGAGAGCCGCCGCGATCAGCGTCTCCGTGTCGGGCCGCGGATCGAGCACGGCGGGCGTCACCTCGAGATCGAGGCTCCAGAACTCCCGGTGCCTGAGGATGCGCGACACGGGTTCGCGGGCGCGCCGACGAGCCACATAGCGGTCGAACAGAGCCTTCGCCTCGGCGCCGAGCGGCCGGTCGGGCCCGGTGATCAGCGTCGCGCGGTCGATCTCAGCCGCGGCGCAGAGCAGGAGACGCGCATCGGCCTGCGGATCCGGCACACCAGCCGCGGCAAGGCCGCGGGTCGCCTGCCGCAGGGCTTCGACGAGGGTCTTGTCAGCCAGCGGCCTTTTCCATCAGGCGCCGCAGCCGCGCCGCGAAAGCCTGAGCATCGGCCGGCATGTCGCCGTCCATGATGCGCGCCTCGTCGAGCAGGAGCCAGGCGGCATCCTCGACCATGGCGCGCCTGTCGGGCGCCGCATAGCTCTCGCCGAGCGCCGCGACGAGCGGGTGGGTCGGGTTGACCTCGAGCACCGGCTTCGTCGCCGCGCCCGAGAGCCGGCCGTGCTGGGAGAGGATCTTCTCGAGCCGCCGGTCGGGACCGAACTCCGGCGCGATGAGGCAGGCGGGACTCTCCGAGAGGCGGTCGGAGGCGCGCACGTCCTCGACCGCCTCGGCGAGCGTCTGCTTCATGAAGGCGAGCAACGTCGCGACCTTGGGGCCGATGTCTTCGCTCTTCGACGCCTCGGCGCCTTCGGCCAGCGGCACGAGCTTGATGTCGGCCGC
Organism: Lichenihabitans sp.; assembly: GCA_036276175.1. Classification (GTDB taxonomy): domain Bacteria; phylum Pseudomonadota; class Alphaproteobacteria; order Rhizobiales; family Beijerinckiaceae; genus Lichenihabitans. Next base: position 29,586 of record DATBEH010000142.1, read on the forward strand.
GCCCTGCGTCACCGACTTGAAGGGCTTGCCGTCGAAGCCCGTGGCCGTCGAGACCCAGAAGGCGTCGACCGCGTCCGGCAGCAGCAGCACCTCGATACCGCGCGTCCGGAATCCCTCGAGCTGCGGGCTGCCGGCGAGGCGCTTCACGTCGTCGCCGAGCACGTAATAGATGGCGGTCTGGTTGGGTCGCAGATCAGCCACATAGGCGGAGAGCGTCCGGCCGCCGTCGAGGTGTTTCGACGAGGCGAAGCGCGCCATCTTGAACAGCGCGTCGCGCTTCTCCGGGTCCTCGTAGAGCCCCTCCTTGAGGACGGGGCCGAAGTTCTCCCATACACCCTTGAATTTCTCCGCGTCGCTCTCGGCGAACTTGGTCAGCTCGCTCACCATGCGGTTGGTGACACCCTTGCGGATGGCGGCGAAGATCGGGCTCTGCTGCACCATCTCGCGCGACACGTTGAGCGGCAGGTCGGCCGTGTCTACGACGAGGCGGACGAAGCGCAGCCAGCCCGGCAGGAGGTCGGCCTCGTCGGTGATCAGCACGCGGCGGACATAGAGCTTGGCGCGGCCCTTGCGCTGGGGATCGAACAGGTCGAACGGCTTCGAGCCCGGCACGAAGGCGAGAACCGTATATTCATGCCGCCCTTCGGCGCGCCAGTGCACCGTCAGGGCCGGCTCGTCGAACTGGTTCGAAAGGCCGCGGTAAAACTCGGTGTAATCCTCGGGCTTGATGTCGGATTTCGGCTTGGCCCAGAGCGCCGCGCCGTCGGTCACGCGCTTCGGCGCCTCGCCCGGCTTCTCGACGAGCTCGATCGGCACCGGCACGGCGCCCGAATGCTCCTTGACGAGGCGCTCGATCCGGTAGGATTCCAGGAATTCGCCCGAGGCCTCGTTGACGTGCAGCGTCACCCGCGTCCCGCGGCGCGGCGCCTCCTCGATCGGTAGGGTCGAGACCTGGTAGGAGCCCTTGCCGTCCGAGACCCAGCGCCAGGCTTCGTCGCCACCGGCCCGGCGCGTCTCGACCGTCACCTCGTCGGCCACCATGAAGGCCGAGTAGAAGCCGATGCCGAACTGGCCGATGAGGTTGCCGCTCTCGCCCGGCGCGTCGGCGCCGAGCCTGTCGAGAAAGGCCTTGGTGCCGGAGCTCGCGATGGTGCCGAGCGCGTCGTCGAGCTCGCCGCGCGTCATGCCGATGCCGTTGTCGGCCACGGTCAAGGTCCTGGCCTCCTTGTCGAGCAGGACGCGGATCAGGAAGCCCTCGCCGTCCTCGACCAGCTTGGGATGAGCGATCGCCTCGTAGCGCAGCTTCTCGCAGGCGTCGGCCGCGTTCGAGACGAGCTCGCGGATGAAGATGTCGCGCTCGGAATAGACCGAATGGACCATCAGCTCGAGCAGGCGCGCCACATCCGCCTGGAAAGTCCTGGTTTCGGGCGCGGAGGCTGGCGGTGCGGCGTTCGCGACGTCGGCGTCAGTCATGGCGGCGCAGATCTCCTCACGATCGGTCAGAACGGGCGGGCGCTGCCACGGCATCGGGCCCGCGTGGCTCATATCGCTTTTGACCCCGGACGATGCAAGTCGGCCGAGCCACGAAAAAAGACCGGCAGGAGCGCGAAGCTCCGTGCCGGTCCACATGCTGTTCGCACCCATGACGGGTTCGGGGTAGAGGCAGATCCCAGGGGCTGGGGGGCTGACGAAACCAGGATCGGCAAACCCACGAACAACATGGGTCTTATCGCCGGCCAGTGCGGCGCGGCAGGGGCCGCATCGGGGCAAAACTTGGATGTCTTCGGACTGTGGCCGAAGCCGATCCGGCCCTTGAAAGGCCGGACGCTTCGCGCGATGTTTCCCGGCTCTGGAGGCCGAGACCGATGAGTGATGGCGAGATGCCGGATGCGCAGCGCAACCCCCTTGGCGCCGGCCTGCGCCAAGGGGCGGTGACGGACTTTCCGCGACGGTCATCCGCGATGGGCGAGGGCGTGGTGTCGTTCGACCGACACGAGCTTCGCGAGATCTTCGGCCTTTACGGACGCCGGGTGGCGGAAGGGGAATGGCGCGATTACGCCATCGCCTTCACGTCCGCCAAGGCGGTGTTCAGCATCTATCGCCGGGCGTCCGAAGTGCCGCTGTTTCGCGTCGAGAAGGATCCGAGCCTGGCGCGCCGGCAGGGAGCCTACGCGATCGTGGCGGCGACCGGGTTGATCCTCAAGCGCGGCCCCGACCTGCGCCGCGTGCTCCAGGTGCTGGAGAAGAAGCCGAAGCTCGTCGTGGTCTGACGCGCGGGCAAACCTACGCGGCCAGCGTAGACGTGTCAGCGGCGGCGGATGAGGAGGGCCGCGGACGCCGAGCATGAAAAAAGCCCCGGAGCGCTCCGGGGCTTTCGTTCTGGTCCGCCGCCCGCGGACGATCAGTTGTTGCGGCTGCCCGTCAGCTGGAGCAGGGCCGTGAAGATGTTGATGAAGTCGAGGTAGAGACGCAGTGCGCCGTTGATCGACTTCTTCGCGGCGATCTCATGCGAGTCGCCCGCATAATACATCTCCTTGATGCTCTGCGTGTCCCAGGCGGTGAGGCCCGAGAAGATCAGGATCGCCAGGATCGACAGCCCGAACTGGAAGGCCGAGCTCTGCATGAACAGATTGACGACGCTCGCGATGATGAGGCCGAACAGGCCCATGATCAGGAACGAGCCGATCGGCGACAGGTCCCGCTTCGTCGTATAGCCGTAGAGGCTCAGCGCACCGAAGGCCGCCGCCGTCTCGAAGAAGGCCAGCGAGATCGACTGCTTCGTGTAGACGAGCAGGATCGACGATAGCGACAGGCCCATCACGGCCGAGAAGCCGAGGAACATGTTGCGCGCCGAAGCGGCCGACATGCGGTCGATCCGAAGCGACAGGAACAGCACGAAGCCGATCGGCGCGAGCATGACAAGCCAGCGCAACGGGCTGCCGTAGAGCGCCACGCCCATGCTGGTCAGGTAGAGGTGGCCGAAGCGCGCCGCGGCCTGGCTCGGGTCGCTGGTCGTGGTCACCATGTTGGCGCCGAGCGCGACGAGGCCGGTGACGCCGAGGCCCAGCATCATGTTGTTGTAGACCCCGAGCATGTACGAGCGCAGGCCTTGGTCTATGGCGGCGCCCGCCCGGCCTGCACGCTGGCCGTAACGCAGCGTTGCATTGCGGTCGAAGTCGGACATTGGATCCCTCTCTAGGTGGACTGAACCCGAAGATACGCGCCCAGGCTTAGTCTAAAATGACCGAGAGTCCAGGCTGACGCGAATATGGTCTCATCCGCGAGGCCCGGCAAGTGTCATCGAGGGCCGATCTTCATTACAAACGCTACAGGTTGGCCGCTACAGGTTGGCGAGACCGCCGAGCGACAGGGCGGTCAGCCTTTCGGCGAGGTCCTGGATGCCGGCGCGGTCGAACCTCAGGCCGAACGGCGGCGCGGCCAGCCATTCGGCGTCGCGGACAAAGGTGATCGTTTGACCCATCAGCCAGGCCGTGGCAATGGCGATCCTGCGATCGTCGGCCGCGGGCATGAAGCGCCGCACGACGGCCTGGGCCAGCGTCACGGTCGGGAAGGGCTCCTCCCGGCTCAGCTTCTGGCGGATCGCGGTCGGCTTGAGCTGCTCCCAGGCGAAGATGCGCAAGCTGCGCTTGAATCGGGCCGATTCGGCGAGGGGCGCCAGCGTCTGCAGGATGAAGAGATGGAGCGCTTCCTTGGGCGGAAAGCCGTCGAGCGTCGCGAGGCTCAGCAGCGGCTGGGCGCTCATCGATTCACGCACCGCCCGCAGCACTTCGAGGTAGAGCCCCGACTTGCCGCCGAAATGATAGGTGATGGCGCCCTGGTTGACCTTCGCCTTGCCGGTGATGTCGCGCACCGAGGCGGCCTCGTAGCCGTGCTCGGCGAAGACGACGATCGCCGCACCCATCAGGGCGCGGCGCGTCGCATCCGTCGGCCGGCTCGCCCGTGCGGGGCGGCCGTCAGGGCGCGCGGACATGGCTCAGGGGATGAGACGGGACAGGAGCGATCCTCCGGCCGATGCGGTCATCGACCACAGCGAGTGTGCGGAGGAGGTGATCTTCGGCACGATGCCGTCCTCCTCCCGCGGCGCATCGGCGACGGAGTCGAGGTCGAAGGGCCGGGTCGAGACCATCGTCGGGACCGGCAAAGGCGCCAGCGCCTCGACGGCACCGACCTCGGTGTCGCCGACCCCTGGAACGCGGGCGGCGAACTTGCCGCC
>DATBEH010000143.1:0-141910 GCA_036276175.1 Lichenihabitans sp.
ACCCGGCGGCGCTCGATTGCTGCGGCTCGTTCATCAGGCCGAAGATGACGTTCGGACTGCCGGCGAAATGGCCCGCGAGCTTGCCCCAGAGATCGGCGAAGGCCGAGTTCGGCACCGCAGCGCTTCCGACCGCCTGTCCGTCGTAATTGCCGTAATCGTGCAGATCGAGATCGACCGTCAGGCCTTTGGAGGCCGCGTAGACGACGACATCGTCGATGCGCGCCAGTTCGGCGGCATCGAGCGAACCGTTCAGCGTCGGCTGCAGGCGCTCCCACAGGAATGGCAGCCGGATGACGTTCATGCCGTTGGCGGCTTCGTAGTCGATCTCGGCGTGGGTCGGGTAGGTGTAACCTTGGCCATAGGCTTGGCCCGCGGATCCGAATTCGGCGCCGGCCAGATTGACCCCGAGCAGATCCATCGTCGTCGCGCTCATCGTGATCCTGTCCGTCCGTCCCGCGAAGGTCGTGTCTGGCGCCTGGGCCTGCCCTTCGCACCGGAGTGAGATCACCAATGATCTCTTACGGATCTGTTAATTCATCGTAGTATTATGCACATCTTGCGAGCGATTTGTGGCAGATGGCAAATTCCCAAGACGATCTGACCTGAGCAAGGTAACGTTTTGATAGAAAATTCGCTTTATAGCTCTCATCTCAACGACGATGCCTAGAATATAATCGATGCAACACGTTTTGAGGCATTCTCGCCCCCCACGCAGGCCCATTCTTTAATCGAAAGACGGCAATATGATTGCGGTGCCTGAGGCAAACGAGAGACAATGCCGATGCACCGAGGTTGACCGTACCGGGACGGATCGCTTGCCGGACCGGAGATTCGATCTCGGCCATGCCTCCCGATCGGTCGATTGGTTTCTCAAGCACCGGATGGTGGGTCGGCGGATGTGTCGCCCGATCAGGCCTCGATGTTCTTCTTCGTCGACTGACGGCGCAGCCGTAAGCTCATGACGAAGCCGCCGATGACATAGCAGATCTGAAGCAGGACGAGAGAATACAAGGAATACAGGATGGCCTGAAGCACAACCGCGCCGGTGGCCCAATAGAACACGAAGGCGACGATGGTCAGGAAGCCGGCGATGCAAAGCATTGCGGGCCATCGCAGGACCGTGGCGCACATGAAGCCGATCGCCGCAATCACGGCGCCATAGAGCAGCACCCGACATCCTCCGCACCCGTATGAATCGGGTTATGCAGGACGCTAATTAACGGGTGTTGAAAAAGCAAGATCGCAATCGACCGGATCGCCATCCCGCAGCGGCGGCCCTCGCGTCGCGGGCCCGATCGAGGCGGCTTCCGCCGCGACCCTTATTTGCACCGCCCCGCTCTGTCGGTCAGCCGCTCGGACAGGAAGTCGACGACGGCGCTTCGATCAAAATCGGCAAGAATGTTCCACCGCGCAATATTTTCTCGTGCGGCGATCGCGCTGCGGCCTCGCCAGTCGGATTCCCGAAGACGAGCCGCGAGAGTGCGGGCCGCCCCCGGCACATCGTCCGGATCGATATAGAGTCCGGACGAGGCCAGGACCTCGCGAAACACGGGCTTGTCGGGGGCCACGACCTGCAGCCCGGCATATTGCGCCTCGATCAGCGGAAGCCCCAATCCCTCGTCATGCGAGGTGCAGACGAGAAGATCGAAGTTCGCGATGGCGGCGCGTGCGTCGTCCTCGCCCAGAAAGCCGTGCAGCGTCACATGCGGCATGCGGGACAGGGCGGCGAAATCCTCGCCCCACCCGGCTCTGCCGATGACGTGAAGCCGAACCTCGCGGCCAGCCACCCGGCCGAGTTCGAGCGCGATGGCGGCGGCAGCCAGGAGGTTCTTGCGCGGTTCCACCGTCCCGATAGCGCCGAGAATCAGCGGATCCGCATCGCCGGGCCGGCCTTCGGATGGCCGCAGGTCGAAGACGTTGCGGACCTTGGGACGATAGGGGAGCACGACCGCATCGGGACGCAGGTAAGGCGCGAGCGCCTCGGCGGTGGCGAGCGAATTCACCAGGAAATAGCGCAACTGCCGGATCGCGAGGCGGAACGGGGGCGCCATGTAGATCCGGGCCGCGCGGTTCAGGTCCTGCTTGCGCGTGATGAGGAACAGGTCATGCACGTACATGACGCACCGCTCGCGGAACATCGTCGCCAGCGGCGACGGCGGGAAGCCCGAAAAGGCCCAGACCGTGTCGGGCCGCCGCGCCATGGCCAAAGGAATGGCCATCATCTGCGACGCCGCGACGGCCCATTTGCCCTGCCCGCCGCTATGCATCCCCGAGACCCGCAGAGGCGCCAGGGCTTCGTCGGAAAACAGCTCTTCCGTGATGCGCTCGATGCCCGAGGCGCGTCGTCCGAGATGCGTCCGGTCGACGACGAGGGAGCTGGTTCGGGTCATGCGGCTGGCGGTCCGGATCGAAGGCCCAAATCAGGCGAGGTGGAGCCTGGCGCTCCGGCCGAGCTCGCGCAGGCGGCGGTGCGAATAGATCGCGAGCCACGCCAGCGCGGCCACATCCTGGAGGCTGATGAAGGCGGCCGGGTCAGTCGCGAGAATTCCGCCGGCCATGACGAGAAAGAAGGCCAGCGAGAGAAGCCGCTGCGATTCCGCGAGCGTCCGGCCGGTATCGCGGTAGGCGATGTATTTCACCCAGCGCGCCACGACGAGCGAGAGCAGCAGCACCGCGCCGACGATGTTGATCCGCAGCAGCACCGCATAGCCGCTGAGGCGGACGATCTGCAGGACCACGTAGAACAGGCCCCGCGATCCCGTGTCCAGGCGGTTGTAGATCCAGAACGAGACACGCTGCGCCGCCAGATAGGCGATCCAGACGGCGTAGAGCAGCAGGAACGATTGCCATGACGCGGTTGCGCCCGGCAGCAGCAACGATTGCGGCTCGTAGGCCAGCAGCAGGGCGAGCGCCGGAATCGCCAGGACCAGCGCCCAGGCCCAGGCCTGCACCGGCTTCATCCGGGCCGCGTAGGGGGCTGTCTCGGCGAACGTCTTGGGCTTGGCCTCGTGCTTGACCGCGAGGACGTCGTTCTCGACATAGCCGAGCTCGTAAACGGCCCAGAACGACAGGTGCAGAAGCAGCAGGGCCAGGGCACCCACCAGCGGAGCCGCCATGATCCACGCGAAGGCAAGCCAAAGATGGACGACATCCTCCAGCAGAAAGCCGTAGAGCATGTAGTTCTCGCCGGGACGCTTGGCCTTCTGCGTGTAGAGGAATGGAAGGTAGCTCTTGGAGAAGGCCGGCCGATATTCGGCCGCCGGCCATTTCACCAGCACCGGAGTGTGGGCCGCGGCAAGAAGGTCGGCGTCATGTTCGCTGTCGGTGATGACGATCGCATTTTCCACCATGCCGGCGTGACGCTCGTCGATCGAGGCCTGCTTGCCGCGGCTGCGGATGCGGTAGCCGGACCAGAAGCTCCCTGCCGCGACCAGCGTCGCGCCAGGATCGATATGCCTGAGGATCGGCTCGACCAGGACGCCGAGGCCGAGCGTCGCGACGTGCAGCGGCAGCCGATGGTCCTTGGTCAGCCAGTCGAGCAGCGTCCGGTTCTTCCAGCGCTCGGCGCGCGCTGCCGCTCCGCGCCGCCAGGCAGCCAGGCTCCAGGGCATCAGCATGGTGCAGACGAGGATCCTGATCCAGTCGCGATAGAGCCGCCGCGCCTCGGTGGCCCGCAGAAGAGCCCAGGGCCGGACGAGATCGACCATCAGCAATATCGCGTGGGCGAGCAGGCGCGGACGCAGCGAGGCCAGATATTCTTCCGTCGTGTTCCGCAGCCATAAGGTCTCGTCGAAATCAACGACGACCCGCACGTCCTCTGCGCGCCCCTCGACGGCACTGTCGATGACCGAGCGTGCCTCCGCGACGGTGAGGACGTCGAGATGGTGTCGCGGGCGCTCCTCGACCCTGCTCATCGCGAGGCTCCCTGGCGAGACGCGACCCCTGCCGCATCGCGGTAGATCGCCAGATAGGCCTGGGCGATCCCGTCCCAGGAATATTTGCGGACATAGGCGGCGCTTCTCCGTCGCACATCCGCTTCATGCGCAGGCGCGTCGAAGAGGGCGTCGATCCGCGCCTCGGCCTGCGCGGCATCGGCCGCGAACAGTACCGTCTCGCCGATGTCCGCCGGCTCGAACTCGCCATGCGTCGTGACGACCGGAACCGCGTTGCCGAGCGCCGCGATCAGGCTTCCGCGCCGCTCGGACACGCCGTCGGGATAGGGCAGATACGCGGCGCTCGCCCCGGCCAGCAGCTCGGCCGCCTCGTCGTCGCTGCGATCGAGCAGCCATTCGATGCGTGTCCCCGCGAGGCGTCGCTGCATCTCGGCGAGGTAGTCCCCGGCCCAGGTCACCGGGGCGCCGACCACCTGGAACGTCCAGGGCCGCTGCCTGGCGCTCGCGAGCTCGACGAGCTCGACGAATTGCTCCAGGCCTTTCAGCGGCTTGATCTGCCCGAAATAGATGATGTTGCGTTGCGTCGAGATGCGGTCGGTGCGGGGATGGAACGGGACGTTGCTGCCGATCGGGATGACCGAGGTCTTGGCGCGGGCACGCGGGAACCGGCTCAGAAAGCGCGCCGCTTCGAAATCCGTCGTCAGCACCAGCTTCGAGGCGCGCGCTGCGAAGGCGCCCAGCGAGGCGCGCCGGAGCCGATCGAAGCTCGAGAATTCGTGCAGCGTCACGACCTGCGGGATCTTGGACAAGAACCCCGTCGCGTGAGGGCCGAGGCTCCGCCATCCGACGATCATCGGATATTGCATCTGGACCAGGTCGGGATCCATGTCGCGCAGCCGTCTGGCCAGCCGCAAGGTGCCGGCGACCGACCAGTCCCGATGATCCAGGACGTCCGCGTCGACACCGTGCCGTCGCAAGGCCTTCGCCAAAGCCAGTGCATAATCGTGAATGCCGCAGCGCCCGGCTTGCGGCGAGCCGCTCACCAGGCATGCCCGCAGCGGTCTATCCCTGCTCGCATCAAGCATCGTTCAAGCGCCTCTTCGAGTCGGACGACAGCGGCTCACGCCAGGATCAGCTGCATGCCGAAATGGACGGCCGGACGGAGATGGCGCGGCAGGATCAGCACCGCGGTCCGCAGTTTCTCCACGTCGCGCGGCAGCAGCGGACGCAATAGGCGCAGCGCCGCCGCGTAGGTGGCGGCCCCGGCCACGATCGCCACGATCATGCCGCCGAGGCTCGGTACCTCGATGACGATCAGGCGGGCCACGACGGCGCAGAGCGCCGCCGCGGCGAGCAGCCGGGCGAGGATGCCGAAGGGCGTCGGGCAATCGAGATGACGTCGCAGGTACCACAGCGTCACCGCGGCGATGGCGAACTGCACGCCCCCTCGGCTGAAGGCGGCCGCCACGGGGCCGAAGGCCGGCACGATGGTCACGCCGGCGAGGATCGACAGCGCCGCGCCGCAGAGCGCGCTGGCGAGCAGGAAGCGCGTGCGCTCCATGGCGATCAGGAACACCGAGGCGATCGAGGTCGAGGTCACGAAAGCCGCGGAGGTGAGGAGGATCGTCGCCGTCGTAATCGCCGGCTCGAAGGCATGCCCATACATCATCGGCAGCAGCACGGGGGCGATGGCGGCGGTCCCGAGGCAGGCCGGAAACAGCACCAGCGCCATCAGGGGGATGCTCGCCGCGTAGACCGCGCGCGCCTCGCTCTGCTCGTCGCGCCCGACATGCTGGGACAATCGCGGCAAAAGCGCCCCGGTCAGAAGCAGCGGGCCTTGCGTCGCCAGGTTCGACAGGGTCAGGCTGACGGTGAACAGGCCGACCGCATGGCTTCCCCAGCTCCGCTCCAGGAAGAAGACCTCCATCCGCGACGCGAAGAACGCGGTGAGCAGATAGCCGCCCCAGGTTTCCAGCGAGAACCGGGTCACCCTGCGGCGCAGCACGGCATCGATCCGCCCGCCGAGGGGCTCGACGCGGCTCAGCATGGAGATCGGCACCAGGGAGCCGAGCGCCATGGCGCAGAGGGCGCCGATCACCCCGAACGCCATGGCGCCGACGGCGGTGCCGAGGATCTGCACCAGGCAGGCGAAGGCCGCGACCCGCGCCAGCGCCGCAAAGTCCTGATGACCCTTGAGCCAGGAATTGGCGAAATTGGCCATCGATTGCGCCAGACACGCACCCCCGACCAGGATCCAGAAGATCGGGGAGACGGTGTAGGTCTCGGGCGTCAGCGGCGCGCTCGCCTGCAGCGGGGCGCGCCAGATCAGCCAGCCCGCATAGAGCCAGAAGCTGGCCGCGATGACGAAGGTGCAGGCGAAGAACGACCCGAGCAGCACCCGCGTCAGCCGGCCGGCTTCCTCGACCTCGTGTCTCGCAAGCAGCTCGGGCAGGAAGCGTGAGAGCGTTCCGGTGATGCCGAGATCGGCGATGATGATCGAGACGGTGACGGCCCAGGTCGCGAAGGCCACGATCCCGGTGCCCTGAACGCCGAGCAGCCGCGCCACGACGATCGTGCTCATAAAGCCGCCGAGGGTGGTGAAGATGCCGGCCAGGGCATTCACGACGGAGTTGCGGACGAAGGTACTCGCCATCGACGGTCGATCTCTGGTTGAGCGGGCTGCAGCCTGGGGATTCACACCGAAATAAGCGGCCATGTCGGCGCCGGTCCTCAGCTGCCGACGACTGTCTTGACGACGCCCCATTGCGGCGCCTCCCGTCCCGAGACGGGGAAGAGATTGTAGGGATTGGGGCCGAAGTTGGCGCCGTACATCCACAGGTTCACCGGGAGGCCCTGCGCCTTCCAGAAGGTCAGCCCCTGACGAAGGACGTCGAGCCAGCGCGGATCGTCAATGCCGACGTTGGTCTCGCCGATATGGCCGCGTAGACGCCTCTCGGCGCACCACTGGGCGAAGCCCCGGGTCCGATCGACCAGGACCGTATCGGGGATCCCATGCGCGGCGAGCGCCGCATAGTCGAAATGCGTGCCCGAGCCGTCCTGGTCGGGATAGCAATGGGCCGAATAGACGATCCGGTCGTGCCGGTCCTCGAGCGGATAGCGCGGGTTGGCGGCCACCCACTTCGCCGCCGACGAATAGCCGTCGCCCTCGACATAGACGACCTTCGAGGTCTCCACCTTGTCGATCGCGTCGATCGCGGCCTGCATGATGGCGGCGAGGTCCTGGCCGTCGTTCAGGCCCTGCGGCTCGTTCATGACGTCCCAGCCGCTCACCCCCGGATGGCGGGCGAAGGCCGAGGCGACGCGGGTCCACAGGTCCGCCAGGTGATGGCGCGTCAGGGCACCATCACGGCCATCGACCGCGCGATCCGTGCCGTCGACGAGCCTGTGCATGTAATTGTGGCAATCGAGAACGACCGTCCGCCGCAGCCGCGCCGCGGCATCGGCGACCGACTTGATCTGCGCCAGATAGACGGGATCGAGCGGGCCGCCGGGCTGCGGCTGCAACCGCTCCCATTTGAACGGCAGCCGCGACGGGCCGTCGGCACGCGCCGCCACATAGGCGAGGTCGGCCGGGCCGGCGGCGAAATAGTCGGTCCCCTCCCGTCCGGGGAGCACGGAGCCGCCCTCGAGGCCCTGGAAATTGACGTTGACGAAGAACGGCCACGGCCTTCCGGCCGCCTCGGCCCGCCGGAGGCCGAGGGGCAGAAGGCACGCGGCGCCGAGAAGGACGCCCCGCCGACTGAGGCCCGAACCGGGCCGGATCTCGAGGGAAGACCGCATCAGATCACCTGATTGTAGGCGCCGACACCCTCGTTCTCGCGCAATACGCCGTCGATGGCCGCGAACATGTCGCGCATCCGCACTTCGGAGACGGGACTCTCGACGACGACCACGAGTTCCGGCTTGTTCGACGAGGCGCGAACCAGGCCCCAGGTGCCGTCCTCGACCGTGACGCGGACCCCGTTCACGAGGTTGACGTCGCTGATCCGCTGGCCCGTGAATGTCTCGCCTTGCGAGCGCATCTCCCGGATGCGGTCCACCACGGCGCCCGCGACCTCGTATTTGCGCTCGTCGGCGCAATGCGGCGACATGGTGGGCGAGCCCCAGGTCCGCGGCAGGTCGGCATAGAGTTCCGCCATGGTCTTGCCGGGGTTGCGGTCGAGCATCTCGATCACGGCGATCGCGGTCAGGAGGCCGTCGTCGTAGCCGCGCCCGATCGGCGCGTTGAAGAAGAAGTGGCCGGACTTCTCGAACCCCGCCAGCGCCTTGAGGTCGGAGACGCGGCGCTTGATGTAGGAGTGCCCCGTCTTCCAGTAGTCGGTCTTCGCCCCGTGGCGCTTGAGGACGGGATCGGTCTCGAACAGGCCGGAGGATTTCACGTCGACCACGAAGGTCGCGCCGTGATGCAGGCCCGACAGGTCGCGCGCCAGCATCACGCCGATCTTGTCGGCGAAGATCTCGTGGCCCTCGTTGTCGACGACCCCGCACCGGTCGCCGTCGCCGTCGAAGCCGAGCCCGACGTCGGCGCCCGTCGCCAGGACTTCGGCCGCCATGGCCTCGAGCATATGCATGTCCTCGGGGTTCGGGTTGTAGCGCGGGAAGGTGAAGTCGCCCTCGACGTCGAGCGGCACGACCTCGCAGCCGAGGGCTTCGAGGAGTTTTGGGGCGAAGGCGCCCGCCGTGCCGTTGCCGCAGGCGGCCACCACCTTGAGGCGGCGCGTGACGCGCGGCCGCGACGTGAGGTCGGCCAGGTAGGTCTCGGCGAAATTCTCGACCGGCAGATAGGCGCCGCCGTCGGCCGGCCGGCCTTCCCCGCCGAGCACGATCCGCTTCAGCTCTTCCATCTCGTCCGGGCCGAAGGTGACGGGGCGCTGGGCGCCCATCTTCACGCCGGTCCAGCCGTTGTCGTTGTGCGAGGCCGTGACCATCGCGACGGCCGGCACGTCGAGCGCGAATTGGGCGAAATAGGCCATGGGGGAGAGCGCGAGGCCGATGTCGTGCACCCGCATCCCCGCCCGCACCAGGCCGAGCGCCAGCGCATGCTTGATCGAGGCGGAATAGCTGCGGAAATCATGGCCCGTGACGACCCCGCCGATGTCGCGCCGGCGCAGCATCGTGCCGAGACCCAGGCCGAGGGCCTGGGCACCCAGCAGGTTCAGCTCCTGCGGGAACAGCCAGCGGGCATCGTATTCGCGGAATCCGGTCGGCTTGACGACCGGCGTCCGCTCGGAGGCGAAGCTGTTCGGCGGCAGGGCGGCAACGGGCGACATGGGCTCTCTTCCTTCAGGTTGCGAGGGGCCGGGCTCAGCGTCCGTAGACGTCCTCGAAGCGGACGATGTCGTCCTCGCCGGTGTAGCTGCCGACCTGCACCTCGATCAGTTCCAGCGGGATCTTGCCCGGGTTGGCGAGCCGGTGGACGCAGCCGATGGGCAGGTAGGCCGCCTCGTTCTCGTGGCGCAGCACGACCTCGTCGCCGACCGTGACCTCGGCCGTCCCACGCACCACCACCCAATGTTCCGCCCGATGGAAATGCTTCTGCAGCGACAGCCGCTGGCCCGGCTTGACGACGATCCGCTTCACCTGGAAGCGCGTGCCGGCGTCGATCCGCTGATACCAACCCCAAGGGCGATACATGCGCAGGTGGTCGTCGGCCTCGGGGCGCAGCTTGGTCTTGAGCTTGGCCACGAGGGTCTTGACCTCTTCGGAGCGGTCGCGCGAGGCGACCAGCACCGCATCGGGGGTCGCGACGACGACGACGTCGTCGAGGCCGACGACGGTCGTCAGGATCGAGTCGCTATGCACGAGGCTGTTGCGCGTCTCGACGACCTCGACATGGCCGCGCAGCGCATTGCCGGTGTCGTCCTGAGGGGAGGCCTCCCAGATGGCGCTCCAGGTGCCGACATCGGACCATTGGAACGACACCGGCAGGACGCCGGCCTTGTCGGTGCGTTCCATCACCGCATAGTCGATCGACGTATTGGGCGCCGCCGCGAAGGCATCCCCGTCGAGGCGAATGAAATCGAGATCCTGGGCCGCGAGCTCGACCGCTCCCTTGGCGGCGGCCAGCACCTCGGGCGCCAGCGCCCGCAATTCGCCGATCATCACGTCGGCACGGAACAGGAAGTTGCCGCTGTTCCACAGGTATCCTTGCTCGGCATAGGCGGTCGCCGTCGCTCGATCCGGCTTCTCCACGAAGCGGGCGACCTTGAAGGCCGCCGTGTCGTCGATCGGCTCGCCGGGCTGGATATAGCCGTAGCCGGTGGCCGGGGCCGTCGGCTCGACCCCGAGCGTCATGATGAAGCCGCGGCGGGCGCTCCTGGTCGCGACGCGGCAGGCTTCGACGAAGGCGTCGACATCGGTGATGAGGTGATCGGCCGCCAGGATGAGCACGACCGCCTCGGGATCGTGGCGGGCCGCGAGGCAGGCCGCCACGGCGACGGCGGCCGCGGACCCGCGGCGCTTCGGCTCGAGCACGATATCGGCGTCGATGCCGATGGCCTGGAGCTGTTCGGCCGCGATGAAGCGAACGTCGCTCGTCGCCAGGACCACGGGCCGGCCGAACTCGATGCCGGAAATCCGCTGCGTCGTGGCCTGGAAGCTCGACAGCTCCTGCAGCAGCGGGATGAATTGTTTCGGCATGCTTTCGCGCGACGCCGGCCACAGGCGGGTGCCGGCCCCGCCGCACATGATCACCGGCACGATCTTGCCGACTTCGCCGATGCGCTGTTCGTCGCTCCTGCCGAGCGCCATGTCGTTGGCGAGCGTCGGCACTTTCACTTGCATGTTCATATCGTCACCTCATCGTATCGAGACGTTGGCGGCCTGGGCGCGGCGCGGAGTCGGTCAGGCCGTCCGCCCCGCCATGTCGAGCGCCACGACCCAGAGAAAGCGCCAGGAATTCACCAGGTATCGGCGGCCGAGCCGGCGCGGCTCGAGCGCCAGCCGCCAGGCCCATTCGAACCCCGTGGCGCGCAGCGCCTGCGGCGCCCGGGCTCGGGTGCCGGCAAAGAAATCCAGCCCGGCGCCGAAGTTCAGCACATAGCAATCGCCGAACATGCCGCTGAAGCGATTGGTCCAGACCTCCGATTTCGGCGAACCGACGCCGAAGAACAGATGCGTCGCCCCATGCCGGCCGATCGCCTCGGCGAGATCCTGCGATGCGGCATCGTCGGTCTCGAAGCCGAAGGCCGGCACCCGCGTCTCGACGGCGTCGGCGGAAAATCCCCGCTTTGCCATGGCGGCGCGGATCCGCTCCGCCGTCTCGGCGGAACCGACCACGAAGAACAGGCGATGCGCCTCCGGCGAGACCCGGCCAAGCACGCGCCGGCACAGGTCCGCGCCGGTCACGCGGCCAGGCAGCAGCAGGCCCCGAAGCCGTGCGTAAAGATAGACCGGCATCCCGTCGGCGGTGATCACCCAGGCCCGGCTATAGGCGTTCCTGAAGTCCGCGTCGGCCGACAGGTTGACGACGTGATCGAGATTGGCCGTCGCGACGACACGGCAGCCCTCCCCGGTGGGGACAGGTGCCTCGACGATGGTCCGCGCCAGTTCGGCTTCGTCCGCCGTGCTGAAGTTCAGTCCGAGAACAGGCTTGATCATGTCAGCTCCTCGTAAGTCTTAGCGGCGGCGCGTCTGTCGCCACCGGCCCGGGCCTCAGGCCCAGCTGCCGCTCCCGGCACGAATCGGCAGCTCGTCCGCGCGGCCGATGCGTGCCGGCGCTCCGAGGCGGCGGCCGGCCCGGCGAAGCTTGGCAAGGCCGTCCCCGTCCGCGGCTCGACGGCTTTGCAAGCTTCCGTAGATGAACCAGAGCAAAGCCGCGGTCTTGATGGTCAGCAGCGCGAAGCTGACCATCATGTTCAGCGCGATATAGATGCACACCGCATGCGTGAAGCGCGTCTTGTCCGGCCGATCCTCGGAGGCCGCCATGACGATCGTCGCCCAGATGGCGACGACCACGAAAATCGATTGCGTGGTGATCAGATAAGCGATGCCGCTGTCGACGGCTTTGGACATGAATTCGTCCGACAGCCCGAGGAATTCCGGCATCCCGTAATTGGTGAGCAGGTAGACCGTGTGGGCGATGCGGCCCTTGAAGTCGTCGCCGCCCGGCTCGAAATGGCCGAAGTGGACCAGGACGAACGCCAGGGCGGTCACTCCCGGGATATAGATCAGCGCGCTGTAGCGCGGCAGGCGCGGGGCGAGCGCGCAGCACACGACCATGAGCGGCGTCGACGCCATGGCCAGCCGGCCGTCGCAGCCGATGGTCGCCATAGCGGTGGTGACGATCAGAAACCAGCGCGTCCCGGTGCCAAGCTCGCGGTAGCAGGCGCACAGGTACGCGACGATCACCATGCAATAGTTGCCGAGCGATACCGGTTCCAGGAAGATCGATGACAGCCGGTGCAGATCGCCCAGGATGAAGAAACGGTCGTCCGGGCGTGTCGCGCTGACGAAGAGGGTCGAGCTCTTGTTCCAGAAATCGTCGGCGTTGTAGCCGCGCGTGTTGATGTAGTAGCTCATGATCTTGAACAGGTCGGCATAGACCTGCGTGTCGAGCGCCTCCAGCACCAGGAAGACCAGCATCACGATCTGGATGGCCACGACCACCCGGGAGAGGCGTCGCGCATCGAACGTCATCCCGAGGACCACGAAAGTCGGGATGATCATCACGTCGCGCAGATACTTGACGTCGAAGGTCTGCGACGACAGCGAGCGGACCACCGCGAAGGCGGCGAACAGGCCGAGCAGCGCATACCAGGGCGTCATCTGCGGCTTGAAGTTCCTCAGCGCCACGAGATGGGCCGCGCCGACGAACATGATCTCGCAGGCCACGACCGGCGCCGGGGTCAGCTCCTTGACATTGCCGTTGACGAAAGCCAGGCCGGCGTTGAAGCAGACCGCTCCGACGACGATGATCCCGGGAAGCCATTCGAGCTTGGCGTCCGAAACGGCGCGGGCGCCGACCGGCGCGTCGAGCGCGAGGGCTCTCATCGGCCGGCTCCCGCCGCGGGTTCGGGATGCGCCGGGAGCGGCCGTGAAGCCCCGGCCCCGTCGGCCGCCAATGTCGCCAAGGCCGCCTGATAGGTGGCTCCGGCCAGGTAGTCGCGCAGATGTCCGCGAAGCCGGGCCGCCGCCCCGCGCGCCTCGCCCGAGTTGTCCCGCACGCGGCGAAGCTGGGCCGCCGCGTGATCTACCGAGGGCTCGGCCCAGACGGCGTCCTCCATTCCCTGGAAGGAGAGATGCTCGTCCCTGGCTGGCACCAGCCTGTAGTCGACCGGGAAGCACAGATCGGGGCGACAGAAATCCACATTGCCCGACCAGTTCGTCGCGACCACCGGCACCCCCTTGGCGATGGCCTCGGCGAGCGTCAGGCCGAAGCCTTCCGAGCGATGCAGCGACAGACAGGCGTCGGCAGCGCCGAGAAAGTCGTCGAGACGCGCTTCGTCCCAGACCTCGTCGACGAGCCGGATGTTGGCGGCGGTCCCGATGGCCTCGCGCAGCCTGTCCCGGTCGGCGCGATAGCGGCTACCGTCGCCGACCTTGAGCACCAGTTCGGCGGTCTCGTCGTCGCCGAAGGCCTGCCGGAACGCCGCGATGGCGGCGAGCGGGTTCTTGCGCTCGAACGAGGAGCCGAAGTTGAAGATGCTCACGACGCGAAAGCGGCCGGCGGCGGAGCGCTCCGCGGACGGGACGGCGGCCTTCGCTCCAATGGCGACCGGATGCGGCACGACGAGCACGGGCTTGCCGGTGTGCCGTTCGACGGCGGCCTTGCAGAAGCTCGAGGGAACCATGATCGCGTCCATGAAGCGGATCGCCTCGATCCACTCGCGGGGCAGCGCCTCGAGCTCCCAGGCCCAATAGCCGATGTTGTAGCCCTGCCAGAACCGCATCGGGTTCGAGCGGATGATCCCGGGCAGCAGCATCGGCGGGTTCAGGTGGTAGATCGAGACGTCGGCACGCCCAGCGGCGCCGGCCGTCCCGCCGAACGGCAGGCCATCGTCGCTGTCGTAGAGGCTCGCCACGTCGGCGCCCGACACCCCGTAGCCGGCCCGGGCCAGCACGGCCATGCAGAGGCGGGCGGATTTGCCGAGGCCCGAGGCGGACGACAGCAGGCCGACGACGCGCAGGCGGCGCACCGGATCGGGCCAGCGATGGGATCGCGACGGGAAGACGCGCGGCAGCACCGACCGCCGGACGGTCCGCGCCGCAGGCGTCAACACCCTGCGCATCGTCGGCATGAGACCGGACGGCATGGTCACGCCGAAACCTTCATGACGGACGAGCGATGTCCGCGGATGGCGCGCCGGCTGTTGCGATCGGCGAGGCGGGACCTGTTCAGCACCGTCGCCACGGTGCGGGCGGCGATGACGTCGGAGGTCAGGAGCGCCTGTTCCACGTCGTCGACGGTCGTCCGCCCATAATCGGTGACGAGCACGAAGGCGTCGACGAAACCGGCGACGGCCTGCGAGTCGACCGACACCATCAGCGCCGGCAGATCGATGATCGTGTAGTCATAGGCCTGCTGGGCGGCGGCGAGGGCGCGCTGCATCTGGGAGGATCCGAGCAGATGGAAGGGGTGGAGCGGAGCGATCCCGCCGCAGCTCAGGAGATCGAAGCCGAAACCCGTCGTCGCGACGCAAAGGTCGATCGGCGCGACGCCGTCGACCAGATCGGCGATGCCCCGCTCGGCTTGCGGCGCGAAGGTTGTCGACAGATCCGGCTTCGCGAAATCCGCGTCGACGACGAGCACCCGCGTGCGTGTCTCGGACAGCATCTGCGCCAGATTGTGGGCCAGCGTCGACTTGCCCTCGCCGGGCCAGGCGGATACGATTCCGACGACGGCCCCGCCGTTTCGACGAACGCCCTGGTCGATCGCCAGCTTGATGATCCGCAGGGTCTGCGTGGCGCCGCACCAGGGCCGGCGCGAATCGAACAGGGTCACGAGCCCGCTCGGCGGCTGTCCGAGCAGCTTCGCCTCGAGCCGGGACACGGCCATCCGCTCGCTCGGCCTGACGACGGCGGGGGCCATCTTGGCGAGCGGCAAGGCTCCGGCCAACGGCAGGCCGAGGTCGCGCTTGATCTGCTGCGGCCAACGGATCCGGCGATCGAGGGTCTCGCGCAGCATGACGACGCCGCCCCCGAGCACGAGGCCGCCCACCGTCGCGAGCAGCAGGATGACGGAGGACTTGGGGGCGCTCTTGGCGAGCGGCGGCTGAGCCGCCGTCACCAGTCGCGCCTCGGTCACCGGCAGCGACTGCTGCTGCATGAACTGGGTGACCCGCACGTATCTGTTCTGCAGAGCCTCGGCGTCGCTTTGGGCGGCAGCCGCGGCGGCGGTCAGGCTCCTCAGGCGCCGGTTGGCCTCCTCGCCGGCCGCGGCGGTGCTTTGCGCCGCGACGCTCTGCCGCGCCGCGGCCGCGACCTCGTCCGCGGCGGCTTTGAGCTTGCCGCGGTTCTCGGCGAGAAGCTGCGACAGGCGCTGCTGAATGCTGGCGATGAGCTCGGCCTGCGGCCCGGTCGGCGCCCGGCCCGCGCTGGCCAGGCCTGCCTGACGCAGGGCGTCAGCCAGGTGCTGCAGCGTTGGATCGTTGGTCGCCGACAAGCCGTCGAGCTTCGCCGGCGTGAGAGGCTCGATGGATCCCGATGGCGCCAGCGCGGTCAATTTGTCGATCTGGCTCTGATAGAGCGCGAGCGCCAGCCGCGCCTCGTCGCTCGGTGGCGGACCTTGCTCGACACCGGGCTTGGGGGCTGTGTAGGCGCTCAGGACGGCGGCGTTCTGCCGGCGAAAGGTATCGACGGCGGCCGCGGCGGCATCGGCCTGCGCCTTGACCTCGTCGACCCTCTGCTTCATCCAGGCGGCGGCACGCTGGTTGGCCTGCATCCGGCCGTCGAGCTGGTCCTGGATGTAGGCGTCGCCGATCGCATTGGCGATCTCGGCCGACTTGACCGGCTCGAGCGTCGTGACCGCAATATCCGCCAGATAGCTGTGGCCGGTCCGGAGCACCTTGATCTTGTGCATCAGCGCATTGACGGCGCTGATCCGCCGATCTTCCTCGGTGGGCGCCGTGGCGGGTTTATGGAAGAGCTTGTCGAGCAGCCGCGCCTTCCAGCCCGGTCCAGAGCCGATGAACTCGGGATCGCTGTCGAGATGCAGCCGGTCGACGACATCGAGAGCCACATGCTGGGACTTCAGGATCTCGATCTGGCTCTCGATCACCGCCGGATCGATGAGCGGTTCCGATGTCACCTGCGAGGGCGAGGGCGGCGTCTGCTTCGTGTCCGTCATCAGCACGGCGGTGGCCGTGTAGGAAGCGGGCGTGACGATCAGATAGGCGATCGCCAGCCCGAGGCAGGCCGCCAGGAAAACCAGAACGATGCGCCCGCGGCGCCGCACCACATCGATGAGAACGTGCAGGTCCAACCGTTGCTCGTCCGCCGCGCCGCCGACGGCCGAACGGTTTTGATGCATCAGTTCCGAAACGACGTTCATATCATGGACCTTTCAACTGGTAAGACGGCAAGTCTCAGGCGCCGATATGACGGAAGTTCCAAGCATTCATTTCAACGAGAAACGGGACGCTCTCAACGCATCCCACATGTGCCGCAACGCTGCTTAGTCAACCCGGCATCTATGATGCTATCGATCTTGGCCTATAGCACGGCCTCGCGTGACCTAATTATTTGACAGCCCCGAGCGTGAGAAACGCGGTGTTTTCTTGTTCAGTGAACCGATAATTTCGTTCGGTGATCCTCGACCGAAGTGCGGGCACCGTCGCCTCGAAAACGATTGGTTCGCTCGAACCGAACCGAGCGGTGCCCAGTCGACTCGCCCCATTTCATGTTGCACTGCATATAGAACGCTGCAGAAGTTGTAAACACCCTCTCTGGCGCTTTTCGCCACCGCGATAGTATAATTGTCGGACAAGAGCCCAAACATTGGGCGACCATGCGCAAATCCACCCAGAAAATGAGGCAAAAGATTGGCAATGTAACAAAAATTAATCACGATGATCTTGGTGACGGCAACGGTTTAGGTTCATTTCAGGTTCACATTCCGTGCATACTTACTGAGAGAAAGCGATGTGAGGTTGCGATTACGCAAAAAAATTGAATCGTGATGGAACCAACGATAGGAACCACGGTTAACGGAGCGTTTGTCCGCCCATGGTGCGGTGCGGTATTGCATGTGGTGATCGCCGTGTGCCCTCTGGGCGATGATCGATCGATGTTGGAGCGACCGACGATGACATTCGAAGATGCCTTTTTCGATGACCTGCAAGAGACCGGACCCATGAGCGCCAGGACATCAAAACTGGCGCGTGGCTCCGGCCCCATCGAGCGGGGAGAGGTTTCAGGCGGTGCAGTGGTTCAGGCTCGCGAGGGGGGTGCCGCCGAGCCGGCCCGCCAGCACCGCGCGGCTTCGGCCGTCGTCAAGAGAGCATTCGACTTCGCCTTCGCCACCATGTTCATCGTGGCCCTCATCCCGGCGTTTCTGTTGATCGCGGCGCTCATCAAGAGCACGTCGCGCGGCGGCATATTGTTTCGCCAGAAGCGCTATGGGGCGGACGGCCGCCTGTTCGAGATCTGGAAATTCAGGACGATGTATGTTTCGCTCGGCGATCAGAACGGTGTCAGGCAGACGAGGGAGAACGATCCCAGGGTGACGCCGTTCGGGCGGTTCCTCAGGCGCACCAGCCTCGATGAATTGCCGCAGATGTTCAACGTCCTGCGGGGAGAGATGTCGCTGATCGGCCCGCGCCCGCACGTCCCCGGCATGCTGGCCGGCGGCGTGCTCTACGAAGAGCTGGTCCCCGTCTACCACCGGCGCCATTCGGTGCGGCCCGGCATCACCGGCTTGGCTCAGGTCTCCGGCTATCGCGGCGCTACGGAGGACCCGGAACTCGCCCGGGGCCGCGTCCACTACGATCTAATCTACATCCAGAGCTGGTCGTTCTGGCTCGACATCAAGATACTCCTGCTCACCGTCTGGCGGGAACTGAAGGGCGGGACCGGAATCTGACCGACCTAGGCCGGCCGCTCGACGGGCGGGTCCGCCCCGATACCCAATGTCGACGACGGCCTGTTCTTTTTTCGGCCGGCGTGAACCCGGCGGCATCTCGCCCGCCTCCAGCCACGAAGGCCCGCATATGCGCCATAGTCCATCGCCGCAATCGTCATATCGCAGGCCTTTCCGGGCGGCATTGACGTGCGCCTTGCTCCTCGGCTCCTGCTCCCTGGGCTGGGCGGGCTACAAGATCGCGGCCGGTGACATGCTGAGCTTTACGGTCGCGGGCCTGCCGGACCTGGCCGCCAAGACACCGGTCGACATCGATGGCGCCGCGACGATTCCGCTCCTCGGGCAGGTTCCGGTCGCGGGCCTGAGCGTCGAGGACGCGCTTGCCAAGATTCGGGCGGCGCTGCCCGGCAAGGAGTTTCATCGCCGCACGGCCGATGGGCGGGAATTCCCGGTGATCATATCGCCGGACGAGATCGGCTTGACGATTTCCGAATATCGACCGGTCTATCTGAACGGCGACGTCGCCCATCCGGGATCGGAGGCCTATCGCCCCGGCCTG
This sequence comes from Lichenihabitans sp., assembly GCA_036276175.1. Classification (GTDB taxonomy): domain Bacteria; phylum Pseudomonadota; class Alphaproteobacteria; order Rhizobiales; family Beijerinckiaceae; genus Lichenihabitans. Next base: position 18,491 of record DATBEH010000143.1, read on the forward strand.
ACGGTCCGCCAGGCCGTAGCGCTGGCGGGCGGATACGACGTGCTTCGGTTCAAGCTGGACAACCCGTTCCTCCAGCTGTCGGACCTGACCAGCACCTACAACACGCTGTGGATCGACTATGCCAAGCAGCAGGCGTCGCTGGCGCGCATCCGGGCGGAGCTCGACGGCAAGGCGCAGATCGACGCCAAGGCGGTGATCGGCACGCCGGTCGCCGCGAGCCTGACCCAGGAGATCGTCGACAACCAGGCCAGCCAGTTGGCGGTGCGAAACGCCGATTTCGTCAAGGAGCAGGCCTATCTGAGGAATGCCGCCGCCAAGGAAAGCGACCGGGCCAATATCCTGAACGAGCAGCAGGCGAAGGAGAAGGACGGGGTCAAGGCCGACGAAGCGGACCTTGCGCGCTACACGGCCCTTTACCAGAAGGGTGCGGTCGCGCTTCCCGGGCTGGCGGAGGCCCGCCGAACCGTGCTGCTCTCCTCGACGCGCGCGCTCCAGACCACGGCCCTCCTCGACACCGTGGAACGCGAGGAACAGGATCTCAGCTGGAGGCTCGAGAGCACCGGAAACAATCGTAGGCTCCGGCTTCTCCAGGAGTTCCAGGACGCGACCACGTCGCTCGCCGGCACGCGCGCCCAGCTTCAGGCCGTCAGCGACAAGCTGCGATATACCGGAATGGTCAAGTCGCAGCTGGTGCGAGGCGACGACAGCAGGCCGAAGGTCACCATCGTGAGAAGCGAGGACGGCAAGCAGGTCGAGATCGGCGCAGGCGTCGATACGGAACTGCAGCCGGGCGACACGGTCGAGATCGCCCTGCAGTCGGTCACGCCGGTGGCCGCCTCGCAATGAGCCGCGAAGGTCGCAACGGACGATGTCGTCGACCGGCGTTTGGCCGGTCGGTCGACCTGCGCTCATAACATTGCCTTATCTTGTGCTTTCCTATTTCATCGCATCGTTGACGTCGATCTTGTTGCTGGCACGATCGCTGGATTATTGCGATCATGATTTGTTTCTGCCCGCCGTAAACAAGGGGACGCTGCCTCGAACGATCGACGCGGTCAGGTTTTCTCTGATCGTCACCGTCGTCTGTGTCTTTGTCGTGCCGCCGATCGTCGTCGGAGCATCGATTTGCCTGGTTGCAAGGACACTGAGGGTCTCCCCTCCGTCCGCGCGCTGAACGATGCGCCTTGCAGGCGGTCGTTCCACTCCGGGCAAGGCCTGTGCCGCCCCGCACGCCCGTGCCGCGCCAGGCCTCGAGCAGCATCGGATCCGATGAAACTGCTCTCAGCTCACAGCTGGAGCAGTTCGTGCTCTACGCGATGTCGATGAAGACGCGGCCGTTCTCGACCTTGACCGGATAGGTCTTGAGATTGACGCAGACCGGCGCACCCTTAGCCTGGCCGGTCGTATAGTCGAAACGGCCGTTGTGCTTGGGGCATTCGATGATGTTGTCCATGACAAGCCCGTCGGCGAGATGAACCTGCTCGTGCGTGCACAAGCCGTCGGTGGCGAAATAGTCGTCGTCCGGGCTGCGATAGATCGCGAAGGTCCTGGCAGCGTGATCGAAGCGGATCACGTCTTCCTCGTCGATGTCGTCGGCTGCGCAGGCGTCGACCCAGCTCATGGCACGTCCTCCTGTTCCAATCGATCGTTGCGCCGCCGCGAGGACGGCGCCGACCTGGTTCCGGCGGCCAGGCCGCGGACCGCGACAATGGCCCGATCCCCGCGACCATACCGCCGGCACGCTCTCCTTATAGGCGTCGAGCAGGTTCGCAAAGCGCGTCGGACCAGCCGCCGATCGGGAGAGCCGGAGGTTGAACTATCGTTTGACGGATCCGACAATTTGGAATACTAATTCCATTAGTAATTAAAAATGATCGATATGGTCCGCGTCGATGGTCGGACGCTGCGATCCGCGGGAGGTTCCGGCCCTGGTCGATCTATCGAAACTTGCAGGCTCGTGAAGGCCAGCGATTTCGCTTGGTGCCGTGGCGCTCGATCGCTCCCTGGCCAGTAGGTCTATCGACGTCGACCCCGGCCTCGGCCTGATGACCTCCGGCTTCACCTTCATCGGCATCGACGCCTACGTTCAAGGCATCGTCAAAGGCATCATCATCGTCGCCGCGGTCGTCGCCGACCAGTATCGCCAGCGGCGGCGCAGCAAGGCATGAGACGGGAGCAAAAGCGGCGCATGGTCGAACCGGCGTTCCAGATCGGCCCCGTCCGAACGGCCGACGATCTCGCTGCGACGATCACGCTGTTCAGCGCCTATGCGGCCTCGCTCGACATCGACCTGGCCTATCAGGACTTCGAGGGGGAGATGGCGGCCATGCCCGGCAAATACGCGCCGCCTGCCGGCGAGCTGCTGCTGGCCCGGCGCGCCGATGGTACAATCCTGGGTTGCGTCGGACTTCGCCCGTTGGATCGCCCGGTTGCTGCGAGATGAAGCGCCTGTATGTGTCTCCGGACGGACGCGGCAGCGGGGTGGGAAAAGGCTTGGTCGACGCGCTGATCATGGTTGCCGAGCGCATCGGCTATTGCGAGATCAGGCTCGACACCCTGCCGTCGATGATGGCCGCGCAATCTCTGTATCTCCGGCTGGGATTCGAGGTGATCGACCCCTATTACGACACGCCGGTGGCCGGCACGCTGTTCATGCGTCGTCGTTTGCGAGCGTAGCGGATGCCGATGGCTTGGATCTGTCGCGGACCTGATCGAGCGGTCCAACAACCTCGTCCGAGGCCTGCGCGCCGTGGCTGCCTGAGCATCCGGGTCAGGCCCGCGATCGTGGTGGTCCTGCGCCAGCGACGCCATGCTACGAGACACGATCTTCCGAATCCGGGTGTGCGAAGACGACCGCCGGCATCACGGGTATCAAAGGACTCGCTTCCGATACGGATATTGCGGTTGCAGAAGAATGCATGTGACGTGCTAACATCGCTCCAACCAAGTGGCGACGCTGGGTTGCCGGCACAGCTCACCCGGCCAGCAGAATCGCTTCGGCTTCTAGAGCATGTTCGGGTGTCGTCGAAATGCTCAGCTTTGAAATGCGAGCAGTTTCATCGGGATGGGATCGCTTTGCGAGTCCATCTGATCCGATGCCGCTCTAGCAGGTTCATACAGACACCCGAGTCAGGCTCAGCGCGGGCAGCGCTATAGACAAATCGCTGGTTGATTGCCGCCTGTCCTATTTGGAACACGTGCTCATGGCTCAGCCAAATCGCCGACTTGCGGCAATCCTTTCGATGGATGTGGAGGGTTATTCCAGTCTGGTCGAAGCGGACGAGGCTACGACCCTGTGCTCGGTCCAAGGCGCGTTCGAGGACGTAATCCTGCCGACGATCGGCAACTTTGGCGGACATATTTTCAAGACGGTGGGCGACGGGCTTCTCGCCGAGTTCGCGAGCCCGGTCAGCGCCGTCAATTGGACCGCGCAATGTCAACGCTCCCTCAGCGCCCGGCGCAACGAGCGAGGGCCGCAACTGCGGGCGCGGGTCGGAATCGTCGTGGGCGACGTGGTGGTCACCTCTAACGATCGCTTCGGCCACGGCGTGAACGTCGCCGTGCGGGTGCAGGAGCTATCGCCGGCCGGCGGCATGGCGATCTCGCGCGGGGTCTTCGAATATCTGACCGGGAAAACGGACCTCTATTTCACCGACATCGGCGAACGGCAGCTCAAAGGCCTGTCGCAACGCCAGCGCATCTGGATCTGGAATCCGAGCGTGATCGGCGTCCCTCGTGCGCAAGGCATCGCCGTTCCCGATCCAGCGACGCATCCCTCGATCGCCGTCCTTCCGTTCAGGAACCTGAGCGGCGACGCCAACCGCGACCTCCTCGTCGAGGGCATGTTCAACGAGATCACGGCCAGCCTGTCTCGCGTGAAGGAGTTTCTTGTCATCGCCCACCATTCGGCGGCCGCCTATCGCGACGCTGTGGATCTCAGGACCGTATCGGCGGAACTCGGCGTCCGATACGTCTTGCAGGGCAGTGTCCAGCTTGCCGGCACGCGCATGCGGCTGTCCGTTCATCTGATCGATGCCGGAACATCCTTGCATATCTGGGCCGACAGAATCGAGGCCCAGATCGAAGACGTCTTCGACGTGCAGGACCGTGTGGCCGAGAGAGTCTCCGGCGCGCTGCACCCGACGATCCGCAAGGCCGAGGTCGAGCGTTCCCAACGCAAGGCCCCGGAAAACAGGGCTGCGTATGATCTTGTCATGTGCGCCATGCCGTATCTTTGGGCTCACCGGAGGGGTGAGAACGAACAAGCCATGTCGTTTATCAATCAGGCCCTGGTCCTGGAGCCCGGCAACGGCCGTGCGGCCGCGGTCGGCGCCTGGGCGCATGGACAGCACATCACCTACAATTGGACGGACGACCTTCCCAGGCAGCGCGCGCTGGGGAAGGCGTTGCTCGATATCGCCCTTGACCGGATCGACGACGATCCGCTCGCCCTCACCGCCACCGCGTCGGCGATCATACTGATCGAGGGATCGCTCGAACGGGCGAATATTCTCATCGACCGGGCCATCGATATCGATGTCAGTCACGCCTGGGCGTGGACGAGGCGGGGATTCGCGAGGGTCTACGGCGGGCTGCCCGACGAAGGCTTCGCCTGCTTCGAGCGCTCGGGCCGCCTCTCGCCCCGAGACCCCTTCAGTTTCAATTCGCTGATCGGTATCGGCCTGGCGCATTTCGCGTCCGGCCGCTCCGCCGAGGCTGCACGCTGGACCAAACGCGCGCTCGCCGAGAAGTCCGGGATAACCTGGCCGCTCCGCGATCTCGCGGCCTTTCTCGGATCGGCCGGAGACAGCGAGGAGGCCAGGCAAGCGCTCACGGGCTTTCTCTTCGAACGGCCTCATGTGACGTCGACGGCAGACATTCGTGACGCCCTCCAATACATGAATCCCGACCTGCTCGACCGGTATGTTGCCGGTCTGGTCAACGCGGGGTTGCCGAATCCCTGATCCGCCGGGTCTCGGCAAGGCGACGCGGCCGGCGTTCCGCCGCGACAGGCCGACAGGCGGTGCGTGGCGACCGGCAACGTTCCGATGGGTCGGAGGCGCTCCCCGCTCGTCCCCGAAACTTGCCTTCGCCGGTCGGCGGAATAGAGTCCGACCCGCAGGCGCTCCGAGACTCCCATGATTGCCCTCGACCCCGACCGCGACATCCTCGGTCTCATCGACGTGCAGCCGACCTTCATGCCGGGCGGCGAACTGCCGGTGGCGGAGGGCGACGCCGTGGTCCCGGTCGTCAACCGCCTGCTGGCCGGCCCGTTCCGGCATGCCTTCGCGACGCAGGACTGGCATCCGCCCGGCCATTCCTCCTTCGCCAGCGCCCACCAAGGCCACGCCGCCTTCGACACGGTCGCGATGCCCTATGGGCCGCAGACGCTGTGGCCCGACCATGCGGTGATCGGCACGCCCGGCGCCGCGCTGCATCCCGACCTCGACCAGACCCGCATAGAGCTCGTGCTGCGCAAGGGGTTTCGGCCAGGCATCGACAGCTATTCGGCGTTCCGGGAGAACGATCGGAACACCGTCACGGGCCTCGACGGCTGGCTTCGCGCCCGAGACATCCGCCGCATCTTCCTCTGCGGCCTTGCGACGGATTATTGCGTCGCCTGGTCGGCGCAGGATGCCGTCGATCTCGGCTATGAAGTTTTCGTGATCGAGGATGCGTGCCGCGGCATCGGGCTCCCCGATCCGGACGGCGGCACCAGCCTCGACGCGGCCCGCTTCCGCATGCGGGAGCGCGGCATAACGCTGCTCGCCAGCGCCGATATCGCCTGAGGGCGGGGAGCGGGGCCGACGGCGATCGAGACCGGCAGGGTCGAAAGGTCTGGTGTTCTACAGCGCCATGTGGCGGCGCTTCATCCCGGCCTCGAAGACCGTCCGGCAGACCGTGCTCAGTTGCGACCTGTTGTGCCGCATGCAGGCGATGAGCCTGTCCTCGTCCGGATAGGCGCTGCTGCACAAGGACATCGCATCCTCCTGGCAGGCCGCTTTCTCCAGCGGGGTGACTTTATATTTATCGACCTGCGCCAGCACGCTGCCGCAAGTCACAAAGCAGATCGATACTGCCGTGAACACCGCTCTCGTCATCCCGAAATGATCCCGTATCGTGTTTCGCCGAAAAGCCACCTCCAGCACCACCATTGAAAGCAAGACTCGTGAGCAATGGATGTCTCAGCTCGATCCAATGTTCAGCAATACGTCAGGCCTGAGCGCAACGACGGCCAATATACGCTCGGTCGGCAGAGGTGTCGACCCGCGTCCCGGCGGGATTGGGCAGGGCTTGATTTAACCATTCCGACGGGGTGCTCGAATTTTCCGGCCGATGACGCAGCCGGGCAACAGCGGAGGAGGCCGCGGCGTGTAAACCTTCGACAGACCACCGGTTGCACGACGAGGTGATTGGGCTTGCCGGATCCGCGATGTCCGAACGATGACGACTATGGTCGTCGCGACGGCCGGCGTGCGCCGAATCTCGTCGCGGCAGGCGGACGATGACGGTCTCCGTCCCCATTCTCGCAGCCTGCGCGGCCCTGGCCGTCCTTGTCGGCGCCCTCGCGGCGACGCTGCTCGCCCTCGGTCGGCTGCGCGGCGGCCTACGGACCTCGCTCGATCGAGAGGCGCGGTTGCGGGCGCTGATCGATACCGGCCCGGCCCTGCTGATCGAAACCGATGCGGCCAGGCGTCTCGTCCGCTCACCCGAAGGCGATGGCGGCCCGGGCCGGCCATTTCGCCTGACGGCCGGAACGTGCATCCTCGACCTCGCCCATCCGGACGATAAAGCCGCCCTGCGGGCCGCTCTGGCCGGCGATGCGGCCACCTGCCGCTGCCGGCTGCGCGACGCGGACGGCCGTTTCGTGACCTTCGAGATGAGCCATTGCGTCCTTGCGGGGACGGTGGACGCCGCACCCGGCCGCGCGGTCTGGCTGCGCGAAGCGCCGCCGGATCCGCCGCCGTCCCCCGCCGCGCACAAGACCGAGACCTTCCTGCGCAGCATCATCGAGAGCAGCGCGGATTGCATCCAGGTGGTCGACCTAGACGGCACGCTGCAGTTCACCAGCCGCAACGGCCTCTATCTCATGGGCGTGGGATCGGACGAGCAGATCCTCGGCCAGCCTTTCGTCGATCTGTGGTCCCCGGAAACGCATGGGGAGGTGCGGGCCGCGCTCGCGGCGGCTGGGTCCGGCGCGGCCGCCCATTTCTCCGCGCGTTTCGTCACCCAAGGAGGCACGGCGAAACATCTCGACGTGCTGGTGACCCCGATCCGGGCGGCGGGGACGGCTCCGGAGCGGCTCGTGGTCATATCGCGCGATACGACCCATCTGCGCCGTGCCGAAACGGCGGTACGCGACAGCGAGGCGCGCTACCGCCTTCTGGCGGAGAACGCCTCCGACATCATCGTCCTGCAATCGGGCGATCATGTCAGATCCTACGTGTCGCCCGCGGTCGGCGCCGTGCTCGGCTATTCGCTCGACGATTTCGCAGGGCGGCCGGCCGCTGCCCTGGTTCATCCGGACGATCTGCCGGGCATGATGACAGCGACCGAGGCGCTCGGCACCGAAGGGCAGACGACCAGCGTCCACCGCATGCTCCACAGCCGAGGCCATTGGGTCTGGGTCGAGGCTACCTACCGGCGCATCGCGGGGGCGGAGCGCGGCACCCCGGACATCATCGCGGTGATCCGCGACGTCACCGAACGGCAGAGCCAGGCCGACGAATTGCGCACCGCCAAGACCATGGCCGAACTGGCCCAGGCCCGGGCCGAGCTCGCCAACCAGGCGAAGACCGAATTCCTCGCCGCCATGAGCCATGAGATCCGCACGCCGCTCAACAGCGTCATCGGCTTCTCCGAGCTGCTGTCCGCCTCCGGACGTCTTGCGCCTGAGGACCGGCGCCGCGTCGATCTTATCCGCTCCGCCAGCGATGCCCTGCTGATCCTGCTGAACGATATCCTCGACGTCTCCAAGGTCGAGGCCGGAGCGATCGAGATCGAGCGGCGTCCTTTCGATTTCGCCGGCCTGGTCGAAGCGACCGTGATCCTCGTGCGCGGTGGCGCCGATGCGAAGGGCCTCGGGCTCGCCGTCGAGATCGATCCGGGGATCGCCGCGACGCTCGTCGGCGACGAGGCACGCCTGCGGCAGATCCTGCTGAACCTCCTCAACAACGCGGTGAAGTTCACGGACGCCGGACGGGTGACGCTGCGGGCCGAGCTGTTGTGGCGGTCGGAGGCGGCCCAGACGCTGCGCATGTCGGTGATCGACACGGGTCCGGGAATCGCCAGGGACAGGCAGGGCCGCCTGTTCCGGCGCTTCAGCCAGATCGATGGATCGGTGAGCCGCACCTTCGGCGGCACCGGGCTCGGGCTCGCCATCTCACGCCAGCTCATCGAGCTGATGGGCGGCACCATCGGGGTCGTCAGCGCGCACGGCGAGGGCGCGACGTTCTGGTTCGAGGTGACGCTGGAGGTCGGGCCCGAACCGCCGGCCGAAGCCGCCGATCCCGAGACGGCGTCGGCCGGCACCGGCCGGTTGTTGCTCGTCGAGGACATTCCGGCCAACCAGGAGGTGGCCAAGGTGGTCCTCGAGGCCCGCGGCTACCGCGTGGACATCGTCGGCGATGGTCGCGACGCCATCGCTGCGGTGCAGGCGGCGCCCTACGATCTCGTCCTGATGGACATCCAGATGCCCGGGATGGACGGGATGGCGGCCACCCGCGCCATCCGGGCTCTCGCCCATCCGGCCAGCGCGCTGCCGATCATCGCCATGTCGGCCAGCGTCTTCCCCGAGCAGATCCGCCAGTTCCGCCAGGCCGGCATGGACGATCACGTGGGCAAGCCGTTCAAGCGCGCCGCCCTCTATGCGGTCGTCGATCGCTGGCTCGGCCGCGACCGCACGGAGCATGCCGTCGACCCGACGAGCGACGACGACGGTCCGGCGCGGATCGACATGCGGGCCTACGCCAGCCTGACGCGGCTGCTGGGCAAGGCCAGGACGGCGGCCATGCTCGATCAGTTCGCCGCGCAGGTCACCTCGCGTTTTGAGGGCGACGTCGCCGAACCCGAGATCAGGGCCCGTCTCAGGCGGGATGCTCACGCCATGATCGGCGCCGCCGGCATCATCGGCTTCCGGGGCCTCGCGGAGCGCTGCCGCGGCCTCGAATCGGCGGCCGACGACTCGCCGGATTTCGCCCTTCACCTCGAGCGCGTTCGCGACGAATCGCGCTGGTCGGCCGACAAGATTAGAGACCTCAGGGCGGGATTGGGCGGCCGCGCGGATCCTTGATCACACCGCCCGCGGACCAGATGATGCCTGACGGTTCACCCGTCCGTCTCGGCCACGCGAAGCGCCGCGACGGCACCCCGCGGCCGATCGCCGGAGGAGCGGACGCCCCATGGCTCCGGGATGCGGCGTGGCGCGACCGCGAGGCGGCCGCTCGCCCACCAGATGGCGCCGATCAGCACGAAGACGACGTAGTTGCCGACGGCGTAATGCCATCCGAGATGGACGGATCCCACGACGATGACCGCCGCCACGGCGACGAGCGCATAGGCAACCGGGCGGCTGATCTTCCACATGCCAAGGCAGCACAGGACGATCATGCTGACATGCAGGCTCGGAAAGGCCGAAATCCCCACCCCCACCCCGGAGGATGCGGCCCGGTACGCCTGCCAGAGCTCGCGCTGCGTCCAGGCCGCCGAAAGGGCCGTGTCGGCATCGAAGCTGAGATAGCGTACGAGGTCGCCGAACGGCCCGTTGTCGTGCGTGATCCTGCCGTAGAACGCCGGCCCGCCGGACATGAATAGGCCGGCCAGGACGATGCCGTTGATGATCCAGGTCAGCATGAACCCGATCAGGAACCGCCGACGATGCTCCGGGTGGCGCCGGGTCACGCAGAAATACAACGGGACCAGCATGATGCAGCCGATCCAGACGGGCTCGTAGACGATCTCGATCAGGCGGGTGACAGGCGGAAATCCGAGGAGCGGCTGAATCCAGCGCCACGGCTGCTGTCCGAAATGGACGGCGCGGTCGATCCTTGCCAGCCACGGATCAGCCCAGAACCCGTTCAGGCAGGGCAGCACGGTCTTCATCGTCGTAAAGGCGCCCATGAAAGCCGCCAGAGCGAGATAGAGCGCCAAGCCAGCGGCGGCAGCCGGCGCGAGAAACTCGAGCAGAATGTCCCGGGCGAGGACGAGGGGATGTGCGGGGCGCTCTCGCCACGCCCTGACGATGAACCGCGGAGACAGGGCGGCGGTGATCCCGCCGACCGCCAGGATGGCCCAGCTCCTGACATAGCCGAAGACGGTGAAGACCACATAGTCCCGGCCAACCGCTGCGGCCGTCACGCCCGCGCAGAGGACGAAGAGGCCGACGATCACGTAGTAGACCCGGTCCTCGGCGATCAGGCGCCGCGTCTCCGCAACCCACGCGTCCGTGTGGGCCGAACTCGACCAAACCGCGATCATGTCGCCTTCCTGTAACGCCGCTCCCTTATCGGCGCACCGTAAGCTTAGTTGGCTTGATATTCGGTTAAACCCAAGGTGTTGCGACGACCCCTAAGACTTTGCTGAAACTTAGGAACCTACCCACCGGGTACGGCCGAGACGGCAACGGACGGGTACAGCAGCGCTTCAGCTTGAACGGAGAATTTACCAATTCGGCCGAAACTTGTCGGGTGGCAGTTGCCAGCCTGAGCACCACGGTCATGCCGTCTCGCATCCTGATCGCCGACGACGATCCATTCTCGCGCACCATCCTCGAGGCGGTGCTCAGCGGCCGCGGCGATGCCGTGACCGTGGCCGCCGACGGCCTGGCCGCCGTCAAGCTGCTGGGCAGCCGACGCTTCGATCTCGCCATCCTCGATTACCACATGCCGCTTCTCGACGGTGTTGGGGCGGCCCGCAAGGCCCACGAACTGATCGGCAAGGGCGGTCGGCCGCGCTTCATCGGCATCACGGCGGATCCCGATGGTCTCGAGCAGCGTGACCAGACCCACGGCATCTTCGACGCCATCGTGCAGAAGCCGATCAACATCGAATGCCTGCTCGATGTCGTGGAGGCGAGCCTGCGGCATGTGCGCGAGGCGGCGGCGACCGACAAGGTGCTCGACGTGTGGCGCGCGCGCGGGCTCGACCGCTGCCCGCGCGCCCGTTTCGCAACCTCGCCCGGGGCTGTGACACGAATGCAGCTCGAGCGGGTCTTCGACCTCGGCAAGCCGGAGAATCCGGACTGCATCCTCATCACCGACGATGCCGATGCAGCGTCCGTCGGCCGCCTTCGCACCGCCGGAAACCTCTATACCCTCCCCGCCATCGACCTGACCGGGCGCTTCGAGCGCATCGCCGACGCGGTCTTCAGGCTCTACGAGGTCGGCACCTGGGACGACGTGGCGGTCAGGGTGCGCGACTTCGCCAGCCGCCGCCACCAGCTCACTCGCCGATTCCTCGGCACGACGGACCCTGGCGACCAGCTCCTCGCCTATGTGTTCGTCTCGGGCCACGACCTGCGTCCGGTGATCGACCTCGCCGAAGACTACGGCATCAGCTACCCTGGCCTCTTCCCCACGGCGAAGCTGCTGCCGGCCGCGGAGAGGCTCGTGCGGCAGGGCCTGCTGCGTCGCCTGAAGGTCGCGTCGCAGACACCGTCGGGCGGGCCGGCGAATGTGCTGATGTCGGCGCCGCAGTTCGGGCTGTCGGATGCCGCGCTCGAGAAGCTGACCGGCGTCACGGGCCTCGATCAGCTCGACCGAAGGGCCGTGGCAGCCGGCTGAACGCGCGCATCGTCCACGCGAGCCCGCCCGTTTGACCGTCGCGGAGCTACAGTCTATTAAAACCGTCGACAAGCAGGAGTTTCTCTCGTCTGCGAGGCCCTGCGCCGATCTTGCACCGCAGATCCGGGACGACGGCCATGGATGTTCTCAACCATATCAACCCTTGGTATTCCGTCTCGGGGCTCGTCGTCGGCGCCCTGGTGGGATTCACCGGCATCGGCGGTGGCTCCCTGATGACGCCGCTCCTGGTCCTGGTGTTCGGCATTCATCCTGCGACGGCGGTCGGCACCGATCTGCTCTATGCCGGGCTGACCAAGACCGGCGGCACCATCGTGCATGGGCTGAACCGCACCATCGACTGGCGCATCACCAGGCGTCTCGCCGCGGGCAGCGTGCCGGCGGCGGCCCTGACGCTGCTGGTGCTGTCGCGTGTCGGGCGGGACAGCCACGGCGCGAGCAGCGTCATCACCTCGGTGCTCGGCGTCGCGCTGATCCTCACCGCGATCACGCTGCTGTTCCGTCGCTGGATCCTCGGCCGGCTGGCGCGCCATGCCGAGCGGCTGACCGAGCGCAGCATTCGGCTCTATACGATCATCCTCGGGGCGGCGGTCGGCGTCCTCGTGTCGCTATCCTCGGTCGGCGCGGGCGCCATCGGCGTGACGGTGCTGCTGGTGCTCTATCCGCGAATGCCGATCGCCCGGATCGTGGGCTCGGACATCGCCCATGCCGTACCGCTGACCCTGCTGGCGGGCGCCGGACATTGGTATCTCGGCTCGGTCGATTGGGCCATGCTGGTCTCGCTGCTGATCGGCTCCCTGCCGGGCATCGCCATCGGCAGCCAGCTCGCGGCCCATGTGCCGGACCGCGTGCTGCGACCGGTTCTCGCCGGCACGCTCGCGCTCGTCGGTGCCAAGCTGTCGTTCTGAGAGATCAATGGCCGATGACGATCGGGAAGGCATCGGCGAGGTGGCGCGGCCAGCGCCGCGGAGCGATCAGCACGGCGTCGCCGCGGTAGGTCAGGCCGGCGGCCCAGGCATTGCGGCTGAGCCAGACCCCCGCGGCGCGCGCGATGCGCGCGCGTTTCGTCCCTGTCACGGCGAGCAAGGCCTCATCCAGGCTGGCACGGCGCTTCACCTCGACGAAGGCCAGCGTGTCGCCGCGCCGCGCCACGAGGTCGATCTCGCCGCCTGCGACCTTGAAGCCGCGATCGAGGATGCGGTAGCCGCGCAGCCTGAGCCACAGCGCGGCGATCCGCTCGGCGCGCCGGCCCCGCCGGTTGGCCCGCAGACGCCCGCCCCTGCCCGCGCGTCGCATCAATCGCGTCCGCGCTTCGCTGCGGCGAGGGCCAGCGCCCGCGCATAGACCTCGCGCCGCGGCAGGCCGGTGCCGGCGGCGACCACGGTCGCGGCATCCTTGAGCGACATCGTCGCCATGGCAGCGGCAAGCGCATCCTCGACATCGGCGACGCTCGAGGGCGCGGCTTCGCCCGGTGGCGAGACCAGGACGACGACCTCGCCCTTGGGCGGTCCTTCGGCCTCGTAGAGCGCGGCGAGTTCGACGAGCGTGCCGCGCCGCACCGTCTCGAACCGCTTGGTGAGCTCGCGCGCCACGACAGCGGCGCGAGGCCCCATAACGGCGGCGAGGTCGGCCAGGGCTTCGGGCAGACGGCGGGCCGATTCGAACAGGACGAGAGTCCCGGGGATCGCGGCGATCTCCGCGATCCGGCTGCGCCGCGCGCCGCTCTTGGACGGCAGGAAACCCTCGAAGAAGAAACGGTCGGTCGGCAATCCACCGAGGACGAGCCCCGCCATCACCGCCGAGGCCCCCGGCGCCGCCGTCACGGCATGACCGGCCGCCACGGTCTCGATCACGAGCTTGTAGCCGGGATCCGAGATCAGCGGCGTGCCGGCGTCCGACACCAGGGCGAGCGCCTCGCCGCGCCCGAACCGGGCCAGGATCTGCGGCCGCATCGCCGCGGCGTTGTGCTCGTGATAGGGCACGAGCGGCGTGTCGATCGCGTAGTGGTCGAGCAGCACCCGGGAGACCCGGGTATCCTCGGCCAGCACCGCATCGGCCGCCGCCAGGACCGAAAGGGCTCGCAGGGTGATGTCGCCGAGGTTGCCGATCGGCGTCGCGACGACATGGAGGCCGGATGCGATCGGGGCCGCCGCAACGATCGTCCCGAAGGCTGCAAAGGTCCGCGGCGACGCTGCTCGGCGATTCGCCGAAGCGCCGCCCCGCGCCTCCTCGCCCTCCCCGCCTGATCTCATCATCGCGGCCCGTTCCATGCCGTCCCCTTTAAGCCGATGTCCGGCACCGACCGCATCGGACGACGCCCCATTCGGTGAAAGTGCAGCACGGAGGCTACCGGCGACACGCGGTTGATGGTATCGTAAAGCGATGTTTACATAGGGTGCGGGACTTTGCTGGCACGCGTACGTCGATTTTCGAGCCTTGCGGGAGCGATCGGCCTCTGCGGCCTGCTGGCGGCCTGCGGTCCCAACGGGCTGAGCGGCGGCGGCCCGAATTTCGCCGCCCAGCCGCAACAGCCCAATCTTTCGGCGCCGACGACGCCGGTGCAGTCGGCGCCGCTCGGCAGCCCCGCCGCGCAGCAGGGCAGCACCATCGGCAGCGGCCCCGACAAGGTGGCGCTGATCCTGCCGCTGACCCAGAACGGTGCGCCGAGCGCCATCGGCACCTCGCTGCGCAATGCCGCCGAGCTGGCCTATACGGAGGCGGGTGCCAACGACCTGACGATCCTGGTCAAGGATGATCGCTCGACGCCGGATGGGGCGCGGGAGGCGACGCAGGCCGCGATCGGCCAAGGCGCGGAGCTCGTGCTCGGCCCCGTCTTTGCGGCCGACGTGAGGGAGGCGGCGCGCGTCGCTCGCGCGGCCGACAAGCCGGTCATCGGCTTTTCCACCGACACGGGGTCCGCCTCGCGCGGCGTCTATCTGCTGTCGTTCCTGATCGAGAACTATGTCGACCGCATCGTCGACTACGCCTCGTCACAAGGCAAGAAAAGCTTCGGCGCGCTGGTCCCCGAGAACGATTACGGCAACGTGGCGCTCGGCGAGTTCCAGCAGGCGGTAGCCAAGGCCGGCGGTCGCGTCGAGACGATCGAGCGCTACAAGCCGGGCGCCGCGCCCGCGGCGGTGGCCCGCATCGCCTCCGCCCTGCCCCGCATCGACGCGCTCTTCATTCCCGAGCAGGCCGATGCCATGCAGGCCGTCGCCCAGGTGCTGACGCAGAACGGCATCGACAGCCACAAGGTTCAATTGCTCGGGACCGGCGTGTGGAACGATGCGCGCGTGTTCAAGCTTCCGGCCCTGCAGGGCGCCTGGTTCGCGGCACCGGAGAATGCTGGCTTCAACGCTTTCGCGCAGCGCTACAAGGCCAAATACGGCGTCGAGCCGGCGCGCATCGCGACGCTCTCCTACGATGCCGTCACGCTGGCGGCGGCGCTCGCCCGCAGCCAGGGCGCGCAGCGCTTCGCCCAGGACACGCTGACCAATACGTCGGGCTTCAACGGTGCGGACGGCCTGTTCCGCTTCCGCCAGGACGGGCCGAACGAACGTGGCCTCGCGGTGCTGCAGATCGACAATGGCGCGGCCCGCACCGTGAGTCCGGCGCCGCGCAGCTTCGCCAGCAACCCCTCCGGCTTCTGAGCGGATCGACGCTCATCGTCCGATCGGGCTGCCGATCGACCAGGTGTGGCCGAAGGGATCGCGCAACTGCCCGTAGCGATCCCCCCAGAACTGGTCGGCGATCGGCATTGCCACCGTCGCGCCGGCGTCGAGCGCCCGCGCCCACCACCGGTCGGCATCGTCGACCTGAAGATGCAACGTCACCGCCGCCGGCGGCGGGGTGACGCGTCCACCCATCCATTCGGGGAATTCGTCGGAGAGCATCACCCAGCCGCCGTTGATTCGCAGGCTCGCCTGCATGAGTCGCTTGCCGTCCTCGGCCGGGTTCCGCTCGACGATGTCGCCCCCGAACGCCCGGCCGTAGAATTCGAGCGCCTCGCTGCCACGGCCGTCCGCAATGGTGAGAAAGGGCGTGACGCCGTCACGCGGGCGCTCCGGCTTTGCACGATCCGTCATCCGACCCTCCTTCGCCGACCAGACGATCCTTCTACACCAGATCCGCCGTGCGCTTAAGCCGCACGGATCGGCGCAGCTACCCCGCGTGGGACATCGGCGTGCAGGGATAGGGCGCCGCGCAAAGCGGCGGCGGTCGCCGTTCGTGCCGATGAAACCTTCGACGTGGCAGGTCGGTTGACGATCGACGCGACGATCGCGTCCGTAAGGGAGAGCAAGATGCCGAAGACCGCACATCACGAAGCTGCCGAGCATCACGAGCGGGCGGCCAAGTCCCATCGCATGGCGGCCGAACATCATGAGAAGGGCGACCATACCGCCGCCTCCAAGCACGCCGACGAAGCGCACGGCCATTCGACCAAGGCCCATGCCTCCTCCGGCGCGGCCCACAGCAAATCGAAGAAGTAATCCGCCGGCGCGGCCGCCGTACCCGGCGCGGGTGCGGCGGCCCGCTGGCCGCACAGGTGTCGAGGAATTTCCGCCGGTCGAACCTCAGGAGCGCGATGCCGAGCGCCCCGGCGAGCCGCTCCGGGCGAGGTAGAGCAGCGGCAGCCAGGCCAAGGTCGGACGGCGGCTTGCGGCAATGAGCCCCACGCCGAAGGTGCCGGGTCGCGGAACCGGCACGTGGGTCCGACCTAGTTCCGCCTCCTTCGACCGTCATCTGTTGGCAATCCCTGCCGATGCCGATGCCATCGTTTCGTGGATGCGCGGAACGCGCCCTTTGCACGCGTCGATAGGAGCATGCCATGGCGCCGCCGTCGCACAATCACGCGCCACCCTCCGCGATTGCCGAGGACTGGATGCGCAAGCTCAGAAAATACTGCCGGCCGAGCACGGAGCGCAGCATTATCGAGCTCATGGTGACGCTGCTGCCGTTCGTTGCCGCGTGGATCGTCATGGTCGTCGCCATCAATCTTGGCCACATATGGCTGTCGGGCTTGCTGTTGCTGCCGACATCCGGCCTCGTCGTGCGACTGTTCATGATCCAGCATGATTGCGGGCATGGTGCATTCTTCCCGGGACGGGCGGCGAACGACTGGACCGGACGGGTGCTCGGCATCTTGACGCTGACGCCTTATGATTACTGGCGACGCACGCATGCGGTCCACCATGCCACGACCGGCGACCTCGACAGCCGGGGCATCGGCGATGTCACCACGCTGACGCTTCGGGAGTATCTCGCCGGCTCGTTCTGGCGTCGCCTTCGCTACCGACTCTACCGCAATCCCGCGATCATGTTCGGGATTGGCCCCATCTACCTGTTTCTCTTTCAATACAGGCTGCCGTTCGGCTTGATGCGAAAACGTCAGTTCTGGGTCAGCACGATGGCGACGAACCTGACAATCGCAGCAACGTCGTCGATCATGATCTGGCTGTGCGGTTTTTGGCCGTTCATTCTCGTCCACGTGCCGCTCGTCATCGTCGCCGCATCGGCCGGCGTCTGGCTGTTCTATGTGCAGCACCAGTTCGAGGAGACGCAATGGTCGAGCGCCGACTCCTGGAACGCCCATGACGCTGGCCTCTACGGAAGCTCACATTACGACCTTCCCGGCATCTTGCGCTGGTTCACCGCCAATATCGGCGTCCACCATGTGCATCATCTGGTCAGCCGGATCCCCTTCTACCGCCTGCCCGAGGTGCTGCGGGATTATCCTGAACTGAGGGACATCGGGCGGTTGCGCCTGTGGCAGAGCTTCGGTTGCGTCCGCCTCGTCTTGTGGGACGAAGCTCGCCAGCGGCTGATCTCGTTCAGGGACTTGAAGGTGGCCCGCCAAAGCCCGTGCGGTTGACGCCGCGAGGCTCGGCGTCCGCGGCCGACGCACTCGCCTGGCGGAGAATTGAGGTCTCCCCAACCTGGCCAAAGGTCGAGGCCGCGACGATGGCCCGGCCGAGCGCCACGGCCGCACCGCCATCCCAGGTCGTCGCGGCGAAGCGCAGCTCGGTGCGCGCGCCGAACAGGTCGCCGTCGACCCTGACCTGGGTGCAATAGAACCAATGGTTGTCGCAATAGGCCTCGACATTGCCCATGTGGTCGCCGAGGACCAGCGCCTCGCGCGCCTGGAGCCGGTACTGGTGGTGGGGTGGCGGCAGGCCGGCCCAGTCGGGATCGAGGCGGGCGGCCGGGACGGCGGCGCGCCGCGCGATCAGGCTGATCGTCACGCGACCGTCGAGCTTCGGCCAGGTCGCCTTGGCACAGGCCATGATGAGCGCGGTAGCGCCCGTGCCGGCCGGCCAGGCGGCGCAGTGGAGCGGAACCGTGAAGGTCAGGACGTCGCCCTGCTCGGCCATGGTCAGATGCGCGCCGGAGGCGGAGGCATCGGCCGGCGCCTCGGGCCAGTTGCGATTGTCCACGGCGGCGAGGACCGGATCCTCGACCTCCTGTGCGAAAAGCGGCGATGCGGAGAGGAGAGCGAGGACGGGGAGCAGCACCAGAGTGGCGGGATCGCAAAGGCGCCCCGCGACGCCGCGCCCTCCGTCCCTCCGAACCGCTGCCTGCGAGCCGTTCATCCGTGCGCCGATCAAACAGAGTCGGATCGGCTGCAACCGATCGCGTCGTCGTCATGCGGGCGCGCCAAGGCTGCCGGCCGTGATCGAGCCGCCGTTTGCAGACCTTCCGCCGATCATCAGAGTAAACGATCGCGATAATACCAGATCGCTGCGCCGAGGCAATCACACCATCCAATCTCAGGCAAGTTTCGATTGCATCGATGCGCATGATTTGAATCAAATACGATAGAACTCGCGCGGGAAATAATCGAAAAGGTTCCGGCTTCGGCGCAGGGCAATCGCATTTGGGTCTTTGAGCGTGATTTTCCCTTCCCGTTCTGGGGAAGGAAAGCAGCGCCAGATCCTGCATTTTCTTTCAAACGCGATTGCCCCGGGCTTGGCGAGGTCAGGCCTGCGGCTGCACAGGAAACCGCCGCCGCCAATGACGCGCGATGTTTTCGCGCGAGGCGATCCATACGCCGGGCCGCGCCTGCATATGATCGACGAGGCGCGCCAGCGCCCCGAGGCGGCCTGGGCGGCCGATAATCCGCGCATGCAGCCCGATCGACATCATCCTGGGCCGTCCCTCCTGCCCCGATCGATAGAGCCAGTCGAAGGCATCGCGCACGTAGGCGAAGAACTGGTCGCCCGTCTCGAAGCCCTGGCTGCGGTTCATGCGGCTGTCGTTGTTGTCGAAACTGTAGGGGAGCACGAGATGCGGCTGCCCCGCGACCCGCAGCCAATAGGGCAGGTCGTCGTTATAGGCGTCGCTGTCGTAGAGGAAGCCGCCCGTCTCGACGACGAGGCGGCGCGTGTTGAGGCTCGGCCGTCCGGTGTACCAGCCGACCGGCCGCCGGCCGACCATCCGCGTCACCACCTCGATGCAGCGCGCCATGTCGGCCCGCTCCACCTCTTCGGGCACGAACTGGTAGTCGATCCAGCGCTGGCCATGGCAGGCGACCTCGACGCCCCACTCGCGCAGCGCCGCCACGACCTCCGGATTGCGCTCGAGCGCCATGCCGACCGCGTAGACCGTCGCCTCGACGCCGCGGCTGCGCAGAAGACGCATGATCTCCCAGACGCCGACGCGGCTGCCATATTCGAAATTCTGCTCGACATTGGGGCTGCGCTCGCCAGGGAGCGCCGCAGGACGGTCCATGTCGGTCAGCGCGCTCTCCGAGTGCGCGTCGCCGTGCAGGATCGAATATTCGCCGCCCTCCTCGTAATTGAGCACGATCGACACCGCTAGGGCGGCGTCGCCCGGCCACGCCGGATGCGGCGGATTGGCCCCGTAGCCGACGAGGTCGCGCGGATAAGGCCCGTTGGCATCGAACATGCTGGAACACCCCAAAGACAGGCCGCGCGGGATCCCGGGTTGACCCGCAGGCCGGACACCTGCTCAATTGTCAAGCTTCGATATCCAACCCTTAGCATAGGCCGTTTCAGATGACGCATCGCAAGGCACTCGACACGGTCCGGCGGCGGATCGGCCCCCTCGAAAACCACCTCATCGACGAGCTGCTGGCGGGGCGGATCGACCGCCGGAGCTTCCTGCGCCACGGCAGCATGCTCGGCCTGTCGCTGCCGCTGCTCGGCGGCGTCGCCGGCATGATGGGCCTCGTCGCGCCGCGGCGCGCCTTTGCGCAAGGCAAGGCCGGCAGCACGATCAAGGTCGGCATCGCGACGCCGGCCGGCGCGGTCGACCCCATCACGGTCGCCGATGACGGCGGCCTGACGATGCTGATCCAGGCGGGCGAGTTCCTCTGCGTGACCCAGCCCGACCTCACCCTGAAGCCGGCGCTGGCGGAAAGCTGGAGCCACAACGACGACAGCTCGGTCTGGACCTTCAAGCTGCGGCCGAACGTCAAGTTCATCAGCGGCGGCACGATGAAGGCGGAGGACGTGATCGCCAGCATCGACCGGCTGGCCGACCCCGCCAACGCATCGAACGCGCTCTCGGCGTTCAAGGGCATCCTGTCAAAAGGCAATGCGAAGAAGATCGACGACTTGACCGTCGAGTTCCATCTCGACGCACCCTACGGCGCCTTCCCCTACGTGGTCTCGTCGGACAATTACAACTGCATCATCCTGCCGGCCACCTACAAGGGCGACTACGAGAAGAACTGGGACGGGACCGGACCGTTCAAGCTGGAGAAATTCACCCAGAAAGTCGGCGCCAGCTTCGTGCGCAACGACGACTATTGGGGCGAGAAGGCCCTGCCGGCGCGCACGGAATTCACCTTCTTCGACGCGTTGCAGCCGCGCATCATCGCGCTGCAGAGCGGCCAGATCGACCTGCTCGACCAGGTTCCGGTCATCGGCGGCCAGGCGCTGCTGAACGACCCGAACATCACCGTCATCCGCGAGAAGAGCAGCGCCCACCAGCAGGTGCATATGCGCTGCGACACCGGCCCGCTGGCCGACAAGCGCATCCGCCAGGCCGTCGCGCTGAGCCTCGACCGCAAGAAGATCGTGGCGGGCCTGCTGCACGGCTACGGCGAGATCGGCAACGACAGCCCCTTCGCACCGGCCTTCCCCTCGACCGCGACGTCCGTGCCGCAGCGCCAGCAGGACCTGGCGAAGGCCAAGCAGCTCGTGGAGGCAGCCGGCGGCGGCAAGCGTGTCAAGGTGACGCTGACCACCGAGACCTATCTGGAGATCCCGCAATATGCGGTGCTGATCCAGAACTTCGCCCGCGAGATCGGCGTCGACATCGACCTCAAGATCGAGGCCCAGGACGCCTATTACGGCAAGGCGGTCTTCGGCCAGTCGGATTGGCTCGACAGCCCGATGGGCATCACCGACTACGGCCATCGCGGCGTTCCCAACGTCTTCCTGCGCGCGCCGCTGCTGAGCGACGGTCCATGGAATGCCGCGCATTTCAAGAACAAGGACTACGACGCGCTCGTCGGCCAGTTCGGCCGCACCGCCGAGGTCGGCGCGCAGCGCGACATCGCAACCAAGATCGAGACGCTGCTGCTCGACGAGACGCCGATCATCTTCGGCTATTTCTTCGACTATCTGGTGCCGACCAAGAAGACGGTGAGCGGCATCCCGCCGATCGCCAACCGCCTGTTCCTCGATCGGGCGAGCATCGGGTGATGCCGGTTTGACAATTCCGGTTGCTCTTCTTCCCTCATCCTGAGCCGGGTCCGGAGGACCCGAGTCGAAGGACGGCAGGCGTCCGCCGTGCTTCGAGACGGTCCTCGCGGACCTCCTCAGCATGAGGGTCGCGGGTTCTCAAATATACGGTTAGAGCGTCGATCGTCGGCCAAGGAGCCCGCCCATCCTAAAAATCCTGCTCCGCCGCCTGCCCTACGCGCTCGTGACGCTGTTCATCCTGAGCGTGCTGGTCTTCGCGGGCGGGCAGCTTTTGCCGGGCGATGTCGGACGGGCCATTCTGGGGCCGCTCGCCGATCCGCGCGCGGTCGCGGTGCTCGATCATCAGCTCGGGGCGGACCGCCCGCTGCTCGTGCAATATTGGGACTGGATCAGCCATTTCGTCCAAGGCGACATGAGCACGTCGACGGCCTACCGGT
This sequence comes from Lichenihabitans sp., assembly GCA_036276175.1. GTDB lineage: Bacteria > Pseudomonadota > Alphaproteobacteria > Rhizobiales > Beijerinckiaceae > Lichenihabitans. The sequence continues at coordinate 40,397 of DATBEH010000143.1, forward strand.
CGCCGGTCGCGCCCTTCATCGGCGCGGCGCTGTTGAACTCGCTCAAGCTCGGCGCCGTGGCCTTCGTGCTGGTGGTGCCGCTCGGCATTTTCGGAGGCGTGGTCGCGGCCCTCAATCGCGGACGGCCACTCGATCGCATCATCACGCTGACCGGCCTGTCGGCCACGATCGTGCCGGAATTCGTCTCCGGCATCGTGCTGATCCTGATCTTCGGCATCGGGCTGCGGCTGTTCCCGGTCTCGGCGACGCCGCCCGCCGGTTCCGGCGCCTGGATGCAGCTCTACTACCTGATCCTGCCCGCCATCCCGCTGGTCTTCATCGTCTTCGGCTATATCGCCCGCATGGCGCGGGCCGGCACCATCGAGGCGCTCGACAGCGACTACACGCGCACCGCCGTGCTCAAGGGCCTCCCCTGGCGCAGCGTCGTCATCCGCCACGTGCTGCGCAACGCGCTGCTGCCGACCATCACGGTCATCGCCTCGCAGACCGGCTACCTCGTCGGCGGCCTCGTGGTCATCGAGACGCTGTTCCACTACCAGGGCGTCGGCAGCCTGATCTATACGGCGGCGCGCGGCCACGACTTCCCGATGCTCGAAGCCGGCATCCTGAGCGTCGGGATGATCTATGTCGCCGCGACGCTGATCGCCGACCTCGTCACCGCCGCCTTGAACCCGCGCATCCGCTACGGGGTCGGCGCATGAGTGCCGTGGCGGCGCCGGCCGGCCTCCGTCAGGGTCCGCGTTTCGAGCGGCTCCGCCTGCTCCTGCGCTCGCCGGGGTTTTGGGTCGGCCTCGTCATCCTGCTGTTCTGGATCGGCTGCGCGCTCTTCGCCCTCCGCTTCGTCGATCCTTACGCCGACGACATCCTCAACGGCCTTCTGCCGCCCTCGGCCGACCATTGGTTCGGCACCGACCAGCTCGGCCGCGACATGTTCGCCCGCGTGCTCGCGGGCGCGCGCGACATCCTGATCGTCGCGCCGCTCGCGACCCTCCTCGGCGTGTCGCTCGGCACCGCCCTCGGCCTCGTCATGGGCTTCTTCCCCGGCCTCGTCGACGACATTCTGAGCCGGATCGTCGAGGCCGTGCTGGCCCTGCCCCTGCTGATCCTGGCGCTCTTGGCGCTGAGCGCTCTCGGCGCCTCGAACGTGACGGTCGTCGTCGCCATCGGCCTGAGCTTCATGCCCATCGTGGCCCGCACCGTGCGGGCCGCGGTGATGAGCGAGCGCAGCCTCGACTACGTGGCGGCGGCGCGGCTGCGGGGCGAAAATGCCCTCCACCTGATGTTCGTCGAGATCCTGCCGAACATCCTGCCGCCGATCGTCGTCGAGCTCACCGTGCGGCTCGGCTATGCGATCTTTACCGTGGCGACGCTCTCCTTCCTCGGGGTCGGGCTGCAGCCGCCCTCCTCCGACTGGGGCCTCGCCATCTCCGAGAACTACGGGCTGATCGGCGGCGGCTACTGGTGGACGGTGCTGTTCGACGCGCTGGCCATCGCCTCGCTCGTCATCGCCATCAACCTCATCGCCGACGCGCTCCAGGAGATCGTCGAATGACCGAGACCGCGCCGGACGGTGCGGACGCGCTGCGGATCGAGGGTCTCGACGTCTCCTACCGCGTCCGCGGCCGGGCGCGTCCCGTGCTGCGAGGCCTCGACCTCACCATCCCGCGCGGCGGCAGCTACGGGCTCGTCGGCGAATCGGGCTGCGGCAAGTCGACCGCCGCCATGGCGGCGATGCGCTACCTGCCGCGCAACGGCCGCATCGGCGCAGGCCGCATCCTCATCGACGGGCAGGACGTCGCCCGCATGCCGAATGCGACGCTGCGGCGGCTGCGCGAGCGCACCGTCTCGATGGTCTACCAGGATCCCGGACGGGCGCTCAACCCCTCGATCCGGGTCGGCCGGCAGGTGGCCGAGGTCTATGGCATCGCCGGACTCGGCGCCGAGCAAGCGCGCGAAAAAGCGCTCGCCATGCTGAAACGCGTGCGCATCGCCGATCCGGCGAGCGTGATGGAGCGCTACCCGCACCAGCTTTCGGGCGGCATGCAGCAGCGCGTGGTGATCGCCATGGCGCTGGCGCTCGACCGCAAGCTCATCGTGCTCGACGAGCCGACGACCGGCCTCGACGCGACGGTGGAAGCGGAGGTGCTCGACCTCATCGAAGCGCTGCGGCGCGACTATTCCACCGCCGTGCTGTTCATTGGCCACAACCTCGGCGTCATCGCGCGGATGTGTGCCCAAGTCGGCGTGCTCTATGCCGGCCGGCTCGTCGAGGAGGGGCCGACGCGTGCGGTCTTCGCCGATCCCCGCCATCCCTATACGGTCGGCCTGCTGCGCTGCCTGCCGCGGCGTGGCACGGGGCGGCGCGCCGAGCGGCTCGACACCATCCCGGGATTCCTGCCCGACGCGCCCGACGCGCTGACGGGCTGCGTCTTCGCGCCGCGCTGCGGACTGGCGCGGGACATCTGCGGCAAGGAGGAGCCACCGCTCATCGATCTCGGCCAAGGCCGTGCGAGCCGCTGCTTCTTCCATGAGGAGGCGCCGCGCCTGCCGCGCAACACCCGGCCGCAGCCGCCCTCTCTCGAAGCCCGGCCCCAAGCCCAGGCCGCCTTGCTCGACGTGGTCGGGCTCGGCAAGACCTTCGCGGCCGGCGGCCGGCGAGTGCATGCGCTGCGCGACATCTCCCTCGCCATCGCCCCTGGGGAGACCCTGGGGCTCGTCGGGGAATCGGGCAGCGGCAAGTCGACCCTCGCCCGTATCCTGCTCGGCCTGACGCCGCCCGACGCCGGCAGTGCGCTCACGCTCGACGCCGCGCCGCTGCCGCCGCTTGGTCGCCGCCGGCGCCTCGATGCGGTGCAGATGGTCTTCCAGAACCCCGATTCGGCGCTCAACCGCGCCCATACGGTGGGACGCATCATCGGCCGCGCGCTGCGCAAGCTCGCCGGTCTGAAGGGCACGGCGCTGACCCGACGGATGCTGGCCCTGACCCGCGGCGTCCAGCTCGCCGACCATTATCTCGCCGCCAAGCCGCGTCAGCTCTCGGGCGGCCTCAAGCAGCGCGTCGCCATCGCCCGGGCCTTCGCGGGCAAGCCCCGGCTGATCGTCTGCGACGAGCCCACGTCCGCGCTCGACGTCTCGGTGCAGGCCGCGATCCTCAACCTGCTCGCCGACCTGCAGGCGGAGGCGGGCGTGAGCTACCTCTTCATCAGCCACGATCTCGCGGTCGTGCGCTACGTCGCCGACCGCATCGCGGTGCTCTACCTCGGCCGGCTGATGGAGGTCGGCCCGGCCGACCGGGTGCTCGGCGGCCCGCATCATCCCTATACCGAGGCGCTGCTCTCGGCCGTGCCGGGCCACGACGGGACGACCCGTCGCGTGCGGCTCGAGGGCGAGATCCCGAGCGCGCTCGATCCGCCGTCGGGCTGCGTGTTCCACACCCGCTGCCCGCGCCATATCGGGCCGATCTGCGATACCGAGGAACCGCCGCTCGCGCTGCGCGAGACGGGCCACGCCATCCGCTGCCACCTCGGCCTCGATGCCATGGGCCGCGAGGTTGCGGGGCCCGCGCGGGCAGTCTGAGGGCCGAGAATTTCGGGCCGTCACAGCCGGATACCACCACTCGGCGCGGCAAGCGCCTAAACTCTCCCCATGATTGCCCAAAACGGGTGACGACGGGGAGGTCTCGAATGCGACCGGCCGGAGCAGCGGTTCTTCTCGTCGCGATGCTCGCCGGGCCCGCTCGGGCGCAGATGACGCTGCCCACGACCGCTCCGCCGGACGGCGCGACGCTGTTCAAGAATCAATGCGCCGTCTGCCATACGCTCAAATCGGCGGAACCGCCGCGCCAGGGTCCGACGCTCGATCGTGTCTACGGCCGCAAGGCCGGCAGCATCGCGGCCTTCCACTATTCGCCCGGCTTCGCCAAGGCCGGATGGTCCTGGGACGACAGCCATCTCGACGCCTGGCTGACCAATCCGCAAGCCGTCATTCCCGGCGCCATCATGCCTTACAGGCAGGGCAAGCCCGCGGTCAGGGCAGCCATCATCGCCTATCTCAAGGGATCGAAGTAGATGGCGACGCCCGTCCATTCGATGATCCGGGTGCTCGACGAGGCACGCTCGCGCGATTTCTACGCCCGCGCCTTCGGGCTGGCGCTGGCCGAGCGGCTCGACTTCGACGGCTTCGCCCTGATCTACCTGCGCCACCCGTCCTCGCCTTTCGAGGTGGAGCTGACCGTCAATGTCGGCCGCACCGAACCCTACGCGCTCGGCGACGGCTACGGCCATCTCGCCGTCGTGGTCGAGGACGTCGAGGCGGAGCACCGGCGCTTCGCGGCCGAGGGCCTCGAGGCCGGGCCGGTGCGCGACTTCAAGCATCGAGGCGCGACGCTGGCGCGCTTCTTCTTCGCCACCGATCCCGACGGCTACAAGATCGAGGTCATCGAGCGCGGCGGCCGCTTCGGCTGAGCCGTCCCGCCCAGGACAGGAGGACATCCCATGAGAGACGTCGACCCCCGCCGCCGCTACAGCCGGCGCACCGTTCTGACCGGGGCCGCGAGCGCGGTGCCGGCCGCCGCCATCGCGGCCAAGACCGGCCTCGGCGTCTCGACTGCCTGGGCCGAGGACGCCCAGGCGCTGACCGCGGCCGAGCTCAAGACCATGGTCAAGATGGCGCGGGACATCTATCCGCACGACATCCTCGGCGACGTCTACTACGTCACGGCGATCAAGCCCTGGGACAAGAAGGCGGCCGCCGATGCGGCCGTCAAGACCATGCTGAGCGAGGGCGTCCGTCGCCTCGACCAGGACGCCCAGGATACCTTCAAGGTCGCCTATCTGGACGTGCCCTGGGAGGTCGACCGGGTCGCGCTGCTGCGCGGCATCGAGCACACCGACTTCTTCAAGAAGATCCGCTCCGACATGATCGTCTCGCTCTACAACCAGCACGAGATCTGGCCGAAGTTCGGCTACGAGGGCTCCTCCGCCGAGCATGGCGGCTACATCCACCGCGGCTTCAACGACATCGACTGGCTGCCCAAGGTCTGAGGAACATCGGGACCAGGCATCAGCTCTCAGTCGGAGGATAACCCCATGGCAAAATTCGATCTCAACGACGACAGTCTCGTCGTCATCGTAGGCTCTGGCGCGGGCGGCGGCACGCTCGGCAACGAGCTGGCCCAGAAAGGCATCAAGGTCGTGATCCTCGAGGCCGGATCGCGCAACGAGATCCAGGACTTCGTCAACGACGAATGGGCGAGCTTCGCCCAGCTCGCCTGGACCGACATGCGCACCACATCCGGCACCTGGCGGGTGGCGCGAGACTTCCCGAACCTCCCGGCCTGGATCGTCAAGTCGGTCGGCGGCTCGACGGTGCACTGGGCCGGCGCCTCGCTGCGCTTCGAGGAGCACGAGTTCAAGGTCAAGTCGACCTACGGCGACATGCCGGGCGCCAACCTGCTCGACTGGCCGATCACCAAGGCCGAGCTCGATCCCTGGTACGCCAAGGCCGAGGACAAGATGGGCGTGACCCGCACCAACGGCATCCCCGGCCTTCCCGGCAACAACAACTTCAAGGTCATGGAGGCCGGCGCCCGCAAGATCGGCTACCAGGAGGTCCATACCGGGCGCATGGCCATCAACTCGCAGCCGCGCGACGGCCGCGGCTCGTGCCAGCAGATCGGCTTCTGCTTCCAGGGCTGCAAATCGGGCGCCAAATGGTCGACGCTCTACACCGAGATTCCCAAGGGCGAGGCGACCGGCAACCTCGAGGTGCGTCCGGACAGCATGGTGCTCAAGATCGAGCACGATGCCTCGGGCAAGGTCACGGGCGTGGTCTATGTGGATGCCACCGGCGCCACGCAGCGGCAGAAGGCCCGCATCGTCGCCGTCGCCGGAAACTCGCTCGAAAGCCCGCGCCTGCTGCTCAACAGCGCCTCCTCGATGTTCCCCGACGGGCTCGCCAACTCGTCCGGGCAGGTCGGCCGCAACTATATGCGGCACATGACCGGATCGGTCTACGGCATCTTCGACAAGCCCGTGCACATGTACCGCGGCACCACCATGGCGGGCATCATCCGCGACGAGGCGCCGAACAACCCGAAGCGCGGCTTCGTCGGCGGCTACGAGATGGAGACGCTGTCGATCGGAATACCCTTCATGGCCGCCTTCATGAATCCCGGCAGCTGGGGGCGCAGCTTCACCGCCTCGATGGAAGCCTATTCGCGCATGGCCGGCATGTGGCTCATCGGCGAGGACATGCCGCAGGAGACCAACCGCGTCACGCTCGACCCCGCGGTCAAGGACAAGAACGGCATGCCGGTGGCGAGCGTGCATTTCGACGATCACCCGAACGACGTCGCCATGCGCAACCACGCCTACCAGCAGGGTGCCGCGGTCTATGACGCGGTCGGCGCGACCGTGACCTTGCCGACGCCGCCCTATCCCTCGACCCACAACATGGGCACCAACCGGATGAGCGAGAAGCCGCGCGACGGCGTCGTCAACAAATTCGGCCAGGCGCACGACGTCTCCAACCTCTTCGTCTCGGACGGGTCGCAGTTCACCAGCGGCGCGGCCTGCAACCCGACCCTGACCATCGTGTCGCTGGCGATCCGACAGGCCGATCACATCGCCGGCGCCATGCAGCGCCGCGAGATCTGAGGGTCTTTTTGAAAACGAATGATCTCATGGTGAGGAGGTTCGCCGGGACCGTCTCGAAGCACGGCTGGCGCTTGTCGTCCCTTCGGCTTGCTGCGCAAGCAGCCGCTCAGGGCAGGCCCTTCGACTCGGCCGCTGCAGCCAAGTTTACGCAGGCTGCGTAGACTTGCCAGCGTAGCGGCCGACTCAGGATGGAAACGGGAGCTATCAAACAGCCTCTGAGACGAAAGGGACGAGCCGAAGCCGTCAGTCACCGTTGTCGACAGATCGATGAACGGCGGCCGTCCTATTCCGCCGCCGCCAGATAGCCGCCCGGGAAAACCTCGGACGGCTTGTCGGCGCTCTGCCGCGAGGCGTGCATCAGGCAGCAGCAACGCAGCAGCGAGGCGAAATTCCTGACCTGGCCGTGGTGGTCCAAGACTTCGTCGTAGAGTTTGGTGACGAACTTGGCGAGGCTCATGTTCTCGTGCTGGGCGAGGCTTTCCAACGCGGCCCAGAACGTATTTTCCAAGCGTATCGAGGTCGCATGACCGCCGATCCGCAAGGATCGCGTCTGATGATCGTAATTGTCCTGCGGCTGGCGAGCGAAGAGCCGACACATGGGTTTCCCCTCCCGGAAGGGTGATGGGAGACGCGCCGCGGTCTCTTCCCGGACCGCGCCAGGCTCCGCAGGCCTGGTATCGTCGGCGCGCGCGCGTGAAGCCTCGCGCTTCTTTCGAATGATTTCAGTGTAGCGTGGGGCGTGCCGGTTGCAAGCCCAACGGAGCGCCGCGCGGCGGAACCGCGTCGGGCGGTCCGGCGTTGCAGAGCGGCGGGACAGAGGCTCTGCGGGACCATGGCTCGATGCGGGCTCGGTGATCCGCGCTTCCGGCGATGGTCGGGCCGTCGTGCTCGCGTACGGCCCTCGGGGTCACACAGAGGTCCATGGCCACGATACCACGATCGACCGGCTCCGCGCCCAGGGATCCGACGCGCGCCCTGGCGACCGTCGGAGCTGTCATCGCGGCGCTCTATTTCGGCAGCGAGATCTTCGTCCCGATCGCTCTCGCCATCCTTTTGAGCTTCGTGCTCGCGCCGGGCGTGCGGCTGCTGCGCAAGGCGCATCTCGGCCGCGTGGTGCCCGTCGGGCTGATGACGGCGCTCGCCTTCCTCATCATCTTCGGGCTGAGCGGTCTGATGGGAGCCCAGTTGCGCAACCTCGCGATGGGCCTGCCGCAATATCAGGCGACGATGAGCGCCAAGGTCGAGGCGGTGCGCGGCCTGATGAGCGGCGGCGCGCTGAAGCGGGTCGGCGACCTGTTTTCCACGCTGTCGCAGGACATCGCCAAGCCTCCCGTCGCCGCCCAGGTCCCCGCCGCGACACCGGGGGCGAAGGTCTCGGCGCCGCTGCCGGTCGTCATCCGCCAGCCGGATCCGACGCCGATCGAGACGCTGAGCCAGATCCTGCGGCCGCTGCTTCATCCGCTCGCCACCGGCGGCATCGTCGCCGTCTTCGTCATCTTCATTCTCCTGCAGAGGGAGGACCTGCGCAACCGCCTGATCCGCATCCTCGGCGCCGGCGACATCCATCGCAGCACGACAGCCATCGACGACGCCGCCAGGCGCCTGAGCCGCTACCTGCTCGCGCAGCTGGCGGTCAACACGATCTCCGGAATGCTCGTGACCCTGGCGCTGTGGATCATCGGCGTGCCGAGCCCGATCCTGTGGGGCATCCTCTTCGGCTGCCTGCGCTTCGTGCCCTATGTCGGGCCGCCGCTTGGAGCCATCCTGCCGATCCTGCTTGCCGCCGCGGTCTCGCCGGGCTGGTCGACCGCCTTGTGGACCACGGCGGTCTTCGTTCTCATCGAGCTCGTGGTCGGCCAGGTGGTCGAGCCATTTCTCTACGGCCACAATACCGGCCTCTCGCCGGTCGCGGTCGTCGTCGCCGCCACCTTCTGGACCGCCCTTTGGGGGCCGATCGGTCTCATCCTGTCGACGCCGATGACGGCGTGCCTCGTGGTGCTCGGCCGCCATGTCGAACAATTGAGCTTCCTCGAACTGCTGCTCGGCGACCGGCCCGCGTTGACGCCCCCCGAGGCGTTCTACCAGCGCCTCCTCGCCGACGATCCGGTCGACGCGGCCGACAAGGCCCGGGAGGCGCTGCGCCAGACCGGCCTGACCGACTATTACGATGACGTCGTCCTGACGGCGCTCCTGCTGGCGCAGGAGGATGCCGACCAAGGGCGCCTCGATGGCGAGCGCCAGCAGCGCCTGGCGCAGGCGACGGCCGAGGTCATCGAGGATCTCGCCGATGCCGATGCGGCAGGGCCCGATGCGGCGCCTCCCCAGGCGCTGATCGAAAGGGTGACGCTGCGGAAGCCCGAGGCAGAGGGTGACGTCGACCCGGCCGAGGCCGCGCCTCCGACGAGGCCCGGTCCGCCCTGGAGCGCTCCCGACGCCGTTGCGTGCCTCGGCGCACGAGGCCCGCTCGACGACGCCGCCGCGATGCTGCTCGCCCAACTGCTCCAGAGACATGGGTTCGGCGCGCGCTATGCGTCCTTCGAGACGATGCTGAAGGCCAATATCGACAAGGCCGACATGGCCTCGTCCAAGCTGATCGTCCTGTCGTGCCTGCATGGCTCGACCCCTGCCTACCTGCGCTTCGTGATGCGGCGCCTGCGCCGCAAGGCACCGCAGGCGAGGATCTTCATCGGGACCTGGTGGCGTGGCGCGGAAGGGCGCGGACCGGCGCCCGATGAGACGCTCGGCGACGGCTATGCGGCGACGCTCGCCGAGGCGCTGGCGCTCTGTGTCGGCCATGCTTCCGCCGAAACTGAGCCCAAGGATGCCAGGCAGGGCGAACTCGTCATGGCCGACTCCGTCGAACGGTGAGCCGCGGCGGTGGAAGCCTCCGTCGATGTCGGATGCGGGAGCCGCATGACGCCGCTGTTCTTCGAGGACTTCACGGCCGGGCAGAGCCTGCCGGACGCTCGGACGACCGTCACGGCGGGCGATGCGGCGCGCTTCGCCGCCAGCTTCGGCGTGCTGGCGCCGCCGGGGTGCGAGGCCGATGCGGACGCCGTCTCCGGCTTCCACGTGGCGGCGCTCTGCATGCGGTTGATCTTCGACGCTTTCCTGCGGCGCACGGCGGGTCTCGGCGCGCCCGGGGTCGAGGTGGTCGACTGGCCGCATCCGGTCGTCGTGGGCGATCGACTGCGCCTGCGCAGCGAGGTCAAGGCGACGCGCCCATCGCAATCCCGGCCCGGCATGGGCCTCGTCACCTTCGACTTCGCGCTGTTCAACCAGCACGGCGACTGCGTGATGACCCAAAGCAATGTCATTCTCGTGCGGCGGCGGACGCCACAGGGTGGAGCATGAGCGATTTCTTCGAAGACCTCGTCATCGGCACCGAGCTCGACCTCGGCAGCCACACCTTCACCGAGGAGGAGATCATCAGCTTCGCGGAACGCTACGATCCGCAGCCCTTCCACCTCGACAATGCCGCGGCGGCGCTCTCGCATTTCGGCCGGCTCGCCGCCTCGGGCTGGCATACGGCGGCGGTGTGGATGAAGCTCTATGTGGCGCATCGGCAGGCCACGATGGCGGCGCTCCTGTCGCGCGGCGAGACGCCTTCGCGGCCGGGACCGTCGCCCGGCTTCCGCCGGATGAAATGGAAGCGGCCGGTCCATGTCGGAGACACGATCCGCTACGCCTCCAAGCTGATCGGCAAACGGGTGACCTCGACGCCGGAGTGGGGGCTGATCTTCCACCACAATACCGGCATCAACCAGAACGGCGAGACGGTGTTCGAGTTCGACGGGTCGGTGTTCTGGCAGCGGCGGACGGTGTGACACCGAATTTCGGCCGTGCCGGCACTCGCGACAGAGGACCTCAAGGAACTGGGGCAAAAGGCACGGTTCCATCGTGGGAGCACGCGAACTTCGTCGATCCAACCTTGAAGAGCGTCGCCCCTCATGCCCGATTCGGCGCGCCCGACGGATGGCGCGCGGCGTGGCGAACGCGCTGAACGATTACGCTGCCAGCAATTAGGCGGTAGAAGACAAGGCAAGGAGAAGGGCGGACTGCGATACGCCTGACGCCTTCGAGGTCGGTCGCCTGTCCCATATAAGGATGCTGTGCCAGCAAGCTCGTCGCAATCTGCAACCGTTCTCGAACGCGGAATGCGCCTTGCGGTGATTGCGCCGCAATGTAGCCGATGATCGCATCGATCTGCCGTGTCGCCGTCTGGTGAAAACCACTTTCACGGGATGGGCTTCGTCCAAAGTATTTTGATCTCTTCGTCCGAAGCGAACTCACCGCGTTCGATCTCCGCGTCTGCTTCGATGAGGTCGGCGCGTTCCTCAGGGGTCAGGGAAATCCTTGGCTGATCTTGCCCGGCGAGTTGTAGCAGGGCGCGCGCTAAGTCGTCCTGCACCTCCGGAGGCAGGCTCCGCACAGTCTCGACCGCGTGGTCCAACAATCTCGTCATGGCGTCAGGTCTCGTCGGTGGCGGGTTGCTGCATATATAGCGTCAAGAGCAGACGAAGCGCATCGTGCAATGCATGATGCCGTCCTCGTCGAAATCCGCCGAGACGCGGCGGAAGCCGAGCCGCCCATAGAAGGCTTCGGAGGCGACCTGCGCGTCGAGCTCTATTCCCGTCGCGCCGAAGCGGCGCGCGCTTTCGGCCAGAGCCTCGCTCATCATCCAGCGGCCGAGCCCGCGGCCCCTCGCGAAGGCCGCCGTCGCCACCCGGCCGATCCGGACGTCGGAGGTGCCAGATCCGGGAGCGAAAACGCGCAGGCAGCCGGCCAGATCCTCCCGGCCCGTCGTCCAGACGAGGAGATGGCGCGCATCGGGGTCGCGGCCGTCGATATCCGCATAGGCGCAACGCTGCTCGACCACGAAGACGTCGGCGCGCAGCTTCAACAGCGCATAGAGCTCGTCCCGGCCGAGATCGGCGAAGCTCGACCAGCGGTGACATGCGACGAGATCGCTCAATGTCCCTCGAAGCTCAGGAGGGTTCGCACCGGCACGCCGAGGTCGCGGATCTTCTGCGCCCCGCCGAGATCGGGCAGGTCGATCACGAAGCAGGCCGCCATCACCTCGGCGCCCATCTGCTTGAGCAGGGTCGCGGCGCCCGTCGCCGTGCCGCCCGTCGCGATGAGGTCGTCGACGAGGATGACGCGTTCGCCCGGCGTCACGGCGTCGCGGTGCATCTCCATCTCGTCGAGCCCGTATTCGAGCGAATAGGCGATCGACACGGTGGTATGCGGCAGCTTGCCCTTCTTGCGGATCGGCACGAAGCCGGCCGAGAGCTGATGCGCCACCGCCCCGCCGAGGATGAAGCCGCGGGCCTCGATGCCGGCCACCTTGTCGATCTTGGTGCCGGCCCAGGGCTGCACGAGCTCGTCGATCGCCCGGCGGAAGGCGCGCGCGTCGCCGAGCAAGGTGGTGATGTCGCGGAACAGGATGCCGGGCCTTGGATAGTCCGGGATGGTGCGGATAGCGTCTTTCAGGTCGTCGCGGAGCGGGGTCATGCGGGCCTCGGGCTGTTTGCGCGCCACCTTACGGAAGCACGGCGGTTGCGCAAAGCCGCCGCAAGGCCTCAGAGCGCCAGCGGACCGAGGTCGGCGACCTCGCGCGATCCCGGCGGCAGGCCGTGCTGCGTCACCGCGAGGCCGACCCCGCCTCCGGCCTTCCGGTTGACACGGATCAGGTGATAGGTGGCGCGATGGCCGTGCGTCCCGGGCACCGCCGAACAGGAGGGCACGCCCACCACGGGGATCCTCGTGCCGCTGGGCCCCGCCAGATGCACTACCGAGGCGCGATGGTTGTGGCCGTGAAGGACGATCTCGGCGCCGGAGCCGGCGAGGATCCGCTCGAGCCGTCCGGCATCGCGCAGGCCACGCCCCCCGCTCGCGCCGGTGCGGTGCGGCGGATGATGGATCATGACGACGCGGGCGAGCCCCTGTCGGCCCGTCTCCTCCAGGAGTGACCGGAGCGCGTCGCATTGCTTGTGCCCGAGCGCGCCCGAAGCCAGGAGCGGCGCGGTCGGCACCGCGGAGGAGAGGCCGATCAGGGCGACGTCGCCGCGCCGCCGCAGATAGGGAAACGCAAAGGCCGGATCGATGGCGTCGCCCTCGCTCACCCACGGCAGGAAGGTCCGCGCGAGATGCGGAACCGATCCCCGCACGTAGGCGTCGTGGTTGCCGGGCACGAAGGAGACGTCATGCGGCGGCCCCAGCGTCTCGAGCCAGCCCCGGGCCAGCGGGAATTCGGCCGCGAGGCCGATGTTGAGGATGTCCCCGGTCATGGCGATGTGGTCGGGCGCGTGTGCCCTGAGATCGGCCACGATCTTCTCCAGCACGGCCATGTCGTGCAGGCGACCCCGCCGCCGCCAGTTGACGTAGCCGGTCAAGCGCTTGCCGATGAGGTCCCGGGTGCGTGGCCGAGGCAGCGGACCGATGTGGGCGTCCGACAGATGGGCGAGGAGAAAACTCACGGCCGCTCCTGTCGCCGAGCCGAAAGTCCTCGTCAAGTGCGCGTCGCTGCCGCACCGCTTCCCGGGGGCGGAAGCCGCGACGCAGGCCTGCCCGACGCGGGGCGTCGCGGCCGGGCGATCGGGAAGCCCGACCGCCCCGGCCTGGCGCAAGCGTTGGCTAAGCGGCGAGCGCGCCGCTCTTCTTGGCCGTATAGGTCGCGATGGCGTCCATCAGCGGCGGAGACAGGACGTCATAGGGTTCGAGACCGACCGACTTCAGCTTGCCGCGCACCTCGTCCATGCCCTTGGGGTCGAAGCCCTGCTCGATGATCGAGGAGACGAAGGCGGCGAATTGCGGCTCCTGCCAGCCCGCGTCGTCGCTGAGCTCGACATGCACGAAGTCGAGGCCCTTGAACGGATGGTCCTTGACGATGCGGCCGAACATGTGGACGCCGCACTGGCGGCAGGCATGGCGCTGAATCGTGGCGGTTTCGTCGACGACATGAAGCTTCTCCTCATGCGCCGTGACCTTGAGCTTGTCGGCGGGCACGACCGCGACCACGGAGAAGAGGGCGCCCGACGGCTTCCAGCACTTCGAGCAGCCGCAGGCGTGATTATGCGCGACGTCGCCCGTGATCGTGACCTCGACCTTGTCGGTGGCGCAATGGCAATGCAGCTTGCCCCCGGCGAAGGAGCCGCTGCCCTTCTTCAAGCCGTTGTCGATCGAGGGGTGAAGAGACGGACTGGCCATGATGTTGATCCTCCCTGGTGCACGCTTGTTGTCTCGGCGGCGGACGGCGGGGGCCGCCGTCGTGATCCGAGGCGCAGGGCGACCCGCCAAGAGCCGGCCGCGCGACGCACCGGATTTGTAGCCTGCGCGGCGCGCCGGGCCTAGCTCCGGAGCGACGAAGCGCGATAGAAAGCGACCGTCGCCGGCCTGTCCGACGCCGGCACGCCGCGCCACATGGCGCTTGTCCGCCTGCCGCATTCTTGGTTCTATCGCCGGACGCCGGCCCGTCGCCCGGCAGGCGCCGAGACACGCGAGCCGAAAGGGAACGTCATGCCGTCGATCGTCATCGCGCAGGGGGGCGGCCCCACGGCCGTGATCAACCAGACGCTGTGCGGCGCCATCGGCGCGGCACGGCGGCTCGACCCCGGCCTGCGCATCCTCGGCGCGCGGCACGGGGTGCGCGGCCTCCTGGCGCGCGATCTCGTCGATCTCACGGATCTCGGCGAGGACGATCTGCGCCGCCTCGCCAATACGCCGAGCGCGGGCCTTGGCTCGACGCGCGACAAGCCGGATCCGAAAGCCTGCGAGGCCATCTTCGCCGCGCTCGAGGCCGTGCAGGCCCGCGGCTTCATCTATATCGGCGGCAACGACACGGCCGGCACGCTCGAGCTCCTGCGCAGCCGGGCCTCGAGCGACTGCCGTTTCGTGCATGCGCCGAAGACCATCGACAACGACCTGATGGAGAACGATCATGTGCCGGGCTTCATCTCGGCCGCCTCCTTCGTGGCCCATGCCTTCGCCAGCGTCGATCTCGACGTGAGGGCTTTCGGCGGCATCTATGTCGCCGTCGTCATGGGGCGCCATGCCGGCTTCCTGTGCGCATCGCCCGCCGCCTGGCAGGACGGCCCGGACGATGCGCCCCATCTCGTCTACGCACCCGAGAAGCATTTCGGCGTCGCCCGTTTCCTCGATGACGTCGGGGCGGTCTACGACCGGCTCGGACGCTGCGTGGTCTCGATCTCGGAGGGCGTGCAGGACGAGAACGGAGTGCCCTTCGTCGAAGCGCTGTCACGATCGGCCGGCGGCGTGGTGGAGCGCGACGCGCACGGCAACGTGCAGCTGACCGGCGGCGACCTCGGCATGGAGATCCAACGCGTCCTGAAAGCGCATTTCCCCAAGGCGCGGACGCGGGTCGACACGTTCGGCTATCTGCCGCGCGGCTTTCTGGGCCTGATCGACGAGACCGACCAGAGGGAAGCCTTCGCGGCGGGCGCCTTCGCGGCCGAGCAGGTCTTTTCGCAGAGCGGCTCGGTGGCGCTCGACTTCGACGGCGAGCGAACCTCGCCGAAGCTCGTGCCGCTCGATCGGGTCGCCGCGCGCACGCGCCACATGCCCGACAGCTTCTTCGCGGGCGGCAATGCGATCTCCGACGAGGGCCGGCGCTATTTCCGCCGCCTCCTGCCACCGCGCCCGGACATGTTCACGTCCTTCCTGTGATCACTAGAGCATGTTCGGCTGTCGCCGAACTGCTACAGCTTTGAAATGCGAGCAGTTTCATCGGGATGAAATCGCAAGGCGATTCCATCTGATCCAATACTGCTCTAGGATGGAACGTCAGTCGCCCTGGCCGAGCCGGGCCCGGACCGCGCTCTCGAAGGCGTCGAGCTCCTCGGGCGCGACATCCGACACCGCCCAATAGCGCATGCCGCCGACCGTCCAGTCCCGCACCTGAAAACCACGGTCCGCCGTGTTGCCGCCCGGGTGGGGCGCAAGCGGGCCGACCGGCTGGGAGATGAGGCTGATGACGTGCTTGCCATGGCGAAACACCAGTGCTGCGGCCGGCTGGCCATTCAGCACGTCGACGCGCCCGCCGATCAAGTCAAAGCCCACCGAGGCGAGATCGAAGACTTGGGGCGCGAAGGACAGGCGGCCGGTGAACCACGGCTTGACGGTGTGCTGATCGGACGAGGCGACATCGAAGGGCTGGGGCGCCATCACGGCGCGCAGGTGATCCGCCACGACTTCGGCCATGACCGACGACGGCGCTCGTGGCGGCGCGAGAAGCGTCGTGAGCCCGGCGCCAAGCACCATGCCGATCGCGAGGCAGGCGGCGAGCGCCAAGCGCCAGTCCGACGCTCCGAGACGCTTTCCGAGGACCGATGCGCCGAGCCGAGCCGGCCACGACGGAGCGGCGATCCCGTTCGCGACGGCTTCGGGCCCACCGATCCGGGCCAGCGCCTGCCGCAAGCCGTCCGGCGCCGCCTCGCGCGGCAGCGCCTTCCGCAGCGCGGCCCTCAGCGCCAGGAGCTCCTCGCGCTCGCGGGCGAGATCGGGCTCCGCGGCGAGGCGGCGTTCGAAGTGAAGAGCCGAGGCCGCGTCGAGCTCCCCGTCTATATGCGCGCTGAGGAGGAGCCGCGTCTCGTCGTGGTCGCTTGGCGTCGTCATCGTCTTTCCTCCGCCAGATCCGCAACCAGCAAGGCCCGCCCGCGCGCCAGGCGCGACATCACCGTGCCGACCGGAACGTCGAGGATCTCGGCGATCTCGCGATAGCTCAGATCCTCCATCTCGCGCAGCACGATGGTTTCACGGAACCGTATCGGGAGGGCCTCCACGGCGGCGGCGATCCTGTCGCTGCGCTGGCGCCGCAGCAAGGCTTGCTCGGGCGTCGCCGAAGGCTCCGCGCCGAAGGCCGGCTCGCCCCCCGGATGCGTCTGCTCCGCCTGTTCGAGATCCTCCGCGAAGACGAGGTCCTTCGGACGATTCTTGGCCAGCCAGGTGAAGGCCGTCCGCCGCACGATGGTGAGGAACCAGGCGCGCGCATTGCCGCCGTGGAACTCGCCGATCGCCTGGAAGGCGCGCAAGGCGGCGTCCTGGACGATGTCCTCGGCGTCGTGCGGATTCCGGGTCAGCCATTTGGCCAGGCGGAAGGCCTGATCCGCCTGCGGCATCACCGCCTCCGCGAAACGCCGCCTGGCTGCGTCCTGCGTCACGTGCGAAGGCCCCTCAGGGAACGACAGTTATCGTAGCATGCATGTGAGGGTGCAGCCCGCAGAAATAGTCCACGACCCCCGCTTTGGCGAAGGTAAAGCTCGCCGTGTCGTGGGTATCGAGCGGTTTCGAGCGGAACGATTTGTCGGTCAGCACGATCGAATGGGGAATGTCGTCCATGTTCTCCCAGGTGACCTTGGTCCCGACCTTGACCTTCAATTCGGCCGGAACGAAGCTGAAATTGTCGATCCGGACCGTGGGCGGATCATCCGCCCTAACGCCGGCCGGCTTCGCCAGGGCGCCGATCAGGAGGCCGAGCGCGACCGTTCCGGCGGCGAGCCGCCGGCAATTGCTTTTGTTCGTCATCGTCAAACTCTCCGGAATTTCTTGCGCACCGTCATCCGGCCAGCGATCTGTCGATGATGGCGAGCGGCTGCGAGCCTCGGGCGAGCGTCACCTGCGTGATGCCCAGCATGGAGCGCAGCTTGTCGGCCGCGACCGTGACCGGCCCAGGAGATGCCGCGGCCCCGGGCGCCGGCTGCGGGAAGGCGGTCGAGCGGGCCGTATGGAAGGTGACGTGGCCTTCGACCTTCTGCACCAGCTGATGGATATGGCCGTTCAGCACCGTCACCGAGCCGAACGGGCGCAGCAGCGTCAGGGCCTGTTCGGAATCGGCGGTCCCCCAGCCCCAGGTCGGGTAGAGCGCCCAGAGCGGAATATGGGCGAAGACCACGATGGGGGTCGAGGCGGAGCGGCCCTTGAGATCGTCGGCGAGCCAGGCGAGCTGCTCGGTGCCGAGATTGCCCATGCCACCCGCCTTGAGGTCGACGACATTGACCAGCGCGATGAAATGGACGCCCTGGTCATCGAAGCTGTACCAGCCCGCGCCCTTCGCGCCCCTGCCGTACCGGTCGAGGTAGAGCTTGCCATTGTTCTCGTCGATCATGTCGTGCTCGCCCGGCACGTAGTGGACCTTCAGTCCCGCGCCGCCGATGACTTGGTCGGCGTCGTCGAACTGGCTGGCTTTCGAGAGGTGGCTGATGTCGCCCGTGTGGATCATGAAGGCAGGCTTGACCGACAGCGTGCCGACGAGGCCGATCGCCTCCTTCAGCGTCCCGAGAGCGTCGGGATTGGCGGCCTTGTCGAAACCGACGTGGCTGTCGCTGATCTGCAGGAAACTCAGGGCGCCTGGCGAGGCCGTCGCGGCCGACGCTTCGCCCATCAGGGCCGAGGTCGGAATGCCGCCGTTGACGGTCCACAGGACTCCCGTCCCGGCCCAGATCATACATTCGAGGGCGTGTCGGCGCGTCATCGACGATGGATCGCGATCGAGGTCATTCTGATGGGTCATGCCAAACCTCCAGCTCGGCTGCCGCGATGCCGGACGGCGTCGCTGTGACCTAGACCGGACGTCCTCTCGATTTATTCCCGACTATCCGTGGCTCCTTCGCTGCAGCCGCCAGTGCCACCCGAAAACTGTCGGGCGAGTGGAATAAAGGCGCGGATCGGACGGTCTTGCTCCCATCAAGGAGGAGCACCATGCCCGAATTCATCCGCGTCTTGGCGGCCTGTACGATGTTTACCACGGTAGCCGCGGCCCACATCCACACCGCGGCGGAACCGTCGAGCGGTCGCTACAAGGCCGATTATGGACCTGGTGTGATGCCTGGCGTCCACGACGACCGGGGATGCGTCAGGATCTGCGACTACGATACGAATCCCTGCGACGCGCCGAGTTTCAAGAGAGCGGACGGACGCTGCTCTCTGTAACGCCCGCGCCAGGGATAATGAAAGGAGTTCGTCGCTGCGCAAAGGAGCGAGTGGATCGCCGTGGCGGCCCCCACCGGAGGCGTGGCGTCGCAGCTTCGAACCGCGCAAAGACCTGGCAGGTCGGAACCGTTGGCGACGGGATACGTTCAGTCATTTCACGCCAGATGGAGATATTCGATGCGCAAGGGTGTTTTTGCAGCGGCTTTAGTTGCGTCGGTGGTCGCTGTCCCGCTGATCGTTCAGGCGCAAGTCGTCCAGGGGACGGTCAACGGGGCGCAGCGCGGCGCCAACGAGGGCGAGAGAACCGGCGGACCGCTCGGCGGGGTCGTAGGCGGAGCCATCGGGGCCGGCGTCGGCGCGGCCACCGGCGCGGTAGGCACTGCGGGCCGAATCGTCGGGGGCGTCCTCGATCCCGTGGTGCGGCCGCGGTTCCGCGACTATGTGGTGCGCGAGCACCGTCCGTCCTTTCGGTATGCCCAGCCGCTCCGCGTCGGCGTCGTTCTGCCACGGGCCGGCGTGACCTATTACGAGGTGCCCGGCGAGTTCAAGGCGCGGCCGGGTCTGCGCTACACGGTCGTCAACGACCGCCCGGTGCTGGTCGACCCCGCCACCCGACGGGTGGTCGAAGTCATCGAATAGCCTGCGCTCGTCTCGTCGACAAACCCGCTCCGGCCCGGCCGGGGCGGGTTTTTCACGCCGGTCAGCCGCGCCCCACATAGGGCATCTTGGTGGCCATGACGGTGATCGACTGGACATTGGCGTCGAGCGGCAGCCCGGCCATGTAGACCACAGCCTCGGCGACATGTTTCACGTCGAAGGTCGGCTCGGGCTTGGTCGACAGGTCCGCCTGCAGCACGCCGCCACCCATCTTGGCCGCCATCGGCGTCGCCGTATTGCCGATGTCGATCTGTCCACAGGCGATGTCGTATTTGCGGCCGTCGAGCGAGGTCGAGCGCGTGAGCCCGCTGACCGCATGCTTGGAGGCCGTGTAGGGGGCCGAATTCGGCCGCGGCATGGTGGCCGAGATCGAGCCGTTGTTGATGATGCGGCCGCCGCGGGGGCTCTGGTCCTTCATCAGGCGGAAGGCCTCCTGCGTGCACAGGAAGACGCCCGTGACATTGGTGTCGATCACCGATTTCCATTGCTCGACGCTGAGCTCTTCCAGCGGGATCGGCGGCGCATTGGTGCCGGCATTGTTGAACAGCACGTCGAGGCGGCCGAGCGCCGTCTTGATGTCGGCGAACAGCGCCGCGACCGATTTCGGATCGGTGAGGTCGGAAGGCACGACCCGTGTCTTGCCTTTCGCCTGGGCGGCGACGCGCTCGAGCTGCTCCTTCCGCCGCCCGGTCAGCACCACCGTGAAGCCGGCGCCTGAAAGGGCCAGCGCGACAGCTTCCCCGATGCCGGAGCCGGCCCCCGTGACGAGGGCGATCTTCTGTGCGGTGGTCATGGTCGGACGTTCTCCCGTAAGGCTCGTCGATGGCGGCGGCGCTCGAAGCCGACGAGCGTGAGGCTGCTCGCAGCGATCAGCGCCGCGCCCAGATAGACGCGAAGCGCCGGCCGATCGCCCCAGATCGCGTAGCCGTAGAGAAAGGCCCAGACAAGCCCGCTATATTCGATCGGCGCCACCACGGATGCGGGCGCGAATCGAAACCCCTCGTAGAGCAGGTACTGGCCGACACCCCCGATCACCCCGAGCCCGAGCATCAGCGCGAGGCCGAACGCGTCGGGCGTCGCCCAGGCCGAGGGCAGCGCCGGGAGGCACGCGATGCATGACAGCAGGTTCGCCGCGAGCATCTGCGTCACCGTCGAATCCGAGCGGCCGATCCGGCGGACCAGGATGGCCGAGGCCGCCCAGCAGCAGGCCGCCGCCAGCACGGCCAGCGACGGGATCGGGTTCATCGTGTGGCTTGGAGCCGCCGCCACCACGACGCCCGCGAAGCCCAGCAGCACGGCGAACCAGCGCGAGGCATCGACGCGCTCCTTGAGGATCAGCGCCGCCAAGGCCACGGCGATCACCGGCGCCGCGAAGTAGAGCGTCGTCATCTCGGCCAGGCCGAGGTAGCGCGAGGCCGAGTAGTAGAGCAGCCAGGCAAGCGTGATCAGTCCGGCGCGCAGCAGGATCGGGCTCTTGTTGCGGCTTCGCGCCAAAGCTCCGACGCCGCCACGTCCCCCGAGCGCCAGCGCGATGACGACGATGACGAGCGAGCGCAGGAACAGGATCTGCGGCACCGCATAGGTCGCGGCCAGCCACTTCACGGTCGCGTCCTGGACCGAGAAGATCGCGTAGCCGGCCGCCGTCAAACCGATGCCGGTGAGGATTCCAGCGGGTCGGGGCGCTACGCCCTCATCGGTCACCGCGTTGCCAGAAGCCATTGGCTTAGCAGGATCGGGGCAAGGTCACGCGGCGCTCGGGAACGCCTTGTCCACGCCGCCCGATACCTGCTTTGAGGCATCGAGCAATTCGATGGCCACGATCCGCCCATCCACGTCGAGATCAAGGACGACGCCCGGGCGCGTCTCCTCACTTTCGAAAACCGCCGTCTCGGCGAAACGGACGCAGAGTGTGTCGGTCTGCGGATCGTACTTGGTTCTCATCGTCTTCGCTTTCGATCGAAGAATGCCGTCACGATGCGACAGGTTTCCTCGTCTCTAACATGGACGACCCGCAACATCTTCATGTCCCGCTCGGGGATAGCGCGGAAGCTGCGAATTCGACCAGGATGGGAATCAGGTTCCGTCCAATCAGGATCGCTGACCGCGCGTTTCATCCAGTCTCGCATAAGCTCGGGCTCGGTCAGCATGTCTTCGGCATGCCGACTGAAGACGATGTTCATGGGGACCCTGCAGCATTTCGTGCAGGTTTCGCCTCGCCCTCACACCCCTACTTTTCCCCCGAGCTCGTCCTCGATATGGGCGCGGACGATCTCGTCGAAGGTCTTCTCCGCCTTGAAGCCAAGCGCCTCGGCGCGAGAGGCGTCAAAGTCGGTGGCCCAGCCGTCGACGATCTTGATGATGACGGGATCTGGCTCGCGGCGGATCAGCTTCACCGCCTTGTCGCCGGCGGCCCGGCGCAGGGCCTCGATCTCCTCGCCGACGGTCGCCGAGAGCCCCGGCAGCGAGATGTTGCGGCGGGCGCCGAGCCCGGCGAGGTCGATCTCGGCGGCACGGATCAGGAAGCCCACGGCCGCGCGCGGGCTCGCGAACCAGTGGCGCACGTCCTCCGACACCGGCAGCACCGCCTCCTGGCCGGCGAGCGGCTCGCGCAGGATCCCCGAGAAGAAGCCCGAGGCCGCCTTGTTGGGCTTGCCGGGGCGGACGCAGATCGTCGGCAACCTTATGCCGATCCCGTCGAAGAAGCCGCGGCGGGAATAGTCGGCGAGCAGGAGTTCTCCGATGGCCTTCTGGGTGCCGTAGCTCGTCAGCGGCGTCGAGAAGAACTCGTCGCCGATCTTCTTCGGGAAGGGCGCGCCGAAGACGGCGATCGACGAGGTGAAGACCACGCGTGGCTTGTAGGGGCTTTTCAGACCCTCCTGGCGGATCGCCTCAAAGAGGTATCGGGTGCCGTCGAGATTGATACGGTAGCCCTTGTCGAAATCGGCCTCCGCCTCGCCCGAGACGATGGCGGCGAGGTGGTAGATGAGGTCGGGCCGCGCGGCGACGAGCTTCTCCGCCTCGCCCGGCGCCGATAGATCGGCCGTCACCGTCTTCACCTCGCCCGAAAAGCCGATTGGCGTCGGCGGCGCCACGACGTCGACCAGGGTCAGCGCGGTGATCTCCTCCTTGCCGATGCGCCCGTCCGCGACCAGCCGGTCGGTGAGCTTGCGGCCGACCATGCCGGCTGCGCCGATCACCAGAATATGCATGGAACTATCCTTTTTCCTTCATGAGACGTTCTACTGCCCTCATGCCGAGCGGCTGCTTGCGCAACAAGCCGGAGCACGAGGCGTGCCCGTCCTTCGACATTCTCACGACGAGGAGCCGTGGAGCACTGACACCATGGCCTCACCTATCGCCCGACCCGGGCGCTGACGAGGCGCTCGACGAGCAGCGCCAGGATGATGATCGTGCCGATCGCCGTCCCCTGCCAGAACGGCGACACGCCCATCAGGTTCAAGCCGTTGCGGATCATCACCATGATCAGGACGCCGAGCAGCGTGCCGATCATCGAGCCGCGGCCACCGAAGAGGCTGGCGCCGCCGATCACCACCGCCGCGATGGCGTCGAGCTCCATGCCCTGGCCGGCGAGCGGGTCGACCGACAAGAGCTGCGCGATCGAAAACACCATGGCGACCGCCGCCAGCGCGCCCGAGAGCACGTAGGGCAGCACGGCGTAGAGGAAGACATCGAGGCCGGCGGCACGCGCCGCCTCCCGGTTGGAGCCGACCGCATAGATGGTGCGACCGCCCTTGGTGTAGGTCAGATAGGCCCAGGCCAGCGCATAGAGGCAGAGGAGGAACAGGACGTTCGAGGGGATGCCGAGGACGTTGGTGTAGTCGATGGTCTGCATGCCGGGCGGGAAGGACGAGATCGCCGTCTGGCCGGAAAAGATGTAGCAGAGGCTGCGGCCGATCGCCATGACTCCGAGCGTCACCACGAAGGCCGCAAGCCCGAAGCCGATGATCAGGACCCCCGAGACGAGGCCGATGAAGGCGCCCGCCGCGACCGCGGCGAGGATCGCCAGCGGCAGGTCGACGTGCTGGACCGCGAGCCCCAGGATGATGCCCGTCAGCCCCGCCACGGAGCCGACCGAAAGGTCGATGCCGCCCGTCAGGATGACGAAGGTCATGCCGACCGAGACGATGCCGATCACCACCGACTGGTCGAGGATGTTGAAGATGTTGGAGCGCGTCAGGAAATAGGGCGACAGGAAGGACAGCGCGATGGCGATGACGAGCGCCAACCCGAGCATGCGGATCTCGAGGCTGCGGCCGATCGCGAGCAGCGGCGAGCGACGGGCGGGGGCTGCGGCGCTAGTGCTCATCGGATCAATCAGCCCTCGGCGGTTGCGCCGCCTCTTCCCGCCATGGCTTCGAAGTCAGTACAACGGTTGGGCGTTGGCACGATCCTTTCCACCGCTCATCCCGGCGGAAGCCGGAATCCAGGTTGATGACACTGGCGGCTTCGTCATGTCGCGGCAGCGCGGCAGGTCTGGATCCGGGCTTACGCCGGGATGAGCGGACGGTGTTTCTCGGGTGCGTTAAACGGGATTCGAGGCCCTGTTTCTCCCGCGAGGGGAGGAGCCGAGCGCCTTGCTGACCAAGGTTCGATCTGTATGGGGACTGCGCCATCACAAGCTCCTCGCCATCGCATCGACGCGCGCGACGATCGTCTCGACTGACGGCAGCGGCCGGCCTTCCGGCACGGTGAGGCCGATCCAGCCCATGTCGTGGCCGCGCGGGCTCTTGAGCGGCACCATCGCGGTCGAGCGGCGGCCGTCGGCCTCGGCCACGAAGCCGGCCGCACGCCGCGCGAGGGCTGCGGGAATCCGCGTCGCGGCGATCGGCTTGGCCTCGCCGCTGGCGAAGCCGGGGTCGGCCGCGGCCGAGCTCACGCAGGCGTTGAGGCAGATCATCCGCCCGTGCTCGATCAACGCCCAGAAGCCGGCGCCGCCGCTCCCCTCGGCGAGTTCGGCGAGGGCCGCGGTATTGCGCGCCATGGAGGTGCGTGGCGCCGCGAGCAGGGTGAGCTTCTCCTCGTCGAGGAGCGCGCTCGGCAGGTCGGCGACCGACAGGCCATCGCTGATCACCACGACGCGGTCCGAGATGCCGAGCAATTCCTCGAAATCGGATGAGACGACCACGACCGCGACGCCCTTGGCGGCGATCTCGCGCAGCATGGCATAGATCGAGGATCGCGTACCGATGTCGACGCCCTTGGTCGGTTCATCGAGGATCAGGATCCTGGGCTCCAGCAGCAGCCAGCGGGCGATGATGATCTTCTGCTGCATGCCGCCCGAGAAATTGAGCATGTTGGCGTCGAGCAGCCGGTCGGGCGGCAGGCCGAGCTGATGCAGGAGCCGCTCGACGGCCGCCTGCCGCGCCCCATAGCCGCGGCCGAACCCCTTGTGCGAGCCGAGATGGGCGAGGAGCAGGTTCTCCTTGACGCTCAAATCCGGCACGATGTTCTGGCTGCGCCGGTCCTCGGCGACGAAGCCGATGCCCGCCCGGATCGCATCGCCGGGCTTGCGGATCGAGACGGGGCGGCCATCGACCTTGACCATGCCGCCCTTGCGCGGGCGCAGGCCGAAGATCGATTCGACCGCCTCGGAGCGGCCGGCCCCGACGAGGCCGCCGAGCCCGAGGATCTCGCCTTGTCGCACCGCGAAGGAGACATTCTTCACGAGCGGCGGCGCCGTCAGTGCCTCCACCTCGAAGGCCACGGGCGCCTCCCTGCCGCGCGCCGCTCCGGGTCCGCCGGCAAAGATGGCGCCGAGGTCCTGTCCCACCATGGCGCGGATCAGCTCCGCCTGGCTCAGGCTCGTGGTCTCGCGCGACGCCAGCACGGTGCGGCCCTCGCGCAGGATGGTGACGCGGTCGGTGACGGCGAAGACCTCCTCGAGGCGATGCGACACGAAGACGAGGCCGCGCCCGTCCTGGCGCAGTCGCCCCATGATGCCGAACAGGCGCTCGACCTCGCTCGGGGAGAGCGAGGCCGTCGGCTCGTCGAAGATGATGAGCTTGGCACCGAGGCCCAATGCCTTGGCGATCTCGACGAGCTGCTTCTGCGCGGCCGACAGGCGCCGCACCTCGACGTCGAGCGGCACGAGTCCCTCCTGTCCGAGGCTCGCCAGGAGCTCGCCGCCGCGCCGCCGCAAGGCGCCGAAGGAAAGCCGCCCCGGCTTGCCGAGTTCGGGCAGGAAGATGTTTTCCAGCACCGTGAGGTCGGGAACGAGGCTCGTCTCCTGCATCACGATGGCGATGCCGATGGCGAGCGCATCCCGCGTCGAGCGCAGACGGATCTCCTGGCCCCCATAGGTCACGGTGCCGCCGTCCGGCACCACGTGGCCCGAGATCACCTTGGAGAGGGTCGACTTGCCGGCGCCGTTGGCGCCGAGCAACCCGTGCACCTCGCCGGCCACGAGCTCGAAGGCGGCGCCGTCGAGCGCCCGCGTCCGGTCGAAGGTCTTGGTGACGCCTTCGGCGCGCAGCAGAGGCTTGGAGGCCCCGGCCTCGCTCACGGAGAGGTTTCGCCGAACACCGTCTTCTTGACGGTCGGCAGGACCTGGTCGATGTTCTCGCTGGTGACGGTGAGGATCGGCACCAGGATCTCCTTCTCGGGCGTGCCGCCGCCGAGCTTGGTCAGCATGGCCTCGGCCGATTTCTGGCCCATCAGATAGGGCTGCTGCATGCCGGAGGCGACGAGCGCGCCGGACTTGAGCAGGTCGACGAATTCGGGAATGCCGTCGAAAGCCGCCACGAGAATGTCGCCGTCGCGCCGCGCCGCCTTGACGGCCCGGAGCGCCCCGAGCGTCGGCTGGTCGGTCTGGATGAAGAGGCCGCGCATGGTCGGGTTGGCGGTCAGCATGTCCTGCGCGAACTTGAAGGTCTCGTCGGCCGTGTAGGATTGCATCTGCTGCAGACCCGCCTGCTTGCCGGTGGCGCCGCCCTCTTTGAGCCCGTCGAGGAAGCCCTTGGTGCGGGCCTGGCCGTTCTTGCGGGCCTGCGAGATCGTGATGAGGCCGACCGAACCGTCCTGCCAGCCCTTCTTCTTGAGCGCGGCGGCCAGCGCCACGCCGACGTCATGCGCGCCCTTGTAATTGTCCGAGATGATGAACGAGGCATAGTCGCCGCTGTTGGTGCCGATGTCGGCGATGACGACCGGGATGTTGCTGCGCTGGGCAAGGGTCAACACGCTTGGGGCCGTCGAGGAATCGGTCGGCGAGATGATGATGCCCGAGACGCCGCGGGTCACCGCATCCTGCGCGTTCTGCAGCTGCGTCTGCGGATTGTTGTGGGAGTCGAGCGCCTGGAAATCGTAGCCCTTGGCCTTGACCGTATCCTCGATCCCTTTGGAGAGGGCGCGCCAGAACGGCAGGTCGAGGCCGGGGGTGAGATAGACGATCGTCTTGCCAGCGGCGGCGGCCGGCGACAGCTGGGCCAAGCCCAGGGTGGCCGCGACGGCCGTCGCCGCGATGGCGGTTCCGGCGACGAGACGCAGGAAGGCTCTACGCATGGGGTTTCCTCGGGGGGTTGCGCCGCGCTGCGACGGCAGCGTCTTGATATTGGGCAGCGCCGAGAGAGAAGAGCCGGCCCGGCCGCTTGTCAAGGACCAAGGATCCGAGTCGCGACCCCATGCGGAATTGGCATTTTCGCTTCGCACCGCTCAACGTCGGCCCGAGGGTGCCGACCCGCGGCGCGGACCGGACGCTTGAGGACCCGGCCGATCTGGCGGACCAGGCGAACGGACATCGCCTGCCTCGCCGCCGCGCCAAGCAGCCTTGCGTGGCCGAAGCCGCGATTGATTTTGATTTTTACGAGCAAAATCAATGGCGATTCTAAGCCTAGGCAAACTCGCGAGAGTTTGCTTAGGTCGGCGGGATGCCGCGCCTCACCACCTGCGGTGGCGCCATCCATAATGACGGTGCCAACCGCGGTGCCAGCCCCAATGACGGTGCCAACCGCGGTGCCAGCCCCAGTGATGATGCCATCGAACCTGCTGCACCGGCCCGACGAGCTCGGACGCATTGGCGGGAGCCAGATTGTCGACCGGCATGGCCTCGGCCGGCAATGCGGCGAAGCCGACGCCGCCGAGCACGGTGGCAACGAGGAAAGTCTGGCGCAACGATCGGGTCATTGGTTGTCTCGCTGTTCGTTTGTACAGCCAAGCTAACGCCGATGCACCGCCCCGAGTTCATCCACGTAGGCCGGACGCTTGGCGATTTGGACGGGCATGGTAAAAGCCTCGCCATGCTGTCCACGATCGTCATCGTCCCCCCGCCCGAGGCATCCGGCCGGAAACCTCCGTTGGCGCCGGTGCTGCGGACCTTGTCGGCGCTCGTGCCGGCCACGGTCGAGGGCGCGGTGCGCGACGTCGCGCTGCTCGTCGTCGGCGACGGCGGCGAGGTTTCGGCCATCGCCGACGAGGCCGGCTGCGGGCTCATCCGGGAGGCGAGCTTCGAGGCCGCGATGACGCGCGCCGTCGCCGGTGCCCGGGCGGCGTGGATCTGCGTGCTGCAGGCCGGCGCGCTGCCTGGGCGTGGCTTTGCCGAGGATGTCGCCAACGCGCTCGGGGAGGCCGGCGACCCGCCTCATGCGCTGCTGCTGCGCAGCGAAGGGGGCCGGTTCGGGCGCATCTTCCCGTCCCTGGCCGCGGTTGCGGGTGTGATCGCGCCGCGCCAGCGCTTCAGTGGCCGCGCCTGCGCCAGCTTCGCCGATCTCCTGCATCACGCACGACCGGCCCGCACGCTGCTCGGCCGCGTCGTCATGGTGGCTTGACCGATCATCCCCGGCGAAGATGCTCGTCGAGCCGCGGCAGGATCTCGACGAAATTGCAGGGCCTGTGCCGGTAGTCGAGCTGCTGGTCGAGAATGCCGTCCCAGGCATCGCGGCAGGCGCCGGGCGAGCCGGGCAGAACGAAGACGAAGGTCGTGCCGACGAGCCCCGCCGTGGCGCGCGACTGGATCGTCGAGGTGCCGATCTTGGCGAAGCTGATCTGGTGGAAGACGGCCGAGAATCCGTCCATCCGCTTGGTGAACAGCGGCTCGACCGCCTCCGGCGTCACGTCGCGGCCGGTAAATCCCGTGCCCCCGGTCGTGATGACCACGTCCGTCGCAGGATCCGCCGCGAAGCCTTTCACCGCCTCGGCGATGGCATCCCGGTCGTCTCTCACGACGGTCCGGCCGGAGAGCCGATGGCCGGCGGCCGCGAGCCTTTCGGCCAGGATGTCGCCGGAGCGGTCCTGCGCGAGCTCGCGCGTGTCGGACACGGTCACGACCGCGATGCCAAGGGGAACGAAGGTGCGCGCTTCAGGGGCGTTCGGCATGATCAATCTCGCGCATCGGCTCGGCCGACCATGGCCTGCGGGATCTCGGGACGCAACGGCTCCGTGCTGCCCTTCGCGACACGAGCAGGCCCGAGCCGCCCGAGCAGGCCTCGACCGGCCCGCGCCCTGGTCCAAACGCGGCGTCGAGACGAAAATATCGCCACCATACCTTGGACAGGCCGGCTTTTCCCCTGCCAATCGTGCGTTGGGCGCGATCGGCGTCGATCCTGTCTGGCCTTCGGTTCGAATCTGGGATTTGCTGGTTAACCGGGCTGGCGGCGGCAGGACGGGCACCGGCGGGGGGCCACAAGCTGGCGTTTTTTCGTCGATTCGGTCGAAAGACCGGGGTTGACACGGCAGACTTGCTCACGGCAGGCCCTATATGGCGTCAAGGACCCGTCTGTCGGGATTGATTGCGGCACCGGGCCGCCATGGGTCAAGCGGAACAACCAAAGGAGAATATGACGTGGCGACGAAGAAAGCTGAAACCACCAAGGCGGAAGCCCCCAAGGCCAAGGCGGCCGCTCCCGCCAGGAAGCCAAATGCGGCCCTGATGAAGCCATTGACCCCCTCCTCGGCATTGGGCGAGATCGTCGGCAAGGCGGCGCTGCCGCGCACCGAGGTCGTCAGCAAGGTGTGGGACTACATCCGCAAGCATAATCTGCAGAACCCCGCGAACAAGCGTGAGATCATTGCCGACCCCAAGCTGAGGGCCGTCTTCGGCAAGGACAAGACCACGATGTTCGAAATGAACAAGCTGCTGTCCGCCCATCTCAAGTGAGGAGCGCGCGACG
The DNA here is from genome assembly GCA_036276175.1 of Lichenihabitans sp. Lineage (GTDB taxonomy): Bacteria > Pseudomonadota > Alphaproteobacteria > Rhizobiales > Beijerinckiaceae > Lichenihabitans. The sequence continues at coordinate 69,777 of DATBEH010000143.1, forward strand.
CCCTCGCTGAGACGGATGGCGCCGGGGCTGGTCCGGGACGGAGCGACCGGTCGGCGCGCCATATCCGCCAAGCGGGTGTGAACTGCGGTCCTACGAGGCAGCCGCAGTATCGTGGCGTCCGAGCAGCGTCGATGGATTGTCCGGTGTCGTGCTGTCGCGATGGCGATCGTCGCGTCGTCGGTGAACCTTGTCGCAGTCTCGACGTTGCGCTTGGCAGGTCCTGACGGCGTGTCGAATGTCCGCCGGGTTTATGGTGCGTGAGGAACCCTCGGAATGATGGCGGACGACGAAATGAAGGCCCTGGGCCACCCCCGGATCCTGGAATTTCACAAGTTCTATTCCGAGTTCCAGTTCTGGATCGCAACCGGCCCCGAGCGGTTTCGGGTGACGATCCGCATCTACGAAACGAACGACGGACGCTTCTATTTCGTGCAGAGCCATTTCATCAAGACGCCGATGCAGGATGCGCCGTTCAGCACGACGAACCTGACGCAACAGACGCCCCATCTGGCGCTGGGCACGGCGGTCGATTCCATCACCACCTACTATGACGATGCCGTCGGCGCGGGCAACGAACCCTCCGCCGACTGGTTCGTCGCCAACGCCCTGTTCTGAAACGATTGTCTTGCGCGCGGTCCGATCATGGCGCGAACCTCGCCGTCAGCCCGCCTGGACGAAACTGTCGAGCACCATCTTGCGCCCGGCGCGGTCGAAATCGACCGTGAGCTTGTTGCCGTCGACCGCCGCGATGGTCCCAGGCCCGAACTTCTGATGGAGCACGCGGGCGCCCAAGGCGTAATGGGTCGCCTCGGTCGATTTGGCGATGAGTTCGCCCTCGATCACGCCCGGAAGCCGCGCCGTGCCGGAGGTGGCGCGGGCCGCCCCGCTGCGTTGCGCCCGCTGCCAGCCGGGCGTGGCATAGGACGAGGCGAAGCTTTCCATCCGGTCGAAGCGCGACGGGGCATAACCCTGGCGCCGAGCCTGCGCGCCCTCGCTCACCGCGACATGTTCCTCGGGCAATTCGTCGAGGAAGCGCGACGGGATCGTCGTCTGCCACAGGCCGTGGATGCGGCGGTTGGTGGCGAAATAGATGCGCGCCCGCCGCTTGGCCCGCGTCAGGCCCACATAGGCGAGACGGCGCTCCTCCTCGAGGCCGGCGCGGCCGTTGTCGTCGAGCGAGCGCTGGTGTGGGAAGAGGCCTTCTTCCCAGCCGGGCAGGAAGACGGTACCGAACTCGAGCCCCTTGGCGCCGTGCAGCGTCATGATCGAGACGCGCTCGGTATCGCCGGCGCTGTCCGCCTCCATGACCAGCGACACATGTTCGAGGAAGGAGGCGAGGTCGGGAAACTCCTCCATGGAGCGGACGAGCTCCTTGAGATTCTCGAGCCGTCCGGCCGCGTCCGCGGTCCGGTCCTTCTGCCAGACGTCGGTGTAGCCCGATTCCTCGAGGATGGTTTCGGCCAGGGTCGCGTGCGGCACCGTACCTATGGCGGCTCGCCAACGGTCGAAGTCGTTGAGCAGCGCGCGTAGTGTCTGGCGCTGCTTCGGCTTCAAGTCCTCGGTCTCGACCATCATGCGGGCCGTCGCCATCAAGGGCTGGTCCCTGGCGCGCGACACGATCTGGATGTGCGTGAGGGTCGAGTCGCCGAGCCCCCGCTTGGGCGTGTTGAAGATGCGCTCGAAGGCGAGATCGTCGTCGGGCTGCGCGGTGCAGCGCAGATAGGCCAGCGCATCGCGGATCTCGAGCCGTTCGTAGAAGCGCGGGCCGCCGATCACCCGATAGGGCAGGCCCAGCGTGATGAAGCGCTCCTCGAACTCGCGCATCTGGAAGGAGGCGCGCACCAGGATGGCGATCTCGTCGAGCGACTCGCCGCGGCGCTGCAGCTGCTCGATCTCCTCGCCGACCTGGCGGGCTTCTTCCTCGGAGTCCCACACGCCCGCGACGACTGGCTTCTCGCCGGGCTCGCCTTCGGTGAACAGCGTCTTGCCGAGCCGGTCCTCGTTATGCGCGATGAGGCCTGCGGCGGCGCCCAGGATATGGCCGGTCGAGCGATAGTTGTTCTCGAGCCGCACCACGGTGGCGCCGGGAAAATCGTGCTCGAAGCGCAGGATGTTGTCGACCTCGGCGCCGCGCCAGCCGTAGATCGACTGGTCGTCGTCGCCGACGCAGCACAGGTTGTGCCGCCCCTGCGCCAGCAGCCGCAGCCAGAGGTATTGGACGACGTTGGTGTCCTGGTACTCGTCGACCAGCATGAAGCGGAAGCGGTTCTGGTAATGGGCCAGCACGTCGCCGTTGTCGCGGAACAGTCGCAGGCCTTCGAGCAGCAGGTCGCCGAAATCGACGGCATTCAGCGTCTTCAGCCGCGCTTGGTAGGCCGCGTAGAGCTGCTGGCCGCGGCCGTTGGCGAAGGCCTGGGCCTCGCCGGCCGGCACGTGCGAGGGGTCGAGGCCGCGGTTCTTCCAGCCGTCGATCATGTGGGCGAGGCCGCGCGCCGGCCAGCGCTTCTCGTCCACATTGGCGGCCTGGATCACCTGCTTCAGCAGCCGGATCTGATCGTCGGTGTCGAGGATGGTGAAGTTCGACTTCAGGCCCACGAGCTCGGCATGGCGTCGCAGGATCTTGGTGCCGACCGCATGGAACGTGCCGAGCCATGGCATGCCTTCGCCGGCTGGTCCGATCAGCGCCGCGACCCGCTCCTTCATCTCGCGCGCCGCCTTGTTGGTGAAGGTGACGGCGAGGATCTCGTGCGTGCGGGCATGGCCGGAGGCCAGGATATGGGCGATGCGGGTCGTCAGCACGCGCGTCTTGCCGGTGCCGGCACCCGCCAGCACCAGCACCGGACCCTCGATCGCCTCGACGGCGCGGCGCTGCTCGGGGTTGAGCCCGTCGAGATAGGCCGGCGCCAGGGCGGCGCGGGCACGGGCCGCGATGCCGCCGGGACGGGGCGTGACGGATTGAGCGCTTTCGGCCAAGGCGGGCTCCCCAAGCCCCGCCACCATGGCGATTCGGGCTTCGATCGAGAGAACAGAAGGCGAATGTTTACGCCGATTGTGCGGCCGGATGGAAGGGCCGCCTGCCGATGTGATCCGTCGGGCTCCAGGTTGCCTGCCAACGCCGTGAGCCACTTTCCCGTCGGCCGCAGACGGCCCGGCCGCACGGCCCGGACGGGCGCGGGATCGGACGCGCCGCGTCGCGGCTATCACCGGTCACGACAGGCTCGGCAGGACGGCGATGGCGCCGGCCGCGATCCGCAGGAGCCGCCTTCGGTTCGTTCGAGGCCTCGCCCGCTTGCGGTTCAGCGACACGCTTCACGGCCCGAAGCGCTGGCGCAGCGTCGCCTTCTGCACCTTTCCCATCGTATTGCGCGGCAATTCGTCGACGAAGAGGATGCGCTTCGGCCGCTTGTAGCCGGCGAGCCGCTCCTTGAGCGCGGCCGCGATGGCCGCGTCGTCGATGGCCGCGCCGGGTTCGCGGACCACGACCGCCGCCACCGCCTCGCCGAGATCGGTATCGGGCAGGCCGATCACGGCGCTCTCGAGGACGCCGTCGAGCGCGTCGATCTCGCTCTCGACCTCCTTGGGGTAGACATTGTAGCCGCCGGTGATAACGATGTCCTTGCCCCGTCCGACGATGGTCAGGTAGCCCGCCTCGTCATAGGTTCCGAGGTCACCCGAGACGAAGAAGCCGTCCGCGGTGAACTCGGCCCTGGTCTTCTCCGGGTTGCGCCAGTAACCCTTGAAGACGTTGGGGCCTCTGATCTCGACCATGCCAATGCCGCCCGGCGGCAGAACACGGCCTTCGGCGGTGAGTCGCACCTCGACGCCCGGCAGAGGCAGGCCAACCGTCCCGGCGACCCTGCGGCCCGCATAAGGGTTCGAAGTGTTCATGTTCGTCTCGGTCATGCCGTAGCGTTCGAGGATCGCATGGCCGGTGCGGGCCTCGAACTCCGCATGGGTTTCAGCCAGCAGCGGTGCCGAGCCCGAGATGACAAGCCGCATGCCGGCCGCCGCCTCCCGCGTCAGGCCGTCCTGCTGCAGTAGGCGGGTGTAGAAGGTCGGCACGCCCATGAGAACCGTGGCGCGCCGCAGGAGTCCCACGACCTCGGCCGGATCGAACCGCCGCACGAACAGCATGGCGGCGCCGGCGAACAGGATGGTGTTGGTGGCGACGAAGAGCCCATGGGTGTGGAAGATCGGCAGCGCATGGATCAGCACATCGTCGCCCGAGAACCCCCACACGTCCTTCAGCGTGCGGGCGTTCGACGCCAGGTTCTCGTGGCTCAGCATGGCGCCCTTGGAGCGGCCCGTCGTGCCGGAGGTGTAGAGGATGGCGGCGAGATCGTCCGGGCCGCGCGCAACAGGCACGAAACCCGGCGCGGCTACGCCGGCCTTGTCCATCAGCGTGCCGTCGCCGGCGGCGCCAAGCGTTTCGATCGTCGGCGGCGCGCTGGCGCCGATGCCCGCCACCGTCTCGCGGCGCCCCGGGTCGACGACCAGCAGCCGCGGGGCGGCGTCGCCGACGAAATAATCGAGCTCGGCCCGCGTATAGGCAGTGTTCAACGGCAGGTAGACGGCGCCCGCCATGACGCAGCCGAGATAGAGCGCGACCACCTCGGGGCTCTTTTCCACCTGCGCCGCGACCCGGTCGCCCGGTTCGACGCCGAGATCGGCGAGCGATCGCGCCATGCGGGCCGCGAGACCGAGCATGTCGCCGTAGCTTATGACGCGACCGTCCGAGGTCTCGATCAGGCGCCGCTCGGGCGCCGGCATGCCGGCGCGGATCTCCGCCATCAGGTGGTTGATCATCCGATTCCCCCGGTCGTCCTTACGGCTCGAATTGTCGGGGACACGACGACCCTCGTCCAGAGGCTTGACCCGAACCACGGTGTTTTGCCGAATCCTGAAACGCTCGTGTCGGATTGGCTCGTCCTCACGCGACGCGGTGCCCGTCGCGGATATCGAAGCTCGGACTGTGGGTGACGCTCAGCGGCCTGGTCGACATCCGGGTTTCCGCGCCATGCCTGGCCCGACCGCCCCTACGTCTTGAAGACCGCGTCGGCAGCGCTTCGCGAGGCCTGCTTGGCCATGATCGCATTGTCCAGCCGGGTGATCTCGCCGCGCAGCAAGGCGATGCGCGCCCCGAGCTCCTCGACCGACAACGTGTCGAGCACTTCGCCGATCTCGTGACGCACCGGTGGCTTGCGCAGCGCGCGGTCGTCCTCGTCGCGGGTCATGGCGTGTCCCTCACGCTGAGCACGATCTTGCCGATATGGTCGCCCGCCTCCATGCGGCGGTGCGCCTCTGCGGCTTCGGCCAACGGATAGACCTTGTCGATGACCGGCCTCACGCGACCCGAAGCGATGAGCGGCCAGACCTTGGCCTCCAACGCCTCCGCGATGGCGGCCTTCTCCTCGATCGTGCGGGGCCGCAGGGTCGAGCCGGTATGGATGAGGCGCTTCGTCATCAGCAGCGCGACGTTCACCTCCGCCTTGGCGCCACCCAAAACCGCGATCTGCACGATGCGGCCGCGCTCGGCGGCGGCCCGATAGTTGCGGTCCACATAGCTGCCGCCGACCATGTCGAGGATGACGTCGGCGCCTTTTCCCCCCGTCGCCTCCCGGACGGCTTTGACGAAGTCCTCCTGCTTGTAGTCGATCGCCCGGTCGGCGCCGAGCTTTCGGATCGCCTCGCATTTGGCGGGCGAGCCGGCGGTCGCCAGGACGTTCGCGCCGAACGCCTTGCCGAGCTGGATGGCGGTCGTGCCGATGCCCGAGGTGCCGCCATGCACGAGCAGCGTCTCGCCGGGCTGAAGCCGGCCGTGACCGAAGACATTGACCCAGACGGTGAAGAAGGTCTCGGGGAGCGCGCCGGCTTCGATCATCGACAGGCCGGCCGGCACCGGCAGCGCCTGCGGCCCGGGTGTCACGACATAGGGCGCATAACCACCGCCCGGCACGAGGGCGCAGACCGCATCGCCGACCTTGAAGCGGGTCGCGCCCTCGCCGCAGGCGGCGACGCGCCCTGCGACCTCCAGCCCCGGCAGATCCGACGCGCCGGGCGGCGGCGGATAGGCGCCCGAACGCTGCGCCACATCCGGCCGGTTGACCCCCGCCGCTTCGACCGCGATGAGGATCTCGCCCGGGCCGGGCACCGGCACCGGCCGCGCCTCCGGCTTGAGCACCTCCGGGCCGCCATGCTCGGAGATGGCGATGGCGGTCATGGTCTCGGGCAGCGGCATCCTGGTCTCCGGGTGGATCATTCCAAGAGTGGGGCGCCGGACGGGTTCGTCCACCCGGGATTTCCGCTCCAGGCGATATTTTGGATTGGATCGGCACGATCGAGATATCGAAAGTCGGGCGGCAACTCCCACCGGGGCTCGATCTGAGCCTGATAGGTCGCATCGGTCCCGGTCCGGCTCGGACGCGCGGGACCGATCGGCGCCCCGGGGCTGCAGCCGCACTCCGCTGCCCGATCTTTCACGTCGACCTTGCCGGTCCAGAAACGCCGCCGATACCGGCGCGCTTGCCAAGCCGAACCTCCGCGCTTAGTGCATCGCGCAACCCCTGACGCGCGAGGACACATGCCGACCCACAAGCTTTTCCTTCTGCCGGGCGACGGCATCGGTCCCGAGGTCATGGCCGAGGTCGAGAAGGTCGTCGAATGGTTCTGCCGCAGCGGCATCGCGCAGTTCGAGGTCGACCGCGGCCTCGTCGGAGGCTGCGCCTATGACGCGCACGGGGCGGCGATCAGCGACGCCGACATGGACAAGGCGCGCGCCGCCGATGCGGTGATGCTCGGCGCGGTCGGCGGCCCGAAATGGACCGACGTCCCCTACGACATGCGGCCCGAGGCGGGCCTCCTGCGCCTGCGCAAGGAGCTCGGCCTCTTCGCCAATCTCAGGCCCGCCATCTGCCATCCGGCGCTGGCGGATGCCTCCTCGCTCAAGCGCGAGGTGGTCGAAGGCCTCGACATCCTCATCGTTCGCGAACTGACCGGCGGCGTCTATTTCGGCGAGCCGAAACAGATCGTCGACCTCGGCAACGGCCAGAGCCGCGGCATCGATACTCAGGTCTACGACACGTTCGAAATCGAGCGCATCACGCGCGTCGCCTTCGATCTTGCGCGGCTGCGCGGCAACAAGGTGACCTCGTCAGAGAAGCGCAACGTGATGAAGTCGGGCGTGCTGTGGTTCGAGACCGTCAACGCGCTCCACGCCCGCGAATACCCGGATGTCGAGCTCAACCATCAACTCGCCGACGCGCTCGGCATGCAGCTCGTGCGGTGGCCGAAGCAGTTCGACGTGATCGTCACCGACAACCTCTTCGGCGACATGCTGTCGGACGTGGCCGCCATGCTGACGGGATCGCTCGGCATGCTGCCGTCGGCGTCGCTCGGCGAGATCGATCCGCAGACCGGCCGGCGCAAGGCGCTCTACGAGCCGGTGCACGGCTCGGCGCCGGACATCGCCGGCAAGAGCGTCGCCAACCCGCTCGCCATGATCGCCTCGTTCGCCATGGCGCTGCGGTACTCGTTCGATCTCGGTGCCGAGGCCGACAGGCTCGACCGGGCCATCGCCCTGGCTCTCGCCGAGGGCAACCGCACCCAGGACATCGTTGCCCAGGGCGAGACGGCCATCTCGACCGCCGCCATGGGAGACGCCGTCCTCAAGGCGCTCGAGACGGTCAGAAAGGACTGAAGTCGAGGTCCTGCTGCGGATAGAAGCGCGGATTGTTGGGCAGGTCGAAGCGGCCAGGGAGCGTCGATTCGCCGAAGCGGGCCGGTGCATAGCCCGCATAGACCGGAATGTGTTCGGTCGTATTGGCCGCGACATATTCCGGCGTGTCCGACCCCGGTGCCACGACATTGCCCGGGTCGAGGAAGGACCGCTTCTGGATCGTCAGCGGGGGCGCCTTCACCTCCGCCAGCAGCACGGCCCGGCTGGCAGGCGTAGCCCGGCGGGCGTGGTGATGGACCTGGGCCTGGGCAGCCGCGGTGCTGAGAAGCGCCGCCGCAAGCGCCACGAAGGTCCGGCGAAGATGACGATTCGGCATGTGATCCTCGAGAGCTTGATCTTGGCAAGATAATCAGGCTCGCGGGATTAAGTTTCCCTTACGCTGCGATTTCGTCGTTCAGGATGAATTTACTCTTTCGCCGCGACGTCCTTCGACAGGCCGCGCAGCACCGGTAGGCTGGCATTGACGTCGAGCCACGTGGGGCGGCTGCCTGCCGCGGTCAACGGCGAGGGGCTGCAGGCGGATCCACGCCGGCGCTCCGCGTCGACGAACATCCGTTGCAGGGCGGTGTCGTCGCCGGCCGAGACGAGGTCGATCCGGTCGATGACGCAGCGCAGGCTGTCGCGCGCCGCCGGCCGGCCGGCGCCCCCGCACAGGAGCCCCGCAATCCGCAGGGTGTTGCTCGCGCCCGGTGAATTGCGGAAGCCGAGACAGGGGGTCTGCACGCCACCCTCGGCGAGCCGGATATCGGCGGCCTCGAAGGGTCCGAAACGCGTGGCGAGCACGGACGGCGCCGAGGCACGGACGGCGCCGAGCCCGGTGTCGCGCGCCATGTCCTCGATGTCGTCGGCAAAGGGGGCCGCCGCCTCGGGCGCCCGTCCGAGCCGATAGAAGGACAAGGCCAGGAAGGGCGCGTCGACACGGGCCTCGCCGAAGGTAACGATGTCCTGCCGGCCCCCGGCCGGATGGCGGCGGGCCCTGTAGGTCTGCGGCAATCGGGCGAAGTCGGTGCCGGCAAGACCGAAGATCTCGATCGGGCGATTGACCTCGACCCAGGCGTCGGCAGCGATCTTGGGCCTGCCGTCCGAAGCGTCGCGGGCCGGGACCAGCGCGATGGCGAGGGCGAGCCCCAGGCCGGTGAGTGCGACGAGGCCCGCCACCTTGGCGACGCCGAGCAACGTCCGGCGCAGGCCGCGGCCCAGCCTCGGCGCCCGCGGCAGGGGCAGGTCCTCGAACCAGCCCGAAAGATCCCGCCCGCCGATGCTCGTCATCGCCCTGCCCCACACCCCGACACGCGGATGCCGGGCTGAGCCTGCGAGGCGGCGGTGAGCCGACCGTTATCGAGGGCGATGAAATCGCGATCAGGCCGAACATGTCATTCGACGTGGTTAGCGCAACCTTGCCCAGAGCCGGACTGAGAGCGGCCCCTCCCGCACCTGTAGGCGCAGCGGCGCGGGAGGGGCCTCACCGGGAGACGCTCGACGGCAACCGGCTGCATGAAGAGTGGGCCCGGCTGCCTGAACGGCAGCACAAGACGCCCTTCAGCCGCCAGTCATCTTCGGGCCGCCCGATCCTCGCGACCCGGTCAGGACGGCTCGGCATCGAGCAGTGGGATCGACGGTGGGCACGCGCCGGGACTCTTTCGGCAAGACGTCCGCGATCCGAGGCATCGGCGCGAGGCCTGCTTGTCTTCGCGAGCACTCCACCTATGATGAGGTAAGGTCGTCCATCGGGCTGCTCATCTCCAGGCGATATCGCCCGGGAGAGCCCTCGTTGGATGACCGGAAGCCTGGGGGCGTGTTGCTTGAGACATTGCGTGAGCAGGCGCGAGGCGGCCGGCGCACGGTTCGATTGGAGGCAGGGATCGTCCTGCGCAGGGAGGTATTGAGATGGACAAGACCATTATAAGTATCATCGGCGCCGTATCGGCGCTCGCGACCATGGATGTCGCCTGTGCGTCCGCGGCGGTGTCGCCGAGCCCGGCGCCGACGATGGAGGCCCGATCCTTCGGCGACCTGCTGGAGCCCATCCCGAACGCGGCGGCGATGCTGCGCGCCGTCGATGCGGCCGGCGGGGCGCAACCCAGCGTTGAGCTTGCGCAGTACGACCAGTACCACCACCACCATCATCACTACCGGCCGCCGCCGCCGCGCCATTACTATCACCACCATCATCATCACAATTATTACCACCCACCGCGGTATCATCATCACCAGCAATATCGGGAGCAGCCGTCCTACGATCAGCCCTCCTACGATCAACCCTCCTACGATCACGAAGGCTACTGACGCATCCGCGCCGACGCCTGGTCCAGGCGCGGCGTCAATCCGGGTGTGTGGCGGCTCGGCGCTGCGGGTGATCGAGGTGCTGTCGGCAAAGATCGCGCGGGGTGCCGCTCGCCGAACGTCGGCCGCGAGGTCGACGCGCGGAGCTATTCTGGGGTCACGTTTCCGCCAGACCGGCTCCGCCGCGCGGATCGGCGCTTTCGAGCTCGGAGCGCGTTTGGGGCGCAGGGCGAAGGCAGCCGAATCGCCGCGGCGGCCGGAACGCCGGTTCGGCCTACGGTGTCACGGACAGCGACATGCTGCGTCGTGACCTTCTCGAGGCCTCGATTTTCCATCGCGAACGGTGCCGGCACGAGGCTCCGTCGGACTATATCGACGGGGAAAACTGCCTTCTACCGCGGATCCGCTGGGCGTGACGCTCAGTACTGACGCGTCTCGGGCTGGTGGCCGTCGGGCGGATGGCCATTGGGGTAGTGGTCATGCTGCCACTGACGGTCATCGTGGCGAGGCTCGTCGTGCTGGGCCTGCGGGTCGTGCTGGGCCTGCGGGTCGTGATGGGTTTGCGGGTCGTGGGACGGAGCGTCCCCGTCGCCCATCGGCAAAGAAGCGACGCCGCGGCTCAGCAGCGAGACCTTCGCGCCGAGATCGCTGACGGCCGTGGTCTCGACGGTCTCCGTGTCGCCGTGCAGCTTCCGCCCGAGCTCGTTGAACTTCTCCTCGATGATGCTCAGAATCTCCGTCTTGAAGCTTTCCAGCTTCGCATTCATGTCGTCTGACATGTGCAGGACATGAGCGGCGATGTCGGTCGCGTGCTTGGCGACGGTGTCGATCTCTTCCTTGGCCTTGCTGAGAGTGTACATCGGATCATCCTTGCAAATGCATCGCGGAGCGAAGGCGGCCGCGCTCCGCCAACGCTGTCGAGGAAAGGCAATGAGCGCGAGGTCGAGCGCCAGAAGCTCCGGGGTGAGAGGCGTGTCGTCCATCCTGGCCTCGCCATCCGTCGGTCGGTTCTGATCCCGGCCCGGAACCTATCATGGAAGGCGTGCGGCTCAACAGCGCGACCGGCGGCCGAAACGGACCCACGTCACCGAATTCGCCCGACGAGATTAATGGGTACGAGACGCCGCAAGGTCTTGGCCCCGATTGGTGGAGAGCGCACCGTCGGGGCCTGATGGTCCTCCGCGCGGTCGGCACGGCAGGTCAGCCAGCGGGTCGATGAGGGAGCGAATGATCGGGACTTTGCGCGCGGCCTTGAACGTGATGCGTCGCGCGCCCCGGCTCGCGACCTGGCCCGCCGTTCGACGCACCGGATTCTTCATTCCCTACGAGAATGCGCCGATCTCCCGGGCGGGCGGCTACCCCGCCCTGGAGCCGATCTTCGCGGCGGCACGTCCCGCCTTTCTCGACGTCATCGCCGCGGGCGCCGCCTACAAGGCCGATCTCGAGCGCATCGCCCGCGGCGGCCCGGGCCTCGTCGGCGAGCGGCCGGCCCGCTTCGGGCAGGAGTGGTTCCCGCGCCTCGACGCGGTCGCAGCCTATACGCTCGTTCGCGGCTCGCGGCCGAGGCGCATCATCGAGATCGGCTCCGGCCACTCGACTCGCTTCCTGGCCCAGGCGATCGTCGACGGCGGCCTCGCGACCGATCTCACCTGCATCGACCCGAGGCCTCGCGCCCCTCTCGCGGGCCTGCCGCTCCGCCATCAGGCACGCCGCTTCGGAGCGGCGGACGAGGCGGCGGCGGCGTCGCTCGGACCGGGCGACATCCTGTTCATCGATTCGAGCCATGTGGCCATGCCTGGCACGGAGGTCGACCGGCTGCTGCTCGACGTGCTGCCGCGGCTCGGTGCCGGCGTCCTGGTGCATCTGCACGACATCTTCCTGCCGGACCCCTACCCGGCCGCATGGATGCGGCGCGGCTACAACGAGCAGATCGTGGTCGGCGCGCTGCTGCAGGGCGGTGCCTACGACCTGGTCTTCGCCAGCCGCTACGTCGCGACCCGGACCGACCTCCTGGCCGGCAGCCTGATCGCCGACCTGCCGCTGTCGGCGGCCGCCTTCGAGGCGAGCCTCTGGCTGCGGAAGAGAAGCGCGCGATGAGCGTGCCGATGGCCGGCGAACTGGCGGCCGATCAATTCGACGGGCCTATCATCGCCATCACATAGGCGTCCACGAAACCGTCGTCGGTCCGGGCGAAGCATGCGAGACGCCCCTCCACCGCGAAACCGAAGCGGCGGTAGAGCGCGATGGCGGGCGCATTGTCGACGAAGACCGTCAGTTGAAGGCGCAGCAGCCCGATCATCGTCCAGGCGGTCTCCACGACGGCCGCCAGCAACGCGGTTCCGACGCCTCGACGCCGGGCCCGCTCGTCGACGGCGAGCATGAAATATCCGACATGGCTCTGGCGGCCGCCGAGCGGGTAGAGGGCCGCGTAGCCGACGATCGCCTCGCGCATCGTCGGCACGACCTCGAACTTGCCGAGCCCTTGAAAATCGAGGAAAGCCTCGACCTCCTCGGGCGACGTGAGAGGCTCCAGCACCGACCCGCTGCGCTGGACGCCATCCTGGCCGAGCAAGGTCTGCAGCGCCGCGCCGTCCTCTTGCCCGCGTGGCCGCAGCGACAGCCCCTCGGGCCAGCGGCAGCCGGCCGGCAGGCGCGGCGTCGGATCGAGCCGGCCCTGCACGCGCTGCAGAACCGGACTCTCGTCTGGGATGATCGACATCTTTTCGCCAGCCCGGTGACGATTGCGAACAGGGGGATGCCGAGACGCTAGTCCGGGCTGGTTAACAGATCATTCACTATGTCGCCGGCGTTCCCTGCAGTACCGATGCCGGTCCGGCTTGGACCGGACATGCTCGTGAGGAACGGCCGGTATCGCGCGTGGAAATGACTTGCGAATGTCCGGCCGCCGCCATAGTGGCCGACCGATGACAGCACCCGCCACGGCGACGGACGAGCGCCGCTTCGCGACCGAGCGTGATCCCCGCCTGCGGCTCCTGATCCCGATGATCGTCGCCATCGCGTTCCTGATGGAGCAGCTCGACTCGACGATCATCACCACCGCGATCCCGGACATGGCGAAGAGCCTCGCCACGACGCCGGTCCGCATGAACCTCGCCGTGACGGCCTACGTGCTGACGCTCGCCGTCTTCATCCCGGTCAGCGGCTGGTTCGCCGACCGCTTCGGGGCGCGGCGCATCTTCGTGCTGGCCCTGGCCCTCTTCACACTGGGCTCGGCGCTCTGCGGCGCCGCCGACAATTTCGCGATGCTGGTCGCGACGCGGGCGCTGCAGGGCCTCGGCGGCGCCATGATGACGCCGGTCGGCCGGCTGATCCTGCTGCGCAGCTTCCCGCGCCGTGAATTCGTGACCGCGATGACCTATATGACGCTGCCGGCGATCGTCGGGCCCGTCATCGGCCCGCTGCTCGGCGGCCTGATCACCACCTATGCGTCCTGGCGGTGGATCTTCTACGTCAACCTGCCCTTCGGCATCGCCGGCGTCCTGCTGGCGATGCGCTTCGTCGAGGACGTGCGGGAGGCTGGTCTCGCCCGGTTCGACATCGTCGGCTTCCTGATGGTCGGCTGTGGCGTGGCGCTGCTCCAGTTCGGCATGGAGAGCATCGGACGACCGGTCGTCTCCGTCGCCGGCATCGCCGGGATGCTCGGCGCGGCGGCGGTGCTGCTCGTCGCCTACGGCGCCTATGCGCGCCGCGTTGCCGCACCGGCGGTCGACCTCGGCCTGTTCCGCCTGCGCTCCTTCGCGGTCGGCACGCTCGCCGGTGGCGTCTGCCGGGTCGCCATGAATGCACCGCCCTTCCTGCTGCCGCTCATGCTGCAGGTCGGCTTCGGTATGAGCCCCGTGATGTCGGGTTCGCTCACCTTCGTCAGCAGCCTCGGCGCGCTCCTGGTCCGCACGGTCGCCCAGCGGCTCTTGCGCCGGTTTGGCTTCGACCGGGTGCTCGCCGGCAGCGCCGTCGCCGGCACCGTCGTCCTGGCGGGCTTCGCGCTCCTCAAGCCCCAGACGCCGCACTGGCTGATCGCCGGCTATGTCTTCATCTTTGGCCTCGTCCGCTCGACCCAGTTCATGACATCGAACACGCTCTCCTATGCGGACATGCCCGCCGAGCGGCTCAGCCGCGCCACGAGCCTCGGTGGCGTGTTGCAGCAGTTGACCGTCAGTTTCGGCGTCTCGCTCGGCGCCATGCTGCTCGGGCTCGTGAGCTCGGGCGACCACGTGTTGAGCCCGCAGCGGTTTCACGAGGTGTTCCTGCTCATCGCGGTCCTGCCCCTGGTCGCCGTGCCGGGATTCCTGCATCTGCGGCCGGAAGACGGCGTGCAGGTCAGCGGCCACCGCCGCGATGGCCGTGGGCGGGCGGGCGGCATCTAGATCGCGGCGTGCCCAGGCGAACGCGCCGCAACCCCTTCGTTCTTCCGCCAACCTTACCGATCCGTATGGTGGCGGCCAAGTTGCGCGAAGGATGATTGTGCTTCGATGCGCCGTTGCCCCGGACGATCGGCGCCAAGACCGATAAGCGACGGGCCAGCAGGCGTAATCCGATCCTGACGATCTCAGGATCGACAAAGGCGCCGAATCGATACCTTGGTGGAGCGGACATGCGGCGAGGCGCCATGCGCATGCGCCGTCTCCGCCGATTCTTACAGCGGAACCGCACGATGAAGTCTTGGGTTGTGGCAGCCTTCCTCTTGGTTCCGGTGTTTCCCGCCGCGAGCTTCGGTCAGGACCGCGGGTCGCAGAGCGACCAGGACGCCTGTCGTCCGGAGGTCTTTCGCTTGTGTGCCGATGCCATCCCGGACGAAACGGAGATCGTCGCTTGCTTGCAGCGACGGGTATCCGAGCTCAACCCCGCCTGTCGCCAGGTGATCGACCCGGCGCCGACGCAACCGAGAAACAGGGCGAAGACGACGACGCAGAACCGATCGTGAGATCGGAGGCCGTCCCGTGCTCGCCACGTTGAACCATCAGGCCTTCGCGCTTCTGGCGGCACCGCCCGGATTGCACGGTGCCGGGCTTTGGGCGGCGACCTTCCTGGCGCAATGGCCCATCCTGGCGGTGCCGGCGGCCCTCGTCCTGATGTGGGTGTTCGGGCTGCATCAGGAGCGGCGAGGCGCCGTGGCGGCGGCCCTGACCGGCTTTCTCGCCCTGGCGATCGCCGGGGTCCTGTCCGGGCTGATCGTGACGCCGCGCCCCTTCATGGACGGCCCGGCAACGAACTTCCTGAACCACCCGGCCGACAGCTCGTTTCCGAGCGATCACTGCACGCTGCTCTTCGGGCTCGCCTTCGCGTTTCTGGCGAGAGCTCCGGCACGCTATCCGCGGCTGTGGATCGTATTCCTCGGCCTGGCGCTTGCGGTCGGCTGGTCGCGGGTCTTCCTCGGCGCCCATTACCCGCTCGACATCGTCGGCGCGGCCCTCGTCGCGGCGCTGGCGGCAGGTTGCATCGCGTCGCGGCCGGGCAAGGCCGTGACGCTCGCCCTCACGCGTTTCGGCGAACGGATCTGCCCTTCGTTTCTCCTGCGCCACCCCGGTCACAGCACCGAAGACCATCAGATCGCGGCGCGGAGCGAGCGATGACCCCCTCCCGGGCTGTCGCGGGCGAAGCCTAAGGCGTTGCTTTTGCAAGCTTACCGATAAGTAAATCTCGCGTCATGGAGGCCCAAGCCAGCCTCGTCCTAAATGGCCCCCTGTCGAAGCCATGAAGGACCATTGCCATGACCCGTACATCCCTCCGCATCGCGGCCATCGCGCTGCTCGTCGCGGCACCGGGCACCGCCTTCGCCCTCGAAGGGGGCGCCCTCGCCAAGGAGGCGACGCTCACCCTCGACCAGGCCCGCACGGCGGCCCTCAAGGCCCAGCCCGGCACCATCCTCGACCAGGAACTTGAACATCGCAAAGGCGGCTCCGGGCTGCGCTATTCGTTCGACATCAAGGTCGGCGGCGTGACCCACGAGGTCGGCATCGACGCCAAGACGGGCGCGGCGCTGCAGAACACCGCCGAGGGCCAGCAATGAGCCCGCGCCACCACGACGACGGCGGGGGCGCCGCGGCCGGGACGACGCTTTGCCCAACGCGGCGGCGCATTCTTCTGGGAGCCCTCCTGAGCCTCGGCGTCGGGTTGGGAGCGATCGCTCCCACGCTGTCGGCCGCGGCCCGGGAGACCGCGGTCGCCCCGGAGACGAACCCGCCGGGCGACATCCCCGACGATCAGGTCTTCATCGTCTATACGGCGCCGCAGGGCTTCGCCATCAAGGTTCCCGAGGGTTGGGCCCGCACCGACCGGCCCGACGGCGTCTCCTTCGCCGACAAATACGACAGCGTCGACGTCGCCGTGACGTCGGGGCCGGCGCCGACCGTCGCGAGCGTCCGCGCGGGCGAGGCCGCCACGATGGAGAAGACCGGCCACGCGGTGAAGATCGGCTCGATCAAGTCCGTGACCCTGCCCTCGGGCGAGGCCGTCCGCATCGCCTATACGTCGAATTCCGAACCCAATCCGGTCACCAACCGGCGGATCCGGCAGGAGAACGAACGCACCATCGTCGGGCATGCCGGCAAGGTCGCGACGCTGACCATGTCGGCGCCGGCGGGCGCCGACAACGTCGATCAGTGGAAGCTGATGAACGACTCGTTCCGGTGGAAATGACATGCCGCTTCTCGTCGCGGATGACCTCTACCGCTTCTATCACCCCGGCGACGCCGAGGTGCGGGCCCTGCGCGGCGCCTCGCTGACGGTGGAGCGGGGCGAGACCGTCGCGCTGCTCGGGCCCTCGGGCAGCGGCAAGTCGACCCTGCTCGCCTGTCTGGCAGGCCTCGACGAGCCGGATGGAGGCCTGGTCACGATCAACGGGTCGCGCATGACGCGACGCCCCGAGACCGAGCGGGCGGCGCTGCGCGCGCGCAAGGTCGGCATCCTGGCGCAGTCGCGCAACCTGTTCGACCATCTGACCGTCGCGCAGAACGTCGCGCTTCGGAAGAGCCTCAAGGGCATGGCTCGAACGGACGCGACGATCGGCTCCTTGCTCGACAGAGTGGGTCTCGCCCATCGGGCCGATGCCATGCCCGCCACCCTCTCGGGCGGCGAGCGCGCCCGTGCCGGACTGGCGGTCGCCCTCGCGGCCGACCCGCCGCTGCTGCTCGCCGACGAGCCCACGGCGGAGGTCGATGCGGAGACCGAGGCCCGCATCCTGGACCTGTTCGAGACGCGCCGCGCCGCGGGCGGCGCCGCGCTCATCGCCACCCACAGCTCCGCCCTGACGAGCTGGGCGTCGCGGGTGCTGGCCATCGAAGACGGACGCATTGCAGAGGGGTCACCGCCGCCATCCGCAAGCCGGCCCGTGCCGGCGGCCCCGAACCGCGCATGGACGACATGCACCGACCCCGGGGAGGGAAGCGGCGCGCTTCTGATCGAACTGTCCGACGTTTCGCGCTCCTTCGCGATCGGGTCGCAGCGCGTCGAGGCGCTCGCGGGCATATCCTGCCGCATCCGCGCCGGCGACCGCATTGCGCTGGTCGGACCCTCGGGCAGCGGCAAATCGACGTTGCTCGACATTCTGGCGGGGCTCCAGCGCCCAAGCAGCGGCGGGGTGTCGTGGCCGGGGCTGCGTCAGGACCGACCCTTGCGGCCACGCCAAATCGGCGTCGTGTTCCAGGCCGCCTCGCTCCTGCCCGCGCTGAGCGCGATCGAGAACGTCAGGCTGGCTCTCGACATCGCCGGACTCGACCCCGCGAGCGCTATGGACCCTCGGGGCGCCCTCGATCGGCTCGGGCTTCTCGATCTCGCCGACAAATTGCCCGACCAGCTGTCGGGCGGCCAGATGCAGCGGGTGGCGCTGGCCCGGGCCCTGGTGACGAAGCCCAAGGTTCTGCTCGCCGACGAGCCGACGGGGCAGCTCGACCGGGAGACCGGCCGGCGCGTCTTCGATGCCCTGCTGGCGGCGCTCGAGGAGACCGAGACCGCGCTCGTCGTCGCCACCCACGATGCCACGATCGCGGGGCGCCTCGAACGGTCGTGGCCGATGCAAGCCGGCCGGATGACGAACGCCGCAACCCGGGAGCAGGCCGCATGATGGCGACATGGATCAAAGGCGTCCTCACCCATCGATGGCGCGCCCTGGTGCTGGCGGCGAGCGGCCTCGCCGCCGCGACGGCGCTGATCGGCATCGTCGGCGTCTTTGCCAGCATCAGCGGCAGCACGATGACGCGCCGCGCCATCGCCGACCTGCCGGTCGACTGGCAGGTGGCGATCGCGCCGGGCTCGGATGCGGCGGCGCTCACGCAGAAGCTGTCGGCGTCGGCGCCGATCAAGGTCGCCCGCACGGTCGGCTATGCGGATGTCTCGGGCTTCCAGACCACGACGGGCGGCACCACGCAGACCACCGGCGCGGGCCAGGTCCTCGGCATGCCGGAGGGTTACACGGCGGCTTTCCCCGGCCAGATCCGGCCCCTGCTAGGCGCCCCCAAGGGCGTGCTGATCGCCCAGCAGGCAGCGGCGAACCTCCACGTCTCCGTGGGCGACAGCGTGTCGATCCTGCGAACCGGCAAGGACCCGATCGCGGTGAAGATCGACGGCATCGTCGAATTGCCGAATGCCGATGCGATGTTCCAGACCATCGGTCCACAGAAGGGACCGGCCGCGACGGCGCCGCCGGACGACGTCATCCTGCTCCCGTTCGAGCAATGGACCGCGCTGTTCGCCAAGGACACGGGGATCCAGGGCGGGAGCGCCCGCCTGGAGATCCACGCGAGGCTCGATCACGCCGCGCTGCCGTCCGCGCCGACGGCTGCCCTGGCCGATGCGACGGGGCGCGCCAGGAATTTCGAGGTCCGCGCGGCCGGCGTGGCGCAGATCGGCGACAATCTCGCGGCCCGGCTAAGCGCGGTGCGCGAGGACGCCCTGTTCGCCAGCATCCTGCTGCTCTTCCTGGGCCTTCCGGGCATCGCGCTCGCGGCGCTGCTGACGATTGCCGTCGTGCGGACCGAGATGGTCCGCCGCCGGCACGAGCATGCTCTCCTGAGCCTGCGCGGCGCCTCGGTCCCGGCGATCACCCGGATCGCCATCGCCGAGAGCGGTTGCGTGGCCACGCTGGGAACCGTCGCGGGAGTCTTGGTCGCCGGGCTGGTTTCCGCGACTGTTCTCGGCGCCGATCCGGCATCGCGCGCCGTCCTGGTCTGGCTGGGCGTGGCCTTGCTGGCCGGCCTGCTGCTGGCCCTGGCCTCGGTTCTGGTGCCGACCCTCGCCGACCTTCGTGCCAGCACGGTGGCGGCACAGCGCGCGATGCTGGTCCAGGCGGCAAGGCCCCTTTGGCGGCGTGCCTATCTCGACGTGATCCTGCTAGTGATCGCCGGACTCCTGGTCTGGCGTGTCGCCCAGACGGGCTATCAGATCGTCCTCGCGCCCGAAGGGGTGGCGGCGACCTCCGTCGATTACACGGCGTTCCTGGCGCCCTTATGCCTGTGGATCGGGGCAGGCCTTCTGGTGCTCCGCCTAGCGAGCCTGGCCCTCGGGGCGGGCCGCACCGTTCTCGCGGCGGCCCTCCGGCCGCTGGCGAAACGGCTGAGCGATCCGGTCGCGGCCTCGATCGCACGTCAGAACCGCAGGATCGCCGGGGGCGTCGCCCTGGCGACGCTGGCTTTCGCCTTCGCCACGGCGGTGGCGGTCTTCGCCGCCACATATAACGCCCAGTCGCTCGTCGATGCCGAGCTGACCAATGGCGCCGACGTCACCGTCGCCGGCACGATCGCCGATCCCGCCGGAGCGCGCCTCGCGGACATAAGGCATCAGCCCGGGGTGCTCGCGGCCGAACCGATGCAGCATCGCTACGCCTATGTGGGCAACGACTTGCAGGATCTCTACGGCATCGATCCGGCCACCATCGGCAAGGCCACCACCATCGCCGATGCCTATTTCGCCAACCACGATGCACGGACGGCGCTCGCCGGGCTGGCGAGGACGCCGGACGGCGTCCTTGTCTCGCAGGAGACGGTCAACGACTTCCAGCTCGCCATCGGCGACGTGATCAACCTGCGCCTGCAGACCGGTCCCGACCGTCAATATCATCCCGTCCCGTTCCATCTCGTCGGCGTCGTCTCCGAGTTCCCCACCGCGCCGCGCGACAGCTTCCTCGTGGCCAATGCGGCCTATGTGGCGGCGCAGACCGGCAACGCACACGCCGAGACGGTTCTGGTGCGCACCGCCGGCGATCCGAGCCGCCCCGCCGCTGCGATCAGGACGGCGCTCGGTGCATCCTCCCCCTTGAAGGTGACGGATCTCGCCCAGGCGCAGCGAACGATCGGCTCCAGCCTCACGGCCGTCGACCTGCGTGCCCTGACCGGCATCGAGCTCGCTTTCGCGATCGTCCTCGCCATCGGGTCGACCGGCCTCGTGCTCTGGCTCGGCCTGTCCGAACGGCAGCGTAGCGCGGCGATCCTGTCGGCCCTCGGCGCGTCTGTGGCCGATGTCCGGCTTTTCGCGCGCGCCGAGGCCGGCATCATCCTGATCGGCGGGGCGGTCTGCGGCTTCACTCTGGGCGAACTCGTCGCCGCGATGCTGGTCCGGCTTCTCGGCGGCGTCTTCGATCCGCCGCCGGAAGCGCTTCGCCAGCCCTTGGTCTACCTTGCCCTGGTCCTCCTGGTCACGGCCGGGGCGCTTTGGGTCGCGGCGGCCCGGCGTAGGCCGGAAGGCCTGGAGGCCAGGATCACTTGACCTGAGCAAGCTTTCACAAGCTTCCTTGCGCTGGAGACCGTTGAGCACCAGGAGTGCTTAGTCCCGGCGCAGGTCCTTGCAGGTGATGCCATGCGGCTGGCAGGCGATCCCCGTCGTCGAGCACCGCGATCCGCTCGCCCCGTCGCCGATGCACAGGACGCAGCCGTTGGTCCAGGCCCGGCAGGCGGGATTCTGCTTGCCGTAGCCCTGGACGGAGATCTTCGGTCCGAGATGAACCGGCGGCGCTCGAAACGAATCCGCCCAAGCGGAGGCGCCGAGGAGCAGAAGCCAGACCGAAGACAAACGAAAGGCTCGGGACATCATTCCACCGGGGCGCCCTTGACGGCGCGAGCCCGAGTGCCGTAGCGCCCTCCTCAGGGATACGCAAGGGGACGAGAGGATGGCGGGCAAGGCTGGCGCGACGACGGCGCCGTCGCAAAGCGCCGAGGCCGTTGCATCGTCCTCGATCGGGCGGATCGTGCTGGCGAGCCTCGTCGGCACCACCATCGAATTCTACGACTTCTACATCTACGGCACGGCCGCCGCGCTCGTCATCGGGCAGACATTCTTCCCGCAATCGGCGCCGGGGTCGCAGGCGCTGAACGCCTTCCTGACCTTCGGCATCGCCTTCCTGGCGCGGCCGGTCGGCTCGGTGCTGTTCGGGCATTTCGGCGACCGTGTCGGGCGCAAGTCGACGCTGGTCGCCTCGATGCTGGTGATGGGCCTGTCGACCACGCTGATCGGCCTGCTGCCCGGCTATGCCACGGCCGGCGCCTTGGCCCCCTGGCTGCTCTGCCTGCTGCGCTTCGGCCAGGGCATCGGGCTCGGCGGCGAATGGGGCGGGGCGGCGCTCCTCGCCACCGAGAACGCGCCCCTGGGCAAGCGCGCCTGGTTCGGCATGTTTCCGCAGCTCGGGCCGCCGCTCGGCTTCCTGATGGCCAACGGACTGTTCCTCGCCCTGCTGCTCGGTCTCGGCGAGGCCGACTTCGTCGCCTGGGCCTGGCGCATCCCTTTCCTGGTCAGCGCCGTCCTGGTGGCGATCGGCCTCTACCTGCGCGTCTCGATCGAGGAGACGCCGGCCTTCCGCGCGGCGCTCGCCCGCAACGAGCGCGTCGAGGTGCCGCTGGCCGAGGTGCTGCGGAACCATGCCCGGCCGCTGTTGCAGGGCTCGCTCGCCATGGTGGTCTGCTATGCCCTATTCTATATCTCGACCGTGTTCGCGCTCGGCTACGGCACCGGCACGCGCCACATCCCGCGTTCGGATTTTCTCGGGCTGCTGTGCGTCGCGGTGATCTTCATGGCGGTCGCAACACCGGTCTCGGCGGCGCTTGCCGACCGTTTCGGTCGCCGCCCGGTGCTGCTCGTCGCGAGCGCGCTGGCGGCGCTTTCGGGTTTCGCCATGCCCGCGATGCTGGGCCACGGCGGCACCGGCGAGGTGCTTGCCTTCCTGTCTCTCGAGCTCGGCCTGATGGGACTGACGTTCGCCCCCATGGGCGCGCTGCTGCCTGAGCTGTTCCCGACGCCGGTGCGCTACACGGGAGCCTCGAGCGCCTACAATCTCGGTGGCATCCTCGGCGCCTCGCTGGCGCCCTCTCTCGCACAACTCCTGCTCGAACGCGGCGGCCTCGCCTTTGTCGGCTACTACGTCACCGCCGCCGCGATCATAAGCTTCCTGGCCGTTCTGAGCATGCGGGAGACGCGGCGGTCCTGAGGTCCGGTTCAGGCCGAACGGTCTCGCAATCTCCTGGATCGATCCAACACCTCGTTTACGGCCGCGAGAGCTCGACGAGCATCATGTCGAAGCCCGCGTCCTCCTCGTGGATCATCGGCGCTCGCCGCCGGTGCCGCAGGCAGAGCGCGGCACGGCGCTCCATCATGATCGAGCCCTGTCGCCGGGCTGTGGCCACGGCCGCCGAGAGATCGGTGGCGACGTCGGCAGGGTGACCGAGCGTGGCCTGAATGCGTCCACGCGTCAGATAGGCTTCGGCGAGGGCATAGGGCGCCGCCGTATCCGAGCCGACCTGGTCGAAATCGAGGAGGTCGAGACCCTCGGCGGCACGGTCGTGCCGGCGCAGGCCGTCGGCGAGGAGCGTCCGCACATAAAGATCGAGCTGGACCGCCCCCGTCGCCCGGTATCGATCCCATCCGTCGCGCATCCGAGCGATGCCGTCGCCGTCACCTTCGACCGCCGCTGCCCAGCCGGCGAAAATGTCGCCCCAAGCCGCCCAGTAAGGGAACGAATGTTCGCGGCCGATGCGGGCGCAGGTCTCGCCGGCCATGCCAACCGTGGCCGGCTCTTGGCGCAGGTGAGCGAGCGCGGCCTCGATGCCGAAGGCAAAAGCGCGGGCATAGGGATCGCCGACGGTCCGGGCCTGCTGCTCGGCGAGCCGGATCTCGTCCATGGCGAGGTTCGGACGCCCGAGAAACCACAGAAGCCACGCCCGGCCGATTCGCGCCAGGATCGCCGGGCGGGTGCCGTAGAGGGTGGTGCCCGGATCGAGCCGGTCGAAAACATCGAAGGCCTGCGCGTAGCGCGTCTCGGCCGCGGCGAATTCCCCTTGCGTGAACTCGGCCCAGGCCGACAGACGGTAGGCTTCGCCCTTCAACAGCGCGTCGCCGGTCAGCGCCGCCAGATCGATCATCTGGCGGGTAATGTCGGCGGCCCGCCCGAAAGGCCCGCGCGACAGATGGAAGGTGGCCCGGCCCCAGAGCGAGGCGAAGAGATCGTGGTCGTCGGCAACCGCCTGCGCGAGATCCGCCGCCCGGGTGAAACATTGCTCCACTTCGGGCGCCGCATAACCCCTCAGCCGCACGAAGAGCTGGCCGCGGCTGAGCTCGACCGCGAATTTCGCCTTCTGGATCGCCGTCGCCTCATGCATGAGATGCGCCTGGTCGAGCGCATCGTCGAAGTGCCGCATGGCCTCGGTCAGGGCACCGCGCTCGAGCGCCTCCGCGCCGGCCGCGCAGAACGCTTCCTGCGCCTTCGCAGGATCATGAGCCCGCGCCCAGTGAACGCCGATCGTGCCGAAATGGTCGCCCGGCCCCCTGGGCCTGCCGGCCAGCATGGTCGCATAGCGGCCGTGCAGATCCCTCCGCATGTCGAGTGGCAACCTGTCATAGGCCGCATCGCGGAGGCCATCGCGGCTGAACCGGAAGGTTTTGCCGGCTTCGGAGCTTTCCACCAGGCCCGCCGCGACGAGACTTGCGAGTTCGACCTCGAGGCTGTCCGGCGTCCGGTCCAGGAGCGCGGCCACATCGGCAACGGCGAAGCCCTGCCCGATGACGGCCGCGACCTGCAGGACGACCATATCCTCGACCGGAAACGGCAGGCCTTCGGGGGGCGCAATCACCTTCTGCGACGGACAGATGCGGAAAGCCTCGACCGGACGATCGACGCCGTCGATGCGCGTCGTGCCAAGCGGCACCAGACCGGCGACCGCGCCGGCAAGCCGCGCCGTCAAGGCACAGATCACGATGGAATTGGGCTCGGCTAGCTCTCGCAGGCCGATCGCGCCGGCCGTGGCGTCATCCGACCGCGCCCGCCGGTTGCCCGTTCTGGCACTGTCGCTCAGGCCGGGGTTCAGGATCGCCGTATGGACGCCGATGCGGACCTCCACCGCCGCACCGAAACGCGCCAGGAGGTCGTCCCGCGCGACGCGCACCTTCTCGAGGACCGCGAGCCCCACCTCGACGGCCCGCCGCACGTCGTTGTCCTGCGCACGCCGGAAGTCGAACCGGAGAAGGCGGCCGCCGGCGACCTCCTGCCCGCGCTGTCCGCCGAAGGGCTCGACGGCCTCCCGGATCAGGACCCGCCCGGCGCCGATGAGGGCGGCGACGCGATCCTGATCGAGCTCGGTCTCGGGGTTCGCCACGGCGGCCGTCTCGATGATGACCGTCGTGATCTGCCGCCGCTCCGGCACGATGGTCACGATCGACGCGTCGGTTTCGTTCGGTCGCCCGGCCGCCGGCCCCGCAAGGAGACCGCCGCATTGTCCACAAAACCGGTTCGATGCCGGGTTGGACACGCCGCATGTGGCACAGCCGACAGTCGGATCGGCATCGCAAAGCATGCAGCTTTCCCCGTCGCGGCAATCAGCATCCCCGCATCTCGGGCAGCGATTACGCTGGAATACCGGCGAACCCAGCATCAATCCACGACTCCCGCCAGCTTTCCCGCCAACACCGGAAAAGACGCCGACACCCTACCACAAAACGATATTTCAGAGCATCTAGTCTCGGTCGCGCGAGGCACTCGATTCTAAGACATTTTTTGTGCTCGTGTCGAGAGGGCACCGAATTCAGGTTAACGCGAGAGATTGAAGGACACTCCCCGTTCACGGAAGAAGGAAGCGACGCGAGGCGACGCTGGATAAGGGCGAACGAGGACCATCTGATCATCGCGCCGTTCGCTGATCTCGATTCGGACCCTGCCAGCTGCGCGACCCACGACCGGCTGCCGGCCAGGCGTGCAGGCCGGGACGTTTGGTGGTAAGGCAGTGGCCATGAGCGCCGTCAGTTCCGCCAGGCCGATGGTCCCCGACGCGCATCGGGAGGGCGCCCTCGCCTCGGCCCTGCGCACGGTCGGGATCGAGCGCGCCGGCATCATGGTGCTGGAAGCCGCGATGCGCGATGCGGATTCGTCGCTCGGGCGAAGCTTCGCGGCGGCGGTCCGGCTCATCGGCCGCCTGCGCGGCCGGGTCATCGTCACCGGCATGGGCAAATCCGGCCATGTCGGGCGCAAGCTCGCCGCGACGCTCGCCTCGACCGGCACGCCCGCCTCCTTCGTCCACGCGGCGGAAGCGAGCCACGGCGACCTCGGCATGATCCAGGCGAACGATGCCGTGCTGGCGCTCTCCTGGTCCGGCGAGACGCCCGACCTCGCCCATATCCTGACCTACGCGCGGCGCTTCGCGATTCCCGTCGTCGCCGTCACCAGCAATGCCGAGAGCGCCCTCGGCCGGGCCGCGGATCTGGCGCTGATCCTGCCCAAGGCGGAGGAGGCCTGCCCCAACGGCCTCGCCCCCACGACCTCGACCACCATGCAGCTCGTGATCGGCGACGCGCTGGCCATCGCCCTGCTCGAGGCCAGGGGTTTCTCGGCGCTCGACTTCAAGACCTTCCATCCCGGCGGCAAGCTCGGCGCCCAGCTCACTTTCGTGCGCGACGTGATGCATGCCGATGACCGCATCCCGCGCATCGCGCTCGACGCCGCCATGGCCGACGCCATCGTGGAGATGACCGGAAAGCGCTTCGGCTGCGTCTGCGTGGTCGATCCCGACGGACGTCTCGCCGGCCTCGTCACCGACGGCGACCTGCGCCGCCACATGGGTCCGGGGCTGATGACGACGGCCGTCCGGGCCGTCATGACGCCCTCGCCCCTGACGGTGGGGCCAGACGGTCTCGCCGTCGAGGCTCTGGCCCTGCTCAACGACAAGCGCCGCTCCGTCCTGCCGGTCGTCGACCGCGAGCACCGGCCGGTCGGCATCGTGCATCTGCACGACCTCTACGCCATCGGGGTCGCCTGAGCGGACGGGTCTACGCGCAGGCCAGCCTGTCGCATTGGCGGATCGCCGCGACGGCGCGGGCCATGGCGCGCGGCCCCGGATAGCCGAGCACGCCGATGCCGTCGATCATGAAGGACGGGGTCGCCGAGAAGCCGAGGGCGGCGGCGAGATGGGCCTGCCGCTTGACCACGTCGCCGACCTGCGGCAGGTCGCCTGCGGCCCCGACCGCTCTGGCGTCGAGCCCGAGACCCGGCACGACGGCCAGCGCCGAGGGGCCGTCGACCGCCCCATGTCCGGCGAAGACGCGCTCATGAAAGGCAAGGGCCTTGGCCGGCCCGTGGTTTCGCAGCACCGCCTGCTGGATCTTGGCGGCCTGCACCGACCCGGGGCCGAGGACCGGATTGTTGACGAGCCCGAGCCGCAGGCCCGGCGTTCGCGCCAGCAGGGCTTGGAGGTCGCCCGAGGCGGCGCGGCAATAGGGGCAATTATAGTCGAAGAACTCGACCAGGATCACCTCGGGCGCCGCCGCACCGGTCCACAGGACGCCCGGCAGGCCGTCGAGGCTCGGCTCGGCCGGCAGCCGGTAATTGTAGATCTGGCCGCCGTGATCGCCGACGAAGGGCGTGAGGCTTCCCTCCTGCGCCCGGACACGCGGTCGGACGAGGAGGAGAGCGCCAAGCGCCAGGGCGCCGGCCAGGACATCGCGACGGTGCATGGTCATGGCCGCCTTTTCCCCGATGATCGTGGCAGGATTGGTGCGTGCCGCGCCCCGTCGGCGGAAACCCGCATCGCTATGGTAAATACATTGTTAACCTTCGGGCCCTAGCCTCGGCACCGGAGGGCGTCGGTGCGCAGCGCCGCGACATGGGTGAGCGATGAAGGCGGCAACGATCGGATCGTCTGGCTCCGGAGGTCTTACCCGGCGCACCCTCCTGCTCGGCGCCGCGGCGTTGGCCGGGCTCGCCGGCACCGAGGCGCGCGCGGAGGATTTTTCCGCATTCCTGGCGGGCCTCTGGCCCGAAGCCCGTGCGCAAGGGGTCAGCCGCCGCACCTTCGA
This sequence comes from Lichenihabitans sp., assembly GCA_036276175.1. Taxonomy (GTDB): domain Bacteria; phylum Pseudomonadota; class Alphaproteobacteria; order Rhizobiales; family Beijerinckiaceae; genus Lichenihabitans. The sequence goes on from DATBEH010000143.1 coordinate 97,072, forward strand.
GGCCGCCTTCGCCGGCGTCGCGCCCGACCCCGAGGTCATCGCCAAGACGCGGACGCAGGCCGAGTTCCACAAGACCTTGGCCGGATATCTTTCGACCGCCGTCTCGGACAAGCGCATCGCGCTCGGCCGCGACAAGTACAAGGACTTCGCGCCGTGGCTCGCCAAGGCCGAGGCGCGCTACGGCGTCGACCGCTACGTCATCCTGGGCGTCTGGGGGCTCGAGACGAAATTCGGCACCTATATGGGCGACAATTACGTCGTGCGCGCCCTGGCGACGCTGGCCGCCGCGCGATACCGCGGCAGCTATTTCCGCAAGGAGCTGATCAGGGCCCTCGTCATCCTCGAGGAGGGGCACGTCGATCCGGCCCACATGATCGGCTCCTGGGCCGGCGCCATGGGTCAGACGCAGTTCATGCCGTCGAACTTCAAGGCCTACGCGGTCGACTTCGACGGCGACGGCCGTCGCGACATCTGGACGAGCGTTCCCGACGCCATCGGCTCGACCGCCAATTTCCTGAAGAAGCACGGCTGGGCGGCCGGCGAGACCTGGGGCTACGAGGTCAGGCTGCCGGCGGGCCGCGGCGTGGCGAGCGAGGGCGCCCGCTATCTGCCTTTCGCGACCTGGGCGGCGCGGGGCTTGACACGTGCCGATGGCGGAGACATGCCGCACAATGGCCGGGCGGCTCTGCTTTGGCCGGCGGGCGCCGATGGCCCCGCCTTCCTGGTGACGCCGAATTTCAAGGTCATCAAGACCTACAACAATGCGACCTCCTACGCGCTCGGCGTGGCGCTGCTCGGCGACAGGATCGCCGGATGGGGCCCGCTCAAGACGCCCTGGCCGGTGGCCTCGCGATGATTACAGGGAAGCGACCCATGCCGCGACACTCCCTCCGCCCGCTCGCCTCGGCGGCCCTAGCCGCCCTGGCGATCTGCCTGACGCTCGGCGCTGCCCGAGCGGCCGACGACCAGTCGCCGATCCAGTTCCTGCTTCAGTCGCAGCGGCGTGCCGTCGAGGCGCCGGTCCGACATTCGGCGCCGGCTTTCGTGCGGCCCCATGTCCGGCGACCCGTGGCGGACCGTCGCCCGATCCCCTATGCGGCGGCGGATCGCCGCGCGCCTCCCCGCGGGACGGCGACGGCAGCGCCGGCTCCGACGCGGGTGACGGTCTATGGCGACCGCTTCGCCCAGGCTCTCGCGGGCGGCCTCGAGGACGGCGCCGTCCCGAACGTGGCGACGACCTCGCTCGCCGGCGAGGACCAGGGCCTGACGCGGCCCGATTTCCACGCCTGGCTCGACGACCTCGCCGCGCGGCTGAAAGCATCACGGCAACCGGGCGTGGCCATCATGATGCTCGGCTCCAACGACCGGCAGGCGATCCTCGACGGCGGGGTCTCGCTCGATCCCGCGTCGGACCGCTGGCGCGAGGTCTACGGCAAGCGCGTCGGCGCCGTGGCCTCGGCGTTCCGGGACGCCCATGTCCCGCTGATCTGGGTCGGCCTGCCGACCGTTCAGGGCGAGGAGGCTTCGACCGACTACGTGCGGCTCAACGGCATCATCCGCGACGCGGCCGAGCGCCAGGGCGCCACCTATGTGGATAGCTGGGAAGCCTTCAGCGACGACGCCGGCCGCTACAGCCCCATCGGCCCGGACATCGACGGGCGGACGGTGCGGCTGCGCAAGGCCGACGGCATCGGCTTCACCCGCGCCGGCGCCCGAAAGCTCGCGAGCTTCGTCACCAGCGAAATCAAGCGGCTGCGCGGGCCGGGCGCCAAGCCGGCGGCGAACCCGGACGTCGCCAGCATCACCATCGAGCGCACCCGCGATTTCGACCAGGCGCTCGACATCGACATCAACGCCCAGATCCGACGCGAGGCGGGCCTCGCCCCGAGCAGCGCCAAGGGCGAGACGCCGCCCGCCCAGGCCGTGGCGGGCCCGGTGCTGCCGCTGACGGCACCGCCGATCTCGCCGGACGGACAACTGGCGACGATCGTGCCGCCGTCCGCCACGATGCAGGCGAGGCTGCAGGCCCCGCCGGCGACGGGCGCGGCGTCCCCTCCAGCGCCGAAGCCCGGCCGCGCCGACGATTTCAGCTGGCCGCGCCCGTGAGTCGCCGCGCCTCGCTGGCGCTCGGGGCCGCTATCCTTGCTGCCGTGGCGACCGCGTGCAACGCCGGGGCCGGCGAGCAGCCCCGCCCCGACGACCTGAAGACGCTCACCGCCTGCCTCGGCACCAACAAGGATACGACGGCCCGTCGTCGCTGCGTCGACCTCGTCGCCGCGCCGTGCCTCGCCAGGCCCGACGGCCAGTCGACGCTCGGCATGGAGACCTGCTACGGCCGGGAACGCCTCGCCTGGGACCAGATCCTCAACCGGGTCTACGGCACGGCACAGGCGGCCTTCGACGCGGCCGGCAAGGCCTATCTGCGCGACGGGCAGACGCTATGGATCCGGTATCGCGATCAATCCTGCCAGTGGCCCGCAAAGGTCTATGCCGGCGGCTCGATCGTCGGCCCTCTGAGCGAGGCGTGCCTGCGTGACGAGACGGCGACGCGCACCATCACGCTGATGGAGATCGAGGAATCGCTCAAGCAGCATTGAGCGGCCGGCTACATGACCGCCGGATAGAGATATTCCTTGATCAGCTCCTGCACGAACATCAGCAGCAGCAGCAGGATGATGGGCGAGACGTCGATGCCGCCGAGGTTCGGCAGGATGCGGCGGATCGGCCGCAGCAGCGGCTCGGTCAGCGCATTCAGGAAGTTCCAGACCGAACGGACGATGTCGTTGCGAAAGTTGATCACGTCGAAGGCGAGCAGCCAGGACATGATCGCCGTCGCGATGATCACATAGCTGTAGAGGTCGAGAATGCGGAGAATCAGGTTGATGAGCGCGAGCATGGGTCATCCGGACTGGCCCGGACATGCTGTTGCGACCGTCCGGCTCGCTTCGATGTAGCGGTCGACCAAGGCGGCCGCAAGGTTCGGCGGCGTTAGGCGTCGTGCGTGCTGACTCGATAGCCATATTCGGCGGCCGATTCCGAGAGCCAGTGCCAGAAGCTGCCGGCCATCGAGCGCGGCACGGCGACCTCGAAGGTCGGCCGCTCGTCGATCTGCCATAGGATGGCGGAGACGCCGGCCACGACCGTCACCGCCACGTCGCCGGGCCTGAAGGTGCGCGGATGGAGGTCGATCTCGAAACCCTTGGCCAAAGCGTCGCGCAGGCGCGGGCCGCTCAGCGTCAGCACGGCGCGCGCATGGCTCTGGTCGATGACCGCGGCGAAGGGCGCCAGAGGCTCGAGCCCTGCCGCAAGCTCGGAAAAAGAGCCTGGGCCGCGCACCAGCCATTGGTCGGGTGCCGTCGACAGCACGACGAAGCCGCGGTCCTGGGTCCAGGCGCGAGGACCCGGCAGGGTGAGGCCGAGATCCTGGGCCGCCCTGGCGAGATCCGGCGTGCGTCCCCGCCGCGCGCTCATCAGCGCCATGGACCCACGCTCCGATTCGGCGATGTCGAGGCCAGGTTCCCCGAGCGCATGACCGAAACGGCCGCGACGCCACAAGCCCGCCCAGGGCGACATGTCCGGCAAGGCGAGGTCAGCCACGTAGCCTAACTCCTTCGGGATCGACGAAGACCGGCGCGCAGACCTCGACCAGCGTGTCGCGCCCGCGCACCGGGTCATAGGCCCGCACCCGTTCGCCGAGCCGCTGCGGCCCGCGCCGCAGGAGACCGAGCGCAATGGTCGAGCCGAGCGTCGGCGAGAAGCAGGTGGAAGTCACGTGGCCCTCGTCGTTGCGGGACTTGTTCTCGGCGCCGGGCCGCAGCAGATGGGCGCCCGCCCCGATCGGATCCTGCGGATTGACCGGCCTGAAGCCGACCAAAGCCCAGCGATCGGGATCGACGAGTGCGGGCCGCTGCGTCATGGCGGCGCCGACGAAGTCCTTCTTGGTCGAGACCATGCGGCCGAGGCCGAGATCGCCGGCGGTCGTCTGCCCGTTGAGCTCGCCGGTGGCCGCATGGCCCTTCTCGATGCGCAGCACGTTCAGCGCTTCGAGCCCGTAGGGCATGATGCCGTGGGCGGCGCCCGCCGCCATCAGTGTCCGCGCCAGCCCGTCGCCGTAATTCGCCGCCACCGCGATCTCGTAGGCGAGCTCGCCCGAGAAGGAGATGCGGAACAGCCGGGCCGGCGTGCCGTCGCGCAGCGCCGTCGCCATGGCACCCATGAACGGGAAGCCCTCGTTGGCGAGATCGGCATCCGAGCGCAGCACGGCGGCCAGAACGTCGCGCGAGCGCGGCCCCGCCACGGCGAATTGCGCCCATTGGTCGGTCACCGAGGCAAGCGCCACGTCGAGGTCCGGCCACAGGACCTGGGCTGCGAATTCCATATGGCTCATCACCGCCACCGCATTGGCGGTCGTCGTGGTGACGAGGTAGCGCTGCGGCTCGAGGCGAGCGGCGGTGCCGTCGTCCATGACGAAGCCGTCCTCGCGCAGCATTATCCCGTAGCGGACGCGCCCGACCGGAAGGCTCGACATGGTATTGGTGTAGAGCCGGTCGAGGAACGTCCCCGCGTCAGTGCCGACGACCTCGATCTTGCCGAGCGTCGAGACGTCGCAGAGCCCGACCCGCTCGCGCACCGCCAGGACCTCGCGGTCGCAGGCGTCGCGCCAGCCCTTGTCGCCGGTGTGCGGAAAATACTGGGCGCGCAGCCACAGGCCGGCTTCCATGAAGACGGCATTGTGCTCGACCGCCCAGCCATGCGCGGCCGTGAGCCGCGTCGGCCGGTAATTCTTGCCGCGATGCGGGCCGGCAAAGGCCGCGAAGGCGACCGGCGTGAAGGGCGGACGGAAGCGCGTCGTGCCGGTGGCCGGCACGGACCTGCCGGTCAGCTCCGCCATCAGCGCCAGCCCGTTGACGTTGGCGGTCTTGCCCTGGTCGGTCGCCATGCCGAGCGTCGTGTAGCGCTTCAGGTGCTCGACGGCGACGAAGCCCTCCCGGTGGGCGATCTCGACATCCGACGCCGAGACGTCGTTTTGAAAGTCGACGAAAGCCTTGCCTTTGGCCGCCTTGACGCGCCACAGCGGGGTCACCGCGGTGCTCTCGGCGTCGGCGGAGGGGATGGTGACGGAGCGTGGATGGAAGCCGGCCGCGGCCGCCGCGTCGCTGCCGGCCCGGATGCCGTCGGCGAGGCAGGAGGCGAGCGCGAAATCGCCGCGCGCGGCGCCGACGACCGCCATGCCGGGCGGCAGCGTGCCGGGCACGAACGAGGCGAGGGCCGAGGCCCATTCGGGCCGCCCGCCGAGATGCGAGGTGAGATGCACGGTCGGCTGCCAGCCGCCCGAGACGGCGATGAGATCGCAGGGCACCGTGATGGCTTCGCCGCGCGCGTCGCGGATCTCGGCGCCCTGGACCGCGCGCGATCCGAGCGCCCGCTCGACGACGCCCTCGACGAGGCGGGTTCCCGTCTCGCGGCTCAGCATGTCCAGGCTCGACAGGGCGTCGGGTCGCGGATCGACCACGGCCGCCACGGTGACGCCGGAGTCCTGCAGGTCGCGGGCGGTCCGCAGCGCATCGTCGTTGTTGCCGAACAGCACGGCGCGGCTGCCGGGCCGCACGGCGAAGCGGTTGAGATAGGTCCTCACCGCCCCCGCGAGCATCACGCCCGGCCGGTCGTTGTCGGCGAAGACGACCGGGCGCTCGATGGCGCCCGCCGCCAAGACGCAGCGCTTGGCCACGATCCGCCACAGGCGCTGGCGGGGCTCGTGCGGGGGCGGCAGCGCCACGTGGTCGTTGACCCGTTCCAGCGCCGCATAGGTGCCCCCGTCATAGACACCGAAAACCCCGGCGCGACGCAGGATGCGGACCTCCGGCAGGCTCGCCAGCTCGGCCTCGACCGAGGCGGCGAAGGCCGGACCCGATTGGCCGCCGATCTCGCGCTGTTCCGAGACGAGCCGGCCGCCGAGGACGAAATCCTCGGTCGCCAGGATGACGCGGGCGCCGGACCGCCCGGCGGCGAGCGCCGCCGCGAGTCCCGCCGGGCCGCCGCCCACCACCAGCACGTCGCAGAAGGCGGTCGCCTTCTCGTAAAGATCCGGATCGGGGGCGCCGGCGGCGCGCCCGAGCCCGGCGGCGCGGCGGATCATCGGCTCGTAGACCTTCTCCCAGAAGGCGGCCGGCCACATGAAGGTCTTGTAGTAGAAGCCGGCGCCGAGGATGGGCGCGGCGAGCGAATTGACCGCCATCAGGTCGAAGCGCAGGCTCGGCCAGCGGTTCTGGCTGCGGGCCACGAGGCCGTCGTAAAGCTCCGCCACGGTGGCGCGGGTATTGGGCTCGCGCCGCGCGCCGTCGCGTAACTCGACGAGGGCGTTGGGCTCTTCCGGGCCCGCCGACAGGATGCCGCGCGGCCGGTGATACTTGAACGAGCGGCCGACCAGGCGGACCCCGTTGGCGAGCAGCGCCGAGGCCAGCGTGTCGCCGGCGAATCCCTGGTACTGCTTGCCGTCGAAGCCGAAGCTGAGCGGCCGGCGCTCGATCTGGCCGCCGGCGATCATGCGGAACGGCTGCACCCGCGCGGCGCCCGCCACCGGTGAGTTCGGCGTCACGCGCGCGGCGCGCTCCGGCGCCTCCGCGCCGCTTCCGGAGCCGACCGGGCCGGCATGTCCGATCGCATCGCTCATCGGGCCATCTCCCTGGTTCCCTGGGCCAGCGCCGATGCCGCCGTCGCCTTGGCGATCTCGTGCGTGGTGACGTTGCGCTCGACGACGAGCCAGGCGCGACAGCCGCCGACATGCTGCCACCATTCCCGGATCATCCCGGGCGGGTTGTCGCGCGTGTAGACGTAATCATAGAACGCCGCCATGCCGGCCTTTGGATCCGGACGCACCGGCGCCGCGTCGCCGAGATAGCTGAATTCGGCGTTGCCGCGCTCGCCGCAGAAAGGGCAGGGAATGCGCATTCTCTCGAGGCCCGTTCAGTGCGAGTTCGGTCGGGCGCCGTGGCCCAGCTCGTCGATCACATGGCCGGTGGCGAAGCGGTCGAGCCGGTAGGGCGCGTTCAGGATATGGGGCTCGTCGTTGGCGATCGTATGGGCGAAGCAGAAGCCCGAGGCGGGCGTCGCCTTGAAGCCGCCGTAGCACCAGCCGCAATTGAGATAGAGCCCGGCGATGGGCGTCAGATCGATGATCGGCGAACCGTCCATCGACATGTCCATGACGCCGCCCCAGGAGCGCAGCACCCGCAGGCGACCGAGCCCGGGCATCATGGCGACGGCCTCCTCGACCACCTCCTCGACCATCGGCAGGTTGCCCCGCTGCGCATAGGAGTTGTAGCCGTCGAGCGAGCCGCCGAAGACGAGGCCGCCCTTGTCGGATTGGCTGATGTAGAAATGTCCGGCGCCGAAGGTCACGACGCAGGGGATGAGCGGCTTGATGCCCTCGGATACGAAGGCCTGCAGCACATGGCTTTCGATCGGCAGCCGAAGCCCGGCCAGCGCCGCGACGCGCGACGTGTTGCCGGCGCAGGCGAGCCCCACCTTGCCGGCCTTGATGAAGCCGCGCGACGTCTCGACGCCGACGACCCGGCCGTCCGTGATCCTGAACCCGGTGACCTCGCAGTTCTGGATGATGTCGACGCCGCGCTTGTCGGCCGCCCGCGCATAGCCCCATGCCACGGCATCATGTCGCACCGTGCCGCCGCGCCGCTGCAGCAGGCCGCCGGCGATCGGGAAGCGGGCATTGTCGAAATCGAGTCCGGGGCAGAACGCCCTGACGCCCTCGCGGTCGAGCAGCTCGGCGTCGACGCCGTCGAGGCGCATGGCGTTGCCGCGCCGGGCCGCCGCATCGCGCTGCGCATCGGAGTGGACGAGGTTCAGGACGCCGCGCTGGCTCACCATGGCGTTGTAGTTGATGTCCTGCTCCAGGCCTTCCCAGAGCTGCAGCGACTTCTCGTAGAACGGGATGTTGCCGCGTTCGCGATAGTTCGAGCGGATGATGGTGGTGTTGCGCCCGACATTTCCCGAGCCGATCCACCCCTTCTCCAGCACGGCGACATTGGTCAGGCCATGGTTCTTGGCGAGGTAGTAGGCGGTCGAGAGCCCATGGCCGCCGCCGCCGACCACGACGGCATCGTAGGCGGGCTTGGGCGATGCGTCGCGCCAGGCCGGCGGCCAGCCCTTCTGGCCCTGGAAGGCCTGCGACAGGATGGAGAAGATCGAATATTTCACGGGGCTGGCGCTCGGTAACGTGCACCGCCTCGGTGAAGCGGCGCGACGACGGTGCTGCCCGACAAGGGGTCCGGCGCAGCGACATTCGACTCGAACTCTTAGCCCGACTTCGGTCCCGGCTCAACCGCGGCGACCGCCGCAACGACGCCCGTAGGTGCCTCATTTCCGCACGGGTCGACGACGGCGATTCTACCAGGGAAATCGCCGTGTCCGGTCGTCAGGATGGCTTTGCGCGAGCCGAAGCCATCGATCGGATTCCCGCTCAGAGCAGGCCCTGTTCCTTCAGGAAGGCCGTGGCGACCGCCTCGACGGCCTGTCGCTTGACATCGACGTCGCCGTCGAGGCGCTGCATCGTGGCGTCGTCGATCTTGGCCGACAGCGCCTCCAGGGTCGGCTTGAGGTCGGGATGGGCATCGAGTGTCGCCTTGCGGACGACCGGAACGAGCGCATAGTTCGGGAAGAAGTTCTTGTCGTCCTTCAGCAGCGTGAGATCGAGCGCCGCGACCCGGCCGTCGGTGGCGGTGACAACGGCCACGTCCACCTTGCCGCCCGACAGCGCCGGATAGACGAGGCCGATCTCCATCGGGCGGACGTTGGCGCGTCCGGCCTCGAATCCGTAGGCCTTCTGCAGCCCGAGCAGGCCGTCCTCGCGCTTGGGGAACTCCGCCGTCGTCGCCATCACGAGCGACTTTCCGCCTTTGTAGGCGGCCGCCATGTCGGACAGCGTCACGATGCCGTCGGTCTTGGGATTCTTCTTGCTGATCGCCAGGGCATAGGTGTCGTTCGCCTTGGACGGCGCCAGCCAGACCAGTCCCTTGGCGGCGTCGAGCTCCTTCACCTTGGCGTAGGTCGCCTCCGGCGTCATCTTGTCGGTGATCTTGTCGAAGGTCACGAGCGCCGTGCCGGTATATTCCCAGTAGAGGTCGACCTGGCCGCTCTCGAGCGCGGCGCGGACGATGTTCGTGCCCATGCCGTCCTTCTTCTCGATCTTGTAGCCCTTGCTTTCGAGCAATTGCTTGGTCATCTCGGCCATCAGGTATTGCTCGGTGAAATCCTTGCCGCCGACGGTCAGGTTGGCCGCGCAGGCGACGCCGCCGAAGGCCAGCAGCGTCGCCGCCGCCAGCACCGTCCGTTTCAGTTTCGACACGATCATCATGGTCCTCCCCAGTTTATCGGTGCTGTCGCCCGCCTCAGCGAAGCGGGTTTATTCCTCGCGGCACGAGGTAGTATTGCAGCCGGCCGACGAGAAAATCGGTGAGAACCGCGAGCAGCGCGGTCGGGATGGCGCCCGCCAGCATCATCGGCAGGTCGTCGAGGGCGATGCCCGTGAAGATGAGCTCGCCGAGCCCGCCGGCGCCGATCAGGAAGGCCAGCGGCGCCGTGCCGACGCAGATCGACAGCGCGGTCCTGATGCCGCCGAAGATGACGAACAGGGCATTGGGAACCTCGACGCGCCAGAAGATCTGGGCGGCCGTCATGCCCATGCCGCGGGCCGCCTCGATCAGCGGCGCGGGCACGCTCCTTAGGCCGGTGAAGGTGTTCCTGACGATCGGCAGCAAGGTCGCGGCCCACAGGCCGAACACCGCCGGGACCGTGCCGATCCCGAGAACGGTCATGCAGAGCGCCAGGATCGCCAGGGTCGGGATGGTGGTTCCCAGATTGAACACCTGAAGGAAGAGCTCGGACGTGTTGCGGAAGGCAGGCCGCGACAGGATCGCGCCAGCCGGAAGCCCGGTCAGGATGGCGAGGCTGCCGGCCCAGGCGACGAGCTCGATGTGCTCGATGCCGAGGAAGACGATGTCGTCGCGGTTGGCGAGGATCGCGCCAGGCATGTCGCTCGTCAGCGCCCAGACGCCTGCCGCGACCGCCAGCACCAGCCACGGCAGCACGGCCGCGGCCGGAAAGGGCTTGCGGACGCCGGCCGTCAGCGTTCGCGCGCCCACGCTCACGTCGGTGCCTTCGCGACGGCCAGGCTCTTCATGATCGAGCGATAGGTCAGCACGCCCTGCACTTTGCCCTCGTCGTCCACGCACGGCATGATCGGCATGTCGTGCGTGAACATCAGCGCGACCGCGCTGCGCAGATCGGCCGTCACGGGTATGGTGGCGCGGAGCGGCTCGGCATGATCGCCGCAGGTTCCTTGCCCGGCGAAGTCGCGGCCGCCCGACACGATGCCGCCGGGCCGCCCGTCCGCCTCCAGCATGAGAACCGCCGGACGGCCGCTGGCCGCGATCCGCGCGCCCGCATCGGCGGCCGGATCGTCGCGCCGCACGGCGCCGACGTCGGGGAGCATGGCATCGGCCACGCGGATCAGCGGCAACCGCTTCAGCGTGCGATCGGCACCGAGGAAGGCCTCGACAAAGGGCGTCGCCGGATTGGCGAGCAACTGGTCGGGCGTGGCGAACTGTTCGAGCCGGCCGGCGCGGAAGATGGCGATCTTGTCGGCCATCTTCACCGCCTCGTCGAGGTCGTGCGAGACGAAGATGATGGTCTTGCGCAACGTCCGCTGCATGCGCAGGAACTCGTCCTGGATCACCTCGCGGTTGATCGGATCGATGGCGCCGAACGGCTCGTCCATCAGCATGAGCGGCGGGTCGGCCGCGAGCGCGCGCAGTACGCCGACGCGCTGCTGCTGACCGCCGGAGAGCTCTTTCGGATAGCGGCCCAGGAAGGTGGCCGGGTCCATCCCGACCAGCTCGAGCAGTTCCGCGGCGCGCGCGCGGGATTTCTTCCGATCCCAGCCCAGGAGGTCGGGCACGACGCAGATGTTCTCCGCGACGGTCTTGTTGGGGAAGAGCCCGATCTGCTGGATCACATAGCCGATCGAGCGGCGGAGCTGGATCGGGTCGACCGAGCCGGTGTCGCGGCCGTCGATGTAGACCTTGCCGCCCGATGGCTGGACCAGGCGGTTGATCATCTTCATGGTCGTGGTCTTGCCGCAGCCCGAGGGCCCGAGCAGGACGCAGATCTCGCCGGCATCGAGCTCGAAGCTGACGCCGTCGACGGCGGTGATGCGCCCGCTCGGCGTGTCGAAAACCTTGCTCAGGCCATCGAGCCGGATCACCGGACCGTCCCCATGGACAGGCCCTTCGAGGTGATGAGCCGCTGCACGACCGCGAGCCCCAGGTCGACGACGATCGCGAGCAGCGACACCGCCACCGCGCCGGTGATGAGCTGGCGCGGATCCGACTGGCTGATGCCGCGCTCGATGAAGGTTCCGAGGCCGCCGGCCCCGATATAAGCCGCGATGGCCGTCACGCCGATGTTCATGATCACCGCGGTCCGCACCCCCGCCATGATCACCGGAACCGCCAGCGGAATCTCGACCTGGCGCAGCCGCTGGAAGGCGCTCATGCCCATGCCGATGCCGGCCTCGCGCAACGCCGGATCCACATTGGCGATGGCCGTATAGGTGTTCCGGATGATCGGCAGCTGCGAATAGAGGATCACCGCGATGACCGCCGGAACGTAGCCGATGCCGTGACCGAAGGGCGACAGCAGCGGGATCATCAGCCCAAAGAGCGCGATCGAGGGGACCGTGATCATCATCGAGGCGAGATAGAGCACCGCATCGGCGGCGCGCTTCGACTGGGTGATCGCGAGGCCGATCGGCACCGCGGTCAGGACGGCGATCGAGACCGCGACGGCCACGATGGACAGGTGCTCGATCGTTCGCGAGACGATGAGGCCGAGATTGGCGTAGGCGAAGGTGAGTATGTCCATCGGCCGAAATCCCCGGGGTCGCTCGCCGTCCTCAAAGGTCTTCGTAGAGGCCCGCCGCAGTCTCGTAGGTGAAGCGAAACGGGACGGATCCTTCGACCATCCACGCATCGACGACCTCGCCCGCCATCAGCCGGCAGGCGTGCTCGCTGTCGACCACCGCGCCGCCGTAGAGACGGTTCGCCAGGTTGAGGATCCCGGTCTGGTGCATGGCGGCGCTGCCGCTCCCGCAGGCGTCCTTGATCAGCACGACACGGTAGCCGAGGTCGATCGCGTCCTTGACGGTCGCGGCGATGCAGGCTTCCGTCCAGACGCCCGCGACGAAGAGCCATTCGACGCCGAAGGCGCCGAGACGGCGCGCCAGCTCGCCGCCGCCAAAGGCGCTCGCCTCCGTCTTGACGACGACGGTCTCGTCCCCGATCGGCCCGACGTCCGGGCAGATCGCCGAGAGCGGGTCGTCCTTGTCGCTGAACGCCGAGCGTCCGTCGGCCAGCATGGGATGGAACGGACGCGGCTTTCCGGCGGCCGAATCCACCACATAGGCGGCGTGGACGACGGGGACGGCATGACGGCGTGCGGCGGCCTGCAGGTCGCGGACCTTGGCGAGGAGCGCGTCGAACCCCTCGACCAGGTGGCGCTTGTCCTGGCGATGCTCCTCCTGAAGGTCGACGAAGAGCGCGGCTGCCGTGCCCGGCGCGACCGAGAGGCTGCGCCTCACGCGGCGCCTCCGAGGAACTCGTCCTCGTAGGGAAAGCGCGACAGAAGCTCGATGCCCGTGTCGGTGATCAACATCTCGTCCTCGAGCTTGACGCCCTCGCGGCCGCCCTTCTCGCCGATGTAGCTCTCGACGCTGACCACCATGCCCGGGACCATGTGTCCATCCCTGCCGTAGGTCGCGTAGTCCATGGAATGCGCGATGAACGGGGTCTCGCCATGCATGCCCACGCCATGCATGACGGAGGTGTAGCGCTGGTCGACGAAGCGATCCGGGATCTTCCACGCCTTCTCGGCGATCTCGCGGAACGCCATGCCGGGCTTGACGATGCCCATGTTGTGCTGAACCTGATCATAGGCCATGCGATAGAGCATCTTCTGGTAGTCGGTCGGCTTGCCGGGGCCACAGCGGAACGTGCGGGAGAAATCCGAGAAATAGCCGTAGCACCCGATCGTGTCGGTATCGAGCGCGACGAGCTCGCCCGGCCTGATCTTGCGGCCGCTGGCCTCGTTGAACCAGGGATTGGTGCGCTGGCCGGAGCTGAGCAGGCGCGTCTCGATGAACTCGCCGCCCTGGCGGATTACCTCGTGGTACATGATGGCGAAGAGGTCGTTTTCCGACACGCCCGGCTTGATCGCCTCGCGCACGGCCGCGACCGCCGCCTCCGCGCCGGCCATCGAGACCTGGAGGCACTTGACCTCCTCCGCCGTCTTGACGGCGCGCACGGCGAGGATCTCGCCCTGGCAATCCCTGACCTCGCAGCCGCGCTTTTCGAGCGCCAGCGCATGAAGATGGTTGCAGCGGTCGAGCCCGATCTTCATCGATCCGCCATGCGACTTCAAGAGATCGGCGATCTCGTCGGCGAAGGCTCCCGCGGTCTCGTCGTCGCGGTTGGACACCGAGGACCAGACGAGCTTCGAGGGGCGCGCCTCGTCGACCGTGTCGAGCACCATGGAGACGTGGTAGCTCTGCGGATATTCGAAGAGGACGATCGGCCCCTTGACCGGAATGAAGAAGTAGCGGGTCGAATTGCGCAGGAAATAGCCGAACATGTTGCGCGACCCGGTCGCGTAACGCTGGTTGTAGGGGTCGAACAGGACGAGCGCGCCGTAGCCGGCCTCCGCCATCCAGCCCCGCAGCTTGTTCAAGCGGCCGTGACGCAGCGCATTCGCGTCGACGTAGGAGGGCTCGGTGTCCGAAAGCCACATCCCGCCGGCCGGATCGGCGGCGGGATGGCGCATGCGATCCTTGAAATCGACGTCCTCGACTTGGTCCGGATCGAAAACCACTATGCCCATCTGACCTCTCCCTGAGAGACCCAAACATGCGACGCGATTCCGTTGCCGATTGTGCGGTTTGCCGCAGACACTGTGCTGATTCGCGATTCTCTCAGCGCCGGCGCCTCAACGGCGACGCGTCGTTCGCGGCGGATGGCCGTGGATCTCGCGATAGGCCCGGGCGAAGCTCGACATGTTGGCGAAGCCGCAAGCGAGGGCGACGTCGCGCACCGGAAGGCTCGAATGGGCCAGGAGGTCGGCGGCGCGGCGCAGGCGCAAGCGGCGATAATATGCGCTCGGCGCGACGCCCGCCTCCGAACGGAACACCCGTTCGAGCTTGTCGCGCGAGACGCCGAGCCGCCCGGCCAGATCCGCCATCCTGAGCCGCTCCTCGACAGCCTCCTCCATGATGGCGATGGCCGAGAGCACCAGATCGTTCCGGATGCCGGTCCGCAGGCGCAGCGGCATCATCTTGCGGTCGACGCTGGAGCGCAGCGGGCTGTGGACGAACCATTCCGCCACCCCAGCCGCCAGCTCCGCGCCGAAATCCGCCGCAATGATGTCGAGCATCATGTCGAGGCCGGCGACGCCCCCGGCCGAGGTGAAGCGCATGCGATCGATCACGTAGAGATCGCGACGCAGGTCGATCTCGGGAAAGCGTTCCTCGAAGGCCGGCTGGCTGGTCCAGTGCAGCGTGCAGGCATGGCCGTCGAGCAGCCCTGCCCGGGCCAGGAAGAAGGCCGCATCGGCGACCGCGCCGACCCGGGCGCCGCTCCGCAGGCTCTTGCGGATCCAGGCTACCGCATGATCGGCGACCAGATGGTCGGCATCGCCGCCCGAACAGACGATGATGCGGTCGACCACGGCGGCGTCATGCACCGAATGCACCGGCTCGATGGCCATGCCGTTGGAGGCCTCGACCTTTCCGGCGCAGAGCCCGACGGCCATCCAGCGGTAGCAGGCGCGACCCGCCAGAATGTTGGCGGCGCGCAGCGGCTCGATGACCGAGCTGAAGGCCATCATCGGAAAGCCCGGAAAGACCAGGACCGCGAATGTGATCGGCGCCGTAGGGGCGGCGTCGCATGTCGGCCGCCCCTGACGGGCCGAAGCCTGAGCCAAAATGCCTCCCCGCGCTCTGCCACGGTCGACTTTGCTTTTTGGAAGCAAAATCAATGCCGCCCAACATATCAAGTATAAGCAGGGTTGTGAAAGCTTGCTCAGGGTTGAAGAGCGGAGCCGCAGCCGATATGTCGCCAGAGTGCGGACGTGGTCAACACGGGTTCGACGCGGGCAACAGGATCGGCAGATGAGCGTGTCCTGGGCATCGTCGAGCCCCGAAGAGCTGAGGGTCCACCACGCCCGCGATGCGGCGAAGCAGGCCGGCGCCCTGCCCGGCGACGTCACCGAGACGGTGCTTCCGGCGCAGGGGGATTTTCGCGGCGGCCTCTTGTTCGCGCCCCGCGCCTGCGCGGCAGATACGGTTGTCGTCTATTTCCATGGAGGCGGCTTCGTCGCCGGAAGCCCCGAGACGCACCGATGTGTCACCGCCTGGCTGGCGCAGCGCGCCGGCCTGCGCGTGCTGTCGGCGCGCTATCGCCTTGCTCCAGACCATCCTTTCCCGGCGCAGCTTGAGGATGCGGTGGCGGCCTGCCGGGCGGCTCTCGCCATGAGCGATGCCGCCGATCCTCCGAAGCTGTTTCTGGCCGGCGACAGCGCCGGCGCCTGCGTCGCGCTCTGGGGCCTGCGCGGGCTCGATCGCCGGACGCGCGCCGGCGTCGAAGGCCTGGTCCTGTTCTACGGCGGCTACGGGCTCGTCGAGGGCGACAGCATCGCCCGTTACGGCACGCCGGACAACGGGCTCGATTCGGAGACGCTCTCGGTCATGTACGGGCGTCTCGGCGAGAACGGCTTGACCTGGCCGCTGGATTTCGCCGGCGAGGTCATCGAACCGGCCTACGTGCTCGCGGCGGGGCTCGATGCGGTGTTCGACGATTCGGCGAGGCTCGTCCAGGCTCTGGGCGCAGCCAATCCGGCCAGCAGATTTGTCGTGGCCGACGGGCAAGACCATGGCTTCCTCAAGGGCGCCGGCAAGGACCCGGTCGCCCTGCGGGAACTCGACGCGGCGGCGAGATGGATGGCCGCACTGGCCCGCCGTAGCCCGGAGGCGACCGCCGCTCAAACCTGAAGGCGCACGTCCAGCGCGTCGCGGATGCCGTCGCCGACGAAGTTGAAGCTCGTGACCGCGATGGTGATGGCGATGCCGGGAAAAATCGCCAGCCAGGGCGCGATCAAGAGATCGCTCTGGGCGTTGGTGAGCATGTTGCCCCAGCTCGCGGCGGGCGGCTGGATCCCATAGCCCAGGAAGCTGATGTAGGATTCGAGCAGGATGGCGTTGGCCGTGTTGAGCGATGCCGCCACCAGGATCGGCGCCAGCGTGTTCGGCAGCACCTGCCGGAGCACGATGCGCGCGGAGGACGCGCCCGACAGTTGCGCCGCCAGGATGAAATCCCGGCGCTTGAGCGACAGCACTTGCGCATAGACGATACGGGCGATCTCCATCCAGGAGGTGAGCCCGATGATGAGGACCATCGAGAGCAGCGTCGGCCGCACGAAGGCGGCGATGAACAGCAAAAGGAAGATGTTCGGGAAGCACAGGACCATGTCGGTCAGGCGCATCAGCAGCGTGCCGACCCAGCCGCCGAGATAGGCCGCGAAGGCGCCGACGAGCGACCCCACGAACACCGTCACCAGCATGGCCGCGAGCCCGACCGAGAGCGAGATGCGGCCCGCGTAGAGAAGCCGGCTCAACACGTCGCGGCCGAGGTCGTCCGCGCCGAGAATGTGCCCGGCCGTGAAGGGCGGCGCATAGGTGCTGGTGAGGTCGAGGGCCAGCGGGTCGTAAGGCGAGAGCGCCGAAGCGAAGATCGTCGCCAGTCCGAGCGCGACGATCACGATCGCCCCGCCGACCGCCAGACGGTGCTTGCGGAAGCGGCGGAACACGCGGCCCCGCGGCGGCGCGCGCGGCGCCTCGAGCGCCGCCGTGGTGGTCAGGTCCGTCACGCGCGGGCGCTCCCGAGCTTGATGCGGGGATCGATCAGCGCGTTCAACACGTCGGCCAGGAGATTACCGAGCACCACCGCCACCGCGCTCAGCATCAGGATTGCCATGAGCACGGGATAATCGCGCATCGAGAGCGAATTGACGAACAGCAGGCCCATGCCGGGCCAGGAGAAGACCGTTTCGGTGACGAGGGCGCCGCCGAGCAGGAGGGGCAGCTGCAGCCCCATCAGCGTGACGAGCGGCACAAGTGCGGCGCGGAAGCCGTGCTGGAACAGGACACGCCGTCCGGACAGGCCCTTGGCGCGCGCGGTGCGCATGAAATCCTGGTTGAGCACCTCCAGCATCGCCGAGCGGGCGTAGCGGCTCCATTGCGCCACCAGCACGAGCGCCAGAATGCCGGCCGGCAGCGCCAGGTGATGCAGCATGTCCAGGATTCCGCCGCCCTCGCCGCCGAGCGTGCCGATGCCGCCGGCCGGAAACCAACCCAGCTCGACGGCGAAGATGTAAATGGCCACGAGCCCGAACCAGAATGTCGGCAAGGAGAGCGCCACCATGGCCCAGGTCGTGGCGAGGTAATCGAAGACCGAATAGCGCCGGACCGCCCCCAGCATTCCGACCGCGACGCCGATCACCATGGCGAGGCTGAGGCTGGTGCACATCAGGAGCAGCGTCGCCGGGATGCGCTCCAGCACGATCCCCGCGACGGGCCTGCCGCCGAAGAAGCTATAGCCCCAGTTGCCGGCCAGGAAGTTGCCGGCCCATTTGAGATATTGCACGTAGGCCGGCTGATCGAGCCCGAAGATCACCTTGATGCGCTCGATGTCCTGCGAGGTAACGGTCGGGTTCAACGTGTAGACCGCGAGCGGTCCACCGGGCGCCAGCTCCATCAGCCCGAAGCCGATCACCGAGACGCCGGCGATGAGGATGAGCGACTGCCACAGGCGGTTGAGGATGAAGGATGCCAAGGCGCGCTCCGCGCGATGCGACGGATCGGGCGCCCGCCGTCTTGCGGCGCCCGAGCCCGGTCAGGACTGTCGTCGCAACGGTCCGGCGAACTGCCTCAGAGCCTGTTTGACAATTCCCGTTTCCTCATCCTGAGCCGACGGCGCAGCGAAGTTTACGCTGGCTGCGTAAACTTGCCAGCCGTCGAGTCGAAGGACGGCAAGCGTCGGCCGTGCTTCGAGACGGTCCTGCCGGACCTCCTCAGCATGAGGGTCGTGGGTTTCCAAACAGGTTCTCAGCCGATCGCCCATTCGTTGCAGTTCCAGGTGTTTATCGCCGTATAGGCGTTCGGCTTGTAGTTCTTGACGCTCTTGTCCGTTCCGACGATGAGCGGGAGAACGAACAGCGGCGCGAACGGCAGGTCGTCGAGCAGGATCTCCTGGATGCGCCCGTAGATCTCCTTGCGCTTCTCCTGGTCGATCTCCTCTCCGCCGCGACGGCAAAGGTCGTCGATCTCCTTGTTCTGATACTGGACGTAGTTGGCGCCCGAGCCACCCTTCGCCGGGATCTGATCGCTCATGATGCGCGCGCTATAGTCCGGGTCGGGGTAGAGCAGCGGATCCCAGGCGACCTGCAGGGTGTCGAACTGGGACTTGACCGTATATTCGCCCCAGACGACCGACGCCGGCATGTTGTTGATGCTCATGTCGACGTTGATGGCCTTGAGGTTCTGCTGCAGGAACTGCTGCGAGCGCTCGCGCGACTTGTTGCCGGCGGTGGTGGAGATGGTGAAGGCCAGCTTGACCCCGTCCTTCTCGCGCGTGCCGCTCGACCCGACCTTCCAGCCCGCCTCGTCGAGCATGGCCGCGGCCTTGGCCGGATCGTAGCCCGGATCCTTGAGCGCGCCATTGTAGGCCCAGTGGCTGGGCGGCAGATAGCTCAGGGTTCGCGGCGGTACGCCGAAGTAGAGCTTCTCGATGAGGCTTTTCTTGTCCATGGCGAGGTAGAGCGCCTGGCGCACGCGCTTGTCGCTGAACTGCGGCTTGCCGCAGTTGAAGTAGATGAACTCGACGAAGGCCGTCGGCACGGGCTCGACGGTCTTGTTCGGCAGCTGGCGCGCCCGGGGGAGGAGCTCCGGCGGCAGGCCCTGCAGATCGAGGATGGAGACCTGCCCGGTCTGGAACTGCGCGAACAGGACCTGCTGGTCGGGCACGTATTTCTGGATCAGCGTTTTGAGGTGAGGTCCGTCGCCGTGATAGTCGGGGTTGCCCTCGAACTCGATGTGGTCGCCGGCCACCCGCTCCTTGAACCGGAACGGGCCGGTGCCGACCGGCTGCGTGTTGAAAGCGGCGGTGTTCATGTCGGGGACGTCGGCCAGCAGGTGCTGCGGGATGATGCTGGTCTTCTGCCACACCACGAGATAGGGCGCGAACGGCTCGCCGAGCGTCGCCTTGATCGTATGATCGTCGAGCGCGACGAAGGTCTTCACCCGGTCATGGCCGGCGCGGCCGCGCACCGCGATCTTCGGGTTGATCACCGTCTGGTAGGTGAAGACCACGTCCTTGGCCGTGAAGGGCGTCCCGTCGTGCCACTTGGCGTCGGAGCGCAGCTTGATCGTCCAGGTGAGCCCGTCGGCCGAAATGCCGCCGTTCGCAACTGTCGGTATCTCGGTCGCCAGGTTGGGGATGAACTTGCCCTTGTCGTCGATCTTCCAGAGCGAATCGAACACGGCGAACTCGACCGACGTCTCGACGCCGGTATTGACGTAAAGCAGCGGATTGAAGTTCACCGCTTCCTGGGTGAAGCCGATGATCAGCGTTCCGGCCTCGGTGCCGGCGACACGGTGAAGCAGCGAGGATGGCTCCGCGAGCCCGCCGACCGTCCGGTCGACGGTCAAGGCCTTGGCCCCCGACGCGCCGAGCGCCGTTCCGAGCGCCGCCGCTCCGGCCAGCACCTGACGTCGGTCGACTCCCGCGCTCTTGCCTCGGCCGGCGGCCCCGTTTCCGTCCTCGTCCACCATATGCCGAGCTCCTGCTGCGCGATGACCCGAACCGCGATCCGCGAAGGGCGGGACATCTGCCGCCTTGTGCCCGCGTGAGCCGGTCCCTAGGCTTGAGTGTTCGCGGCCATCCGGTCAAAAGTCAACGTCGCAACGAACACCTGTGGAGCCGTCTTGCTCGCCATCCGAAACCTGTCCGTGACCTTTCGATCCGAAGATGGCGACCTGCGGGCGGTGGACCGTATCGACCTCTCCGTGGCCAAGGGCGAGAAGCTCGGTATCGTGGGCGAGAGCGGCTGCGGCAAATCGACGGTCGCCATGGCGATCATGCGGCTGCTGCCGCCCCAGGCGGAACTGTCGGGCGACATCCAGTTCGACGGCACGTCGCTCATCGGCCTCGACGAAAGCCGCATGCGGGCCATGCGCGGGCGCAGCGTGTCGGTCATCTTCCAGGACGCGATGTCCTCGCTCCATCCGATGATCCCCGTGGGCGCGCAAATCGCCGAGGTCGTGAGAGCGCATGAGGGCTCGTCCGGCCGCGCCGCGAGCCGGCGCGCGCTGGACTTGCTCCGGCTCGTCGGAATTGCCGCGCCGGAACTGCGGATGAAGGCCTATCCGCACGAATTGTCCGGGGGCATGTGCCAGCGCGTGATGATCGCCATCGCCATCGCCTGCGAGCCGCGGCTGATCATCGCGGACGAGCCGACGACGGCGCTCGACGTGACCATCCAGGCGCAGATCCTCGACCTGCTCGACGACGTGTGCCGGCGCACCGGCGCCTCGGTCCTGCTCATCACGCACGATCTCGGCGTGGTGGCGGGGACGACGGACCGCGTCGCGGTGATGTACGCCGGGCGGGTGGTCGAAACCGCACCGACCGACGCGTTGTTCCGGCGCGCTCATCACCCCTATACGCAAGGCCTTCTGCGCTCCGTCCCGCGGCTCGACGCCGGCATCGGTTTCGATCTGCCGACCATTCCGGGCAACGTCAGCCAGATCGCGGGACAGATCGGCTGCCGCTTCGCGCCGCGCTGCGCCTATGCGCAGGACGTCTGCCGCGAAACGGAGCCGCCGTTGGCGGAGGTCGGGCCGGGCCATGTCAGCGCCTGCTGGTTCAACGCGGTCATTGCCGAGCGCGCGGGCGCGGCGCTTCAGTGAGCGACAACACGGCGATCCCCCCGCTCGTCGAGGCGCGCGACGTGAGCGTGCGCTTCGATCTCGGGCGCAATGGCTTGCTCTCCCGCCGGCGCCGCGTCCTGTCGGCGGTCGACGGCGTCTCGCTGTCGATCCGGCGCGGCGAGACGCTCGGCTTGATCGGGGAAAGCGGCTCGGGCAAGTCGACGTTCGGACGGTGCCTCCTGCGCGTCTATCGCCCGTCCGGAGGACAGGTCCTGTTCGACGGTACGGATGTCGGCACCCTCGACGGCAAGGCGCTGCACGATTTTCGTCGGCGCGCCCAGATGGTGTTCCAGGACCCGTCGTCCGCGCTCAACCCGCGCATGAGCGTGGGAACCAGCATCGCCGAGCATCTGCGCAACCAGGCCTTCGGTCCGGGCGAGGTCATCCGGGCGCGGGTGGAGGAGGTTCTCGACATCATCGGCCTCGGACGACGCTATGGGGCGCGCTACCCGCACGAGCTTTCGGGCGGGCAGCGGCAACGGGCCGTCATGGCCCGCGCCATCAGCACGAGCCCGGATTTTCTCGTCGCCGACGAGCCGGTCTCGGCGCTCGATGTCTCGATCCGCGCGCAGATCATGAACCTGATCCGCGACCTCCAGGCCCGCCTGGGGCTCACCTTGCTGTTCATATCGCACGACCTCAGCGTGGTGGCGCATGTGTCGCGGCGGATCGCCGTCATGTATCTCGGCCAGATCATGGAGGTGGCGGATCGCGAGACGCTGTTCCGCAATCCCCTCCACCCTTACACCCACGCCCTGCTGTCGGCCGCACCGGTGCCGGACCCTGAGATCGAGAAGCACAGGCGGCGCCTTCTGCTCGTGGGGGAAATTCCCAACCCGACCGAGGCGCCGCCGGGCTGTCGCCTGCAGACCCGCTGTCCGCGGGTCACCGAGCGCTGCCGGATCGAGAAGCCGCCGTTGGCCGAGATCGAGCCCGGCCATGTCGTCGCCTGCTACCATCCGGGTCCGCCGGAGGCGGCCGGCGCGGGGCGGTGAACACGGGCACGCGATCGTTGCGGATCCGGGCGGCCGATCGGCGGCTTTCGCGCCATCGTCCTCCGGGGGTGTCTCCTGCTGGCCGGCGTAGCCGCCGCCCGGACTAGCGACAGGGTTGCCGGCTGATCACTCCAGGGCGTGTTCGAAGCAGCGAGCATCCTTGACCGACGATCGATGGTAACGTTATCATCGACGAAGACGAAAGGGGAGGTCGGCCGGTGCAGCAGGAGACGAGCTTGGGATGCCGCGCGCTGATCACCGGCGCCGGCAACGGCCTCGGCCGGCATCTCGCGGTGGAGCTGGCGCGACGCGGCTGCCGCGTGGCGGTGGCCGACCTCGATGCCGCAGGGCTCGACGAAACGATGCGGCTCTGCGGCACCGGCGCGGACGATCTCCTGGCGGTGCCGGGCGACCTCACGCGGTCGGGCGTGCCGGAAGCCGCCGTCCGCATGGTGACCGACGCCTGGTCGGGCCTCGACGTCCTGATCAACAATGCCGGCTATGGCGGCATCGAGGCCTTTCTCGAAATGACCGCCGCCCTCTGGGACCGGACGCTCGCGGTCAACGTCAAGGCCCTGGCGCTGCTGACCGCCGCCGCCGGCCGGGTAATGCGAACCCAGAAGGCGGGGCGGATCGTCAACATCACCTCGCCGGCCTCGCGCATGGCGCTGCCCAACTACACCGCCTATGCGGCCAGCAAGGCGGCCGTCGATTCGATCACCCGCGCCGCGGCCATCGCGCTCGCCCCCCATGGCGTCACCGTCAACAGCGTCGCGCCCGGGATGATGGACACCGAGATGCAGCGCTCGACGGAAGCGGACCTCGCCCGGATCGAAGGCCGCACCGACCTGGATGCGTTCCTGGCCGAGCGGACCAGGCGCGTGCCGGTCGGCCGCCGCGCCGAGATCGGCGAGGTCGCCGCCACCGTGATCTGGCTCGCGCTCGACGCCCCCGCCTATGTCACCGCCGAGCGGCTCAATGCCAGCGGCGGCCTGGATAAGGACTAGCCATGTCCCTCAACCATCCCGCGGCCGAGCCGGACCTGATCGGGCTGAAGGCACGAGCGACAAGCATGCGCCGGCACATGCTGGCCATGGCCGAGGGGCCGGGCCAAGGCTACGTGGGCCAGGGGCTCGGCATCGCCGACGCTCTCGCGGCGATCTATTTCCATGAGCTGCGCTGGGATCCCGAAGACCTCGGCTGGGCCGAGCGCGATCGCTTCCTGCTGTCGACCGGCCACTATTCGCTGGCGCTGTGGGCCGCCCTGGCCGAGGCCGGTGTCATTCCGCTCGCCGAGCTCACGACCTACGGCGCCGACGACAGCCGACTCGACATGTCGACGCTCGACACCACGCCCGGCGTCGAGATCATCGGCGGCTCGCTCGGCCACGGCCTCGGCCAGGGGGTGGGCATGGCGCTCGGGCTCAGGCTGCGCGGCAGCGAGGCGCGCATCTTCGTCGAACTGTCGGACGGCGAGATGCAGGAGGGCGCGACCTGGGAGGCCGCCATGTCGGCCGCCCATTTCGGCCTCGACGGCCTCCTGGCCCTGGTCGATTGCAACGGCATCCAGGCGGACGGCCCGGTCGTGCTCGGCATGGAACCCGTCGCCGACAAATGGCGCGCCTTCGGCTGGACGACCCAGGAGGTGGACGGCAACGACATGGCAGCCCTGATGGCGGCGTTCGCCGCTGCCCGCGAACGCGGGGGACGTCCGCAAGCGATCGTGCTGCGCACCCGCCCCGGTTGCGGCGTGCCGACCCTGATGGCGCGGGAAAAGGCGCATTTCGTGCGCGTCGAGCCGGGCGAATGGGCGGCCCTCCGGGCGGAACTCGATCGTGAGGAGGCCAGGCATGGCTGACAAGGCCCGCACCCTGGCGATGGGCCAGGACGAGGCGGCCGGCGCCGCGCGCGCCGTCGTGGCGGCCGGCGCCGCGCGCGCCGTCGTGGCGGCTCCCTTCGGGACCGCGCTCGTGGCGCTCGGCCGAGAGCGGCCCGACATCGTCGGGCTCACGGCCGATCTCGGCAGATATACCGATATCCTGCCGTTCCGGGACGCTTTCCCGGATCGGTTCTTCAACGTCGGCATGGCCGAGCAGAACCTCGTCGCCGTCGCGGCCGGCCTGGCGCGCACCGGCCTCGTGCCCTTCGCCACCACCTACGGCGTCTTCGCCACCCGCCGCGCCTATGATTTCATCGCCATCGCCTGCGCGCATAGCCGCATCAACGTCAAGATCGTCGCCGGCCTGCCCGGGCTGACGACCGGCTACGGCGGCACGCATCAGGCGATCGAGGACCTCGCATTGATGCGCATGATCCCCGGGCTCGTGGTCATCGATCCCTGCGACGCGACCGAGATCGCCCAGGCGACCGCTGCCATCGCGGCGCACGACGGCCCGGTCTACATGCGCCTGCTGCGCGGCAACGTGCCCGTCGTCCTCGACCCGCAAGCCTATCGCTTCGCGATCGGCAAGGCGGCGCGGCTGCGGGCCGGTGCCGATTTCGGCATCGTGTCGACCGGCTTGATGACCGAGCGTGCGCTCGACGCCGCGGCGGCGCTCGACGCGCAGGGCATCGGCACCGGCGTGCTGCATGTGCCGACGCTCAAGCCCTTCGATGCGCTGGCGGTGGCCGAGTTCGCGGCCTCGGTCGACCGGCTGGCGACGGCCGAGAACCACGTCGTGCGCGGCGGCCTCGCGAGCCTCGTCGCGGAAACCCTGTTCGACGCCGGCATGACGACGTCGCTGACCCGGATCGGCCTGCCCGACCGCTTCATCGAATGCGGCGCCGTCCCGACCCTGCAGACGCGCTACGGCCTCACGACGGAGGCGCTGATCGCCGCCGGGCGCGGCGAGCGGACCGCGGCATGAAGGTCACCGGCCTCGAGACCTTCACGGTCGGCGCCGGCTGGAAGAACTGGCTGTTCGTCCGCGTCCGCACCGACGCCGGCCTCACGAGGCTCG
Organism: Lichenihabitans sp.; assembly: GCA_036276175.1. Taxonomy (GTDB): domain Bacteria; phylum Pseudomonadota; class Alphaproteobacteria; order Rhizobiales; family Beijerinckiaceae; genus Lichenihabitans. The sequence goes on from DATBEH010000143.1 coordinate 122,133, forward strand.
GCGGGGGGACGCTCACCCCTACGATCCGAATGCCTATCTCGACGTGCATCGTGAAGGATGGGAGCGGCGGCTCGGCGCCAGGGGAGCGGCCGTGCCACCCGGATAGTCTCGGGCCCATCGAGACCCGTAGCCGATCCACGGCCGGCTGTCCGGTACGACGTCGACAATCCTCGATCCGGGCTTTCTTCCATTCGCGAAGCTTGATGGTTCAAAACCGGGTTCTGGCCCGCATCGCCGCCGACAAGGTTCCCTCGTCGAGATAGTCGAGCTCGCCGCCGACCGGAACGCCGTGGGCGAGGCGGGTGACGGCGACGCCGGTGTGCGACAGCAGGTCGGTGACGTAATGGGCCGTCGTCTGGCCGTCGACCGTGGCATTGACGGCAAGGATGACCTCTGTGACGCCGCCGTCGCTGACCCGCCCGACGAGCGCGGCGAGATTCAAGTCGTCGGGACCGATGCCGTCGAGCGGCGACAGCGTGCCGCCGAGCACGTGGTAGCGGCCGCGCACCACCCCGGCGCGCTCCAGCGCCCAGAGATCGGCTACCGTCTCGACCACGACGAGAAGCGAGGCATCGCGGCGCGGGTCGGCGCAGATCGAGCAGGGATCGACCGTGTCGATCGAGCCGCAGGTCGTGCAGGTCACGATTTTCTCCCGCGCCACATCCATGGCGTCGGCGAGCGGGGAGAGCAGCTCCTCGCGCTTGCGCATCAGGTGAAGCGCGGCGCGGCGCGCCGAGCGCGGCCCCAGGCCCGGCAGGCGGGCCAAAAGCTGGATCAGGCGCTCGATCTCGGGACCGGCGACGCGCTCAGCCACGATTTGGCCCAGACCGACCCCTCATCCGGCGCTTTTCGCGGCTCTGCCGCGCGCCTCCTTCTCCCGCAACTGGAGAAGGAGATGCCATGTCCTGCGGGATTGGCGCCCTTCTCCCCTTGCGGGAGAAGGTGCTTCTTGCACGAGCAAGAGGCGGATGAGGGGTCGCCGGCATCCCGGCGCTAGAACGGCAGCTTCATGCCGGGCGGCAAGGGAAGGCCGGCGGTGACCGCCTTCATCTTCTCCTCCATGGCCTTCTCGCCCTTGGCCTTGGCATCGGCGTGAGCGGCGACGATGAGGTCTTCGAGGATCTCCTTCTCGTCGGACTTGAGCAGCGAATCGTCGAGGCTCAAGCCCTTGAGCGCGCCTTTGGCCGTGAGGGTGACGCGGACGAGACCCCCGCCCGACACGCCCTCCACCTCGAGCCTCTCGAGCTCGGCCTCAATCTCCTCGACGCGCGCCTGCATGGCCTGCGCCTGCTTCATCAAGCCCATGATGTCCTTCATCGCCGCATCCTTTCAGAGGTCCTCGTCGCCCGGCATTTGATCCATATAGGCCACCTCGTCGTCGGCTGTCGCCTCGCTCTCCGCCGGAGGGGCGGGCGCCGGCTCGGCGAGCGCATGGACCGCAACGATCTCGGCCCCCGGAAAGGCCTCCATCACCTTGCGCACCAGCGGGTCCGCCGCCACCTCGGCGCGCTTCGCCCGTTCGGCGAGATCGGCCTGCTCGCGCAAGGTCGGGGCGCCCCCGGAGGAGGCCACGGCCACCATCCAGCGCTGGCCGGTCCACTCCTGAAGCCGCTTGCCGAGCTGCTGGGCGAGGAGCGGCGAGGCGGTCGGCCCCGCCTCGAATTCGAGCGTGCCCTGCTCGAAGCGCACGAGCCGCACGTCGCGCTCGAGCGCCGTCTTGAGCTGGATGTCGCGACGTGCCTGCGCCAGCGCCACCACGTCGGCGAAGCTCTCGAGCCGAACCTGCGGGACGGTGTCGTCAGATCGCGGCAGGGCGCGGGCGAGCGCCGGCGCGCGGGCACCCGATGGCCTGGCGGAGCCTTGGCCGACGGCCTGGGTGCGGGGCGCCGGGCCCGGAGCCGCGGCGGCGCTCGCGGCACCATCCGGCGCCTCGGCGGGCATCGTGGCGAGGCGCCGCAGCGCTTCGTCCGGCGTCGGCAAATCGGCCGCGCAGGCGAGGCGCACCAGCACCATGTCGGCAGCCGCGAGCGGACGCGGCGCATCCTTGATGTCGGCGAGGCCCTTGACCAGGAGCTGCCAGGCCCGCGTCAGCACCGCCAGGCTCAACGGGGCCGCGAAAGCCGCGCCGCGCCGGCGCTCCTCCTCGGTCAGGGCCACATCCTTGGCCGCCTCGGGCACGAGCTTCAACCGCGTGACGAGGTGGACGAAATCGGCGAGGTCGGAGACGACATGACCGGGGTCGGCACCGGCGTCGTGCAGATCCTTCAGGATCGCCATCGCCTCGGCGAGCCGGCCGCGCATCACCGTCTCGAAGAGATCGATGATCTTCGTGCGGTCGGCCAGTCCCAGCATGGCCCGCACCGTCCCGGCATCGACGCGCGGCGCGCCGGCGCCGCCGGTCGCCGCGGCTCCGTGGGCGATCGCCTGGTCGAGCAGCGAGAGCGCATCGCGCACCGAGCCTTCGGCGGCGCGCGCCACGACGAGCAGCGCCTCGTCGTCGGTCTCGACGCCTTCCCGCTCGCAGATCGAGGCGAGGTGGCGGATCAGCACGTCGGCCTCGACGCGGCGCAGATCGAAGCGCTGGCAGCGCGAGCGCACGGTGACGGGCACCTTGTCGGCCTCGGTCGTGGCGAACAGGAACTTGACGTGGTCCGGCGGCTCTTCGAGCGTCTTCAAGAGGCCGTTGAAGGCCTGCTTGGAGAGCATATGCACCTCGTCGATGATATAGACCTTGGTGCGTGCCATGACGGGACGGTAGCGCGCGCCCTCGATGAGCTCGCGCACGTCGTCGATGCCGGTATGGGAGGCGGCGTCCATCTCGATCACGTCCGGGTGGCGCGATTCGATGATCGCCTCGCAATGCGTGCCGAGCTCCGTCATGCGGATCGTCGGCGCGTCGATCTCGGGGGCGCCGCCCTGCGCCGGGAAATGATAGTTGAGGGCGCGCGCCATGATGCGCGCCGTCGTGGTCTTGCCGACGCCGCGCACGCCCGAGAGCAGATAGGCCTGGTGGATGCGCTTCAGCTCGAACGCGTTCGAGAGCGTCCGCACCATGGCGTCCTGGCCGATCAGGTCGGCGAAGCTCGAGGGACGGTATTTGCGGGCCAGGACCCGATAGCTCATGTCGAGAGGCAAGGGCAAAACCCTGAAGGCCTCGCGCGAGGCGCGGTCGTGGCCGGATGCGGCGACCGAGCGGCGGCCGCATGGTAGGAGGCTGGACAGAGACCCGCTCGGTCTCGTTAGGGCTGCTTCCTTCCGGACCTGACCCGGTTGGCGAGTGAAACGTCCCCCGCCAACCTCCCAGGGCTTAAATGGCGCAAAGCGGCGCGGCATGCAAGGCCAGGACGTTCTCGCGGTCGGGACGCTTTCGCCGGAACGACGACATGACCCTTCTCAATCGCGGTCGGGCGCACCGAGCGGGAAGAAGGATCGGTAGGGTCGCGCCTCGTCGACCGCCCGCGCGAAGGAAGGCCGCGCCAGCAGCCTCTTCCTATAGTCATGGAGATGGACGAAGCCCGGATCGATCGCATGCGTCCAATCGGCGTAGAAGAGCGCCGGCCCGGCGGCGCAATCGGCCAGGCTGAAGGCGTCGCCCGAAGCCCAGCTTCGCCCCGCCATCCTTCCGTCGAGCCAGGCATAGGCCGTCTCGAGCACGGTCCGCGCGTCGGTCACGCCCTTTGCGTCACGCTCGCCGGGCAAGCGCATGCTGTCGGCAACGATCGTCATCAGCGGCGTCGCAATGTAATTGTCGAAGATGCGGTCCATCATCCGCGCATCGAGCGCCAGGCCGGGATCGGCGGGGATCAGGCGCACCGGCCCGGGATGGAAGACGCCGAGATGTTCGACGATGATGCTCGCCTCGAGCACCGTCCTGTTGCCGTCGACCAGTACCGGGAAGCGCTTGAGCGGCCACAGCGCCGCAAGCTCGTCGGACGCTGCTCCCCCATCGAGGAGACGGAGTTCGAAGGGCAGCGCATTCTCGTAGAAGGCGATCAGCGCCTTCTGGCAGTACATGGAGAACGGGTGCGCGTAGAGCTTCAGCGTCATTTCATCTCCCATTCTGGTTGCATTCAGCAATCAGTTGCGGCCTAGCGCAACCGATCCTAACTTGCAAGCAGTTTGCCGCGGGAGCCTCGATGACGCAACCCCACCGGTCCGGTTGCCCGATCAATCTGACGCTGGAGATGCTGGGTGACCGATGGAGCCTGATCGTCATCCGCGACATCATGTTCGGCGACCGGCGGCACTTCCGCGATCTGCTCACCCGGTCGAAGGAAGGCATCGCCTCGAACATCCTGGCCGACCGGCTGAAGCGGCTGGTCGAGGCCGGCCTGCTGACCCGGCGCGACGATCCGAGCCACCGCCAGAAGGCCATCTACAGCCTGGCGGAACCGGCCATCGAGCTCGTGCCTCTGCTGGCCCAGATGGGCGCCTGGGGTCGCCGCCATACGCCGGCGTCCGAGGAGCTGTCGATCCGGGCGCAGCTTCTGGAAGAGGGCGGGCCGCCGATGTGGGACGCGTTCATGGCGGAACTCCGGGCGCTGCATCTCCAGGTTCCGTCCTCCGGCCCCTCGGTTCTCGCCAAGCTTCAGGCCGCCTATGAGGATATGGTCGCCCGCCAGACTGCCGACCGTGACCCGCGCCGCGCCATCGATCCGGGTTGATCGAAGCCCGCCGGGCGATTACGACGCTCGGATCGCGGCCATACGGGATCAGGGATGACACCAGCAGCCCCGCGGCCGGCCTTTACGCTCGATCCGCACCTCGCCGCCGATACGCTGCCCGTGGGCGACCTCGACCTGTGCCGCGTCCTGTTGATGAATGATGCGCGCTTCCCCTGGCTGATCCTGGTGCCGCGCCGCGAGCGCCTCGTCGAGATCGTCGACCTGCCACCGTCCGAGCGCGCCATGCTGATGGACGAGATTGCCCGCTGCTCGCAGGCGCTGCGCGATGTCTCGCGCCCGGAGAAGCTCAACGTCGGAGCGCTCGGCAACCGCGTTGCCCAGCTGCATGTCCATGTGATCGGGCGTTTCAGGGACGATGCCGCCTGGCCCGACCCGGTCTGGGGCCGAGGCGCCCCGCAGCGCTACGAAGACGCCGCCGGGCCGCGCCTCGCAGCCTCCGTCCGCGTCGCACTCCGCCTCGATCGAGATCGCCGTCCCCGAGAGCCCCATGACCCCTGAAGCCTTCGCCAGAACCTCGTCCTTCCTGGGCTTTGCCCATAACGCGCTCGATCGGCTGGCCAATTTCCGCGACGAGGCGAGTTTTCTCGACCGGCAGCGGCAGGAGCCGGCGGCCCGCTCCATGGTCGTCGTGGGTGACGGGGTGGTGCTGCGGGAGGCGCCGGGCGGGGTGGGGCCCTGGCTCGGTCTCGACGACGTGGCTGCCCTCGGTGAGGTCGAGGAGGCGGTCTTCCTCGGGCGGGATGCGGCGGGGCCGGTCTTCGCGACGCTCGTTGGCGGAACGACGGGCGAGGCGCTGGCGTCGCGACGTCCCGAGCTTTCGGTCGGCAACCTGAGGGCGATCGCGGTCGACGGCAGCGTCTCGGGACCCGATCTCGGCGCGCTCGCCGAGGGAAAGGCGCTGCTGAACTGGCACGCCCGCCACCGCTTCTGCCCCAACTGCGGGGCACCCTCGCGTCTCGCGGGCGCCGGCTGGCGGCGCGAGTGCCCGGCCTGCGGCACCCATCATTTCCCGCGCACCGACCCGGTCGTCATCATGCTGGCGATCGACGGCGACCGCTGCCTGATGGGCCGGCAGCCGCGCTTTCCGCCCTCGATGTATTCCTGCCTGGCGGGTTTCGTCGAGCCCGGCGAGACGATCGAGGCGGCGGTGGCGCGCGAGATCGCCGAGGAATCGGGCATCGCGGTCGGCCGCATCACCTACCTCGGCTCCCAGCCCTGGCCCTTCCCCTCCTCGCTGATGATCGGCTGCCTGGCCCAGGCGACCTCGACCGCGATCACCATCGACCGCCAGGAGCTCGAGGACGCACGCTGGTTCACGCGTGGCGAGGTGACGTCCATGCTCTCCGGCACGCATCCCGAAGGCCTGCTCTGCCCGACGCCCATGGCCATCGCCCACCACATCGTGCGCGCCTGGGTGGAGGGCCGCGAGGGACCGGCGTAAAGGAATGGGAACGACGACGCAGACCGTCAGAAGGCCTTGAAGGTGATGATGGTGCGGGTGTCGACGATGCCTTCGATCACCTGCACCTTGTCGCCGACGAAACGGCCGACATCCGTCTCGCGCGAGACGTAGAACTTGGCCAGGATGTCGTAATCCCCGGCGATGGAATAGATCTCGGAGGCGATCTCCGCTTCCGCGAGCGCGCTGGCGACCGCGTAGGTGCGCCCGAGCGCGCATTTGATTTCCACGAAAAACGTCTGCATGCCGACCCTGCCGAAGCTTCAGGACCCTATTTTGCGACGATTTCCACGTCGCGGTCGAGGGTCGACTGGACCTTGAATTCGCTCTGATAGGTTCTGCCGTCGTGGCGCGCGATGGCCACGTAGTCGCCCTCCGCCAGCACCAGCGACGGGAAGGCGCCGATCAGCTCGCGGATGACGTCGCCGCCCGGCGTCAGGATGGTGAAGCTCGTATTGGCCATCGCTTCGCCGCCCGGCCCGTTGACGAGCTTCAGCGTCAGGGTCGCGGCGTTGTGCTTCACGGTCGCCTGGATCAGCTTGCCCGACTGCACCTTGAAATCGGCGCTGACGACCGAGTTGGTCTTGCTGACCGGGGTCAGCGAGCCGACGCCGACGGTGTCGAGATAGGTCGAGACGACGTGGTACTGCCCCTCCGGCAGGCGAATGATGCTGCCGGGCTTGGCATCGGCCACGACGAGCTTCGCCTCGGGATTGCCGTGCTCGGGCACGAAGATCGACAATGACAGCTTGTCGGCGTCTATCGGCGCGTCGCCCAGGAGGCCGTTGATCTCGATGCCCCCGGCATTGAGATCGAGCCGCTCGCTCGTCACCCTGTCGGCGATGTCGATGCGCTTCATCGTGCTGGCGAAGCCATAGGTCGCGTGGACGATGTAGCGTCCGTCAGGAAGGGTGAAGGCGGGCTGCGCGTCCGACGACTGCGCCACGACCTTGTGCGTGCCGTCCGCCTGCGCCAGATCCTCGAAGATTCGCCACTCGATGCCGGCCCGCACCAGCGGCAGGTCGGCGGTGAGCGTTGCCGAAAGATGCAGGATGCCCTGGCCGCGCTGCGGCACCTCGACCGGCCGCGCGGTCGCCGGAGGGGCCGACATGTCGTGCGGCTGGACGGTTTGCGCCTCGGCCGCCGAGAGACGCGCCGCGCAGCCGACGAGGATCAACGCCAGGGTCGTGAAAAGCCTTGCCATGGTCCTCGAAGGTGCCGGATCGAACAGGCGACGCGCCCGCCCTTGCGCCGCAATTCCGCCGGCAAGATGGCGGAACCGCCGCGGCCCGCTCTTGTGGCGGCGACGGTTTCATGCTTTGCCCCGCCCATGACCGACACCGCATCGTCCGCCCGGACCATCTTGACGCTTCAGGCGCGGCGCCGCTCCGTGCCGCCCCCGGCGCTCGCCGAGCCCGGCCCGGACGCCGAACAGCTCGACGCCCTGCTCGGCGTCGCGGCGCGGGTGCCGGACCATGGCAAGCTCGTGCCCTGGCGCTTCATCGTCTTCAAGGGGGACGGCCGGATGCGCGCGGGCGAGATCATCGCCCGGATCTTCGCCAGCCGTAATCCCGAGGCCGACGAGACGAGGCTCGCCGCCGAGCGCAGGCGGCTCGCGCATGCGCCGGTCGTCGTCGCCGTCGTGTCGCGGTCGGCACCGCATGCGAAGATCCCGGAGTGGGAGCAGCAGCTCTCGGCCGGCGCGGCAGCCATGAACCTGGTCATCGCCGCCAATGCGATAGGCTTCGCCACCTCGTGGCTGACCGAATGGTATGCCTATGACGCCGAGGTCGCCGCGGCCCTCGGGCTCGCGCCGCACGAGCGCTTCGCCGGCTTCGTCCATATCGGAACGCCGACGGCCGCGGTCGAGGAACGTGTGCGGCCCGTCATGAGCGAGATCGTCACCGAGTTCTGACGGTCCGTTTCAATCGGACGGTCCTAGGCCGCTCGCGAGAACAAGTCGACGATGGCGCCGCAGAAGGCCGGCAGGTCCTGCGGGTTGCGCGAGGTCACCAACGCTCCGTCCTTGACCACGGTCTCGTCGACCCAGGTCGCCCCCGCATTGCTCAAATCGGCCCGCAGCGATGGCCAGGATGTCATCCTCCTGCCCTTCACGGCCCCGGCGTTGATCAGCATCCAGGGACCGTGACAGATCGCGGCGATCGGCTTTCCGCTGTCGGCGAAAGCCTTGACGAAAGCGACGGCCTTCTCGTCGAGACGCAGCTTGTCCGGGTTGGTCGTGCCGCCGGGGAGGACGAGCCCGTCGAAGGCATCGGGCTTCGCGTCGCCGACCACGACGTCGACGTCATATTGGCCGGCCGCGTTGACGTCCTTGGTCATCGCCTGGATCTTGCCGGTCTTCAGCGAAACGATCGAGACGGTGGCGCCGGCGCTCTTGAGAGCCTTCACCGGTTCGGTCAGTTCGACCTCTTCCACGCCGTCCGTCGCGAGAACCGCGATCTTGCGTCCATTGATCTGCGCCATGACGATGCTCCTGGATCGAGAGTTCGTCGATAGATCGTCTCCGATCTATGGTTCGTTCCCGGGTCCGGGTGAGAAAGCCCGAAGGGTGGCATGCCCGTGCCGGCGCGGCGCTGCCATGTGCCCGGGACGATCGGCCCTCAAACGTCCTCGAGATCGAAGTCGAGGATCGCCATCTGCAGCGTGTAGGACTTGCCCTTGGGATCGTCGGCCGAGACGACGCCGAGGAAGTCGCTGCCGGCGTTGAGCTCCACCGAATCGGTCTTCTTGGCGCGGGGCACGATCTTGAGCGTCTCGTTGTCGAAGAGCAGGCGCAGATAGGATTCGAGCGCCGGGCGCTCGACCGGGATCTTCATGGCGAAGGCGAAGGAGCGGTCACCGTCCTCGTCGTCGACGCTGATCGCGGCGATGCGGCGTTCGCCGAGCATCACCTGGGCCTGTTCGGCATCCGACGGATGAGGGACCACCTTCAGTCCGCCGTTGCCGAAGATACGCCGCAGGTAGGCCTGCAGCTTGTGCAGTTCACTCTTGTCCAAGGTCGAGCTCCGGTTCGGCACGGATGCGCCTTCTAGATCTCCGCGCCCATCCGGTCGACGGATTTCTGCGCGATGATCTGGTCCATGGAGCGGCCCGGCTCGGCGCAGCCGGCTTCGCCGACGACCCGCCCCGGGATGCCCACGACCGTCTTCTTCGGCGGCACCGAGGCCAGCACCACCGAGCCCGCGGCGATGCGCGAGCAATGGCCGATCTCGATGTTGCCGAGCACCTTGGCGCCGGCGCCGATCAGCACGCCGTGGCGGATCTTGGGATGCCGGTCGCCGGTCTCCTTTCCGGTGCCACCCAGGGTCACGCCCTGGAGGATCGACACGTCGTCCTCGATCACCGCCGTCTGGCCGACCACGAGGCCCGTCGCATGGTCGAGGAAGATGCCCTTGCCGAAGGATGCGGCCGGGTTGATGTCGGTCTGGAAGACATTCGAGGACCGGCTCTGGAGGTAGAGCGCCAGGTCGTGGCGACCGGAGCGCCAGAGCGCGTGCGCCATGCGATGTGCCTGGATGGCATGGAAGCCCTTGAAATAGAGCAGCGGCTCGATCAGCCGCGTGCAGGCCGGGTCGCGGTCGAACACCGCCAAGATGTCCGACCGGAAGGCCTCGGCGATCGACCGGTCCTGCGCCACGATCTCGCTGAACAGCCGCACCATGAGGCGTGCCGGCAGATCGTCGTGGTCGAGCCGCGTCGCGACCCGCTGCACCACCGCGGCCTCGAAGCTCGGTTGGTGGATGACCGTGGTCAGCACCAGATTGGCGAGCTCGGGCGACTGGCGCACGATATCCTCGGCATCGGCCTGGATCCGGTCGAACAGCGGATCGGAATCCGCAAGCCCGATGATCTTGGCGCCAAAACTATGCCCCATGTCCGGTTCTCCCTCGGCGCGGCATCTTTCGAGTCAACACATACGTCTCCCGCCGGATCGCACAAGCCCCATCCAAACCGCCGCCATCCTCAGGGGCGCGCCGCCAGGAAGGACAGCACGCCGGCCTTGAAGATCTTGTCGCCGACCGCGGGGTTGTGGTCGCGCCCGGTGATCTCCAGCACCTGCCCCCGCGGCAGAAGAGCCGCCAGGCGATGAGGGTCGCCGGCGACCCTGTCCTTGGTCCCGACCGCGACCAGCGCCGGGCAAGCGATGCGCCCGACCTCGTCCGGCGTCAAGGTTTGGCGCGACCCCCTGATGCAGGCGGCGAGCGCCCGGAGATCGTTGCCGCCGGCCTCGGCGAAGCGCCGGAACATGCGCTCCGTGGGATCGGCGAGGCTGTCGGGGTCCTCGGTCTCGATGGCGTCCGCGATGCTCTGCGGCAGTCCGACACCCTCGACCATGTGGATGCCGAGGCCGCCGAAGACGACCGAGCGGACCCGCTCGGGCGCCTCGAGCGCCAGGTAGGCCGCGACCCGTGCGCCCATCGAATAGCCGATCACATCGGCCCGGGCGATGCCGAGATGGTCGAGGAGGGCCAAGGCGTCGCGCGCCATGGCGGGAGTCTCGTAGGCCGGCGGATCATGCGGCTTGTCGCTGCCGCCGTGGCCGCGGTGGTCGAAGGCGAGAACGCGCCGGCCGTCTCCCGCGAGCAACTTGACCCAGCCGGTCTCGACCCAGTTGACCTTCGTCGACGAGGCGAACCCATGGATCAGCAGCACCGGCTCGCCACGGTCCCGTTCCGTCGCAGGCTCGTCCAGATAGGCCAGCCTCAGACCCTGCGTCTCGAACTGCATCGCTGCCTATCCCTGTTTCGGGTTTGCGGAGCCCGGACTTTTCTGGTTTCTGGCCTCCGGAAACCCTTATACGGTTTCCGGTCGACCGTTGCAGCGCAGCCGGCATCTTGGCGGCTTCGCCTTCCCCTCATCCCCCTTTGCGCGGCGAAGCGGATCAGGGGAAGAGAGCGGATCAGCCGGAAATCCTATGGCTCCTTCCGACGTGATCCACCGAGGCACCCGCATGGCCAGCCACCACCACACGCCGCATTTCCACAACGACCTCGGCTTGCCGACGATCCGGGTCGGGGTCAAGGAGTTCATGTGCACCGGGGCGCTGCCGCCGGCCGACCATCCGCACGTCTTCATCGACATGGGCGACAGCGACGATGCCGTCTGCCCCTATTGCTCGACGCGCTATCTCTGCGATCCCACGCTCGGCCCGCATAGCGAGCCGCCGGCCTGCGAGTACCGGCCCGACACCGCGCCCTGACCGGCGGCGCTCATGCCGCATGTCGCCGTCGCGGGGGCTGGGATCGGCGGTCTCGCGGCAGCGCTCGCCCTGGCCCGGGCCGGTTGCCGCGTCTCGATCGTCGAACGGGCGCCGGCCCTGCTGGAGATCGGCGCCGGGCTGCAGCTCTCGCCCAACGCCACCGCCGCGCTGCGCCGTCTCGGCGTCTTGGATCGTGTCGAACGGACCGCCGTGGCGCTCGAGGCGCTCGAGATCCGGCGCGGTCGGGACGGTGCCACGCTGGCCCGGATGGACCTCGGGGCCGGCACGCTCCGGCGCTTCGGCGCGCCCTTCCTCGTCACGTTGCGGGCCGACCTGCAACGCGCCCTGCAGGAGGCCGTCGCCGAAGCCGACGGCATCGTCCTGCGCACCGGCGCGGCCCTCACGGGCTGGACGTCCGGCACGTATGGCGTCGATCTCCAGGTGGCTGGCGAGGCGCCGACTCCTCTCGTCGCGGATGGCCTCATCGGTGCCGACGGCCTGCGCTCCACAGTCCGTCGGCAGCTTTGGGGCGACACCGCGCCCGAGCCCGCACGGCGCAGCGCCTGGCGCGCCACCATCGACGCCGAAGCCGTTCCCGCCATGTTTCGGATGCCGCGCTCGCAACTCTGGCTCGGCGCCGGCGCCCATCTGGTGCATTATCCGGTGGCGGCGGGCCGGCTGATCAACGTCGTCGCGGCCCTCGACGGGCCGATGCCGCTCGACGAGCGGCTGAATGCCCCTTGGTCGCGGCCGGGCGATCCGGCCGAGATCGTCCGTCGCTTCGCCGGCTGGACCGCGCCCGTCCGCGCGCTGGTCGCGGCCGCGCCCGCCTGGGGGCAATGGCCGCTCGTCGACCGCCCGGCCCTCCCGCGCTGGTCGAAGGGAGCCGTGACGCTCGTCGGCGACGCCGCCCATCCGATGCTGCCCTTCCTGGCCCAGGGCGCCGCCCAGGCGCTCGAAGACGCCGTTGCCTTGGCCGATGCGGTGGCCGCGTCCCGCGACGACCTTCCGGCCGCTTTCGCGGCTTACGATGAGGCACGGCGGCCGCGTGCCACCCGGGTGCAGCGCGAGTCGCGACGCCAGGGCCTCGTCTATCATCTGCCGTGGCCGGCCTCGCTGGCCCGCGACCTCGTCCTACGGTCGACGCCCTCGGCGCGCCTGCTCGGCCGCTACGCGTGGCTTTACGGCAGCTGCACCTGAGCGGTGCAGCCTGGCCCAACAGCCCTCGTCGCATGGCTTTCATTTTGCACCGGGCGGGTTAGACAGGCGTGGGCGCGCAAAAGATTCGGACCTTATGCCTTACGATTCTGAAAGACCCGATCTGCGCTCGGCCCATGTGATCGTCGTCGCCAACGAGAAAGGGGGAACCGGCAAGTCGACGGTGTCGATCAACGTCACCATCGCGCTGCTCAAGGCGGGATACAGGGTCGCCTCGATCGACCTCGACACGCGGCAGCGCACGCTGACGCGCTTCCTCGAGAACCGTCAGTCCTGGGGCCGGTCGAGCCGTCATGCGGCCGAGCTGCCGTTCCACCACGCGCCCGATCGCGGCGAGACCGCGAGCGTCGCCGACAACGAGACCCATGAGTTCGGGGCTTTCGCGGATGCGGTGCGCCAGATCGAGCACGATTACGAATTCGTGGTCATCGACACGCCGGCAAGCGACAGCTACCTGATGCGGCTCGCCCATTCGTTGGCCGATACGCTGGTGTCGCCGATCAACGACAGCTTCATCGACGTCGACGTCTTCTCGCGCGTGCATCACGACCGCGCCCAGCGCGGCACGGTCGCCCATTATGCCGAGCTGGTGCTCGAGGCGCGGCGGCGGCGGCGGCAGGTCGATGCCGGGCTGATCGACTGGGTGCTGCTGCGCAACCGCGTGGCCTCGATCCAGTCCAACAATACACGCCAGATCGCCTCGATCCTCGATCGGCTGGCGAGCGAGCTGCAGTTCCGCTCCGCAGAGGGGCTGCACGACCGCGTCATCTTCCGCGAGCTCTTCCCCATCGGCCTCACCGCCCTCGACCCGATCGAGGACGTGTCAAAGGGTGGCGTCCTGACCAATTCGCAGCAGGCGGCGCGCCAGGAAATCGCCCAATTGCTTCACACCCTGCAACTGCCGATCCGCAACGGCGGGCGGTCGCATATGGAATGCCGCCACATCTGGTTCGACCACATGTCGAAAACCTATCGCGATCTCGCTCGCGCCCGGCCCTCCTGAGGCTGCTGCGGGATCGAATCACCGCTCCTGGCGTTCAGCCCACGCCGGTTCTACGCCTCACGATCGGCGTCCCATCCGATTCTCGCGAAGGGCGCGTCATGAAGCTTTTCGACTGCCAGGTTTGTAGCCAGACGCTCTATTTCGAGAACACCCGATGCGAGAATTGCGGGCATCGCCTGGGCTACGTGGCCGAGGAGCAGACGCTCGACGCCATCGAGCGTGCCGGGGAATCGGACGGCCTCGTCTGGCAAGTCGTCGGCAACCCGGATCGCCTCTACAAATTCTGCAGGAATGCCGAATTCGACGTCTGCAACTGGCTCGTCCCGGCAAACGACGCGGCCGAGTTCTGCATCGCCTGCCGGCACAACCACATCGTTCCCAATCTCTCCCGCCAGGGCAACCTGCAGCTCTGGCGGCTCATGGAGCTCGCCAAGCATCGGCTGTTCTACACGCTTCTCGAGCTGAGGCTGCCGCTCGTCACGCGCGCCGAGGACCCGGGCGAAGGCCTGATCTTCGACTTCCTCGAAGATCCGCAGGGCGGCGGCAAGGCCATGACGGGTCATGATCTCGGCCGCATCACCATCGCCATCGCGGAAGCCGACGACGCCGAGCGCGAGCGGCGGCGCAAGAGCATGCACGAGCCCTACCGCACGCTGCTCGGCCATTTCCGGCACGAGATCGCCCATTACTACTGGGACCGGCTGGTGCGCGATGCGGCCGAGCTCGCCCCTTGCCGCGAGCTCTTCGGCGACGAGCGGGACGACTACAACGCGGCACTGCAACGCCACTACCGGGATGGCGCGCCGCCCGACTGGCGCGACCGCTTCGTCAGCGCCTATGCGGCGAGCCACCCTTGGGAGGATTTCGCCGAGACCTTCGCGCACTACCTCCATATCGTCGATACGCTCGAGACCGCGGAAGCCTTCGGCATCGAGGTCAAGCCGCACGGCATCGCCCATGCCGAGGCGCTGAGCGCGACGGTCGACTTCCATCCGAACCGGGAGCCCTCCTTCGATCCGCTGATCAAGACCTGGCTGCCGATCACCTTCGCGCTGAATAGCCTCAACCGGTCGATGGGCATGGGCGACATCTACCCCTTCGTGCTCTCGCCGGCCGTGATCCGGAAGCTCGGCTTCATCCACCATCTGGTGCATGGGACCGTCGACCTGCCCAAGGCGAACGCCGCTCCGGGGGACGAGCCGATGGCGCCCGTTCCCTCCAATGCCCCGCCGCCGAGCCCGATCGGCGCCAACGCGGGTTGAGCCGCGGAACGGAGGATCGGCAGGATCAGACTTCGCTGGCTCGTCAGGTCACCCTCATGCGGCTTTCGCACGTCCCGCGAAACCCACCTTCTCCCGCAAGGGGAGAAGGGACGTGCTTTATTCTGCGACGTTGGCGCCCTTCTCCCGTTGCGGATGGCACGCCCACCACGCTCGAGGCTTTTCGGGCATGTCCCTTGCAGGCCACCAGGCTCCATGCATGATCGCGGCCGCCGGGCCGGGCGCCCGATCGGGATCATCCGCTTGCGACAGGGTCAGATGCACGCCACAGCCAACCCCTTGCCGGCCGGCGGGCGCGATCCCGCCAAGGATCGGCCGCTCATCGACGACATCCGCTTCCTCGGCTCGCTGCTCGGCGACATCATCCGCGAGCAGGAGGGCGAGAGCTGCTTCTCGCTCGTCGAGTCGATCCGGCGGCTCAGCGTCGCCTATCAGCGCAATGCCGACACGGCCGCCGGCCATTCGCTCGATCTGCTGCTGCGCGGGCTGACGCCGTCGCAGGCCGTCTCGGTGATTCGCGCCTTCACCTATTTCTCGCATCTCGCCAACATCGCCGAGGATCGCCACCGCGTCCGGCGCCGCGTGCTGCATGAGCGCGACGCCAGCGAGGCGCCCCACCAGGACGGCAGCCTCGCCAAGACCTTCGAGCGTTTCGCCGATGCCGGCATCGACAGGGACCGTGTCGCCGAGAGCCTGGCCCGGGCCTGGGTGTCGCCGGTGCTGACCGCCCATCCGACCGAGGTGCAGCGCAAGAGCCTGCTCGATGCCGAACTTGCGATCGCCGACCTGCTGCTGGCGCGCGACGGTCTCGACCACGGGCGCGAACGTGAGCGCAACGAGGCCCTGCTGCGCACCCGCATCACCCAGATCTGGCAGACGCGGCTCCTGCGCTACCGCAAGCTCGCGGTACGCGACGAGATCGAGAATGCCTTGAGCTACTACCGTACGACCTTCCTGCGCGAGATCCCGCGCGTCTATGGCGAGCTCGAACATTTCCTCGGCCGCCGGGCCGCCTCCTTCTTCCGGATGGGCAACTGGATCGGCGGCGACCGCGACGGCAATCCCAACGTCAACGCCGAGACACTCGCCCTCGCCATGCGCCGGCAGTGCGAGACGGCGCTCGACTACTACCTGGCGGAGCTGCATCTCCTCGGTGCCGAGCTGTCGCTCTCCGAGACGCTGGTCGGCTCCTCGCCCGAGGTCAAGGCGTTGGCCGGGGCCTCGACCGACACCAGCCCGCATCGCGAGGACGAGCCGTACCGGCGCGCCGTCCTCTATATCTCGGCCCGGACCATCGCGACACGGCTCAGGCTCACCGGAAACGACGGGAGCCACCCGGCCCGGGCGCCGCTCGCACCCTATGCGACGGCGGCCGAGCTGCGGGGAGACCTCGACGCCATGGCGGCGTCGCTGCGCGACCACCATGGGGCGGCGCTCATCGATTTCCGGCTCGGACCGCTGATCCGCGCCGTCGAGGTGTTCGGCTTCCATCTCGCCACCGTCGACCTGCGGCAGAGTTCCGACCGGCACGAGGAGAGTCTCGCCGAGCTGATGGCGGTCGCCGGCGTCGAGGCCGACTATCCGTCGCTCGACGAGGCCGCCAAGCAGGCGCTCCTGCTGCGCCTCCTCGCCGAGCCGCGGCCGCTGCGGCTGCCCTTCGCGACCTATTCGGAGCGGACGCAGAGCGAGTTCGACGTCTTCGTCGCCGCCCGGCGCCTGCGGCAGGACTTCGGCGCCGAGGCGATCCGCCACTACATCATCAGCCACACCGAGACGGTCAGCGACCTGCTCGAAGTGATGCTGCTGCAGAAGGAGTTCGGCCTGATGGACGGACCGCTCGGCGCCCCGGACACCAGGGCCGAGCTGATCGTCTCGCCGCTCTTCGAGACCATCGCCGACCTCCGGCACGCCGAGCCGATCATGCGCGCCTTCTACGGCCTGCCGGGGGTCGAGCCGCTGATCGAGCGCTCGGGCGCCGAACAGGACATCATGCTCGGCTATTCGGACAGCAACAAGGACGGCGGCTTCTTCGCCTCGAGCTGGGAGCTCTACCGCGCCTCGACGGCGCTGGTGTCGCTCTTCGAGGAGACACCCGGCATCACGCTGCGCCTGTTCCACGGCCGCGGCGGCACCGTCGGGCGCGGCGGCGGCCCGAGCTACCAGGCGATCCTGGCCCAGCCGCCCGGCACCGTCAAAGGGCAGATCCGGCTGACCGAGCAGGGCGAGGTCATCTCCAGCAAATATGCCAATCCGGAGATCGGGCGCCGCAACATCGAGCTCCTGATGGCGGCGAGCCTCGAGGCGACGCTGCTCACGCCGAGCGAGCCGCCGCCGCCGGAATTCCTCGAGGCAGCGGCGACCCTGTCGCGGCTCTCGATGGCGGCGTACCGCGCCGTCGTCTACGACATGCCGGGCTTCACGGATTATTTCTTCGCCGCGACGCCGATCTCGGAGATCGCCGAGCTCAACATCGGCTCGCGCCCGGCCTCCCGCAAGGCGACGCAGCACATCGAGGACCTGCGCGCCATCCCCTGGAGCTTCTCCTGGGGCCAGTCGCGCGTCAGCCTGCCGGGCTGGTTCGGCTTCGGCTCGGGCGTCCGCGGCTTCATCGCCGAGTCCCCGGACGGCATGGCGCTGCTGCGCCGCATGAATGCCGAATGGCCCTTCTTCAGGACGCTGATGTCGAACCTCGACATGGTGCTGGCCAAGACCGATTTCGCCGTGGCGCGCCGCTACTCCGAGCTGGTGCCGGACCGGCGCCAAGCCGAGGCCGTCTATGCGTCGATCGAGGCGGAGTGGAAGCTGACGACGAATCAGCTCAACGCCATCACCGAGACGACCGAGCGGCTGGCCGACAATCCGACCCTGGCGCGCTCGATCGAGCATCGCTTCCCCTATATCACGCCGCTGAACCACCTGCAGATCGACCTGATCCGCCGCTGGCGCGCCGGCCAGTCGGAGGAGAAGGTGCAGCGCGGCATCCTGATCTCGATCAACGGCGTCGCGGCGGGTTTGCGCAATACGGGGTGAACGTGCGGGTTTCCGCACGGAAGCGCAACGGATCGCAGTTTCACGCTCCGTCAGGCCAATCGCTTCTGGTTTTTGTCGTTGCAATCTGATCAGATTGGAGTTACAAAAATCATGAAGGTGGTCTGGGACGAGACCAAGCGTCTCGCCAACCTCGACAAGCACGGGTTGGATTTCGCTGATTGCGAGGGCAGCTTCGATTTTGCCCGGGCGATTGAGGCGCCGGCCTGTCCGAGCCACACAGGATGTCAGCGCCGGACATTGGTCGGCGAACTCGACGGCGAGATTGTCGTCGTGGCGGTCGTCTCGCCGCTTGGCTCCGAGGCCCTCTCGCTGATCAGCCTACGGCCGGCAAGCGATAAGGAGAGACGCGCCTATGGAGCCTAAGATACATGCATCCGGCTATGTGCCGAATCCGCACTACTCCCGGGAGGATTGGGACGAGGTCTCGGACAATCCGGAGCTGACAGAGGAGCAGCTGGGGCAGGCCCGTCCGCTCGCCGAGACCATGCCCGCGCTCGTCGAGGCAGCGCGCCGACGCGGCCCGCAGAAGAAGCCCACGAAGACGCAGATCACGCTGCGGATCGACCGGCGCGTGATCGACCACTTTCGGGCTCAGGGGCCGGGCTGGCAAGCCCGCATGAACGATGCCCTGCTCAAGTCGGCGGGGCTGTAGCATTGCTCCCCGAGAGAACGGAGCCGCAGCCGCAGGTCACGACACCCGGTCGGCCGCCGCGGGAGCGCCGCCCGGCGCCGCAGCGGCAGCGCGCCGCCCCGCTCCGCGCTTGCGGAAGGCAACGAGCTGCTGGTCGGCCAGGACGCCGATCAGGATCACGCCGCCCATCACGGCGAAGTTGAGCGAGCTCGGGATGCCGAGCAGGTTCACCAGGTTCTGCAGGAGCTGCAGCAGGACCGAGCCGAGCACGATGCCGAGCACCGACCCCTCGCCGCCGCGCAGCGAGCAGCCGCCGAGCACCGCGGCCGCGATCCCGTAGAGCTCGTAGAAATTGCCGTGCACCGACGGCGTGACCCCGTTCACGTACATCGTCATGAACACCGAGGAGAGCCCGGTGAGGGCGCCGCAGATGATATAGGCGGCCGTGATGACGCGACGCGTGTTGATGCCCGAATAGCGTGCCGCTTCCTCGTTCTTGCCGACCGCGAACAGGTAGCGGCCGAACACCGAGCGGTGGAGGACGATCCCCATCACGATGGCCACGATGATGAAAGCAATGAACGTATGCGGGACGACGCCGAACGCCTTCCCCTTCGTCAACCAGTCGAGCCACGGGAAGGTCTCGCCGAAGGCGAATCCGGCATTTCCGTCGCCGGTGATGTAGCGCGCGACGCCGCGGTAGATGAGCAGGCCGCACAGCGTCACGACGAAGGGCTGCATGCGCATGCGGGTGATGAGGAAGCCGTGGATCGAGCCGAGCAGCATGCCGCCGCCGATCATCAGAAGGACCGCGATCGTCCAATGGACGTGAAAGAGGACCAGGAGATCGATGAACAGCACGCCGAGAAGGGCGAACTCCGAGCCCACCGACAGGTCGATGCCACCGGTGACGATGACGAAGCCCTCGCCGATCGAGAACAGGCCGAACAGGCCGACCTGGTTGGCCGTGTTGGAGAGATTGATCTGCGACAGGAAACGCGGGTTGAGGAACGCAACGACGGCGGCGACGATCAGGATGAGGATGAAGAGGCCGAGGTCCTTCTTGAGCATTGCCTTAGAGCCTGTTTGACAACTCGGATGGGGCTGCGCCGCTGCCGATTTTCGGATGATCGGCAGGAGCGCCGTGAAGAGCGTGGCTATCGCCACGGTCGAGCGGCGCGACGAACCGAGTGCCGAAAAGCGGCGCGGCCCTGCGGGTTGGAGCACGAC
>DATBEH010000144.1:0-8119 GCA_036276175.1 Lichenihabitans sp.
AGTCGTGTCCGCCTTGGCCGAGATGGTGAGTCAGGGCGCCGCAGCAGCCGGCGCCCTCCGCGACGACGACCTCGCAGCCATGGCGCGTCAGCAGGCGGACCGTCGCCTCGTTGATGTGCGGGGCGAGGACCTGCTGCGCGCAACCGGTGAGCAGCGCGACGCGCCTCGTCCGTCCTGACGCGCTCGGGAAAGTCTGCGGCCGGTCGACGGGCGAGGGCGAAGGAACATGAGAGGGCGCCAGCCGCAGGCTTGCCGCTAAGCGCGGCGGCAGCCATCCGGCGAACGGTTTCCCGAGCCGCGAGGCGCTGAGCGCCAGGCGGAACAGGCCCGGCCGGGGCAGGACCTCGCCGAGGAGCCGCCGCAAAATCCGGTCCATCCACGGCCGGCGGTAGGTCCGCTCGATGTGATGTCGCGCATGATCGACGAGATGCATGTAGTTCACGCCCGACGGGCAGGTGGTCATGCAGGACAGGCAGGAGAGGCAGCGGTCGACGTGCTTGGCCACCTCCTCGGTCGCCGGCCGGTCGTTCTCGAGCATGTCCTTGATGAGGTAGATGCGCCCGCGCGGGCTGTCGAGCTCGTCGCCGAGCAGCACGTAGGTCGGGCAGGTGGCGGTGCAGAAGCCGCAATGGACGCAGGCGCGCAGGATCTTCTCGGACTCCCGGACATCCGGATCGGCGAGCCGCTCCATGGAAAAATTCGTCTGCATGGCGTCTACCGGCCCTCCCACATGCGCCCGGGATTCAGAATGCCGCCCGGGTCGAAGCCCAGCTTGATCCGTGCCTGAAGCGCGTCCAGGGCGCCGTCAACCGGCTCGAACACCGGAACTTCGGCGCGAACCGCATCCGGCGCCGCGACCAGCGTCGCGTGCCCGCCGGCGCGCGCAACCGCAGCGCGGATGATCGTCGCCCCGCCGTCTCGGCCCGCCTCGCCATCGACATTCAGCCAGACGAGCCCGCCGCCCCAATCGTAGAGCGCCTCGGCCGAATGCAGCCGGTCGCGGATCGCCTGGACGACGGCGCCGGCCCGATTGGGCGTCGGACACAGCCGCCACGTATGGCGCTGGCCTCCCAGAAGCGGCGCGACGGAAGCGACCTCGGTCCAGAGCCGTTCGCTTTCGGCCTGGTCGAGGCGGTCGCCCCGGCCAAAGAGGCTCTCGACGGCCCCGACGCGATAGGTCACCGAAGGCGCCGGGCCCTCGATGCGCAGCGCGGTGACGGCGCCGAGCCCTCCGGCGACGGGCGCCACCCCCGACCGGCGCGCCAGGGATGCCGGCAAGTGCGCTGCGCCCGAGACCTCATGGGGCGTATTCAGGGCGCGCAGCAGGGTCGGGATGGCGACCTCGTCCGCGAGGCCGTGAAGGAGGACCGTGCAGGCCGCCTGCGGCTTCGGCATGACCTTGAGCGTCGCCTCGGTGAGAAGCGAGAGCGTCCCGAAAGCGCCCGCCTGCAGCTTGCACATGTCGTAGCCGGTGACGTTCTTGACGACCTTGCCGCCAGCCTTCCAAGCTTCGCCGCGGCCGTTGACCGCCGCAAAGCCGAGAAAGAAGTCGCGGGCGGATCCCGCCCGCGCCCGACGGGGGCCGGCGAGGTTGCAGGCCAAGATCCCGCCCAGCGTCGGCTCGCCTCGGCCGCCCAGGAGAGCGCGCCAGTCGGGCGGCTCAAAGGCGAGCA
Source organism: Lichenihabitans sp. (assembly GCA_036276175.1). GTDB lineage: Bacteria > Pseudomonadota > Alphaproteobacteria > Rhizobiales > Beijerinckiaceae > Lichenihabitans. The sequence continues at coordinate 1,674 of DATBEH010000144.1, forward strand.
TCTGCTGCCGGGCCGCGAGCTGCGTTTCGATCTCGGCGATCGGCGTCGCGGCCTTCGCGGTCAGGACGAGTTCGGCCGGCTCGTAGTCGACGATGCCTTTGAGACGGGAGACGTCGAGCGTGTGTTCGGTTCGCGCCGGCCGCCCGAGCGCGCGCTTGCTGCCGCCAGCGACGATCTCGAGGGGATGCTTTTCCGCCAGGGCCCAGGCGATCACGTCCGCGGCTTCGCCGGCGTCCGCCGGTTGAAGGATGGTCACGGCGATCCTCCGTCAAAAACGTGGCAGATCGGGAAAGCGAAGCTTGCCGGCGTGGACATGCACGCGGCCGAGCTCGGCGCACCGGCAAAGCTGGGGGAACACCTTTCCGGGGTTGAGAAGACTCTCGGGATCGAAAGCGCATTTGAGGCGCTGCTGCTGATTGAGGTCGCTCTCGTTGAACATCGTGTCCATGAGATCGCGCTTCTCCACGCCGACCCCATGCTCGCCCGTCAGCACGCCGCCGACCTCAACGCAGAGACGAAGGATGTCGGCGCCGAACGCCTCGGCCTTGTCGAGCTCGCCCGGCTTGTTCGCGTCGTAGAGGATCAGCGGATGAAGGTTTCCATCGCCGGCATGAAAGACGTTGGCCACGCGCAGGCCGTAGCGCGCCTGCATCTGCTGCATGCGCAGCAGCACGGCGCCGATTTGCTTGCGCGGGATCGTCCCGTCCATGCAGTAGTAGTCGGGCGAGATCCGGCCGACCGCGGGAAAGGCGGCCTTGCGCCCGGCCCAGAACAAGAGCCGCTCCTCCTCGGACCGGCTGGCGCGGCAGCTCGTGGCGCCGTGCCTTGAGGCGATGGTCTCCACCGCGGCGATGAGATGATCCACTTCCGCCTCGCAACCGTCGAGCTCAACAATCAGCAGGGCCTCCGCCTCGAGGGGATAGCTGGCATGCACGAAGGCCTCGGCGGCCTCGACGGCCAGGCGGTCCATCATCTCCATCCCGCCGGGAATGATACCCGCCGCGATCACCTCCGCGACGCAGTCGCCCGCGCCTTCGATCGTCGCGAAGCCGATCATCAGGGCGCGCGCTCCGGGCGGCTTCGGCAGGATGCGCACGGTCACCTCGGTGACGACACCCAGCATGCCTTCGGAGCCGACCATGACCCCGAGCAGATCATAGCCCGAGGAATCGAAATGCTTGCCGCCGAAGCGCACGACCTCGCCATCCATCAACACCATCTCGACGCCGATGACGTTGTTGGTGGTCAGGCCGTATTTCAGGCAATGAACGCCGCCTGAATTCTCCGCGACGTTGCCGCCGATGGTGCAGGCGATCTGGCTCGACGGGTCCGGCGCATAGTAGAGGCCCTGGCCCTGGACGGCGTGGGTGATGCCGAGATTGGTGACGCCGGGCTGCACCACGGCGCACCGGTTCTCGACGTCGACGTCGAGGATGCGGTTGAACTTGCCTAGGCCGAGCAGAACGCCGTCCTCCAGCGGCAACGCGCCGCCGGAAAGCGAAGTGCCGGCGCCCCGCGGCACGACCTTGATCCGGTTGGCCAGGCAATAGCGCAGGATCTCGGAAACCTGCGCGGTCGTTTCGGGCAGCGCCACGACCATGGGAAGCTGGCGATAGGCCGTTAGGCCGTCGCATTCGAAGGCGCGGCGCTCGTTGTCGCTGTCGATCACGCCTTCGCCCCGCACGATATGGCGAAGCGCATCGACGATCTTGGCGCGACGGGCGAGCACCCCTCGGTCGGGAGCGGGCATCTTGATCATGAGGCGCCTCCATTGATGGCCGCCTTGGTCGTGCTCGCAGTCCCGAAGGTCGCGACGATCTTGGCTTTGCGCGTGCGCATGCGGCCCGCGGCCAATGTGGCCGGCCTCCGTTCATATAGGGTTGATCAGGATGGCGCGGAAGTCGTTGACGTTGGTCAGGGTGGGCCCGGTGATGACCTGGTCGTTGAGCGCGGCGAAGAAACCGTGGCCGTCGTTGTCCGCGAGGCGGTCCTTGGCGCTGACGCCGAGGCTCGCCGCGCGCGCCAGCGTATCGGGGGCGACGATGGCTCCGGCCGCGTCCTCCGCCCCATCGACACCGTCGGTGTCGGCGGCCAGCGCATGGACGCCGGCTAGACCATCGAGCTGGACCGCAAGCGCGAGCAAAAATTCGACATTGCGTCCGCCACGTCCGCGGCCATGCACCGTCACCGTCGTCTCGCCGCCGGAAATCAATACGCACGGGGGCGGCGCGGGCTGGCGGTGGACGGCGACCTGCCGGGCGATCCCGGCCATGACGCGGCCGGCCTCGGCAGCCTCGCCTTCGATCGCATCGCCGAGGATCAGAGGTTCAACTCCGGCTTTGCGGGCGACCTCGGCGGCCGCCTCGAGAGAGGCCTGCGGAGCGGCGACGATTCGGGTCAGCGTGTGGGCGAAAGCCGGGTCGCCGGGCTTGGGGGTCTCGGCGGCGGGGTCGGAGAGGCGCGCCTCGACCGCGGGCGGCGGGACGATGTCGAAGCGCTTCAGGACGGCGCGCGCATCGGCGAGCGTACTCAGGTCCGGCACGGTCGGGCCGGATGCAATGACAGACGGATCGTCGCCGGGAACGTCCGAAATGATCAGCGAGACGACTCTGGCGGGGGCCGCCGCAGCCGCGAGCCGCCCGCCCTTGATTGCGGAAAGGTGCTTGCGGACGCAATTGATGTCGCGGATGCCGGCGCCGCTGCGCAGCAGGGCCCGGTTCATCGCCTGCTTGTCCGCAAGCTCGATTCCCGGCGCGGGCAGAGAGAGCAGGGCCGACCCGCCGCCGGAAATCAGGCAAAGCGCCAGATCCTCGGGACCGAGGCCGCGCACCAGATCGAGAATCCGGGCCGCGGCGGCCAAGCCCGCCGCATCCGGCACCGGATGGCTCGCCTCGACCACCTCGATCCGCGCGAGCGGCCCGACTCCGTGTCCATAGCGGGTGACGACGAGACCGCCGAGTGGACGGTCAGCCGGCCAGCGGGCTTCGACCGCGCGGGCCATCGCTGCCGCCGCCTTGCCCGCCCCGACGACGATCGTTCGTCCGGCTGGCGGCTCGGGCAGATGCGGCGGCACGCAGACGCCGGGCTCGGCGGCCTTTACGGCCGCCTCGAACATACGCCGCAACAGCGCGCGCTCCATCATCGCCCTTCATTTCCCTCTGGCCGCTGCCCGCGGCGGGGGCTCATCTCCCGCGCGATTGTCCGCGTCTAGGCGCTGGGAGCCTTCTGGCCGATCTCGTGACAGGCCAGCCGCTCCAGCACCCGAGCCATTCCCGAATGATCCCACGCCTCGCCGCCTGCGGCGACCGCCGCGTTGAACAGCTCCTGGCAGGTCGCCGTGTTGGGCAGGCTCACGCCGAGGGTGCGCGCACCCTGCAGGGCGAGGTTCAGGTCCTTCTGATGGAGCGCGATTCGGAAGCCAGGCTCGAAATTGCGCTTCACCATCCGCTCGCCATGGACCTCGAGGATGCGGGAATTGGCGAAGCCGCCCATCAGCGCCTGGCGGACGCGCGCCGGATCGGCGCCCGCCTTGGAGGCGAACAGCAGGGCCTCTCCAACCGCCTCGATGGTCAGGGCGACGATGATCTGGTTGGCGACCTTGGTCGTCTGGCCGTCGCCGTTCCCACCGACCAGGGTGATGTTCTTGCCCATCAGTTCGAAAATCGGCCTGACCTTGTCGAAGGCCTCTTTAGGACCGCCGACCATGATGGTGAGGCTCGCGGCCTTCGCGCCGACGTCGCCCCCGGAGACGGGGGCATCGAGATAGTCGCAGCCGAGCTGGTTGACGCGTCTGGCGAAGTCCTTGGTGGCGATCGGCGAGATGCTGCTCATGTCGACGACGATCTTGCCGGGCGTCAGCCCTTCGGCGATCCCGCCGCGGCCGAAGAGCACGTCTTCAACATCCGGCGTATCGGGGACCATGGTGATGACGACGTCGGAGTTGCGCGCGACATCATGCCCGTTCGCGCAGACGACGGCGCCCCTCTCTGTGAGCTCCTTGGGAGCATCGCGGCGGGTATGGATGAAGAGTCTGTGTCCTCCGGCGAGAAGATGGCCGGCCATGGGCCTGCCCATGATGCCGAGGCCGATGAATCCGATGTTGCTCATGATCGTCTCCGTTTTTCAGGAACCTTACGCAAGCGCTGCGGCGTAACCGGCAGTCCGATAGGGCATTAGCCAATCCAGGCCCGCGGTCGTGGCGCCGAGCGGTTTGTATTCGCAGCCGATCCAGCCGGCGTAGCCGAGCTCGTCGATGCGGCGGAACAGGAAGGGGAAATTGATCTCGCCGGTTCCCGGCTCGTGGCGGCCCGGATTGTCGGCGAGCTGGATGTGGCCAATGCGGGCGAACTGGGTCTCGAGCGTGCGCGCCAGATCGCCCTCCATAACCTGGGCGTGATAGATGTCGTATTGCAGCTTGAGGTTGTTCGAGCCGACGGTCTCGATGATCTCGAGCGCAGGCGCCGTGCGGTCGACGAAGAAGCGGGGAATGTCGCGGCTGTTGACCGGTTCGAGCAGGAGGCCGACCCCGGCCGCCTCGAGCCTGCCTGCGGCGTAGCGCAGATTGTCGACGAGCGTCGCGCGGCCGGTCTCGGCCGTGACGCCGGCCGGCAAAATGCCGGCGAGGCAGTTCACCTTCGGGCAGGCGAGCGCAGCGGCGTATTCGATGGCGCCATCGACGCCCGCCCGGAACTCCGCGACCCGGTCGGGATGGCAGCCGATGCCGCGCTCGCCCGCGGCCCAGTCGCCGGCCGGCAGATTGTGCAGGACCAGGGTCAGGCCGTGGTCCTTCAGCAACCCGGCGAGCCGCTGCCTGTCGAAATCATAGGGGAAAAGGAATTCGACGGCGTCGAAGCCCGCGGCGGCGGCGGCCGCGAAGCGGTCGAGGAACGGCAGCTCTGTGAACATCATTGTCAGGTTGGCGGCGAATTTCGGCATAAAGTCCTCCTTGATTTGCGAAAGATGCTGTCGGCGGCGGCCTTCGCGGCGCGCCGTCGGACTCCGAGCGCTAGGACGCCTCGACGCCCTCCATTTCCTGGCTCTCCCGAATCGACAGGTTGGGATCGAGGCAGAGGATCTCCTCGAACTCGTTCACGCTGTCGATCTCGGCGCCCATCGAAATGTTGGTGACGCGTTCGAGAATGAATTCCAGCACGACGGGAACCTGGTGCTCGGCCATGAGCGCCCGTGCGCGGTCGAAAGCCGCCTTGAACTCGTTGGCGGATTTCACCCGGACCGCCTTGCAGCCGAGCGCTTCGGCGACCGCGACATGATCGACGCCATAGCCGGGCACGGCGTCGCCCTCAGGCTTCGCATTGATGTTCTCGAAAGCGAGACTGACCTCGAAGTCCATCTGGAAGGCGCGCTGCGACTGCCTGATCAGGCCGAGATAGGAGTTATTCACCACCACGTGCAGGAAGGGAAGCTTGTGCTGTGCGCCGACCGCGAGCTCCTCGATCATGAACTGGAAGTCGTAGTCGCCGGACAGCGCCACGATCTTCCTGTCCGGGTCGGCGGCGCGGACGCCGAGGGCCGCGGGCAAGGTCCATCCGAGGGGGCCGGCCTGCCCGCAATTGATCCAATTTCGGGGTTTGTAGACGTGCAGGAACTGCGCGCCCGCGATTTGCGACAGTCCGATCGTCGTGACGTAGCAGGTGTCACGATCCAGGATCTCATTCATTTCCTGGTAGACACGCTGCGGCTTCAGCGGAATCTGGTCGAAATGGCTGCGCCGCAGCATGCTGTTCTTGCGATGCAGGCACTGCGCCGCCCAGGTCGCGCGATCCTTCAGCGCGCCTTCCGCTTTCATCTCGCGGGCGACCTCGATGAAGAGCTCGAGCGCTGCGCGGGCGTCGGACACGATACCGAAATCCGGCCCGAACACGCGGCCGATCTGGGTCGGCTCGATATCGACATGCACGAAGGTCCGGCCCTTCTTGTAGACGTCGATGGAGCCGGTGTGGCGGTTGGCCCAGCGGTTGCCGATGCCGAGGACGAAATCGGACTTCAGGAAGGTCGCGTTGCCATAGCGGTGGCTGGTCTGCAGGCCCACCATGCCCGCCATGAGCCGGTGGTCGTCGGGAATCGCGCCCCAGCCCATCAGGGTGGGGATGACCGGCACGCCGGTGAGTTCGGCGAACTCGACAAGGAGATCGCTGGCGTCGGCGTTGATGACGCCGCCGCCCGCGACGATCAGCGGCCGCTGCGACGCATTCAGCATCTCGACGGCGCGACGCGCCTGCTTGCGGGAGGCCGCGGGCTTGTAGACCGGCAGACGCTGATAGGTGTCGATGTCGAATTCGATCTCCGCCGTCTGAACGTCGATCGGCAGGTCGATCAGCACCGGGCCCGGGCGGCCGGAGCGCATCACATGGAAGGCTTGCTGGAACACCATCGGCACGAGGGCGGGCTCGCGCACGCACACCGCCCATTTCGCGACCGGCTTCGCG